>NZ_JBHTIK010000011.1:0-224557 GCF_042676985.1 Sphingosinicella xenopeptidilytica | reverse complement strand
CCGGGCATCAGGCTGACCGCCTCGTCGAGCGTGTTGCGGTTGAACGTGTAGATCGCCTCCGACGACAGCGTTGAAGACGCGATGGCGATACCTTCCTGCTCGGGCGCGGTGACGATGATCTGGCCGAGCGTGAAAGCACTGTCCGGTTCCACATCTGCTGCTGCCGCGGGGAGCGACGCAAAGGCGAGAGGCGCGGTAGACGCAGCAAGGATGACCGAAAAGCGCATGGAGTTTCCCCTTTCTTGTGAGACGGGTTCGGCGCTATCCTCGCCGATACAATGTATTTGGCCGTATATAGCAACTCAACCAATACAGCTCTTTCATCGCGTTGACAATGAAATTGGTCGTATAATTAATATAATGCACGTCTTCCTGCGATCGTAGGTGCCTGCCTCCAGCACCGCAGGACCGATCGCATCGACTTGTTCTATCAGCATCGCGTCGACCCTAATGTGCAGATCGAGGATGTGGCCGGCAGTGCGAAGTAACTGATCGACCAAGGCAAGGTGCGGCATTTCGGGCTGTCGGAGGCAGACGTTGCCAGTATTCGACGCACGCGTTGTCCAACCGATCACTGCCATCCAGAGCGAATATTCGCTATTCTGGCGAGCCCCGGAAGTCGAACTTCTGCCCGCGATGGACGAGTTGGGAATCGGGTTCGTGCCGCTCAACCCGCTTGGCGCGGTCTTTCTCGCCGGCAAGATCGACGCGCATACAACCTTTGATCCAACCGATTTCCGCAATGCAATGTCGCGCTTCTCTCCCGAAGCCCGCAAGGCGAACATGGTGCTGGTCGAGATCGTCAAGGCAGTCGCGGAGCGGAAGAGAGCGATGCTGCTTGCCTGGCTGCAACGCGGGTATGAGGACGCCCCACCCTCCGACCCAACCCAATTGTTCGCCGCTGCTTCGAGCGTTGACGCACCACCTCAGAGTCGATCACGACGGCGAAAGCTATAGTCTCACAGAGTGCCGCGAGCGCGGTACTCTGCTTTCAAACTCAGTCTTCCGGCGCGATGATGACCCTGAGGCCGTCGAGCGCGTTGCTCATCTCGATCTGGCAGGAAAGCCGCGAGTTTGGTTGCTTGTGGCCCGACGAATCGAGCAGGTCGTTCTCGTCCTCGCCGGGACCGCCGACCGCGTCCGACCACGCCTCGTCGACGAATACATGGCACGTTGCACATGAGCAGCAGCCCCCGCAAAGCGCCAGAAGCTCATCGAAACCGTTTTCACGGATAGCCTCCATTACGGAAAGGCCGGTGTCGGCCTCAGCTGTCTTCTCCACACCTTCACGCGTCACAACAATCAGCTTCGGCATTCGTGACCCATTTCTCGACTGGCATCAACAATCGTGCATCTTCGATGCAGCTCAGTCGAGCTTCTCGGGGCTAAGCTTCGGATCGTAGGATTGCGCATTTGACGTAGCGCCACCGTCAATCGACAACGTAATGCCGGTGATGAAGGACGCCCTGTCCGAAGCCAGCCAGACCACGCCTTCCGCAACCTCCTCGGGATTTCCCAGGCGATGCAGGGGCTGCGGCGCCATCAACATTTCCTGCGCTTCTTTCGGCAAGGATAGAACCATGGGCGTCGCGATCGTGCCAGGCGCCACAGAATTGACGCGAATGTTCATATTCGCATACTCGCCTGCCGCAGTTTTGGTCAGGCCGATCACCGCATGCTTGGCCGCCACATAGGGGCCAGCGAGAGGCGTACCTACGAGCCCTCCTTCCGAAGAGGTGTTGATAATAACACCACCCCCGTTCTTCATCATCTGGCGCAACTGATACTTCATGCAAAGCCAGACGCCCTTGACGTCGACCTCCATGATCCGGTCGAACTCGTCCTCCTCCACTTGGGAGGTAAAACCTACCGCCAGAATGCCTGCGTTGTTAAAGGCATAGTCGAGCCGACCAAATCGGCTGACACATTCATTGACAAGCATCTCGGCATCCGCAGCCTTTGCAACATCGGCCGCGACGAACACCGCCTTCCCACCACCGGCGGCATTCGCAAGAGCCACCGTTTCCTCGGCAGCGGCGCGGCACGCTTCCAGGTCGGAGACAATCACCGAGGCCCCTTCCTTTGCAAAAAGAATTGCAGTCGCACGCCCAATTCCGCCCGCGGCACCGGTGACAATGCCTGACTTGCCTTCAACGAGTCCCATCTAACCCTCCTTGTATGCAAAATGTTAGGAAAGCACCGGCCTCCCGACCAGTTCCTCCGCCGTACCTGGGCTGTTCAGCCCTTTCGGAATCTCAAATCGTTGTCCATAATGGGCAGGCGCCGTATGCGCGGACCGCCGGCAGCATAAACCGCCTCAGTCACTGCTGCGACGGCAGTCGGCGTTCCTTCTTCGCCTATCCCGGAAGGCTTGGCGCTTGACGGCATGATATAGACGTCGACATCAGGCGCATCGGCAAGCCTTACCATCGGACAATCATCGAAATTACCCTGCTCGACGCGTCCGTCTTTCAGCGTGATCTTGCCGAACAGCACGTTCGAGAGCCCATAGATAATGGCGCCTTGAACCTGCGCCTCGATATTCTGTGGATTGACCGCGGTGCCTACGTCCACAACGGCAAACACCTTGTCGACCTTCAGCCCCCCCTTCCCGTCCAGAGTTACATCAGCCGCCATTGCCGCACAGGAAGAATGGTAGCCCGGAATGTAGCTCATGTCGGTAATGGCGATACCTCGCCCGCGCCCGCGACCACGCCGGACCGGGCCGCCGGCACGCTTCACGACCTCCTGCAGAACCCGACGCTGCCGTCGGATGCGAGCCACAGCATCTTCATAATCGGCGCGATCCTTTGGCACCCGGGTCTCGTCGAGCGCTGCCAAATGAAATTCGTAAGTCGACGTTCCTGCTTTCGCAGCAAGTTCACCGAGAAAGCCGATATTCATCCAGGTGGTTTGGGTATGTGCCACGCCGCGCAGCCAACCGAATGGCGGTGGCGTCTCAAGTCCCGTATATTGAATTTCAATGTTCGGAACGGCAAATGGCATGCGCGAGAGGCCATATGGCTGGAAGGGTGAACTGCCAAAAGCAGAATGCGCCCTCCATGCCACTATTTTTTTATTGGCATCAAGGCCTCCAGAAAAGCGCATCATGGCCGCGGGCGGATAATAGCTACGGCGCGTGGTCTCCTCCCGAGACCAGATCAATTTAACCGGCGTCCCACGAATTGCCTTGGCGATCTGAACGGCCTGACTGACATAATCCTGGGACAGACGACGCCCAAAGGCACCACCCACATACGTCAGATGAAATTTTGCGTCCTTGAGAGCCACCCCGGCGGCATAAGCGGCGATACGCAGCGCCTCATCAGCATATTGTGAACCACCCCAGGCTTCGACACCATTCTCGTTGACCAGTGCTGTGCAGTTCATGGGCTCCATGGGGGCATGTTGCACAAAGGGGTAGTGATAGTCAGCTTCGACAGTGGCGGCTGCCTCCTTAAGGGCTTTCTCTGTATCGCCTTCATTGCGCACGATCTTTCCAGGCTTGGTGAGCGCTTCGGAGAAACTACGCTCGATCGATGCACTGTCGACGGCCGCGTTATCACCTTCATCCCATTCGATCGGAAGATCGTCGAGCGCTGTCCTAGCAGTCCACCAGCTATCGGCCACGACTGCGACGGCATCGTCCATCTTGAAATCGATGATATCCCACAGGGTTGGTGGCGTTGTGTAGCCACTGGGACCCCCACGAATCGGAACCACCTTTAGCACACCGGGCCGTCCCATGATCGCCGAGGCATCGAAGGATTTGAGGCGACCACCAAAGACCGGTGATTGTCGCACCGCAGCATAAACCATGCCGGGCAGAACGATATCAATCCCGTAGACAGCCTTACCGGTCGACTTCGCTCTCGAATCGAGGCGCCCCAAGGGTTTGCCGATGTAACGCCACTGTTCACGCGGCTTGAGGGTGATGGAGGCGGGATCAGGTACGGGCAGCTTGGCGGCTTCAACCGCGATTTCACCGAACCGGATCGACTGCTGACCCGAATGGTCTACAATCTTGTTCCCGGAAATCCGGAGTTGGTCTACTGGCAAATTCAGCTTCGCTGAGGCCGCCCGCAAGAGCATAAGTCGCACTTGCGCCCCGGCTCTGCGCATAGGATCGAACAACATGTCGACACCCCAGCTGTTCAGCGTCGCGGTGTGGACATAGACGTTATTGCGCACGCGATTGGTCTGCGCATCGAAAAACTCCGTCTTGAACTTGGCCCAATCGAGGTCCATCTCCTCGGCAAGTAACTGCGACAACGCAGTTTCAACGCCCTGCCCCATTTCTGTCTGGGGTATTCGGAGCCGTACTGTGTCATCAGGCTCGATCACGATCCAAGATGTAACCTCCACATCCGAGGCTTCCGCACGCGCCGCTTCCATGGCGCGCGCGATACGCGGCAATGCAAAGTTGAACGTGACCGCACCACTGACGGAAACGAAGGCGCCCAATAGCCCGCGGCGCGTGGGAGCGATCATGCTCATGCCTCCGCCGCTTGCAAAATAGCTTTGCGAATCCGTACATAAGTTCCGCATCGACAGATATTTGTGATATTCTCGTTGATGTCGATTTCTGTCGGTTTGGGAATACGATCCAAAAGTGCCGCCGCAGCCATTATCATACCCGATTGGCAGTAGCCGCACTGTGGCACATCATTCTCGATCCACGCCTTCTGCAATGGATGAGATCCATCCGCGCTAAGTCCCTCGATCGTTACAATGTCGCCATCGGCTGCGGCGCCAAGCGTAAGCTGACACGAAGGCACCGGATCACCATTGAAATGGACGGTGCAAGCACCGCATTGCGCGACGCCGCAGCCAAACTTGGTGCCATTAAGCCCCATCTTTTCCCGCAGAACCCAGAGCAACGGCATCTCCGGATCTGCATCCAGCTGTACGGTCTTCCCATTGACGTTCAGACTTACGCTCATCTATCAGCTCCGTCCTTCGATGACTGCCATATCATCCTCGACACGATCCCTTCTGAGCCTCGCGTCGGCTACGATATCTTCAGCCAGCTCCCATTTCCGTTCTTTTCAAGAACTCGGCAAGTTGCAAAACCTCCCCGTATTTCTGCTCGATATCGAACAGGCTTGCCTTATGTGGCTCGATTGCCCGATCACCCACGCAGTCGGAAAGTACGATAGGCTGGAATCCCCAGCTCATTGCATCTACCACGCTCGCCCGTACGCAACCGCTGGTCACAGCACCGGCGACGACGAGCGATTTTACACCACGCTCGATTAAAAAGGGAGCCAAGTTTGTACCGAAGAAAGCCGATGGCACAGTCTTGCGCACCACCAGTTCTCCTGAAATTGGGGCGAGGTCGTCAACGATGGCTGACGCTGGCGTATTCTCCTTTAGCGCCAGCAGACTCGGCACCTTCCGGCCAAACACGCCACTATCAGCATCGTCATCAGCGAAAACAATGCGACTGAATGCGCACGGCCATTCGCGTATCCGCGCAACCCTAAGTAGAGTAATCGTGTTGCGTATTGCCTCACTGATATTTTCGCCGCCAAATTGATCAGGGTCGGCAAAGCCGTTAACGAAGTCGACAATAAGCAGACCAAAAGGCGGCCTAAGCTGAAGTGATTGACCAAATCCTTGTCGGTTATAGACCTCCGCCTGCGTCATTATTGATCTTCTACGTTCATGTTCAATACGATGCCGCGCTCGACAATCGCCTTTCCATCAAGCGTTATCGAGCAACCTCGCAAGGGCACATCGACATGGCAAGCCGTGTTACGCGTGCCCCCAACCTCCAGATTCGGACCAAGCGAGAAAAGGAAGTTGCCAGCGAAAGCCCTGGCATCCATGCCGATCGTCTGCTCGCGATCATAGAAGCTCAGCGTCGACCACTTCGCGCGGTCCTGAAGTCCCCATCCGACATGGGACATCGCGTAGCCTTCCCGATCATTGAAGCTCTCCATGAACTCTCGGAGAAGTTCGGCGTCAGTCCCTCCGGAGATACTGGTCACATAGCCATCCTTGATCTCCAGCGTGATCGGCCCGGTGGCGTAGCGCTTGAGAGGCAGCACGATATCCCCACGATCGATGACAATCCGGCCATTTGAATGGCCTTCGTTAGGCCAAGTGAGAATGAAGCCGCTTGGCCAATGATCCCACCGCCCACGCTCCTCGGCAAAGCCATATTCCTTAACCGCGGGATACTGGCCCAGACTAAACACTACATCGGTCCCAGCGTCCGATGTTACGTGCATCCTTGAAGCGGCCTCAAGCAGCCGTGCCGCAGCGTTGACCCGGGCTTTATCAACCTCCGTGGGAATGAGCCTGACAAGGATTTCGGGCGGTTCTGCCGCAAGCAGGATGCGCGTACCCGACTCGAGAATCTTCTGCTGCTCGTCAGAGAAGAGCAATACCATCAAATCCACAACGAGGTCGCTCGCTAGACAAGCAGCGAGCGCCGCCTCGTTTCCGGTCAGCGGCGTCGTGCCAAGATAGCCGAATGCGTCCCTGCTGAGCGCCTTTTCGGCGTCGACAGGTTGAAGATCGATGCGCGTTACAACCGCGCCCAAGCTTTGCAAAGCAATCGTGGCTGCCCTCAGATTTTGGGGATGCGTGCTGCGATCGGTAAGAATCGTTACATTGTCTCCCCGGTTCACCCGGCAGAGACCAAGGACATGCTTCCAAGCTTCGCAAAGATCATAATCACTTACCGGCATCTGGCATTTTCCCGTTTGAGGATAGTCTCCGACATCACGTCAGCTGAAGCGAGGCCTCGCGTCATCCTGTGAATCTCTTCACCTGCGCAAGAAAATCAGGGAGATTATCCCATGGAATCATATGACCGGCATTGGCGATGCGACACCATTCCATGGACGGGCAAAGTGATCTGATCTCCGTGAGATCGCCGTCGGCAATCACGCCGCCGTTCTCTGCCGCCATCAACAGAGACGGCACGCCCAACACCGCGACATCCTGATGAATATCATCATCGTGAAAGCCGTCGAAAGACGCCCGCACAGCTGGCTCGTAACACGTATGGAGCCATTCGGCGCGCAGACGCACATGCTCCTCGGACCAGGTCGGGGTAAATTGCCGAAGCTCGTCAGCGCTCGCACCGCGGACGGCGAGTGCGATCGAGGCAGTATACCATTCGAGAGCCATGGGATAGCGCCGCCGGCCCGGCCCTGAAACCGGGGGGTCAACCAGTATCAGCCGATCAAAGCCACCGCTACGCGCCGCGCGCAGGAGATGACGTGCGCCCATCGAATGCCCAAGACCTGTTACGCCATAAAGACCGAGCGCCTCCACGAACGCGGCAAGGTCGGCTGCACAAGAATCGAGGCTGTAATCCAAATCAGGGCCACTCGACGACAACCCACGCCCACGCACATCGAGGATATAGACATCGTAATCGGCACTCAGGGCCTCGCCAACAAATCCCCAAGTTATGGCTGGGCTGGTAATTCCGGGCACCACTACCACCACCGGTCCACGACCGCCATAACGAAGATAATGCTGACGAATGCCGTTCGCTGCGACATTGGCGCCGTAGAGAAAATTTCCGCTCATTTCATGGCTCTCAATATGCACCGGACAGAAGCGCCCCCGCCCCAGGCACGATCCGTTCCAGACCGAGCCGCTCGAGCATTGCATAGGTTGTGGCTACTGCAGCCGTGATGACTGGCTTGCGCGTCAGCGCCTCTACCTGACTGATGACCGGCAGTGACGGCATCTGCACGCACGCCGAAAGAACGATGGCATCACAATCAGAAAAGTTCATGCCCGCGACAATGCCAGGCAATCGCTTGGGATCGTGCGCGCCAACGTCGAGATTGTTGGAGATTTCCAGCGAAACCCGATCGACGACCTGAAGCCCTTCATTCTCGAGATAGCTGACGACCATATCGGTTAGCGGCTTCATGTAAGGCGTAAGGACTGCAATACGCTTCGCGCCCATGACCTTGACACCATCCACCAGGGCGCCGGCGCTGTTTACGACATGAGTCTCGGCACCCTCGGCCTTGACAACACTCGTCAGGCGCTCCTGCGAAGCCCTGTGATAACCATGACCCATGCTCATGATCGCGACAAGGCAAGCATAACCGATCACGTCGACACGAGCATCGCCGAGTTCGCGCGCGCACCGATCCGACTCGGCATCCATCGCAGCAAGCTCTTCCTTGTTTACGTGCTTCATTCGCATGCGGCTTGAATGGAAGGTAAACCGCTCCGGTCTCACCATCTCCCGAGCGCGCAACATGCCCGGAATCTCAGTTTCCATGGTGGTGTTCGAACTTGGGACGATCTGCCCTATCCGATAGCGTTTCAATTGATTTCCCCGCTGACCGCGACACTCTTGCTATATATTGTTTGGTCGATTATACAATATTGCGCAAACGTTTTTTACACACCCCATGAGGGGGCGGCCGTTCACAGCATCGGAGGCGGCGCTCGCTCCTCACGGGTTGCGTTTGTATGGCAGCCGAAACTGATGGAGGGGAATTCGGGCATGGGTCAGCTATCCGGTAAAGTTGCTCTTGTAACGGGGGCGGGTCAGGGTCTTGGTGAGGCAATTGCGGCCCTTTTCGCAGCCGAAGGTGCGACCGTCGTTCTCAGCGATCTGACGACGCAGCGGTGCGAGTCCGGAGTCGAGGCAATCCGCAAACAAGGTGGAAAGGCTGTCGCTTACGGCCTGGATGTCACGTCGGAAACCCAATGGAATGACACCATCGCTTTGATTGAGAAGGAGTATGGCAGGCTCGACGTTCTAGTGAACAATGCCGGCATGTCGTTCAGCGCCTCAATTGAAGACACCAGTTTCGAAAACTGGAAGCTTATGCAGGCCGTCAACCTGGACAGCGTTTTCCTAGGCTGCAAAGCTGGTATTTCACTAATGAAGCGAACCGGTGGCTCTATCGTCAACCTGTCATCGGTATGGGGCTTGGTCGGGCAGGGTGAGATGACTGCCTATAACGCCAGCAAGGCCGGCGTTTGGCTACTGACGAAATCGGTCGCGATCCATTGCGGTGCGAAGCGCTACAATATCCGTGTCAACTCGATCCATCCCGGCTTCATCGAAACGCCGATGCTGTGGAATTTTCTCGACAATTCCGGTGATCCGGAGGGTATGCGCAAGGCTGCTGTAGATTTGCATCCCATAGGTAATCTGGGAACCCCGGATGATATCGCTCAGGGCGCCCTGTATCTGGCCTCGGATGCTTCGAAGTTTGTCACGGGCACCGAGCTTGTGATTGATGGCGGTTATACTGCCTGGTAGGCTTTACCCTATAGACTGGATCGTCATTCGCGAAGATGGCGAGCAACAGTGTTAACTTCAGCGCTTCCGATGCCAATGCACCTTCAGCACGTCGTGCTGGAAGCGCTGAAGCCTGCCCCGTTGTATCCGCGGAATGCGATCTCCGACACATGGGCCACAAACAGTTTCATTGAGACAGTGGTCAGTTGACCAACGAAAGTTGGTTGCACGGCCAGTTTTTATCCCGATGCTTTCATAGAAAGCATGTTCGACGAGATTTGATTCGGGAGACCGCGATGTTCCGCAACCGATCCACGCAGCAATGGCAGGATGCCGACAATACCAATTATCTGCACCCTTTTACCGATTACAAGTCGATGCGCGAAACCCCCGCACGCGTCGTCGCGCGTGCAGAAGGCGTCTACATGTGGGACGTCGATGGCAATCGCGTGATTGACAGCATGGCAGGCCTTGGCTGTGTCGCGATTGGCTATGGTAACAAAAAACTAGCGGCCGTCGCCGCAGCGCAGCTTGAGAAGCTATCCTATTGCCACTCCTTCTTTCGGACAACCAATCGCGAGGCAATCGAGCTGTCCGAAAAGCTGGTTGCCATCTCACCGCCGGGCATGAGCCACGTGTTCTTCACAACGTCAGGATCGGAAGCGAACGAAACGGCAATCAGGCTTGCGCGCCGCTACTGGGATCTGCGTGGTTGTCCCGAGCGCAAGGTCATCATCGGCCGCGACAATGGCTATCATGGATCGACCATGGCCACTGCCAGTCTGTCAGGCATCAATACCATGCATGGTGCAGGCGGGGATCTCCCCCTCCCCGGCTTTGCACATATCGGTTGTCCTGATCACTTCCTGTTCGGAGCCGGTGAAAGCAGCGAGGCCTTCGGGCTTCGCGCAGCCGGCTGGCTGGAAGATAAAATCCTCGAACTGGGTCCCGATAAAGTGGCGGCCTTTGTCGGGGAACCGATCCAGGGTGCTGGCGGTGCAATTCTGCCACCCGAAAGCTACTGGCCGGAAATCTCCAGGATCTGCCGCAAATACGATGTCCTTCTCGTCAGCGATGAGGTGCTCACCGGATTCGGCAGGACCGGGCATCAGTGGGGAATGCAAGGCTATGGCGCGATCCCTGACATTCTCACTTGCGCAAAGGCGCTGACATCGGCCTATGTGCCGCTTTCTGCTACGATCATCAGTCAGTCGGTCGCTGACGTGCTGATCGAGCAGGGTGGCGAGTGGTATCACGGCTTCACCTATTCGGGTTTTCCGATGGCTTGTGCGGTGGCACTGGCCAACCTGGCTATCATTGAAGATGAGGACATGATCGGCCGCATCAGCCGTGATATCGGCCCTTATTTCGAAAGCAGGATTCAGGAGCTGAACACTCTTCCCATCGTCGTCGACACTCAGGCTCGCGGGCTGTTTGCGGGTATCAAGCTTGGCCGCAATGCGACAACGAGGACACTGTTCGACGAGGAGCTAGGCGTCGGCCCCTGGTGTATGCAATGGGCACTTGACAATGGTCTGGCCCTGCGTGCGATGGGCGATACGATGATGCTATTGCCCCCTCTAGTTGTCACACGAGAGCAAATCGATGAGATTGTTGACATAAGCCGTGCAACATTTGAAGCGGCGTGGCGGCACTTTTCCTGACCGCACCTGCTCAGCGGAGCAGCGCCTGATATAACAGGGCCACTGCCGCAGTACGGTTCTCAACGCCCATCTTGTTGAAGATAGAAAAAATATAGGATTTCACCGTCGATAGCTTCAGTTCAAGCAAGTCCACGATTTCATGATTGCTCGCTCCCGCCATCATCGCCCGCACCACCGATACTTCACTGACAGTCAGGCCATAGCGATGCGAGAAGTGCTGCAGCTTGATCTCTCGCAATCTGTCGTGCGCCTGAAGCACGCAGTCAAAATGGTGGTGGATATTGTCCCAGCAATTTTGATCGATAAGAAATTCCTGACAGCCCATCGTACGAAACAATGCAAGGCCGGCGGCAGGGCGCTCCCCGTACCAAAAAACCATATCGAGTTCGTCATGAATCTGAAAGCGGGTAAGATAGGCCAGATAAGCCGGGTGGAGCTCTTTGATCATCCGTACGTCTTGGCGCAACGACCGGACCTCCGAGCGAGCTTCTGAAAGACTCAGCAGGTTCAGCGGATCATGGGTGCCGACATGCTCATCGTAAAACGGCAAAAGACCTTGTGACATTGCCAGAGATCTGGGCGCTTCGAGCCTATTATTCTCTCCGAACCAGAACAGCATTGCAAATGACGCTCCAAATTCGGATAGGCATAGTGCGAGTATACTGTCTGCGAGAGTTTCCGAACTGGCGACACAATCAGGTCTCACGGAGCACCCCTGCGCTCAAACAAGAAATTTGGACTTACAGCCAACACTACGCTAGCGGGCCGCTGGCATTTTTCTCCACTGCGCCACCAACACCCATCGGCTACTTACTAAGGGACGCGAGGTAAGCGATTATGTTCGCTCGGGTCTGCATATTGGTGACTTTACCAATCGTCATCTTGGTGCCGGGAATCGTCTTGATCGGGTCGGCTAGGAAGCGATCAAGATTTTCCGGACTCCATACCATTCCCGACTCTTGCAGACCTTTCGAATAGGTCAGGTATTCACGTTCGCTGCCTGCCCTCCGGCCAACGACACCGCTCAAACTGGGGCCAAGCTTCTTGGGGCCACCGGCTTGCACGCTGTGGCATGAACTGCAAACGGAGAATTGCTGCTTTCCCCTCTCAGGATCTCCAGCAGCAAAACTCGGTGCCGTCGAGAACAACAGCATTGTAATGATCAAAGGACGGGCCAGCATGATGAGCCTCCGGACAGTTTACTCCACGGTGCCTTGTATCGTTTGATCGCCCATTTCTTGGGCAGCGCTGTTGGCTTTGCGCTCAAGACAAGGGCGGATCAGGACATTCACGACCACCTGAAGAACCATGAGCAGTATGATTCCAACGAGGATCGGCTGAGTGAAGAGCCCCTGAACGATTGGATCCTTCCCTGAGAAGAGGGCGGCAGGCAAGGCAGCGCAACCCAGGCTGACGATAAAGGACACTGCCGCCACCATGAGGTTGAGTTCGTCCCAGACAACATCCCGCATCATCTGGATACCTGAGATCGCAATGATACCAAAGAGTATCGTCGATGCTGCCGCCAGAACAGTACTCGGCAGACTGGCGATCAGGATACCAAACATCGGTATCAGGCCAACAATGATAGCGCATATCCCGGCCGTCATTGTCACCCAGCGACTTCCAACACCGGATACGCGGATAATGCCGACATTCTCAGCATAGGAGGTCGTACCGAGACCGCCAAACAACGCACCAATGGCACAGCCTACAAATTCGCCAAACAGGCCGCGACCAATACGGCCCCTTGACAAGGACTGACCGCCCCATCGCGCGAGAAGCGAATACATGCCCATCGCTTCTGAACCTGCCTGAACATACGCCAAGAGCATCAAGCCTACCAGCGGCCAAGCAACGCCAAGTCCAAAGGGAGCCGGTTGAACGATCTGGAGAAGAGGAGTTTCTCGGATCGGAGTCAGATCAATACCCGCAACGAAGATATGCAAGATGCTGCCGACGACGATGCCAATCAACAGCGCACCCCGCCTGACGACCGTGTTGCCACCGAAAATAATGCTGATAAGCACCACGATCGCGCAGGTAAGTGCGGAAATGAATCCGATGCCTCCAGAACCATCGCCGTCAAACCAGTTGGGCAAGCCGATTCCCGCCAGCTGGCCACCGATGATCACCAGCAGCGTTCCGAATACCACCGGGGCCGAGACAAAGGGTGCCAATCGCGGAAGCAATGCCCAGCCGCGGATCGGGAGCGAGAGAAGTGCGAAAATCACGCCTGCCACCGCCATTGAACCGAAAGCAGCACCCAGCCCATAACTATGTGCGCCGGCAACAAGAACAACGAAAAATACTGCCGTGGGCCCCTGTACGACGGGCAAACGCAGCATCCTGCCGGATTGTAATATCGTCACGAGACCAGTTGTCAGGAAGCACGCCTGAATGATGGTGCCGACCTCCACCGTCGACAGATTTAGAGCTTGGCCGATGAGCACTGGGAAAATCCAGATACCGGTCAGAGCGAGAAGATGCTGGAATGCAAACAACATCAATTGTCTAGGCGGGAGCTTTTGTTCGATATCAATCGCAAACGCGCCATCGGACTCAACGTGCATACCGCTGCCCCTTTTTGTACACCCTACCGGAGCGGAATCCGGATCTGGTGCATTGACTAGTACCGCTCAGAGCGACAGGGACTGACGCAACAATCCGCCAATCTCTAAGATAGCATCATGCGCCTCGAGAATATGACGATCCATCGTAAGAAAAGCATGGATTTGCCCCGGATAGAGCTTCGTCGTGACCGTTACGCCGGCATCGGCGAGACGGTCCCGATACTCCATTCCTTCACTCAACAACGGATCGAATCCACAAAGGACCATGATCGCAGGTGGCAATCCGGTCAAATCTTGTTCCAACAGCGGCGATACGCGAGGATCGGCGGGATCTGCTCCGGCCAGATAGAGATCAATCATCCAGCGCAACATCTTTGCAGTAACAAAATAGCCGTCCGAAGGTTGTCTCTGGCCGTCCGCCCTCGACAAATCGGTAACTGGATAAAGAAGCAACTGACACCTTATTCGAGTTGCTCCCAGTCGGCCTTCCGTTTGTGCCACCACCGCCGCAAGCGTACCGCCCGCAGATTCGCCGCCAACGGCAATGCGGCGCTCATCCAGTCCCAACTGCGTGGCATTGGTACAGATATAGTCAAACGCAGCCGAGGCATCATCGACCGCAGCAGGGTAAGGCGCTTCGGGAGCATGGCCATACTGAACCGAGAGGATCACAACTCCGCTGGCATTGCAGAGCTTTCTGCACAGCGGGTCCTGGCTATCGAGATCTCCGAGAACCCATCCGCCACCGTGGAAGTATACAAGACCAGGCATCATTTCGGGCGCAGTGCCTACAGGGCGATAAATCCTCATTTCGAGACTGCGCCCCTGATGTTCGACGCAGATATCCTCGACTGAACTTACCTGTTCTTGATCGCGGGCAAAGAAATCCCGCCCGGCCGCGAAAAAGGCCCGTGCATCCGCTGGAAGCATTTCTTCAAGCGAGGGGCCACCAGCGTTTGCCAACAAATCAAGCAATGCACGTGTATCGGCATTCAACGTATGCTCTGCCGGCTTCATGAACCCCTCCAACCGATCGCTCCCAGCATCGAATCAGTATGTCAGTTCATAATCTGACAGGTCGACCTGATGAGTGCGCCACCAAAGTTCATATGATGAAAAAGGGAAGTTCTGCGTGGATCGCCCCTTCGAGTTCTTGTACCAGCTGCTTACATCCGAAAAGCCCCACGTGCGAAGTGCTCCAGCCTCATCTATGCGATCTGAATAGGTTTCGAACACATCCTGCTTTACTGAGAGTGATCGGAAACCCTGCAGCGTCATTTGATGAACAGCGTCTAGAACATACTTCACCGAAAATTCGGTCCACATGATCGCGCTGCCGCCATGCACAGCCTGATTGGTGTTCGGGCCATAGAGAATGAACAAGTTTGGGAAATGAGGAACTGTCATGCCAAGATAGGCGCGCGCATCATCTCCATCCCAAACTGCATGAAGATCGCGGCTGTCCTCTCCCAAGACCTTCATGGGCATAAGGAAACGAGAAGCATGAAAGCCCGTCGCGTAAATGATGACGTCATAATCTTCACGGCTACCATCCGTGAACACTATACCGCCTTCCTCGATCTCTTGAATCGGCGTCCTGTTTACGACCACGTTGTCGCGCTTCAGAGTTTCAATGAATGATCCGTTGTCTCGCGTAATTCGCTTGGCAGCGAAAGGCGAGGAAGGGATCAGCAGGTCACGCAGGTCGGGTCGGTCGGCAATCCTCTCTTCGATCCACGCCGTGATGACGGCGCGAACCTGATCGTTCAGTGCCGAAACCGAACGCTCAGTCGGCGGATAATCGGGGTCCACTACCACCCAGTCAAGCATGCCATAGGCTCCGGGCAGCGCGAGGGTCGCTCGAAGCCATAAGGCATAGCTCGGTATATTCTGCAGCGCCCACTTCATGCCTTCGCTGACATGTTCATGAATCAGCGGGGTCGGCACCAGCCAGGGCATGCTGCGACAAAGGACGGTCACCCTTTCGGCAACTTTAGCAACCTGCGGAATAATCTGGATTGCGCTGGCACCAATGCCGATCACTGCGACACGCTTGCCCGTAAGATCGACATTATGATCCCAGCGAGCCGAATGGAACGCCGGTCCGGCGAAGAGCTCGCGTCCCTTAATGTTGGGCAGGGATGGGCGATTGAGCTGTCCCACAGCACTGGTGACAAACTCGCTCTCGATTAATTGAATGGTGTCGCCCTGCCGATATTCGACTTTCCATTTTGCAGCCTGTTCGTCCCACACGCACGCCGTGACTTCCGCGTTCAGAACAATATTCTCGTACAAACCGGTCTCTTCGGCGATACGAGCAAAATACTTCCGAAGGTCGGGCGCCTGAGAGTAATACTCCTCCCAGATGTTGCGTGCGAATGCATAGCTGTAAAAGAAGCTGTTTGCATCCACCCGGCAGCCTGGATAATCGTTTTCGAACCAGGTTCCGCCAACACCGGGATTTTTCTCGATGATCGTGAAGGGAACACCAGCCTGCTTCAAGCGATAGCCGAGTAGAAGCCCGGACTCGCCGGCTCCGATGATCAGTACATGCGGTGCTACGGCGCCACTCTTGGAATCCAGCTTCCAACGGGGCTCTCGTGGATCATGCTTGTCGCAAACAAGCTCCTCGATCAGCATACCGGTATAACCTTCGTGAACCTCCGGCATCATCCATTGGCAGAAAGCTCGGACTTCGTCGTAACTACGCTGCGATGGCACAGGCTTCCCGGACCGCACGAATTCAATCAACTTCTCCGCACAGAAATCACGGATTTTGTCTTCTTCATCCTGCGGCAATCCGCTGATTGGGTTTCCATAATAAAATGCAGGCTTCCATTCCTTGCGAAGCACAGAAGGGTCACGGGTCAGATGCGCCACAGTTGGCAGCAATGCCACGGTATCTGCTCCCTGAAGATATCGGCGCAGTTCAGAAGTATCCTCGGGAAGCCATGAAGAATGCGAGCCGTTGGAATCCTGCACCGAACGCATCGAAACCATATTGCACTCCTTAATTTGCGGCTGCCGCGCCATGGCTTGGCGCGGCAGCTTCAATTACGTTCCAGAGCCTGATCTGCCAGCTGGAACGGATAATGAAAGACCCTAGAACCTGATCGTTCCTTCAACACCAAATTGACGACGAGAACCTCGGTTGTTCATCGAAACTCCGACAGCATTCACATAATCGAAGCTCGACACGAAGTATTTCTTTCCAAGAATGTTCTTGCCCCAAAGTGCTATACTGAACTTATCCATATCGTAGGAAAGTCGACCATTGGCGAGCCAGTAACCTGCTTGTGACAACTCGCGCTTGTTAAGAGGCACATAGTACGTCCGGCTACGGTAAACAGCATCAAGTCGCAGGTTAACGATCCCGGCACCGGTTTCCAGCATCTGCCAATCAACCGCGACATTGGTATTGAACTTGTTCGCACCAACCAGCTGTTTCCCGGATACGTCACCGGTCAGGGGGTCGCCAGGCGTGACATCCGCCTCCAGGAACTTCGGATCCAACCAACCAGCACTTGCGGTCAACAATACACTGTCAATCGGACGAAGCCTCGCTTCCGCTTCTACGCCCCAAATACGTGACTTTGGCGCATTGTTGAGAAAAATCAGGGCGCCCTGCGTGACCTGGAACTGCTGATCCTTATAGTCGTTGCGAAATGCCGCGAGATTCAGCGTGAGCACTCTGTCCGGCGTCTGATACTTGACGCCCACTTCGTAAGCATCAACCGTTTCCGGATCAATAATACTCGCTTCGTCCGGGATGTTGAAACCCGATGCATTTACTGCACCCATGCGGTATCCCTGCTTGAACGAAGCATAGATCATCGCATCACCGATCGTATAGTCGGCGCCGAACTCGAAACTCGTGTTATTAAATTTTCTGATCCGATCAATATTTGTGAACGTCGGCACCAGGAAACGCCAGCCGGCCTCCGTGACCACCCCGCCGGCGGGCGACGCTTCCACGCCTCCAATCATCGCGGAGTAGTTGAGCGCGGACACCTTGTCGTGGCTGTATCGAAAACCGGCAGAAACGTTAAAGTTGTCGGTTACCTCGTAAACACCACGGACATAGCCAGCGTAGCTTTTCCGCTTCTGATCAAACGAGTTGCCGAGCGTGATACCATAAAGCGTAGGACCGGTGTAAGGCACACCGAATGCGTTGGGATCGAAGGTAATACCGAGCGCAGGTTCGGCGTTAAACGCGAAGTCGTTAAAGACGAGCATCTTGTCTGAGCTGAAAAATGCGCCGGCAGTGACCTTCAGGCGATCGATATCTGCATTGAATCGCACCTCCTGCACAAACTGACGAATGTCGTCAGTGGCAATGACGATGTGATCGGTATGAACTTCCAGGCCATCGTAGTCGCCGCCATCGAACTGGTCGCCGCGATCATAGGTCGTGATCGAGGTCAACGTGAGCGTATCACTCAGATTCCAGTTCAGATTCAAGTTGAGGCCGGTGTCGCGAATACGGCGATCGGGCGTATAGTTTTGACGCTGTTCGTAAAAGCCCAGACCGTCACGGTTTGCAATTGCCGACAATGTTGGCGAGATGATCTTTGCAAACGGTCCGGAACCCGTACCGCCAACACGTGCATGAAAAACACGAAGAGTGGCGTCAAAATCCTCGGAAGGCTTGAAGAACACGCTAGCCCGAACACCAAGCGCGTCAGTCTGGTCGAGACGAGGCGCGCGCGGCACCAGATTCTTTACCAGACCATCATCCTTGATCATCTGAAACGCCAGCCTCACGGCTAGCACATCGTCAATCAGCGTGGTCTGAGCAGCGCCCCTAGCCTCGACGCGATTGAACGAACCATAGCCCAGCGTTAAAGACCCTTCATCCTCAAACGTCGGCCTGCGCGTGATAACATTGACGGCACCGCCCGTTGCGTTCTTCCCGTACAAAGTCCCCTGAGGACCGCGCAGAACTTCCACACGCTCAATATCATAAAGTTGCACGGCTTCCAAAGCGGACATGCCACGAATTCCGTCATCGACGAAGAGTGCGACTGGACGACTTTGGTGCGGACTGTAATCGTTCGCCGTAATGCCCCGCATGATGAAAACCGGGCTACTGCCCTCGCCTATTGGCGAGTAAGAGTTGAGGTTCGGAACGATGCGCGGAAGATCATTTCCACTCGACACGCTTGCCCTGAGAAGGCTCTCCGCCCCGAATGCCGTGATCGCCGCCGGAACGTCCTGAACTGTTTCAGTACGACGCTGCGCCGTGACAACGATGTCGGCGTCAATGATCCCTGTTTCCGTCGTCTGTGCAAACGCTGGAACGGCGAACTGCAACACAGCCATGGCAGTGCAGGTCTTGAGCACGATGGAGTACCTGATATTCATTTCACCCCCTTCTGGTCATATCGACCACCCTCTAACATCCATTTTTTGCGTGTTGGACCGGCCCCACAACCGACTCCATGAATGCTATTAATTATACGTGTGAACATTATTGTCAACGCCCCTTTGCAAATGCGGTTAAAAACTGCAATAACTCCTAAGGATCGGCAGTTTTCGGTCCATTACAGGAGGCGGTCAGCCGTGGCCCCGACTACAGAATGGCGAAGCGGCTACGAACAGGCGCGTGCCTGGAACCGAGGCTTTGCGATTGATTATTGATGACACGATCATCGGTGCCGGAGGCAGTTTCAACCATGCAACAATCCTTTTTAGTGCTGGCGCACGGTATCGGACCTGACTACACACGCAGGCGATTTTTGATTTATTCGGGAGTTCAAGAAGTGGTCGGACATGGCTACTAAGATGGAGAAGCCATCATACCGACTGAAACGCTCGGTGCGTGGCCCCGGTCGACCTCAGCGCGACCTCAACATAGATGCGACTATTCTTGACGTCTCTGAACGGTTGTTTGCAAAAAAAGGCTATAGCGGGACATCAATGCGGGAGATCGCCGAAAATGCTTCGGTGAATCAGGGTCTCATAACTTATTATTTTGGATCTAAAGAAGGCCTATTCGAGGCAGTCTTCAAACGTCGCGGCATGGAATTGGCAGAGAAGCGACATAAGCTGCTCGACGAACTGCTGAGCAGGAAGGCAAGGCCCAGCGTTCAGGACTTGATCCGCGCCTTTATACAACCTCAGTTCGAGTTCAAGAAAAGCGGGCCGGCTGGTCTCGCTTTCGTTCGAATTCAGGCACGCCTACACCATGAACCTGACGAACTGGCGTTCAGACTTCGTCGCGAAGTTTATGATTCATCAGCGAAGCGCTATATCAAGGCTCTCTGCGATGCCCTTCCCAAAGTCCCGTCCGTTGATGTCCATTATCGCATGATGTTCATTGTTGGCACTTACCTCTATATGCTTGCCGATGTGTCCCGCCTCGATGACCTTTCTGACGGACAGTATAATACTGACGACAATGATGAGGTCCTCGAACGAATGATCCAGTTTCTCACGGCAGGCCTGATGGCACCTAAAACGGCAATCTCCGCGGACTGACCTGCTCGGCCCAATAAACAACACCTCAGTTCCGCGCATCCATGCGGATGGCGTGGCATCGAGCCATAATACCGTAGCGACTACTGACACCAAGCTTGTCGAGTAGGCGGACGATGTGCGTTTTTACCGTGCCGGTCTTGATACATAGGATTTCTGCTATATCGCTGTTGGATGCACCATCACTGACCAGCATTGCGACTTCGGTTTCGCGTTTGCTCAGACCGTATTGACCCTTTAACGCGCTAGACAACACCAAGCTTTGCACGCGCGGATGAAAGCGCATGTTGAACTCGACATAGCTTTGAAGATTCAACCAGAATTCGTCGTCCTCAATGAATGCCGGATCGACAGGACGACGATGGATGGCAATGCTTGCCACCGGCACCGCGCCAACACAAACGAGCATGTCGAGTTCATCTTCAATGCCATAATGGGCGAGGTGGCTGCGATAACGAATCTGGGCGGGACTATCCTGTGGAACCACATCGCTGCCCAGAGCCACAAAACACCTATTGTATCCCAACGTATTGGAGATGCTCAACGGATCGAACTGGCTAACCCCTGCAAAATAATCCTGCATTAACTGATCCGGAAGTCCCAAACTGAGATACTCTGAGAAACCGACATCACTGGCATCTATCCAGACAAGCGTGGAAAAGGAAACCCGCAGGCATCGTTGTACGAAAGACAGAGTCCTGATGCTGATCGGATCAGCCGATGCTCCGAGAGCGTCCGTCATGCCCGCTTTCCGCAAACCTTCTCGCCTTCCCTCCTGCAATTCGAATAATTGCATCATATTTCTGATCATACTCAAGTCAAACTCTGCAAGTCTTTGACTTCATTTCGCGAACGGCCTCGCCTCAATAGCCAGTAATGTCGAGATGGCTGGGCACCGAACGCGGGTAGACTCCTCATCTCTGTTCCACACCTACTCTATCCAAAGATGGATTGCCTACCCGACAATCCGGTCGGAAACACGATATTGCCAGCCACGTAGCGTGCGCTGCTTCTGCCGGGAGGTTGACCGTGGAAACCATTCGCCTGAAGAATGACTGTGGTGCTGACGCTGTTGTCGAACGCCTGCGCGAGCATGGCTACGTTATCGTTGACAATCTGGTCACTAATGACCTCATGGACCGGATCGGCGCGGAGATGGCGCCGTATGTCGAGCGGTGTGGACAGGGACGCGACAGTTTTTTCGGCTTTCATACTAAGCGAACGGGGGCGATGATTGCCCGATCGCCAGCATCGCACGAACTGGTGATGAATCCTCTGGCACTTGAGACCGCCCAAAAATTCCTCGACAAGGCTACGAGCTTTCGCCTGAACTTAACTCAGGTGATGACGATCCTGCCTGGCGGTGAACCGCAGAAACTTCACTGCGATGAGATCGCCTGGGACTTTTTTCCTTTCCCGCTCGACTACAATGTACAGCTTAATATGATCTGGGCGATGACGGACTTCACCGATGTTAATGGAGCGACCCGTATCGTGCCAGGCACGCACAAGTTTCACGCCGATCCGGATCACTATGGGGAAGCAGACATGGTGTGTGCTGAAATGCCTCGTGGTTCAGCGCTATTCTACACCGGCAAGGTGCTCCACGCCGCTGGTTGCAATCGCAGCGACCAACACCGCCAAGGAATCAATATCACATATTCTGTCGGCTGGGTCTGCCAGGAAGAGAACCAGTATCTGTCCACCCCTCTTGAGGTCGCACGCACCCTGCCCGATGATCTGCTCAGGGTGATGGGCTATCAATTGTCCTGTTACGCGATGGGCTATGTCGCCGATTCGCGGGACCCCATGACCGTGCTGCGAGATATGCCCGAAAACGAAGTGTTCGGGCTCGATCTCATGAAGAAGACCGCCGGAGTACAGGATGGTGTCAAGACATTCATGGCAGACCTCAAGGGATGAGCAGCAGCATCACACGCACCGTTCCCGAGGTTGGCTATCTCGACCGCGAGATACACGAGACCTTTGGTTTCGCCCAGATGGTTCGGACCGGCCCATTCGTGCATATCTCCGGCATCGCACCGGTTACTGGATCACTGACAACGCTCCGCCTTGTGGGCAACACGGCCACCGAGCAACTGCAGTTCATCCTTGATATCATGCGCAAGTTGCTTGCATCGGAAGGACTGAAGCCTGACTCCCTGGCCTCGTGGACAATTTACTGCATCGATACGCCCGCGGTTCTCGAAGCGATGCCGTCAGTCAGAGATTTCGTCGGCGATCATTGGCCGGCAAGCACTCTGCTCGGCGTGACTTCTCTGTTTGTGCCCGGTCAGCTTGTCGAGATTTCCGCGCTGGCTTATGATGCAGGCTTCCCGGCGACGAGATAGACACGTCGGCACACAAGGATAGCCCGACCCCGGTATCAGAAGCTTTCATCACCGTAGTGAAAGATCCCTCCGGCTGCAGGTCATGTCGATGTCCAGTGGCAATCACAGTACGCCATCCCGTTTCAACTCTTCAATCTCGACCGGATCGAGACCCAGCACTTCGGTCAAAACCTCCCGACTATGTTCACCAAGATCGGGGCCGGCCCACCGCACAGCCCCCGGCGATTCAGGAATATGCGGCACCACACCCGCCTGAAGCACTTTTCCAAAATGCCGATCAGGCACGTCTCGCACCATGCCGCGCGCAAGATATTGCGGATCGGACGCGCAGTCGGCAGCGGTATAGACCTTGGAGTTGGGGATATCGTTCTCATCCAGACGCGTGGTTAAATCGTCGGCGGAAAACTCTCGCGTCCATTCACCGATCAACCGATCGAGAAACTCGACATTGGCAACGCGTTCCGGGTTGCTTGAATAGCCAGGCGCTCCAATCAACTCGGGATGACCAGTCAGTGCCATCAACTTGGCGAATAGCGGCTCCGAATTGGCCGCAATCAAAACCCACTCGCCATCAGCCGTTGGATAGGCATTAGACGGTGCCGCAGTGGAAATACCGCCGCCGCCCGGCTGTTTGATCTTGCCCAACGCTCCATACTCTGGGAGCATACCTTCCATCATGCTCAGCATACTCTCGGTCAGTGCGACATCAATCGTCCGCGCCTGACCATCACCCCCGGCACGATCACGCTGCCACAGCGCCGTCATAAGCCCGAAAGCCGCATAGAGACCTGCGATCGAATCCCCGATGCTGACGCCAACGCGTACGGGTGGCAGATCGATCATGCCGGGCGCATGGTTGGTCAGATAGCGCAATCCTCCGATTGCCTCGCCGATCACGCCGAAGGCGGCTCGGTGTGCTCCTGGCCCATCCTGACCATAGCCCGAAATATGCGCGACAATTAAATCGGGTCGCGCCTTGCGCAATACATCAGGGCCCAATCCCATTCGCGTAAGTTGGCCAGGGCGGAAATTCTCCACAACGACATCACATTCAGCGGCCAACCTCAGGACAATCTCACGCCCCTTTTCCGATTTCAGGTCTATCACAACACTGCGCTTGTTTCGGCCATGCATCGACCACCACAATGATCGTCCCTCAACCATCTCACCCCATTGCCGAACGGGGTCTCCGGCAGGAGGCTCGATCTTGATAACGTCGGCGCCAAGATCGGCGAGCAATCGCGTACAGAAAGGTGCAGCGACAAAATGGCCGATTTCCAAGACACGCAGGCCGGAAAGAACCGACTTCAAGCTGATTTTCGAAGGCATTCAGTCTCCAAATGATCAAATTTTCGCACTGGGATCTGATACGCCGACCGTCTGTGCTATTTCAGGCGAAGGCAATTTGCCCGCTCCGCGGAAAGGCATGAAGCAGATGCTAGAGGATCTGGCGGACTGCTGATCGGGACAACGAAGATCCGAGAAAGCCATCCGTTCATGTAAGGGGTTTCGGAAGACCGTATCATTTCTCAAATTCTAGTACCGCCATCTCAAAAATGGCTTTTTTCATAGAACCAGCACCGCAACGTTGTTGTTCGCATATGCAAAAGAGATCGTTGACCAGGGCCTATTGCAAATCCATGATGGATACTGTGCAGGCGGACCGTGCCGACATCGTCCGGCCAGAAGCGGCTGCCGATGCCATCGGCAGCCGCTTATCGGGAATCACCAACATACCTTCACGGAATGGAGCGCCGGACCGATGATATTCTGTGAGTAGGTCAACCCTTGACTGGGATCGCTTAGACCAAACTGTGGGACGCGGTCAAGGAATACATCCAGTGCCTTTCTGATCTCAAGCCGTGCGAGCGCTGCTCCAATGCACATTCTCGCACCGCTGCCAAAAGCAAAATGCTTACGCGCATTCGCCCGCTCCGGATCAAAGATCTCAGGATCAGTGAACGTCTCCTCATCACGGGATGCCGACGATATATGGACATAAAGCGTGGCCCCCGCCGGGATGGAAATGCCCGACAATTCAACCGGCTCATAAATTTTCCGAACGACGCCTCGAAGCGGTCCTCGAGCCCTGAGCAATTCCTCAATGAAGGACGCGCGTAGAGCTTCCTCATTTCGCAATCGCTTCTGTAGATCCTGATCCACAGCCAAAGAATACATCATCATCCCGATGCTGTTGGCCGTAGTATCCGTTGCGGCCACGACCAAGCCGAGGATATTGGTGACCAATTCACGATAGGAGAGCTGCGCTCCCTTCTCCTGCGCCTCGATCAACTTTGAAACGATATCGTTTCCAGGATCCGCCCGTCGCGCGTCGATGAGCCTGATCGCAAACTCTTCGAAATCGGCGAACCCCTGCCAGCAAATGTCGGCATGTTCATGAGTAAGCTGATCGGAACCGCTCAATTCAAACCAGTTTTCGCTCCATTCCCTGAATTTTGCCGCATCAGTTTCAGACGCATCCAGAAGTCGTGCAATCGTTGAGACAGATATGCACCAGCTGAACGACTCGATGATATCCACCTCCCGGTCGTCGATGAAACCGTCTACGAGCTCGTTGAGCCAATCGTTCAGCCAAGCATCGATGCCATTGATTGCGCGCGTCAGTTCATTGAAGAGAACTTTTTTGACACGCATATGATCGGCACCATCGAGACGGTTCAGCAATCCGTCCATCGGAATATGCCAATCTTCTCCTTTGCGTTTCACCACCTCAGGCGTACGCGGCATTCGCGGTTCATGCATCTCTGCGTTCGAATAGGTCTTCAGATCGCGATAGATCGTCTGAACATCCTTGAATCGGGTAACGACCCAAAGATCGTATTCCGGCATGTAGAATACTGGCTTTTCTTTACGAGCTTCAGCAAGAATCGGGAATGGGTTTACTACCTGCTCAGGATCCAACGGATCGAATTTTGGAAAATGAGGACATTCAGAAGCTTCAATCACTTGCACCATTCAAACCTCCCAATTTATTGCCTGATGTTTCGCTAGAGACTTCACCCCTTAGAGATTTCCCATATCTACACTTTTGAAGGATTCCCTCATGTCCGCCACAAAGACATCGGGCCGTTCCCATGCCGCGAAATGCCCGCCCCGGTCGTGCCGGACGAACCGGTAGAGATTGGGGAAAGCCTCGCGCGTCCAACTCTCTGGAAGTCGGTATATCTCGTGCGGAAAAACACTGATCGCCGCCGGCACATTCACTTTTCCGGCCGAAAAGACATTGCCCGAGTGTTCCCAGTAGATTCGCGCTGATGAAGCTCCGGTTGCGGTGAGCCAGTACAACATAATGTTGTCGAGCATCCCGTCACGGCTGAGAACATCCTCCGGATCATCGGAATTATCGGTCCAGCCGTGATATTTTTCGTAGATCCAGGCTGCCAGACCAACAGGAGAATCGACCAACGAATAGCCGATCGTCTGCGGTTTGGTCATTTGCACCAGGTAATAGGCATTCCCCGATTTCAGGAAATGATCGAGATCGCCCAGCGCCTGCCGCTCTTCGTCAGACAGCCCCTCCGTCGGAACGGGATCTGGAAGGACGAAAGCCCAATTGAGGTGGATGGCTTTCAATTCTGGGGGTTCCAGTTGCCCCAATCTGGTCGTCACGCATGCACCCCAGTCCCCACCCTGAGCTGCGAAAGCGTTGTATCCGAGACGGCGCATCAACTCCAGCCAAGCACGCGCAATCCGCTTATCGTTCCAACCGGTGTCCCTCGGGATTCCTGAGAAGCCGAAACCCGGCAAGGTCGGCAAAATCAAGTGGAACGCATCGGCGCTGCTTCCGCCATGCGCAACAGGATCGACAAGCGGCTCAATGATTTTCAGGAATTCGATCACCGAACCCGGCCAGCCATGAGTGATCAGCAAGGGCCGGGCATGCGCGTGCCGAGAGCGAATATGGAAGAAGTGGATGTCTACGCCGTCGATCTCGGTAAGAAACTGCGGATAGGTGTTGAGAACGCGCTCCACACGGCGCCAGTCGTATTCTCCGGCCCAATAGTCGACAAGTTTTCTAAATTTGGTTCGCTTGACGCCCTGACTCCAGTCAGCAACCGTCTCTTCGTCAGGCCAGCGCGCCATGGCAAGGCGGGCGCGGAGATCAATCAACTGCCGATCCGCGATGCGAATCTCGAATGGCCGGACAAGAGGTATCCCGTGCTTTTCTGCCATGCTTCGACCCTGCTTGCGGTTGGGACATTAGGATCACGATATAATGCAAAAGGCAGCGCGTCCATTAATAATTATACCATGAAATAATTAATGGACGTACATCCATCAATCCCAATGTCGCCAAAAACCCAAGCGCCTCGCCCTGCCCGAAAATCCTGTTAGCCGCACCTCATACCCCTGCATCAGGTCGTTAACTGGACACCGTCACCCGGGGAACGGAAGGCGGAGATATCCTGGCGTTTCACTGGCTCCCGTAACATCCACCCTTCGACGCCCACTCAGCGAAGCCACACAATGTGTTGACTTTTTAAATTCATCATACATATAAATAATATATAGATTCATATGCTCGTGGAAAAATCTGTGAGTACAGACCATGTGTTTTCTGCCCTTTTAGGCGGCGCCGGACTCTTCGGCGGCTCCAACATTCCTCGCGGCTAGGGCGATGGTTATGAACGGCAGCGGGCTTCTTGGACGGGCACTTCACGACGTGCATATGCTGGGGGTGAATATGATTTCATCAGATTGAGCTTCGTATATTACTTGTATCGAACAAATTATACGCAATTCATCAGCCTTAGGGCAGGAATTTATACGCAGGAAAAGTTGCCTATGCCGAGAAATAACCTTCCCAGACTTGCTAAATTACCTGGTGATTTTGTGGAGGAATTGAAACGCCATCGTCAATCTCAAAAAAGTACACCCATGATGATTGATCTTGGCATTAGTTATAATACGTGGCGCAAGATTTGCGACGGCCATCTCATTAGAGAATCTGTTGCAAAACGCCTTCTCGAGCGTTTTCGGATTCCCGAGAACGTATAAAGATTGATGTTATATCCAGCCTTGCCACGACAGCAGCGCATTGATTGGATACCGGCAGCTCACTCATCTGCGCCCTCTTCGCGGAGTGTTTATTACGCTCTCCTCCGGGCACGCCCTCAGACCAGCACTAGCGCTCAGCTGTACAAGCCGGCCCTGGCGATTAAGTCGATGGCGTCGGTCTCACAAGTTCTCGATCGCCGCGCTGCCCAGTGCCGAACCGAATAATCGGTCTGAGCGATGTCGCTGCATCAGATGTAAGAGCGCTGATCTCCCGGTCTAGAGGATCGCTCGTCCAGGATTTCGACATCGCCTCTACATTTCACGATCGTGGAGCATCTCCATCCGGAGAGCAGTGATCGCCCCCAGAAGACACATACTGAAGGCCAATGCACCAAGTTGCACCGATGTTAGATGAGCATTCAACATCGAGAAAAGCGCCGGCCCCGCGGCATAAGGAAAAAAGAAAAGTCCCTGCACGATCACTGCATAGTCGCCGGTGCGATCCATGGCCGCCGCAGCACCGAAAATATAACAAATGACTGCCATCAAGATCAGACCGAAAAAGCCGCAACAGAATATAAAAATGATAGTGTTTGAGACGGTCATGACTGCCAGGCATGAAACTGCTGCGAGGCCCGCGCAGCCCGCGAGAGAAAATCGCGGGCTGTAGATGAAGCCAATTCGCCCTATCAGGAAGCTGGCGAATGCACCTCCCAATGTCGCTATCGTGAGGCTCAGGCCAGATTCGAAGACGCTCAGGCCGATTAACTCCCCCCGCCAGGAGACCAGAGCCCAGATTCCACTTTGCCCCACAATAGTCAGACAGAAAAACACAACGAACAAGATGGGCCGCTTCGATCGAGGCTGATCATCTCTCTTATGACGAAAATCTCCGCCACCCGTGTCAGGCAGAATACGGAGAATGAGGCCGACGCACGCCACCCAGAAGAGCGCTTGGATGCCATAAACTGCAACTTTTCCGAGTTTTTCCGTGAGATATTCGAGCGCGAATAGCATCGCTGCCGTGGTAATTGTCATGGCGCCGTAGACACTGCCATAAGCCCTTTCCGCCTTCTCTGAACTCGCTATGAGGCGGTTCATCAAGGCAAGCGTGATGCCAATCCCCGCTCCCGAGACGCCTCGACCAAGATAAAAGAACGGCAGAGAAGCCGCGAGCGCTGATGCCAGATTACCGAAAGCGCTCAGCAATGCGCCTAAACAGCCAAGAAGTCGCGGGTCGAGCGCACGTGTCCAGGTAACGAGCGCACAAAGCAAAACCGCGACGGCCATCGAGGCAATCGTCAGGCCGCTTGCCACACCGAATGCTATACTCGATATGAGCGGATCGCTGATCGAGACCTCTATTGGTGGCGTGTAGGTTGGTAGCATCGCACAAAACATGACGAAGCCTACCGGTACCAGGCCGAGGCCTGCATATTTGCCAGCCATATCTGATTGTTCCTCATCGCGGCCGACCATGATAGTCGGCCGCGACAATAATTAGCTAAGTCCCTATTTTGTCCACATGGTCACGCTGGCGCCGATCCACCTCGGCCGGGCATAAGACTGGGTGGCAAAAGAAAGGTAGTTCTCAAACGCGTAAACGCGATACGCTTTATCGGTCACGTTGTTAGCGAACACAGCAAACTCGACAGTCCCATCGTTGATGGCGTAACTCGCTCGCACATTACCAAGAATATAGCGCTTTTCATAGTCGATGGGCGCGTTGAATGTGGAGAAGTACTGGGAGCTATTATATTTCCAGTCAGTCTGAATGCCCAATGTCCCGTCGCCAAGGGCAAAACTATAATTCACCGAACCGCCCATACTGAATTTCGGTGCTTGCGGCATTCTGCGGGCCGTCACCTCCCCGCTAGGCAGCGTCACATCCTTGACCTTCGAATCAAGATAGGTACCGAAAGTCTGAATATTCAAACCCCGTGCCACTTTGGCATTGAATTCGAACTCGAGACCTTTGATCGTCGCGTCGAGATTGGTCAAGGATTGGGACAGGCCGAGAGACGTGTACGCTTGGTAATCATCATAAGTATAATAAAAGCCGGAGAGATTAATGGTCGCCCTGCCATCGAACAGGCGCTGCTTCAGGCCGACCTCATATGAGGTGAGCTTCTCACCCTTGAAACCGATAGTGCTTGGGTCGGCTGGTGGAATCGGCGTTGCAAAGCCTCCACTTTTGATACCGCGGCTCACACTTAGATAGAGCAAGGTTCCGGACACGGGGTTGGCTTCAAGACCGATCTTTCCCGAAAAATTGCCCTTTTCGGTTTTTGCGACGTCCGGATAACTCTGAGAATTTATATCAGGCTCCGCCGCTCCATTGATTTTGGATCTATAGTCCAGTTTTTTTTCATCCCACGAGTATCTTAGCCCGGTTATGAGCTTCAATTCATCGAGAAGCGCGTATTCGGCGTTCGCGAAAGCTGCGAGCGATGTTGTTTTGGTTATCGACCGGTAGTCGTATATCGATTCGAAATATGGAAGATCGATCTGGTATCGACCATCCGCCTTGATATGGAGGCCGTACAAGCCCATCAGCCATGTAAGCCTCCCCTTTGAAGGAGAAGATATGCGCAGTTCCTGCGATAACTGGGTGGTTCGTGTCGCCGTATCATAGACTAAGAAATCCTCTGGACTCATATCAGAGTCTTCTATGTAATTTTTAGAAAGTCTCTGATAATCGGTTATCGACACTAGCGTCGCGAAGTCCATGTCTCGCGTATAGAAGAGTGATGACTGCAGGACCGTTCTTTCGAAGTCGACATACTCATCCTGGAAGGATCCCGTGTAGGGATCGTTGTCAGGCTCCTTGAAGTTATACAGCGAACATCCTGGACAGGTGCCATAGTAATTTTCGTCCGGCCCCACTAGCTGCCCTAATCCATCAGCGTTCGGAGCGGTTATTGCCAGCGCAGCGTTCTGGCCTTTTTCATGATCGTTCCGAAGAGCCTGCACCTTGATCCGAACAGTGTCGCGATCACTGAGATTCATCTCCAGTTGAACACGCCCACCATAGAATTTGGAGTTAGCCAAGTCCTTGCCGATCCGATTCTCGATGAACCCGCGGTGGTTATTGGTCGTGAATGAAACACGTCCACGCACCGAGTCGGAGAGAGGACCACTGAGTGCCATCTCCGTCGCCACCTGCCCATAGTCTCCAACGGTGAGGGTCACGAACCCGTTTACGTCCGACGTGGGCTTCGCGGACACGAATTGTACCAGGCCACCCGTCGCATTGCGTCCAAACAAAGTTCCCTGAGGACCTCGTAGAACTTCAACGCGTTCTAGATCAAAGCCCTGCCCTGCGAGCGCGCCCATGGCCCCGATGTAAACTTCGTCACTGTAGAAAGCGACCGGCCCCTCCTGCGTGTCCGCGAAGTCATTCTGTGAAACGCCGCGAATGTTGAACGATGTCAGATTTGGCCCAGTTGAAAGCACCTGCGTACTGGGCAGTTTGATCGTAAGAGCATCAATCGACTGGCGCCCAAAATCGGCCAGTTGCTTGGCTCCAATAGCCGTTACCGCAACACCAACGTCCTGAAGACTCTGCTCGCGCTTTTGGGCGGTGACGACAATCTCATCAACCCGAACATCATCTTGAGCCCAGACAGGCGCGGACCAAGCCATCGCGACCGACGCCAGCAACATTCCACGCCGCGTATTCGCGCACCTCAGAAATACAAACATACTCTCCCCCCTTGCCCAGTTTAAGACGAAGATCTAAATATATATAATATTCAACTATTTAATTTCTTTTAGAATAAAGAACCAATATAAATAAATCGATTCGCATTTCATAGAAAACGTGAATCTATATTTCCAATACTTGAAGCATTCCCGCTCTAATTCAGCCGCCAACATATTGATCTTGACACAACGGCATGGATAGAGTTTGTATCGGTCGATACATACAAACATTTCGACGGCAATGCAAGCTGCTTGTGCCGGTTCCACCCACACGCGATTCATCGGGAGATTAAAATGACCGCGGTCACCAAATTGAATAAGAACCCTGTCAGTCCGAAAGGCCTTCAAACGGGGCAAACCCAGCTTCAGGATTTGCTCGACACATATCGACCGGGACATAGTCTGCCCGCACTTTACTACCGGTCACCCGACGTCTGGGAGGCTGACAGGAAGCTCGTTCTTTCCGACGTCTGGCATCTCGCGGGGCATGAAAGCCGTATCCCCGAACCCGGCGATTATTTCGTTCTCGAGCTTCTAGGTGAAGCGGTTATCGTGACCCGAGACAACGACAGGAAGGTGCGAGCCTTCTTCAATAACTGCCGGCATAGGGGAAGCCCATTATGCCTCAACAAGAGCGGCAGAACGAAAGCCTTTGTATGCCCCTACCATGCATGGACATATTCGCTGGACGGCCGGCTCAAGGGCGCACCCCTCATGCAGCCGGGTTTCGAAAAAAGCGATTACGGCCTATATCAATGCCATGTGGCGACCATTGAGGGCATCATCTTTATCAATTTGGCGGATGAGCCGGTCGAAGATTTTGACGCTGTTTACAGCCCTTTTGCTGATGTTCTCAAACTCTATGGCGTCAGGAATACCAAAATAGCTCATATCTGGAGCTACCGCCTCGAGGCGAATTGGAAGCATGTAATTGAAAATGGTGTGGAATGCTATCATTGTCCAGCCACGCATCCTGAACTCTGCTCGACCAGATCAACGCAAAATCTCAAGAGCATCGGCCTTGTGCCGGAGCAGGCCGACCAAACCGACATTGCGAAATTCAAACGTGAGGTCGAAACTTGGCAGAGCCAGATTGCAAATCGTCCCGACTTGGTTGGCATGTTGGTCGATGACGACGAGAATTCGACTCACCTTCGGAATCTCTCTCGCTACCCTCTAAAGGCCGGCTTTTTGAGCGAATCGAAAGATGGAAGACCCGTCTCTCTGCCTCTCGGAAACCTGGGAGCACACGAAGGCAGTTCAGCAATTGGCGTCTTCAACCCTTGGAGTTGGGCATGGATTTTGGATGACTATGTGGTTCTGCATCGCTGGAGCGCCGTCGGACCAGAAACGACGGAGATCGAACTGACCTGGCTGGTGCGGGAAGATGCCGAGGAAGGCCGCGACTACAACCTTGACGATTTGCTCTATGTGAACAAGATCACGACACTTCAGGACAAAGATCTTATTTTGATGAGCCGAAATGGATGCCGGTCAGACCGATATCAGCCCGGCCCTTTCAGTCGGCAGGAGCGTCTCGTCGATCAGTTCTGCAGATGGTATACCAACAAGCTGAAGAGCCGCTACGCCGGTTCGTTTGCTTAGCAATACATTGTCGGCTACCGCTACGCAGCTTCCTGGGCACGGCTTGCCCGACCCAACAGGCTTCTAGCGTTTCTGCCGGTGGTAGCCGGCCACCAATTTCTCAGTTTCATCCTAGAAAATAATGGGAGCCTATTTTCGCGCATCCGAGGCGCAGCGCGGCGAAGTCGTTGCAGTAAAGAACCGGCTTTTTCCGAGTCGGGCCGCCAAGCCGACCGAAGTGGAGCATTGAAGCAAGCAAGCCTATCTCAACGCGAATGAGCAGTGGCTGCACTGCTGCTGACACAGGGGCTTACAAATCATAGATTTGCACGCTAGATAACACAGATGCCGTCGAATTCTCAGTCCCATGCCAAACGAAAGGAAGGCCGCTTTCCCGGACGCCCTCGTCCTGACGGGCGCCCTCCGCTCTCAAAGGAAGACATCCTTACCGCTGCGGCGCAGCTATTTGCCACGCACGGCTATGACGGCACGAGCATCCGTGACATCTGTAGCGTCCTGAACAGTACGCCATCATCCATCTTCCATCGATTTCCCACGAAGAAAGATATTGCGGAGGAGGTTTACAGGCGCGGCAGCGAACCATATCTCGAAATGTATGATAGGCTCTCTGCAACAGGCCTGTCGATCGACACACAGTTATATCTTCTTTTGTACATGGAATCTCGGGCGAGCGCGGAGGATGATCCCGTAGTGCGCGCGATTTTTGGAATGTCCGAACTTAAAAGATCGGAATTCGAAAAAATTACGCATATCAGGAAGGATGCTGAGCAGCGGCGGCGCGAGATGATCAGTGAAGGCATCGCCAGCGGCATCTTTGTGGCCATCGATCCTTCGGTGGTTGCAGCTTTGCTGATCTACGCACCGGAGGCGGGCTATTTCACTACACTTGATACCGGCAGCGCGGACCATCAGGCCAGGAACTTTGCGCGTTTGATCCTGCGCGGACTGCTCATTGACCAGAACAGATTGTCCGAGATCGAGAAGGACGCGCATGCAATTAAAATATCATTCCGAAATTGCAAGTTCACTTAAGTTAGCAAGAGATGAACTCATTCGCCGGGCGACAGTGAGTGCAACGATGTAATTGTCGGGCCTAATTGCGGGCGGGCGGCTGGCTGAACATTTCCCGAACGAGGCTACTGACGGCAGGATCAATATCTACGAACCTGCGCGGAAGGATGCTGATCGGCTACGGTGGATTGGATCAGTGTGCTCTACCCGCATCCCCGCTTCAGTTATCGACACCTTGATCAAGACCGGACAGCGCCAAAACCTCATATACCTGTCCAACACGGCGGCACCCGCCTTATCCAATGCGGCAATGCTGCAACTGTTGGGCGAGATCGACCCGAAGAATCCAAGATAGGCACAGCTTGTCCGTCCTCTATCAAGCATCGACCTTCTAACCGGCCTCGGAGAATTGGGGACGGGCCATTCTACCGGCAGCGACTTTCTCACAGATAGCAATGCTGACATGCATGTGCGCTAGTCGACCCTCCGATCAGAGGGTGGACTCGGATACGTCCTCGACCAATCTCTATTGGCCTGGGCCATACCCGGGGAAATAGCTGGCCCTTCGCCCCGACGCACGATTGTAGTCGCCGTCTCCAAGGACATATAAGCATGGCGCCCGAACGACATCTCCACGAGCGCATCTACCTTTCTCTAAAATCCATTCTTCTTAGTCATGATTACCGATCCGGGCAAAGAATCGACATCGCTGGACTGGCTGAACGGTTCCAGGCCAGTGTTACACCCGTCAGGGATGGGCTCTGCCGCCTGGTTGGCGAAGAGGTCGTGGAAATGCTCCCCAGCGGAGGATTTCGGCTGTGGCTGCCAACGGTCGACAGCCTCAGGGATATCTACTTCTGGAACGGTCAGCACTTACTGGCGGCGCTTCATGCCACATCGTTTTCGGCTATTCAAACCGTGCTTGTCGGGGTCTGGAGGTATGCAGGCGAACCGTTGGCGACGCCTGAAATCGCGGTTCCGCGGTTGTTTCAGAGGCTTGCCGACGCATCTGCAAATAGAGAATTCAGCCGTCAGGTCGCTGCGACAAACGCGCGCCTCTATCATGTACGTCGCCGGGAACCGGCACTGATCAACGATTTTCATGCCGAAGCAAAACGACTCGCGATTCCGGATCATACCGGTGTTCAAAAAGCCGTGCGAAGGAGAATTCTTGCCTACCACCGCCGCCGTATTCTGCTTGCGCCACAGATTGCAGAGAGATTGGCTCTCGAGGCAGAGCTTTGAATTCCTGAGCTTACGAAATGCCAGGATGTTTCTGAGAGCAATTCCAATATGCGACACCGGGGCTCAGTCCATATTTATCGGTGAATATCATCGATCACTTTCCGATCCTGCTCGCGCCGCTTTTGGAGCGGTACAACACAAGGGAGAGTGACATGACCTACGAAGCGTCATCCGAGATCGTCGACCTCGGCACCGCCAGCCGCGAAACCAAGGGCGCACCGGGAACGCCGTTCCCCGACAACTACGGCGACCGTCCGCAGGAAGGCCTCAGCGACGACTGACCGGACCCGGCGCGCGCGGCATGCGCGCGCCGGCTTTCCGAACCCAATGGCCATGACATATGCGCTCCGCCCCGGTCTGCACTGGCGTGAAATCGAGGACCATGTCTTTTTCCTCGACATTCCGGCGGACCGTTATTTCTGCCTCAAGGGCTCCGCGGCGCACGCGTTCATGGCTGCCGCGCACGGCGACATGCCTTCCGAACACGGGCCCGCTGCCAGGGCGCTCCTGAACTGCGGCATCATCCGGCACGCGCGCCGATGCGAGATACCCCCACCCTGTTCAGTCGTCGGCGTCACCAGCGAATGGCCGGCGACGCGGCTGCGCCTCTCCGACATCGCGCATGGACTTGTGGCAAATGTAACGGCGCGCAGGAGGGCGCGCATGCCCCTGCAGAGGCTGATCACTGACATGGTGCGCCGCAAGACGGACCTCCGCCCCTCGTCCTCGCCGGAAACGGACCTTGGTGAAATCGTCGCAGTCTTCCGGCTCTTCGACAGGGTTTTCTCAGGACAAGACCAATGCCTCCCCCGCGCCGCAGCGATCCTCGGCCTGATGCTGCGGAAAGGCGCATCCGGCGATTTCGTCATCGGCCTCTCGCTGCATCCGTTCCGTGCTCATGCCTGGATACAGGTCGGAGATCGAGTCGTCGGTGACCGCGCCGATATCGTCACGCTCTACGCGCCCATCCTTGCCATATGAGCGCCGGCCGTTACCTGATCATCAACGCCTCCAACGCGGAACGATGCCGCGCCATTGCACACAGCGCGAAAGCGTTCGTTTCGAAACGCGCCCGGATGCAGGCCTTTGGGTCGGCGCTCGTCATGAGCGCCGACCTCCCCGTCGTCCCATCGGCCGAGCAAGAAACGCTGACGATCGGCCATGCCTTTCCCTGGACGGGCCTGGAGAGGGTCGATGATGTGCCGGATTTCAGAAATTGGGGGAACTATATCCAACTCTCGGATGGACCGCGCGGGATTGCCCTCACGCGCGATCCGTCCGGCATGCTCCCGTGCTATGTCCGTCACTGTAATGACGTCAGCCTCGCTGCCTCCGATGCGAAACTGCTGACCTGCACCGGTACGGCCGAAATCGACTGGCCATGCCTTGCAGGCTTTCTGGCAACAGGCGGCATGCGGAGCCGCGCCACATGCCTGGCGGACATCTTCGAGCCGGCCCCCGGAACGCGGCAACAGTTCGCGGCAGACAATGCTCCCGAAACACTCTGGAGTCCGTGGACCTTTACCACCGCGAAATCCCGCATTCCGTCGGAGACGGCAGCCGCTGAAACTCTGCGACGAACGATCAACCAAGTCGCCGAGGCCTGGGCGGCGCAGTTTCCCGATGTCGTCCTTGGGGTCTCGGGCGGCCTGGATTCCTCGATTGTCGCTGCCGCGCTGAAACGTGCCGGCGCGAATATCACCGCCGTCACGCTCGCCACGCGGGAGCCCGACGGCGATGAACGCGTCTATGCCCGCGCCCTTACCGATGCGCTCTGCATTCCGCTTGTCGAGGCATTCGAGGATCCGGATCACGTCGATCTGGAACATTCGGCAGCAGCCCACCTGCCGCGGCCGTCGACACGCGCGTTCAGCCAGTCCTCGGACGCAATTCAGCTGGCGATCGCCTCGGAGCGCCGCGCCACGGCGTTCATGAGCGGCGGCGGCGGAGACAGCGTGTTCTGTGCGCTTCGATCAGCGTCTCCCCTCGCCGACCGGATTCTCGCCAAGGCTGGGCTTGTGGATTTGGCGCGTACCGCGCGCGATATCGGCAGCCTCACTGGAAGCCCGCTCTGGCCCGTTCTTGTCCGCGGCGTGCGCAATGCCTGGCGCGGCGCCAGGCCGCTGCCCCCACGCGCCAATCCCTTTCTCAGCCGGGATTGCAGGGCAGCGGTAACAGCGCTGCCTCTCCACCCCTGGCTGGCTCCGCCCGCGGGAACGCCGCCAGGCAAGGCCGCGCACATCGCCTGGATTCTCGGCATCTTCAACCACCTCGATCCGGTCGGCCGCACCCTGCAGCTCCCTGGCATCTTCCCCCTGATGGCGCAGCCCATTGTCGAACTGTGCCTGCGCATTCCGGCCTGGATGTGGGTGAGCGGCGGGCGCGACCGTGCCGTTGCGCGCGAGGCTTTTCGCGACATTCTCCCCACGGTCGTCCTTGAACGACGCTCCAAGGGCACGCCCGCAAGCTTCGTGATGACCCTCTTCGAAACCAGGCGATCGCAAATTCGGGAGATGCTTTGCGACGGCCTCCTCGCTCACAATGGCCTCATCGACCGAACCGCCGTAGCCCACTACACACGGGACCCGCGTCCAGTCTCCGATGTCCGCTACATGCAGATCATGAGCCTCGTCGATGCCGAGAGCTGGGCCCGTTGCTGGACAGATCAGGAGACACCCTGCGCGGCTTTCCGAGCGCGCAGCGCGCGCCAACGGCGATACTGATCGTCTGTCGCAGCGTCTGGGATTTCCTTGCCGAGCAACCAGAACAGCAGCCATTCAACCGAACGTCGCAAGCGCCAGGACTCATGTGAGGGATAGCGCTGCAGCATATGACCTGACCTCGGGTACACGTACATGTCGACAATACCGCCGCTGCGGTCGATCGCGGAAAAGAGCGGCAGCGCCATCAGCCATTCGTCCTCCGGGGGCTGGATCAGCAGAGGCGCACGGATCCGGCCGGCATTGAGCGATGGTGACACAGATTTCCATATCCCTGTCGGATCGTCCTCGGGCGCTGGCAGTCCCGTACCGTGAAACGAAATCGCGCGCGGCGAGTCCGCGTGCGGCGCCGAGATCGTGAACACCGCGGGGTCGGTGGTGATGCCCGTGCCGATCACGGCAGCCGCGAACAGGTCCGTATGCGAAATCGCATGCGTCGTGATGATCGCGCCAAAACTGTGCCCCGTGAGCGCCACCCGCTTCCGGTCGATGACGCCTTCCCCAGCGAGCTTCTCAATGATCACGGCATAGGCCGAGAGCGCAGTCTCATGCAGGGCCAGCGGAACAGGTTTTCCGTCCGGCCCGCGCGCGTTTCCGCCCTCGTCGCTCGCACTCACGCACAGCGCTGCAATGCCATGGCGCGCCAGAATCTGCTCGGGAGCAAGCGGCACGGCTCCGCCGCGCAGATAGCCGCGGCACGCCGTCGTCGTAATCACAAGCGGGACCGGTCCCGTGCGGTTCTCCGGTAGTATCAGGAGACCCGCCGCGCTCCGCCCCTTGTCGTCAGCCCATGACAAATACGTGGGCGCCAGATGCGGCTTGGCGCGAAGCGCTGCATTCGGATCGGCAAGCGCCGCGACAGCGCCGGTTGCGAGGTCAATCCGCACAAGGCGCGGTGGTTGCACCGGACCAGCTTCAACACACAAAAGACTGGTCCCGGTCAGCGGACAGTGCGGACGCGTATAACGAACACCCCCGTCAATCGACCCACCGATCTCCGCGATGGTGCGCAAGCGGTCGGTCGCCGGCGTCCAGCCATGGAGCACCGTGCGGCCAGCCTGGTCGGCGCGGGCGAATACAACTTCACCGGTCCAGCTTGCCGAGATGAACCGCAGCTGCCGCGGCGCACCGGTGCAGACATCGTGACTGCAGACAAGCCTGCGTCCATCCGCGCGAAGCACCGTGATCCGGTCCGATCGGAAGTCCCTCCCCCAGAGTGGATCACTCGGCACGCGTGTCTCAAGAACGAGCCTCAGACCACCCGGAAGAGCGATCGCCCCCCGAAGATCGAGCGAGGGATTGATCGTGCGCTGTTCCGCGCTGGGCGCGCCCAACTCCGCGATGACCGCCTGCTTGTCGCGCAGTGGTCCGGCGAAAGCCTCGATCGGTCCGATCGCGCCGGTGCGACGGATCGAGGTCTCGCGCGTTCCGATTGGAACGCTCCGCGTCATCGGCAGCCCTTCGGTGAACACGTCCGTTCCGAAATGCACGCCCCGACGCGCCTCGTCGGCCTGGCGGGCATCAATCTCCGCACGCGGCGCGCGCACCTGATAGCGGACGATGTTGCCCTCGATCGTGAAGCGCTCGACGTCCGCCGCATCGACAACCGCCCGCTGCGACACGCCGCTCGACGCAAGGCGGTGCACTCCGATTGCCGCCCCTTCGAGCCGGCGAACGTAGAGCGCGCTGCCGTCAGCATTCCACTGGCTGACGGGATCCTCGACCACATCGTGCAGCGGCATCACGATCGGCTCGGCCGCGTCACCAAGGCGCTCCGGCTCGCCGCCGTCCACAGGCACGCGGTACCATTGCTCCGTAATATGATTGGCAGCGACAGACGGCGAGACGACGCGGTACGCGACATAGCGGCCGTCAGGAGAGACGGTCAGACCATCAATCGTTCTGATCTCGGCAATATCGGCATAGTCGATCGGTGTCGCTGCGCGCGCGGCGCAACCTGCCATCAGGAGAACGGCAAGACAGGCTGCGAGCGGCGGCGTGCAGCCGGGAAATCGATGATAATGCATGAAAAACTCCGGTAGGCCGCAGCGAAAGCTCCGTTCCGCTGCGGCGAAGGACAATCACCAGCTTTTGCTGATTCCGGCACTCACGACACGGCCAAGCGCCGAATAGTTCGTCGAGTCGTAAGGGGCATCGAGAACGTAGTCGGGCCTGAACGTGTCGGGCTTCGCGTTCAGAACATTCGCAACGGACACACTGAACACGAGGTTTCGAAACACACCCGATCCCGAAGGGCGATACACCCAGCTGAGATCAACCATCGTCATGCCGTGCAGGCGTTCGGCAGGAACAATGCGTGTCTGATCGACACCCCCGACGTGATTGACGAACGCCGACAGATCGAATTCGGGTGCGGCATAAGTCGCGCCAGCCCGCGTCCTGAATTTTGGCGGGTTGAAGGCCGTTCCTGCGAGCCGCATTTCCGGTTGCCCGTCACTGACCTTCTGCCGGCTCTTCATCCAGGTCGCCGACCCGCTGAGAATAAGCCCCGTATCCACGCCGAGTTCGAAGCGCTGACGCACGGCGACGTCGATACCGCGTACCTTCTGCCAGGCGGCATTGACGTTCGCGTTCCAGATCACCGCTGCGACGTTCGACGGATCGTAGGGAACACCTGCCCGGTTGACGAACTCGCGGCCGTCGAATGCGGCAGCGATATCCGCTGCCGACGGATTGCTGACGACGAATTCGGCAAAGGCCGGATTCGACAGTGCGCGCGCATATTGCGTGATCGGTGTTACGATCCGTTCGTCGTAGTCGATTCCGAAACCGCTGATCTCGACCGACGTTCCGGGCAAGGCTTCAGGATGAAGTGCCGCGCTCACAGACCACGTCGAGGCGCGTTCGGGCTTCAACCCCGGATTGCCGCCGAACACGGTCAGCACCGTCGCCGATGCCGGGAGGCCAATGCCGCCCGCCGTCGACGCGGGCCGCAGGTCGACGATCTGTCCGCTGTGCTGCTGCCAGAGCGTCGGCGCCTTGAACGAGCGCCCCCACGATGCCTTGAGGTCGATATCGCGCGTCGGGGCGTAGACAAGCCCGAGCCGCGGCGTCGTGACCTTGTCTACCCCTGGATAATTCTCGTAGCGAAGCGCAGCGCTCAGTTCGAGCCGATGTGCGAACCTCAAACCCTGCGCCGGCGAAACAAGCGGAATACTGAGCTCGCCGAATGCGTAGTACGTATCCTGCGAGACATCGATGTCCTGCACCGGGCCCACCGTGCGATAGGCGTGGAAATCGTTGACCCTGTATCCAGTGCCGAACGCCGCGCGCACCTCTCCCGCAGGCAGGACGAACAGCGGCCCGTCCGCATTGGCTTCCGCCGACCAGGCGGTGTTGCAATAGCAGCCGCGCAAGGTGCGGGTTACCGTCCCGCCCGACAGCATGTCGGTCCCGTACCGGGTGTGATCGAAGCCGTAGGTCGCGAACACGCCGAGCGACCAGCGTCCGGCATCCATCTTGAGCGAGGGAGCGATCGAGAGACTTTCTGTCCGCCCCGGCACAGCGAATGTCGGATACGCAGGGTCCGCCAGCACGGCATAGATACGCCGCTCGCTGCGACGATTGTAGAGCGCATCAAGAGCGACCGTAAGGTCGCCAAGCGCCTGGTGGCCACTGGCTACGACACTATGATGCGAAAGCTCGGGATAGAGCGACAGGCCGTAGTTTACATCCGCACTATAGTCGCGCTGCCGCCACAGGATCGCTGACTGGCGGCCATAGTCGTACGTCGCGATGAGACCCCCGCCCGCCCAGCGCGTCCCGGCGACGATCCCGTATTGCTGCTGCGCATTGCCGCCATCTGTCGAGGCGCCGAAGCGTGCCGATGTGGTTACGCCATCATGGTCGCGCTTCAGGATGATGTTGGCGACGCCGGCAACGGCATCGGAGCCGTACAGCGCCGAGGCCCCGTCGGCGACGATCTCGAGGCGATCAACGGCCGCGACCGGGATCGCCGAAACGTCGATCGTCTGGCGATTGCCCCCGAACGACAGCCGCCGTCCGTTGAACAAGGTCAGCGTCGCATCCTGGCCGAGTCCGCGCAGGTTGATCGACGTTCCCGAGCCGACGTTCTCGCCGCTTGCCAGCGGCACGTTGAAGCCGATACCCGGATTCTGACCGCCCCCGAAATTCTGGGGAAGCGCCGCGGCGACTTCGGTCAGCGACGAATGGCCGGCAGCGCGCATGTCCGCGCCCGAAATCGAAATCAGCGGCGAGGCGATTGCGCCGCCGCGGATGCGCGTTCCCGTGACCACGATCTCGCCGCCCTCCCGGACGACGATGGTCCCGTTCTCGATCGTCGCAGTGAGGCCGGTCCCCGCCAGCAGCAGGTCGAGCGCGTCCGCAAGCGTGCGGCGTCCGCTGATCGCCGGCGCACGACGGCCTACGACGGCATCGGCCGGAAACATTACCTCCAGGCCCGCCGTTCGCGCGACCTCTGTCAGCGCCGTCCCGAGCGGCTGCGCGGCAACCGCGAATTCAATCGGTTCCGCTGCTGCAACGGGCGCGGCCAATACCCACGCCGCGGCAATGCCCAGCGCCAAGGCTTTTCGTCCTGTCGTCATAACTCCCCCTCCCTGCGCGCCGCGTGGTTGCGGCGTTCAGGAAGGTTCGACGTGGAGCGTCCCCCCTACACGGGGTGCGGTGATGAAAAATATCTTCGGGAACGCGCCCGCAGCGTCAGGCGCGCGCTAGGCGAATGACGCCGTGTTCCGCCTCGACGCGAAGCCCGAACATCCGCGCAAGGCGCGGCGCGAGCAGACGGGGATCGTTCACCCGAAAGCGTCCCGAGACCTTGAGGTCGGCAAGGCCTGGCCCGGAAAGAACGAGCGTCTCAGGCCCGTAGCGGTTGGCGGTGCCGATCACCTCGGCAAGCCGTGCCGTTTCGAACACCGCAATACCAGCGGGCCATTCGGCATCACGCGAGGCCGCGCGCTCGCGAACAAGACCGCCGCTGGCCTCGCGGCGAATTCCCTCGCCAGGCGCCAGCGGAAGCACAGTGCCGGCATCGGCGACCTCGACCCGGCCTTCGAGGAGCGCGACCGCGGTGCCGCCCGCCTCACGCGTCACATCGAACACCGTGCCATGCGCCACGACCGTGCTCGTTCCCGCCGTCACCACGAACCGGCGCGGGTCGGGCGCGACCACGAAGCGCGCGCGGCCATGCACCAGCGTCACACGGCGCTCCGCGCCGATCTGGAGTGCAAGGCGGGTTTCGGTATCGAGCGTCGCCGTGCTGCCGTCGGCGAGCACCACCGCGCGGATCTCGCCGCGGCGCGTCGCGACGATACCGTCCTGTCTCCCGCGCCCGGCGAGCGCCAGCCACCCGCCAGCGCCAAGCAGGCCTGCTGCCGCCGTCCCGGCAACGACGTTTCGCGCGAATGCCCGCCGCGGCAGCTCCACGAAACCGCCTTCATCGCGCAGCAGCTTGCCGAGCCCGAACACCTCGCTTGCGCGGTTATAGGCGGCGCGGTGTTCCGGCACGGCGAACCAGACGTCGAATTCCGCGCGCCAGCGCTCCGCACCCGGCCCGCGCATGCGCGCGAACCAGCGCGCCGCCTCGCGCCGCAGCGCATCCCCTGCTCCCTGAGACGGATCCGTCATGGCCTGTCCAGCGACTCCCCGATTCGCACCAGCGCTTCCGCGATATGCCACTCGACGGTGCGAATGCCGATACCGAGCCGCTCGGCGATCTGGCGGTAGGTAAGGTCCTCGACCCGGTGCAGCAGGAACACCTCCCGCGTGCGGGGCGGGAGTGCGTCGACCGCGGCGCGATATTGTCTGCGCACGTCTTCAACCTCGATGGCATGGGTTTGCTCAGGCGCGTGGGCCAGCGCGGCGCTGTCCGCCTGCAGAGACACCGTCTCGCCGCGCACGGCGGCACGGCGCGCGCAGTCGACGAGAAGATTGCAAGCGATACGCTGCAGATAGGCGGCCGGGCGTTCCGGTACCGGCCGTACCGTAGCCGCACTCATCAGGCGGACAAAGGCATCATGCACAAGGTCCTGCGGCTCTTCGGCAGTGCGTCGGCGACGAAAGAAGCGCGCAAGCCGCGTTGCCTCGCGCCGGTAGAGCGCGTCCGTATCCGGCGCGCATCGCCGCGCCTCGTCATTCTCCATGGAAACCCGCGCGGCAGGCACGCTACAGCGCCTGCAGGCGCTGCGTCGGGGGTCAGCGGAAGCGCTTGCCGCCAGAAGCCGCCGCGCATGCTCCGGCCGTCAGGCCGAAACTTCATGATGCCGTGCAGGACATCCTGCAACGCAGCCGGCCTGCGTTCGCCGCGTCATCTCGAATCCTAGACCCAATGCGCCGCTGGCGGCAAGCCCGTCAGCGCGGCTCTTGCCGGACCGGTCCCTGCTGCATGTCCATGAACGCCCGGATTGCGGCCTCCTGCTCGGGCCGCAGCGTATCGCACGCGCCGGGCGGCTGCACGGATGCGCACCCGAGCAGGAACGACGGGCAGCGACCCTCCCAGGTCCCGAGATTGGGACGGTGCGCGCGATATCCCGCAAGCGCAGCGATCTCGCGCGAAAACGTCCGCGCTACCGCCGGCGGGTAGGCGAGCCAGGGCAGTTCGTAGGGCTTCAGCCAGCCGAGGCTGTAGCTGACGATCATGCCGCGGCGAGGGTAAGGTGACCGGTTCGCGCCGCCGCCATGGAGCGTCGAGCCGAGGAAGAGCAAGGCTGTGCCGGGCCTCATCTTAGCCGCGACCGGCGCTTCGGACGGTTCCGGCTCGCGGCGGTGGCTTCCCGGCCAGACCAGCGTCGCACCGTTCCCGGCCGTGTACGGTACGAACGGCCACATGACGTTGATGAGATATTCGACGCCGGGAGTGCGCAGCGGCCACATCTCCTCGTCACGGTGCGGCGGCTGCATCGGCGCGCCCGGCATCAGCTCGACCGCCTGCGTCAGGTTGAGCTGGATCGCGTCACATTCGGTCAGCACAGCGCGCGCGATCGCGAGGATGAGCGGATGGCCGACGAACGCAGCCGCGTGCGGCGTGCGCGCGAGCAGCCCGTGAAAGCGCCGCGTGGCGTTTCCGTAGAACAGGCCCTCGGACAAGGGCGTCCGTTCGAACACGGGATCAAGATCGGCAGAAAGTGCCGCGACCGCGTCCTCCCCGACAAGGTCCGGAATGATACAGTAGCCGTCGCGCAGCAACGCATCGTGCCAGCGGCAGGCCGCCTCGTCGATTGTGCTGTCCACGCCGTCCGCCACACACCTTGCCTCCCAAGCGGCAAGGATCGCCTCTCGGCGAGCAAATATGCGACCCGCTGATCAGGGGGTTGGTGTGCGATGCGCCCGGAGTCGGGCGGTTCAGGACTCGAAGATTTCGCGAAACGAAATCTGCCCGTCATAGAGTGCGCGGGCGACGAGGTAGGGCCGCTGCGCACCACCGTAGGCACGCCGGACATTCTCGACGCGCTCGTGCGCCGTGCTCGGCGCGATCTTTTCCATCATGGAGATTTCGATATCGGTCTTGCCCTGCGCGACCCGGACCAGCGCGATATGCTCGCGCTGCGAGAGCGCGGGCGGCGGCGCGGGACCGCCCTCCGCCGGCTGGACCAGGCGGCGCATCGCCTCGAACGCATAGCCGCCGATGCTCGCCGCGATCGGCAGCGCGTTGCGGCGCAGCCGCTCGGGCGAACGCGTTCCGAACGAACAGCTACCGCGCGGCTCGCCGGGAACGTTGAACGGCACGGTATAGCCCGTGCACAGCCCATAGGCTTGCGCACGTTCGAGAATTCGGGACTGGCGCGGCGACAGCCGCAGCAGCCGCGGCACTTCACTCCATTGCAGACCCGTCGCCGTACGCATCGCCGCGATGTACACTGGATCGACCTCGAAGTGCCGCTTCAGGATCGCCTGTTCAACCCAGTCGGGATGATAGTTCGACAGCTGGAACGTATGGCGCGGCGGCGCGGCGGGATCGACATGGTGGCCGATCATGAACTGCTCGAACCCGAGATCGTGCGCTGCGGCCGTGAGCAGCACGGCGACCGTCTCCGGGCCGCGCGCGCTGCGAAAACCCTCCTCGTAGACGCCGAAATCGAACGTCGCCACCATGACGAACTCCACACCAGCGGCACACGTGGTCCGTCCATCTATGATGAGCGATCGAAAGACAATCGACTCGAATGACAGACCTGTCTCAGCGAATGATTTCACAGTTCTGAAGAAACGCAAGTCACGATATCGAAATTATCGTGATACCCAAACCTACCGGTCCATTCTTTATTTCACTTTCACATGCCTCTTCGGCATCCTTTCCTGTCGTGAACCGGAGAGGACAAACCCGAGCGCGATTGAGGTCGCACGATGTCTTTCCATCTCCTGTCGCGGACCATGGCGGCACGGCTAGCGCCCGGCGACTGTCAGGCCCGCTGGCATCCCCGACCCACGCCCGCAACCCCGGTCGGGTCCTCCGCTGACGCTTCGGCCGGTTCCCGGTGCGCGCGCCGTCCGGGTCCGCCTGTCTCCGGCCTGCCGCCGGCAGCGCGTGCCGCGCGGCACACAAGGAACCGTCATGGATCACGATCGCTACCGAAACGCCGTTCTCGCGCTGCCCGCGCCTCTTCGCGACACTCTCGCACGCGCGCTCGACGACTGGCCGTACGACGCTATCGCCGCGCACCTCGGCATCGGCGTTGCCGACGTCGAGACCGGACTTGCCGACGCCATCACACGACTTGTTGCATCGCTCGATTCCGGTTGAGTGCGGCGCTCCGGGGCCGGCGTCGACCCTCTGATCGAAGGGTCGACGCCGGCGCGCGCTTGCCACTTCCTGCAGCTTGTAACGTAGCCGTAAGGATCGCCGCCATGGCGCGAGAGGGTATGATGGGACTGGATGCGCAGGGCTTTGCCTGGGAGTTCCTGCGCCGCAACCCTGCCTACCGGCGCCTTGCCGTCGATGCCGTGTCGCCGACAGGCAAGGACAGCGTCCGCGTCGCGGCACCCGCCGCATGGGGGCTGCATTTTCGCGGAAGACCCCGCCCGCCCCGCCGCGCAGGCGCTTGCCTTCTGGCGGAGCGATGCCGACCCCCACGTCGTCGCCATGAACGCCGAGCCGTGCCCGGGCGGCATCGACGTGCTGGCGCTGGACGGCAACATCGCCGTGCTCGTCGAAACTGACGCCGAACGCCTGCTCATCCCCGCAGGCCCCGGACACCTGCGGATCGATGTCGTCGGCGGCACGATTTTCTCGGGGCCGATCCGGCCGCTGTTCACCGTCGACGGCGCGGGCGGCATGGCACCCCAGCTGCTGACGCTCCGCCGGTTCGCAGGTCTGGTCCGCGGCGCGCCCTGCAGGCGGCTCTGGCCGCCACTCCGCCGCGCCACACGTCTCGAGGCCATGCTCCGTGCTCACGACGCACACGCGGCGGGCGCCTCGCACCGCGACATCGCCGGACTGCTCTATGGGCGCGCGGGCGCAGACGAGCGCTGGAGCGACAACTCGCGCTTCATGCGGCTGCGCATCCAGCGCGTCCTTCGCAGCGCGCGCCGGATGATCGAAGGCAGCTACCGGACATTGCTCGGCCTCGAAGGACCGCTCTGAGCGGCGCAGCGCCGAGGCGCTGACAGCGGCAGCACCGGTTGCGCGCACCCACCGGCCGCCGCGCCGCCGGCGCGGCGACGTCCTGTCGGCTCCCGCAGGCGGCGGGGCCGGGCGGGCACGGTCTTCTGGACCCGCGGCCACGGTCCGCAAGCCGGCGCTGCCGGCTCCTCCACGTGCGTTCCGGCCCTCCGGGTGCGGTCCGCGGCTGCCCGGCGGGTCCGATCCCGCGCCTGCCGCCCGTCCCCGCCCAAGCGGGGAGCCACGCTTGCTTTTTCGCGGGCGGCAAGGAGACACGGATGGAACTTCTAACCCCACCCTTGCGCAGCGTCCTTCGCGCCAATGCCGACGCTGCTGCACGCCGTCGCCACGACCCGCCGCCCGCCGTCAAATTCTTCAACCCCTGCGGCGGCGCGACATGGCTTGCGACCGAGCTCGACGCCGACGACGACACTTTGTTCGGCCTTGCCGATCTCGGCTTCGGCTGCCCCGAGCTCGGATCTTTCAGCCTCTCCGAAATCGCCGCGATCCGCCTGCGCTTCGGACTGCGCATCGAGCGCGACCTCCACTTCACGAGCACGGTTGCGATCTCGGCGTGGGCGGACCTCGCCCGCCGTACCGGCTCGATCATCGCCGCCGAAGCCGCGCTCGCGCGCATGGCCAAGGCCTGACCCGCCGCGCCCGCCGTTCCGAGCGGCGCGGCGCGAAAGGCGCGCGGCGCGCACTCGCCGCAGTTCGAACCTGAAAGGTCCACCCCATGAAACTCGACTTCATCCCGCTCGCCAGCCTCAGCGTCAGCCGCGCCAACATGCGCCACGGCAAGCGCCCGCCCGACGTCGGCGACATCCTCCCCTCGGTCCGTGCGCGCGGCGTGCTCGTCCCCGTTCTCGTTCGTGCAGGAGGCGCCTGCGGCACCTTCGAGATCGTCGCCGGACGCCGCCGCTTCCACGCCGCGCTCGCCGTCGCCGCCGAGCGCCCGGACGACGCGGACGCCGCCATGCTGCCCTGCGCGATTCTCGATGACAGCGACGATGCCGCCGCCGTCGAGGCCTCGCTCATCGAAAACCTCGCCCGGCTCGATCCCGACGAGGTCGCCCAGTGGGAAACCTTCGTGCGCCTGACCCGCGAAGGCCGCACGCACGCCGACATCGCCGCGACGTTCGGCCTCGCCGACAGCGTCGTCCGCCGCGTCCTCGCGCTCGGCAACCTGCTGCCGCGCCTCCGCAGCCTCTACCGCCAGGGCGACATCGATACCGCCACCATCCGGCACCTGACCCTCGCCACCAAGCGCCAGCAGCAGGCATGGCTCGCGCTTCTCGATGACACGCAAAGCCATGCCCCGACCGGCGAGCGCCTGAAGGCATGGCTTCTCGGCGGCGCGGCCATTCCCGTCGAGCACGCACTGTTCGATGTTGAGGCCAGCGGCCTTGCCGTCACCGAGGACCTGTTCAAAAATGCATGCCTGTTCGCCGACGCCGACGCGTTCTGGACCGCGCAGAACGCCGCCGTCGCCGCCCGCGCCGACGCGTATCGTGCGGCGGAGTGGCACGAGGTCGTCACCCTCGGCCCCGACACGCCGTTCCAGAGCTGGGAGCATGAGAAATGCGCCAAGCGCAAGAGTGGGCGCGTCTACGTCGACGTGCGCCGCACCGGCGAGGTCGTCTTCCACGAGGGCTACATCACGCGCCGCGAGGCGAAACGCCTTCGCGACGGCGAAACTGACGCCGCGCCCGTCGCGGTGCCGCGCCCCGAGACCAGCAAGCCGCTCCGCGCCTATCTCGACCTCCACCGCCATGCCGCCGTCCGCGCCGTGCTCACCGCACACAGCGGCGCCGCGCTGCGCCTGATGCTCGCGCACGCGGTCTGCGGTTCCACCCTGTGGTCCGTCCGCCGCGAACCGCAGGCAACCCCGAATGAAGCCGTCGCCGAAAGCGTCGAAACCTCGGCGGGAGAAACCGCATTCGACAGCAAGCGCCGTGCCGTCCTCGACGTGCTCGGCCTCGATGCCGACTGCCCGAGCGTCGTCGGCGCCTACGGCGTTCGCGACCTTCCCGCGCTGTTCCTGCGTCTCGCCGAGCTTCCGGACGGCGTCGTTCTCGACATCCTCGCCGTCGTCATCGGCGAGACGCTCGCGGCGGGCGATCCCGTCATCGCCGCGCTCGGCCTCCATCTCGGCATCGACATGGCCGACTGGTGGCAAGCCGACGACGCATTCCTCGGCCTCGTCCGCGACAAGAGCACCCTCGCCGCGCTCGTTGCCGAGGTGGCGGGCAAGACGATCGCCGACGCCAACCACGGCGCGGCGGGCAAGGTGCTGCGTTCGATCCTCGGCGACCACCTCAGCGGCAGCAACGGACGTTCCCGCGTGACCCGCTGGGTGCCGCGCTGGATGCGGTTTCCGGCGTCGCGTTATGCCGAAGCCGCGCCGGAGCATGTCGCTGCGGATGCGCCAAACGCGGAAACAGCGAGGCTCGCCGCCTGAAACGCATGCGGGCGCGGGGTGCCCCCCCCGCGCCCGCAAGCGCGCCTTGCCCGCCGCTTCCTGCGCGGATGGCATCGGCGACGTCCCCGTCGAGGGTCGGTTCGGTCCGGTTCGTTCGGTTGGGGCGCGCCGTCGTCCGACACTGCAGCGACCGCCTCCGTCAAGCGACAAGTGACACTTGACAAACGACAAGCCCTGCATCAGAGTCGCACCATGGAGATCGTGAGCATAAGCCACAAGGGCCTGCGGCGGTTCTTCGAAGCCGGCAATCCCAAGGGCCTCGTCGGCGACACCGGCAGACTCCGCAAGATGCTCGCGTACATAGACGCCGCCGAAGACCTTGAGGAGCTGGCCATACCGCCGAACTTCGGGCTGCATGAGCTGACAGGCGACCGCAAGGGAAGCTGGTCGATGACGGTAACACGAAACTGGCGCCTGACGTTCCGCATCAATGACGAGGGCGCGCTGATCGATATGGATTTGGAGGATTATCATGGCGCTTAGGATGCACCCGTCTCTCGCGGTCCATGTCGGGGACTGGCTGAAGACCGAAATCGTCGCGCCCGCAGGCGTGAGCGTGACAGCGCTGGCAGAGCATTTCGGGGTGTCCCGGCAGGCGCTGAGCAACCTGCTGAACGGCAGTGCCAGCCTGTCCGCCGACATGGCGATCCGGTTCGAGAAGGCGTTCGGCGTGAAGGCGGACACGCTGCTGCGCATGCAGACCACCTATGAACTGGCCCAGGCCCGCGCGCACGAGCACGACATCAAGGTCAAGAAGTTCGCCCGGGCCGCGTGACCGCCGCGCCCTCGACAGCGTCCGCCCTGGAGCGTCCATGCTGACCAGCCGCACCCGCGCGCCCTAGCACCGCAAACTGTCCCCGTCGTGGACCGGCTGGGCGAAACAGGACAGGATCAGCGCAGCGACAACCACGGTTTATCCTTGGAAAACGTCGGCGGGGCTTGACGCCCCTCCTACGCCGCCGGCTGCCGACAGGAAGAGACCGTTGCAAGAATGTTCCTTGTATGTTCTCTTTGGCCCATGTCTCGAATCGATCCCGGCGAACTTGCAACCCTGCTCCTGACCGCCCCGCTCGGCGCCCGCATCGGGCTTGCAACGCATAGCGAAACCGCACGGCATGCCGCCGCACGCGCGCTCGCGGAAAGCGTTGTCCGGCGGCTTGAAGGCGTGACGGAGGTCGATCGCAACCAGCTCCGCTTGCCGATCTAGAGCCTCGCACGCAAACATGGGCACCGGTTTTTTGCTCAGAAAAGCTGCGTCAACAAAGCGATAGCTTGAGATATGCGATCCAGAAAATCACGCAGCCTGCTCGCGCGCCCGCTCAAGACGTCCTTCTCGCGGAGAGAGGCAGGACACCATGCTACCGCTGCTCCGTGTACGCCGTTACGGCGTACATATCTTGAAATGTACGCCGATACGGCGTACATGACGGATGAAAGGAAACTACCATGCTGGGCCACGACATCACCGGCGCGATCGACGAGCGGAGTACGGAACGCATGTCGTTTCGGACCAAGCCGCGCATCAAGGAAACCATCCAGAGAGCCGCGGCGCTCGCGGGCGTGGACGATTCCGTCTTCACGATGAACGCTGCCTACAAGGCTGCCATGGAAACGATTTCCGCGCACGAGCACACGACGCTCGAGCCCGTCGATCATGCGGCTTTCCTTGCCGCGCTCGACCGTCCGGCAGCGCCCTCCGACAGGCTGCGCGCTGCATTCGCACGTCACAGCGAGACGATCGAAAGCCGGTGAGCGGCGAAAAGGCGGATGCAAAATGCACCATGGAGCCGCTCGATCCATCACGGCATGATCGAGCGGCCTTTTCGTGCGGCATCGACCAGGTCGACAATTATTTCAAACGGACCGCGAACAAGCTCGCGAAAGCCGGCAATACCAGAGTCTATGTGCTCACCGGCCCGGACGGCGGCCTGATCGGATTTTACGCGACCAACGCCCACGCGGTTCACTATGCCGAGTTGCCTGACCCGTTCAAACGTGACCGGCCCGGCCACGGGATCATCCCTGCGGCCTATATCTCGATGATCGGCGTCGACAGCAAATATCAGGGCCGGGGTTTTGGCGGCGACCTGCTTGTCGACTGCCTCCGCCGTATCGCCGGCGCCGCCGCTGAGATCGGAATTCGCGTCGTCCTGCTAGACGTGCTCGACTGCGGCAACCCCGCGCGCGTCGAGCAGCGCAAGAGGCTCTATGTCTCCTATGGCTTCGTCCCGCTTCCGTCGAATGACCTCCGCCTGTACTTGCCCATGTCCGATGTCGACGCGCTGGTCGCGGCGTTCAGCTAAAGCCAACAGGGCGGTCCTTCAGGGATCAAACCGATCTGTTTGATCTCTGCCTTTCGTAACCCAGAATTACAGCTTCAGCTTTCGCGCTCCCAATCTCTGCACCCATCGCGAGCGTACACTTCCCTCCCGCCCTACAGACCCAACCTCAACCCGATCGAGCAGGTCTTCGCCAAGCTCAAGACTCGCCTGCGAATGGCGAACGAACAATCCGTCGAACCCAACTGGAAACGCATCCGAACCCTGCGCGATGCCGTCTCTCCCAGCGAATACGCCAACGACGTCAGAAACAATGGATAGGCTTCAGCCTAAGATCATCACGCTCTAGAACACACCTGCATGAGCCCGGTTCGCAAGATCATCCATATCGATATGGACGCCTTCTTCGCGTCGGTCGAGCAGCGCGACGATCCATCGCTTCGTGGCAAGCCCGTTGCCGTGGGCCACGGCGCCGCGCGCGGCGTCGTCGCAGCGGCAAGCTACGAGGCACGCGTGTTTGGTGTGCGTTCGGCAATGCCGTCGGTATCGGCGCTCCGACGATGCCCCGAACTTATCTTCGTGCCGCCGCGCTTCGATGTTTACCGCGCCGTTTCGAAGCAAATTCACGCAATCTTCGCCGACTACACCGATCTCATCCAGCCGCTCTCGCTCGACGAGGCCTATCTCGACGTGACCGCCAACCGCCGCGGTCTCCCGACCGCGTGGGACACCGCGAAGGACATCCGCGCGCGCATTCTTGCTGAAACCGGGCTCACCGCGTCGGCGGGCGTCTCCTACAACAAGTTTCTCGCCAAGCTCGCCTCCGATCAGCGCAAGCCGAACGGCCAGTTCGCCGTCACGCCCGACATGGGCGCAGCGTGGGTCGAGACACTCCCCGTCGCGCGCTTTCACGGCGTGGGTCCCGTCACGGCCGCGAAAATGAAGCGGCTCGGCATCGAGAGCGGGCGCGATCTTCGCGAAAAGTCCCTCGCGTTCCTCCGGCAGCATTTCGGAAGTTCGGCCGACTGGTATCATGCGATCGCACGCGGCGAGGACAACCGGCCCGTCGATCCCGATCGGGTGCGCAAATCGGCAGGCAGCGAAACAACGTTCAACCGCGATCTCACCGAAAACGCGGACATCGAAACCGGTGTGCTCGGGCAGGCCGACGACGTCTGGGCGTGGTGCGAAAAAACGCAGGCGTTCGGACGCACGGTGACCGTCAAGGTGAAGTATCAGGATTTCACGCAGGTGACGCGCAGCCGCAGCGATTCGGGTCCCGTGACCAGCCGGGAACGGCTTCACGAACTCAGCCTTGCGCTCATTCGGAGCGTGCTGCCGACACGCAAGGGGATAAGGCTCGTGGGTGTTACGGTTTCGAATTTCGCGGCGGCCGATCCGGACACCCCCCTGCCTCTTTTCTGAAACGATTCCCGAGGCTGTCGCCGCGCGATTCAAGTATGCCCTTCGCAATTTTCCCTGAATGACGGGCAAGTATTTTTTTCGCGGTCGGCACAGTTTTTTCTTGACGATTTTGACGCTGATCCGATTTGCGAGATGATACATTTGTATAATATAGCCATACGTTAGGACTTGACTTCGTACGGACCCGCCTTTCCGCGAGGTCTCAGGCACATTACTTACACGCTTGTCCAATCGGAATACAGCCGCCGGGCGTGTCACAATTCGGCAACATCGAAGTTTACCGATTAAGATCAATATCTTTGTCGTCTTGCCGCACCGCAAACCCGAGCCTATTTCCGCGCCGCCGCTGGATAAGAAACAAGGTCTCGCGCAGCGGCGCTGTTTATTCATTCAAATAAAGGTAAGCATAAAAATGAAGACATTCGTTCTGGCGTCGCTCGCGGCGCTCGCTGTCGTGTCGCCTGCGTCTGCCGACGTGTTCAATGGCGCTTATGCCGGTCTCGGCGCGACCCTCGACAACGTGAACGGTTCCGGCAGCCTCGAGGGCTTGGGTGCAAGCGGCGCCGGCCTCACCGGCTTCGTCGGCTATGACATGCCGCTCGGCGGCGCGTTCGTCGGCGTTGAAGGCAATATCGACCTCAACACCGCCGATGCTGGCGGGCTTGAAGCCAAATGGGGCTGGGGCGCGAGCGCCCGCGCTGGCTTCAAGATCAATGACGCGACGGGCCTCTATGGCCGCATCGGTTATCAGCGCAACAAGATCAGCGGCGGCGGCATCAGCGCGTGGGGCGACGGCGTCCGCTTCGGCGGCGGCGTCGAGACTGCGATCAGCGACAAGGCCTCGCTCCGCGCCGAGTTCAATCACGTGAACTTCGAGGACGACGTCATCAACAATCAGGGTGTCGTCGGCGTCCTGTTCCGCTTCTGACACGCGCGCAAACCGGGGGCGGCAGCCATATGCCGCCGCCCCCGCCTTTGTGCTTGCCTGCCCTTCGCGTGATCGCCGGGCGCCTTGGCCGCAGCGGCGACGGAACGTCTGTCGACATCCATCCTGTCACGCGGCGCCGTGACAACAAGCCCTGCCTCATGCAACAGACTTTGCCGTCTGTGACCATGAGAAAACGCGCCTGAATGCTGTTCATGATCCTCGCTGCTGCCGTGTTCGTCGTGCCGGAGGCCGAGATCTTCGCGTGCACGCCGGTGCAGGTCTGGGACGCCGACGGCCCGATCTGGTGCGCCGAGGGCCCGCGCATTCGGCTCCACGGGATCGCCGCGCGCGAAATGGACGGCACCTGCCGCCACGGTCACCCGTGCCCGGACATGCCGCCTATCGCGGCGAGGGACGTCCTGATCAAACTCCTCCAGCCCGCCGCGAGCGGGGCCACGTCGACCGGCCATCTCCGCCTTGTGGAGGCCAGCCCCATCGCCTGCCGCTCCCACGGCGGCGCGGGCGGCAACCGCACCGCCGCCCGGTGCAGCCTTCCCGACAAGAGCGATCTCGGCTGCCGTCTGATTGCGCTCGGCGCAGCGCGCGAATGGACGCGGTTTTCAAAAGGCGCCTATCGGCGCTGCGCACGCTGATGGCACGACGCGTCACCGAAACCGGCCTGCTCCTGCGCAGCGAAACCGGACTCGTGCTCAGGCGCGATGACGGCGGCACCTGGCAGCTTGACGCGCCGCGCCGCGCCGAGGCGCTCGTGGGGCGCCGGGTGCGGATCGCCGCACGGCGCATCGGATTCGACAGGCTCTCCGTGGAAGACATGACCCCGTGCTGAGAGAAAGGCCGCGATCGCGCAGAACATCCGCTGTCAAAGCAAGCAAAGAGACATCGCGGCAGCGGTACAATCAAGATTTTCCGATCGAAAGCCGCATATCTTCAGCGCACCTATATTCACATCTGGCGAATCGATACGGTTGAGTTATGATCTCGCCTTCTCCTGAACGCTAAATCAAGAAAAGTTATGGAGGAGCGCAACATGCTGGTGATCAGGACCTGGACCGCGTTGGGAAGCGAAGGGTCCGAGGGTTTTCGTTACAAAATATAATTCTCATCGGTTTGACAGTCGGGGAACTTAAGAAACCGCGCATTGACGAAACCGGGCCGGAAAGGGTCCGAGGACGAACTGGACCCATCCAGTCGTATTGAGGGGCGACAATTGCGCGGCCGCGTCCTGGATATTCTGGGAGACGTGCCGTGAGAAGTTTATCGGATGTCAGGGACGTACCCTGTGCATGTCCCCGCGACCGCGCCCCGGACGCGGACCGGGCGCTGCTCGCGCATTTGCTCGGCTTCGTCCTGCCGGACGCCAGGGCGACCCGGCTCGCCGAAACGCTGATCGCGGAACGCGGGAGCTATCCGCGCGTGCTGACGAGCGCGCCTTCGCTCCTGATCAAGCTCGGCGTCCCTCCCAAAGGCCTCGACATCCTTGCAACCGTTGCGCAGAGCCTCGAACGCGCGCTTTTCCGGGAACTGACGCACGGCAACGTGCTCGCAGGATGGCAGGCGCTTTATGACTATCTCCATGTGAGCCTCGGGCACAGCCGGCGCGAGCATTTCCGGGTGCTGTTCCTGAATTCCCGGAACGCGCTCATTACGGACGAGGAGATGGGCGTCGGTACGGTCAACCAGGCGCCTGTTTACGTTCGCGAGGTGATACACCGCGCACTCGACGTCGGCGCGACCGCACTCATTCTCATCCACAACCACCCCTCCGGCGATCCGACCCCCAGTCGCGACGATATCCAGCTCACCAACCACGTTCGCGATGCGGCGCGCGTGCTTGGACTTCAACTTCACGATCATGTTGTCGTCAGCGAGAGCGGAATAAAAAGCTTTAAGACGCTCGGCCTGCTTTAACTTGCTGTTCATATACTCGGAGCGTAAAATAAGAGATTGAAGTCTCGCGGAGGCCCGATGGTTGCAGATACCATCATTGCCGAGCACTTTGGCCGATTGGACGTCGCGAGCCTTTCGACTGCCGAATACGATCGTGGTGTTGCCTCGCTACTTTCCGCAATTGCAAATGAAGTGCAGGAAGAACGGCGACTGGAGCTCTGGCTCGCCGCGCGCACGCTTGGCTTCGCGCCGCCCTCACACAGGACGTTCACGGATGCCGCGATCCGCGCGCGCGCGGCGAGCATCGAGGATGCCGGCTACTAGGCGCTAGTGCCGCGTCCCTTCGGCTGAACCCATTCGATTGATCCGGGCAGCGACCTCCAGGAACACATCCCGCCCGCGTGCGTCGCCCCGCGCATCAAGCTCGGCCGCCTTCAGGCTTGCATAGCCGGCCGCCATGTCGCCGTGCTCCTCCATGAACCGCCGCGCAACGGCCCAGAGCTCCCAGTCGCTCAGCGGCGGCGGCACCATCCGCAGACTCCCATTCCATCCCTTCGGCCCCACGGGACGTGAGGATTGAATTCAGTATAAATTCCGGACTGCACGTGGGCATTCATTCGATCAAGTCCATTTCAGTCTTCCAACACGCAAGTCATGTTCAACACCGCAAGGAAACGTCAAATTGGTAAAGACGCTGCCATATTAAGCGCAATTCTGGCTTTGGAGCGGACATGCGGTATCTGACGATCTTGTGCGTGGCATTTGCCGCGATGCCGGCGTTGTCGCATCCGGGCGGCCTCAATGCTGAAGGCTGCCATAACAACCGAAAGACCGGCGACTATCATTGTCACCGTGCATCCGCATCGCCACGGTCCGAAACGCCGTCCCGGTTGTTTGGTGCGTCGGGCGGGGCCTACCGGAACTGCAGCGAGGCGCGCGCCGCGGGCGCCGCGCCGATCCGCATCGGCGAGCCGGGGTACGGGCCGCATCTCGACAGGGACGGCGACGGCATCGCGTGCGAGCTGTATCGCGGTCGGTGAACCTTGCCCTCCATGCGGGCTTCTCCGCCGCCGGATCGCGCTCACGCGGTGACGGGGACAAGCGATACGGGCTTTGAAACGTTGGGCGGGACCAGCAGCACCGCACAACGGTGACCCATGCAGCGCACGGAACACTTCGGCGTTCGAGACATTGTTTCGGGAGAGATCCCTTAACGAGAGGAGCGCGCGTTGATCAAATGGGCCATTATTTTCGCCATCGCCGCATTGGTGCTCGGCGCCCTGGGTTTCGGCGGCCTCGCCGGCGCTTCGATGGGGATTGCTAAAATCTTGTTCGTCGCGGCGCTGATCATTGCCGTCATTTTTCTTGTTCTGGGACTTACCGCCGTCCGGAAGATTACGTGACCACCGGCCCCGCCTGATCAGGACAAATCGTAACGCCCGGCCCCAGTGCCGGGCGTTTTCGTTTACGAGGCGCCGTTGACCAGTCCTATAAACCAAAGGACGAACGCGCAGAGCACGAGCCCGCTCAACGCGATCAGCGCGAGGTCCTTGAGGCGCGTTCCAAGCCACCGGGTACGGATGCTGTCGGGACCGAGCGTCCGCTCACGAGCTTCGCGTTTGAGTTTCCGCCTGCGTCCTGCCGGACCCGCGTTCAATGGTGCTATCTCTGTCATACTTCGCGTTATCCCTGCCAAGCTGACTGTCAGATGAAGGACCCCAAGCCCGCCCTGTGCGTCCCTATGGGCCTTACGTGAAGGAAGGCGGGGCCGACACGACCCCGCCAGTATCGGTCAGGCAGCGACCTGACGGTTTTCTTTCTCCGCCTCTGCCATCTGGTCCTTCACGGCCAGCTTCAGTTTCTTCAGCCGGGCCAGAAGCACCTGATCGGGGAGCGGCCGTGCCGCCTCCCTTGCGAGTTCACCTTCGAGGCGTGCATGTTCGCGCCGCAGATAGTTCAAGAGATGATTGGACATCGCCCACTCCATGCAAAAGTTGACTATGTTCGTGCCGACCTGAACGGCTCGGCCCGGCCTATTTTGGATCGTGCTTCGATCGCTTCAAGACCAGCGCGCCTAGCCGGATCGCCTCTTGTCATCGTTCCCGTTTTGTTCTCATAATCGTGGCATGAGACGAATCACCCGAGACGAGCTTGCAACGTGGATCAGCGTGAGCCTGAAAACGGCGTCGAAGGTCGATGTGCGAAAGTTCAAATCGAAGCTGCCGCACGAGTCGGACGAAGGCGCCAGCGCGCTTGCCGGGCGCATCTGCGACCTGATCGACAACAGCGGAACGATGGTCATCGCCGCCGAAATGGTGGACGCCTCACCGCATGGCAAAAGCCCCGGCAAGTTCGGCGTGACAGAGCCCGACCCGTGTCCCTGACATGCCACCCCGTGAGCTGGTCAATCCCATCCGCGACCTGTTCGACGCAGCCGTCCGCCACTACGCCGTCAAGCTCACCTGCCCCCGCTGCCGCCATCAGCGGATATTCGATCCCCATGCCCTCTGGTATCACTTCCACAAGCGCGGCCGACCTGACTGGCTCCCAGACGTCCGTGAGAAGTGTAAATGCACGTCCTGCGGGGCGCGGCGGCCGACGCTGGACCTTGTGCGCGAGCCGCCGACCGATGAGACGCTGCCGATGCCGAGCGAGGCCGTATGGAAGAAGGAGCTACGGCGGCGGCGTTGAAGGAGACCCGATATGACGGCACAGGCACGACGGGCGCCGGCCGAAAGCTGGCGCGACGGCCCCGGCAAAACCGCGCAGATCGTCCTCTGGCGGAACGGCGCGGCGATGCAGCTCAAATGCAAGTGGGGCCTGAAGCCCGTCGAGATGTACGGAAACCCCGTTCACCTGCTGCGCTCGGAAGGCCGCACGATCACGAATCCCTGCCTCATCATCGCATCGGATTTCACGATCGATGCGGGCAAGGGCTCGCGCAGGAAGCGCTACACGGCGAAGCTCATCACCGACGAGCCGTGCTTCTGCTTCGCGGGTGTGTGGCGTCCGGCGGAGGATGGATGGCCCGAGGCGTTCGCCGCGCTCACCGTGGAAGCGAACCCCGACATTGCGCCCTACAAGGACCGCCACATGGCCGTCGTGCGCCCCGACGACTGGCAGGACTGGCTCACGCAGCAAAGGCCCGTGGGGGAGCTCTTGCGGCCATTTCCGAAGGGAAGTTTCGAGATCAGCGACCCCGCGAAGGGCGGCGCGGTCGTGAGCGGGCTGCTCTAGGCGCATTTCATGCCGCGCTGAACCAAGGGCCGCCTGATCCGTTGAATGGCAGGAGGTCGCCATGGATCAGCACCAAAAGATGAAAATGGGATGGGGGCGCTTCGCAGCGATGGTCGCCACGTCGACGGGCATCATGTTCGTCCTGATGTATCAGCTCGTCTATGCTTGGGATCACGCCCTGTTCAGCCTCACCCGCTTTGTCGGCGCCCTTGTTATGGGCTGCGTCATGACGGCGGTGATGCTGGTTTTCATGTGGCGCATGTACCGGCCAGACGCCGCGAAGATTGCAGTGCTTGCCTTTGCTGTCATCGGCGGCGTGGCGCTCCTAGCCGTGAACCGCAGCCAAGCCTTGATTGGCGATAGGGATTTCATGAAAGCCATGATCCCGCATCACTCGATTGCCATCAACAATGCACGCAAAGCCGACATTCGCGACCCGCGCGTGCGCTATCTTGCAGACCGGATCACGCGCGATCAGGTGAAGGAAATCGCGGAAATGAAAATGCTGATCCGGGACATCGAGCAGCACGGCAGGCGCGCAGACCAGCCGCTGCCAGCCGCACCCGCGACGTTGCAGCCCGAAGGCGCGAGGGAGGCAGTAGACTTGGTGAGCGGCAGGTTGCTCGTCGAAAAGCCCCTCTGAAGCCCTTGGCGGCCTGCTCACGCATTGCTGCACGCGCGCCTCGTGATACGCTCGCGGCATGTGCAACCTCTACACTGTCAACGTGAGCGCGGCCGACATCGCCGACGCGTTCAAGGCCCGGATGCCGACGAGCTTCAACGCCGCGCAGGGCGACGTGTATCCCGGCGCTCCCGGCATGGTGGTGCGCGAGGCGGACGGCGGGCGCGTGGTGCAGGCGATGACGTGGGGCTTCCCGCTCCCGCAAAAGAGCAAGAAAACCGGACTGCCGATCAAGCCCAAGCCAGTGAACAACATTGCCGACCTGTCGAGCTTCATGTGGCGCCATATCGCCCCGCGTCCCGAAAATCGCTGCCTGATCCCCTTGACCGGCTTTGCCGAAGCCGAAGGCGAGCAAGGCGCCAAGACGCGGACGTGGTTTCGGGTGAAGGGTCAGCCCGTGTTCGCGTGGGCCGGGATGTGGAAGGACAGCACCGAGTGGGACGCGGTCTACTCGGGGCTGATGACCGATTGCAACGCGACGGTTGAGCCGGTGCATCATCGGATGCCGGTTCTCTTGCTACCCGATGAGTGGGAGCGCTGGCTTCACGGGTCGCTCGACGACGTACAGGCATTTCAGGACCGGTGCTTCCCGCCTGAACTTACCGAAATCGAGCGGACGGCGGAGCCTTGGATCAGGCAAATACGCCCCATATCTCACGTCTAAGACAGTGAATCTGGACATTGACCATTGGCGGGCATGCACTTGCCGATGCCGCCTCGCGCCGACTAAGCCGTCGTTCGCCGCCTCGAGTTCGTTGATCAAAAGCTGCCCTTCATTCAGCAGTTTGCCGTTACCTATGCGTGGGGGCGAAGGGATTCGCTCCCAGCTTGAAGCGCGCATTACATCGGAAATATAGAGCGTACTGCCGCCGGATCTGCGCGTTGGACCATAATTTTCACCGCCTGTTCAGCTCCTGGACAGGTTCTCGTGTGGACATCCGGCAACGGCATGATAGCCTGGCACATCGGGCGATGAATTTCCCTATCGTGAGCACGCCCCCGACAGAGAGCTCCGCGCTCCCGCTTGCGGAATTGGAGCCGGGGGTATGGGCCAGGAACAAGCCATCCCGCAGTTTGAGGCAGAAGGCGTCACTTCTGAACCGAATTTCCCAGATTTGGGGGCAGTTAACGGTGGCATGCGTTCGCGCGTCGATTCTTTCGACTGGGGCATCACCCCCTTAGGACCGCGCGCCGCCTGGCCATCCGAACTTGAAATCGTCGTTCAGCAAATCCTCGACTCCCGCTTTCCCAAGGCCATCGTGTGGGGAGATGAATTCACCACCATCTTCAACGATGCCTTTCTGCCCATCCTGGGCGCCAAGTCCGATGCGCTCGGGCATTCGTTTGCGGACATCTGGTCTGAAGTCTGGGATGAGATCGGTCCGATCGCCGCCAGAGCCTACGCGGGCACGCCCACCTACATCGAGGACTATCCGCTTACCATCAACCGATCAGGCCGGGACGAGCGGGCGTGGTTCACCTTTTGCTACAGCCCGCTGCGTCTTGCCGACGGAAGCGTCGCGGGCATGATGGACACCGTCATCGAGACCACCGGCAAGGTGCTGATGCAGGCCGACCTGGCCCTCGTCAATCAGGAACTCGGGCACCGCCTGAAAAACACGCTGGCTCTCGTCCAGGCGATTGCCGCCCAGACCTTGCGCGGCGCCGTCGATACGGACGCGATGAACGACTTTTCCAGCCGCCTTTCAGCGCTGGGCCATGCCCAGGATATCCTGCTGCGTAAGGATTGGTCGCGTGCTTCCCTTTGGGAAGTCATTTCGGCATCGCTCGAACCGCACAACGCGGACGGTCGTATCGCGATAGACGGACCCGACATGCAGATCGGCTCACGCGCAGCCATAGCCGGATCGCTCATGCTGCATGAACTCGCTACGAACGCGGTCAAGTATGGCGCGCTGTCTTCGCCGACCGGCCGCATCCATCTGTCCTGGGTGATCGAGGACGATCATCTGAGCCTTCATTGGCGTGAAACAGGCGGTCCGCCCGCCGCCGAACCTCAGCGAAAGGGGTTCGGCACGCGCTTGATAAACATGGGCATGGCGCGGGGGAGCAGGGTCCGGAGGCGTTTCGACGCGGAGGGGTTCCAACTTGACGTCCAGACACGGTGTTCCGAACTCTCAAGCTGAAAAGCCTGCCGGTTGGGGCAATCTATCTTATCAATCAGCGCCCAAGGCTGCTATCGCCGACAAAGGGGACGTTGAGCAGACGATCGTGGTTTCCTGAAGGCGGACGTTTGTTCAGACGTCCAGGAAGGACAGTGATCGAGTTCGGCGACGACGATGAGGCGCATGGATTTGTGTCCTGTTGCTTGAGGCCGCAACCAGCACGGCCTCATGCCCCCCGATCACGCCAGCAGGATGGCGGGGCGCATTGGACCCGCGTTTTGCCGCTGTCAGAGCTTCGGGGTGACGCCTTGCCCTTGGCGCTTGCGCACCGCTTCTGTCCGCAATTGCTCAACCCACCGTGCGGACTGGCGATCTTTGGCGACCATGCCGCCCTGATCGACCAACCAGACATAGAACTCCGGGATCGGAAACGCGGGATCGTTCGCGGGCCCGCCCCACGTATAGCGGAGCACCGTGCCGCATCGCGCCACATCGACGGAGGTTCCCATCGTGCGGCGCAGATTAGGATGCTGGGTGCGTCCCATGCCTTCGAGCACCTCAACGGCACGCGGGGGCAGCAGCGTTTCGTTGCCGCCGTCCACGGCAATTCTGGCATTGGTGCTGACCGCGCAGACAGGCTTGCCCTGTTCAGTCCATTGCACGAGGGTGGTGCCTGTGTTCGGCAGATAATGGGTTTGGGCGGGACCATATTTTGTGGTCAGGGCAGTGACGAACTGCTGTCGCGTCGGCGGCGTCTTGTTACCCCGCGAATAGCGGTGAATGGCATAGACGCGCGGCTCCGCTGGCGGACTGGCGAACCAAATCCTGAACCGTGAATCGCCCGCGCGAAATTCGAGTTCATCGAGAAACGCAGGCGTCTGAAATCCCGTGACGCCATCCGAGTAAGGGTAACGCGCCATGCGCTTGTTCACGAGTTGGGCGTTCGGGTCGAACGCCTTGATGGCACGCGTGACCTCAGCCTCGGTCATGCCAAGCTTGATGCCCGTGATATCCAGCTTATCCGCCGAAACCCCTTGCGTCTGCGCCGATGCGGTCATGCCGGACACCGCGCCCAACACCAATGCACCGCCCAGCACAATACTTCGCATTCTTCTCATGTGATTACCTGCCTTTTGTGGATGGAGGGGATTCACGTGCCTTGCAGCAGCTTCGCCGCCTGCGCGTAGTTGTGCGCCTGCCAGAGCGTGTAGCCGCCGAAGCCGATGAAAAAGACGCCCACGAGGATGAACAGCAGCGGGAAGCCCACCGCCGTCATAAGGCCGCCCATGATGTAGCCCGGAATGGCAGGCGTGGCGTAGATGGCGCGGGTGCGGTCATTCCGCAGCGCCAGCGCCTGAAACGTGCCGTTCTTGATCCGTCCGGCCAGCGTGACCGTCTCGCCGTCCTGCACGTCCGGCATATTGGGAAGCTTGATCTGCACGGAGCGGTCATCGACGCGGAAGGCCAGCGCGTGGCCTGTGCGGACAGACCCGCCATTTTTGCCGATATGCCCCTCGGTCACGGGTGCATGGCGAATGCCGGAGACAACTCCTGTTATCGTAGTGAGAGACATGCGGTTACTTTCGTTGGGAAGAAACGGGACAGGCGGCAAATGACGGCGCGAGGCGCTATCCCGTCACATCGCTGATATCGTTGCCGCGCCAGTCGGGCGGCATGCTCGATTGGGCGCAGTAGCGGGCGCTACGTTCCCAGCCATGCTCGCTCTTGGCGGTGAAGGCCGTATCCCCCGTGAGAGAATAGACGGAGGTGCTGGTTTCCGGCGGCGCGTTGTCCTGCAAATCCCCGCAGGCTTCCGTCACGCGGTAGGTATTCGGCCCTGTTTGCTCGATTTTCTTGAACTCGCAGAAATCCCGTGCGCCGCCGATGCCGTTCCGGCGCAGCAGCGTCGTGGTGGCGTTCGAGGCTTGGCCGCACGGCGTATCGCTCTCGACGTAATAGCCGCGCTTGAGCGGCAAGGCCGCGATGGTGGCCGCTTGCGTCTTGGCCGGAGCGGCTTCCGTTGCAGCGGGCGCGGCGGCTTGGTTTGCGGCGGCGATATCAGCTTCGGCGGTGGCCATCCCAGCCGTGTTGCCGGACTCCGTTGCCTCGGCCCCGTCTGTGGCGGCGGCATTCTCTGCCGTCGCAGCGTTCTGGTCGCAGGCGGCAAGCCCCGCCGCGAGCAGCAGGGGTACGATAAGGTGACGGGCTTTGCTCATTACATCTCCGCGTGAAAATCCTTCCCTCTATGGTTAAGGTGGCGCGGGCGGGCATTCGTCCCCTAAACAGGGGAGAAAACAGGCACGGCAGGACGGCAGAGCACCATCCCGCCGTATTGTTCATGCGAGGTTGTTGGTGCGGAGATAAAGTTAATCCGCACTGCCAGATGAATGAGGGGGCGTTACACGGCCATGCCGTCGCAAGAACTCTATGAATCGTCCCGCGTCTCGGGATTGATTGCGCATCTTTACGATGCAGCCATAGACGACGCCTTGTGGTCAGGCACTGCGACACGCATCGCGGAAACGCTCGGCTCGACCAGCACCGTTCTTAAATTGCACGGCGACAATGCCCGCGTGAACCTTCTCGAATGCACGGACAACCTCATGGTGTCCGAGCGGGAACAGGCATGGGCGCATGACTGGCACCGCAAGGATTTATGGGTGGACCGCAGCGTCGCCTACGGCATGTCACGCATCATCACCGACGAGGATTTGGTGACGCGCGAGGAGCAAGCGCGGAGCGGATTTTATCAGGAATGGCTACGTCACCTTGATATCCATCACATGATTGGCGCGGTGTTCCCCGCAGCCGACGGGGCTATCGGAGTGCTCGGCATCCACAGGCCGCAAGGTGCCGGAGCCTATCGTGCAACGGAGCGGCGGCAGGCGGCGCTGGTGCTGCCGCATTTGCAGCGGGCGCTGCGTCTCGGGCAGCGCTTTGCGGCGGTATCCCATGCCCATGCGGCTACATTGCAGGCGCTCGACAAGATGGATACGGGCGTGCTGATGGTGGACGGCACAGGCCGCGTCATTCAGGCCAGCAGCATAGCGGAGCGCCTGCTGCGTGATAACGCGGAGCTTGCGTTTATTTGCGGGCGGCTAGCGCTGCGCTCGCCAGCCCTTCACGACAAGCTAACTGAACTGGTACGCGGGGCAATGGCCACCGCACGGGGACAGATTGCCAAATCCGGCGCTGCGCTCGCCATTCCGCGTCCGGATCGCATGCCGCTGGCCCTTGAGGTTGCGCCCTTGCGTCCGGCAGTCTCTGCCTTTGGGGAGCAGCGTCCTTGCGTGCTGGTGTTCATCCGTGATCCCGAAGCGCCGATCGCCGTGGCGCGGCTGCGTGAGTTATTCGGCTTCACGCGAACAGAGGGAGTGGTTGCTGCCGCTCTCGGACGGGGAGCCTCGCTGGAGGATATCGCGGCAGGCATGGGCATCGGATTAGCCACCGTGCGCACCCATCTCAAACGTATCCTCGCCAAGACCGGAACACATAGGCAAGCGGAAGCGGCGGCGTTGCTGGCGCGTAGCGTTCCGACGGTTTCCAATCACTGACAATATGGACGCGTCCGGCATTCCGGGTTGGGTGCCCGGTCACTGCAGTGGCCTAAAGGATGTTTGACCCTCACGGCTGACGACTGCTTGGAGCACACTGCCTTCGCTCTGCGCGATGACGTGCGAATGGCGAGGGTCGTGAATAGCTGCCACTATCGTGCAACTGCTACAGTTGACCGGCAGATGCCGCCAACATAGGCTGACATTCAGCAGTCTTCATCTGCGCCCTGAAACCTTCCGTTCGATCATCCAGCTGACCATTGGCATGGGCGACCTGCTTTGGGACAAAACCGTATTTCCCTCGCGCTATGTTCAACGGTAGGTTCCGCGCCAAAACCCGACTCTCTGTTTTCAGCCGACTTGCCTTACCCCGTGACTGCAACTGGGCCGATTCCCGACCGGCGGCTTCTGGATCGAAGATTGCGGCAAGCCGGCATTCGAGCCGTAGACTCTCGCAGTGCAAACGGAGCGCTTAATCGGTAACAGTTACGGGGCCGAGAGTTCTAAGCCTGATTCCTGCTGTCAAACCAACATAACCGTCGACCTGAATTGACTCGCGTGTCGCGGCCATTCCAGGGGCCTGCGGGAGATCGTGTACGGATAATCGCAGCATCCCTCGCCTTGCGACCTTCAAACGCGCATCAAACTGTTCGTGAAACGTTTGCGCCACCAGATCACATCCTGATCACGGACGTTTTCGAACATCGGCTTCCAACGCGCGATCCGCTCCTCAAGCGACATCGCAAGCGCCCGTTCGATTGCGTCCGCGATATCGTCGGGACTGTATGGGTTGACCAACAAAGCGTTGCTGAGCTGGGAGGCGGCACCCGCAAATTGCGAAAGAATGAGGACACCCGGATCCTCGGGGTTTTGGGATGCGATATATTCCTTGGCGACGAGATTCATGCCGTCGCGTAAAGGAGTGACGAGACCGACGCGCGCTGCCCGATAGACTCCCGCGAGCACGTCTCGCGGGAAGCCCTGATTGACGTAGCGCAGCGGCACCCAGTCGATATCGGCAAAGGCGCCGTTGATCCTCCCCGACAGAGCATCGAGCTGGGCACGAATGTCCTGATAATTCTGCACTGTCGCGCGCGATGGCGGCGCGATTTGCAGCAGATAGACATTGGCATGCGCATCGGGCCGGGTCTCGAGATAGCGCCGGTACCCGTTGAAGCGCTCCTCCAGCCCCTTAGAATAATCGAGGCGATCGACGCCGACGATCAAACTACGCCCGATCGAGCTTTCGACCATCCGGCCATGGGTTGCGATTGCCGAAGGACTGCTCGCGCTGGCGACGAACTCCTGCGCGTCGATTCCGATCGGGCAGGCGATCGCTCGGATCGTGCGTCCGCCCACCGTGACCTGCCCATTCTCCCCGATCGAACCGTCCATTTCGCGGACGACATAATCGTGGAAGGTCTCGAGCCATTCATCCGACTGGAATCCGAGCACGTCATAGGCGAACAATGCCTCCACCAGGCGGCGATGTTGCGGCAAGGCGGTCATCAGTCGCGTCGGCGGCCAGGGAATGTGCAGGAAAAAGCCCAGCCGATTGGTCAGCCCGCGCTGGCGCAGCACCCAGCCGAGCGGGATCATGTGATAATCATGCACCCAGATCAGATCGTCGGGCAGGATATGTGGCCCGATGACGTCGCCGAACACGCGATTGACCCGCTCATAACCGCCCTGGAAATCGCGCTCGAACTCGGCCAGGTCCAGTCGATAATGGAATAAAGGCCACAAGGTGCGATTGGCGTATCCGTCATAATATTCCTCCACATCCTGCTCGGGGAGGTCGATTGTCGCCGAGGTGACGCCGTCATAGGATGCGAACTTCAGGTCGCCGGTTTCGCCGGTTTCGCCCGACCAGCCGAACCAGATGCCGTCGGCCTCCCGCAGCGCCGCGGTCAGGGCCACGGCCAGGCCACCCTGCGTACCGGGCTGATCCGCCGTGGGGACCGAGACACGATTGGAGATGACGATCAGCCGGCTCAACGGACCGCACTCCACGGCTTGCTCAGCAGCACGGCGCAATTGATCATGCCGACCAGCGAATAGGTCTGCGGATAATTGCCCCATAATTCGCCGGTGACCGGATCGATGTCTTCCGACAGTAATCCCGCGGGCGTGCAACGCGAGAGCATTTCCTCGAACAGCCCCCGTGCGTCCGCATTGCGGCCGGTGAAGTGCAGCGCCTCGATCAGCCAGAACGTGCAAACATTAAACGCCGTCTGCGGCAGGCCGAAATCGTCTTCGGTCGCATAGCGCAGCATGTGCGATCCCCGCCTAAGCCCGCTTTCCACGGCCGCCAATGTCCCGCGGAAACGGGGATCGTCCGGCGCGAGGAAGCGCAGATCCAGCAATTGCAGCAGGCTGGCATCGAGGTCGTCTCCGGCAAAGGTAGCCGACAAGCTGTTCAGATCCGGGCGCCACGCAGCCTCCTCGATCCGCGTGCGCATCATGGTCGCCCGCTCGCGCCAGAAGACTTCGCTCTCCGGAAGCCTCAGCGTTTCCGCGACATTGGCCAGCCGGTCACATGCCGCCCAGCACATCGCGGCAGAATAAGTGTGGACATGACTCTTGGTCCGCAGCTCCCATAATCCGGCGTCGGGCTGATCGAATTTCTCCCAGGCGCGCTCGCCCACGGGCTCGAGCGCCTTGAAATCCTCGACACCGCCGATCCGCAACAGGCGATGGTCGAAAAAGGCCTGGGCGTTCGACAGGATGATCTGACCATAGGCATCGTGCTGGACCTGCTCATAGGCCTGATTGCCGACGCGCACCGGGCCCATCCCGCGATAGCCGTTGAGCGCGGTCGCCTCCCCCTCGATCAGCGTCGTCTCGCCGCCGACCCCGTACAGCGGCTGGATGTGCCCCCGCGCCGCATTGTCGACGATGTTGCGCAGATATTCGAGATAGCCTTCGAGCACGTCGAGCGCGCCGAGGCGATTGAGCGCCTGCACGGTGTAATAGGCGTCGCGCACCCAGCAATAGCGATAATCCCAGTTGCGTCCGGATCCCGAATGTTCGGGGATCGAGGTGGTCAGCGCGGCGACGATCGCGCCGGTTTCCTCATGCTGGCACAGCTTCAGCGTGATTGCGGATCGGATCACCGCCTGCTGCCACTCATACGGTGTGGCCAACCCGCGCACCCAATGGCGCCACTCGTCGATGGTGTGATCGAGCATGCTTTCGAGCGCGACGCCGATCTCGTCGGAGAAACCCTCATCGGGTCCCAGGAAGAAATAGACCGGGCGCTCGACGCGGAACAGCCGTTCATCCTCGATCCAACCCACCGCTGCCGTGGTCGACAGGCGCAGCACGCAGTCTTCGACCAGATAGCGGATATGGTTCGACCCGCGCGTTGTGGCCGCCTGCGAGGTACCCCATTGTCGCGCCGGGCGCAGCCGAATACGGATGCGCGGGCTGCCCGCCACCGGGCGGACGATCCGGGCGAAGGCGACAGGCCGATACATCCGGCCATTGCGCTTATAGCGGGGACAGAAGTCGATCACTTCGATCACATTGCCCTGGTCATCGACATGCCGGGTGACGAGCACCGGGGTGTTGCGCAGATACGATTGAGTCGTCTCCACAACCCCGTCCAGATCGATTTCCCAGAACCCGTAGGCGTCGTCCCCGGCGGCCGGGGCATCGTCGAGCAACGAGCAAAAGACCGGGTCTCCATCCACCCGTGGGGTGCATCCCCAAACGAAGCGGCCCGCGCGATCGACCAGCGCGGAGACCTGGCAGTTACCGATTGGCCAGAGATTGAGCGTAGCCGTCATGCAGGCTGCTCAAGCCATGCCCGCACAGCCGGGACATCACGCAGGCGATACCGCGCAGCCGTCGCGCGCTCAGCGCCAACCAGCACGCCAAATCCTCCCAGCGCCGCAACCGCGACGAAGCCCGCTTCGTCGGTAACGTCATCGCCCACAAAGACGGGCACAGTTCCCGCAAAGGGAGATTTTGCCATCAGTGCGGCGATCCCGCTACCCTTGTCGTGCCCCGCGGCGCGTAGTTCGATCATCATCTTTCCTTCCTGCACCGCCAGGCCGTTATCGATCACCAGACTCTGTACGAGCCTGCGCGCTGCAGGTTCGGCTTCGGGGGCAAGGCGGTAATGCACCGCGACGCCCAGCGTTTTCACTTCCACGACGACCCCTTCCTGGCCGGCGAACGTCGCCCGTATGGCGTGTTCAGCCTCGATCAAAGCCGCCGGGCGCACAGGCGCCGCACGGCTCGGCCCGATATGGATTTCGGCGCCGTGGCTGCCGATCAGAGCCACGCCTTCTAGCGTTTCACCCAGAAATCCCTCCAGCTGTGCGATCGACCGACCACTTACCAAGGCAACACGACCCCGAAAAGTTCCCGCCAATCGACGGATCAGCGCCTTCAACGCGGGATCGATGACGACGGCATCGGGGCGTCCGGCCAGTTCGACCAGGGTGCCGTCGAAATCGAGCAGCACGGTGTGTCGCCGCGGGATCAGCGGCGGCGGCGGTGCGAGCACCGCTTCGGGGAAAGATGGGGAAGGCATTGGCAACCTTTTAGCCGCAAACGGCCAAATGCGAACCGTACCCGGCCTTGTCAGAGGGGAAAAAGCGCTCGACCGCGAGGATGGTGGCCACTCACGGCGGCTGTGGTGAACGACCGGGCCTGGTCGCAAACAGCCGATGGCTGGCTAAGCAGGCGAATGTCCGCTTACCAGACCTGTCTTTATGATTCCAGACAGTCGCAAATGTCCAACCTAGCCGCCGTTCCTCTCGGCGGAATTGATCGGAAAGACCTCTCCGCTGCTGGAACGACAGGATGACGTTCCAGATACTTCCGGGTAGCACGGCCATTCTTAGCCGCGCCGGGAAACAGCCACTTCCAGCTGACCTCTCCGTATCTGGCAACCACATGGCGGGCAGGCCATTGCGCCTGGACCGGCCGCCCTCTTGCCCCAACCATCGCCCGGTCACGGATTTCCCCGGCCGGCGTTGCCGTCCTCCTCGCGGATGCTTGCTCTTCAAATCCGCGCCCCGTCTCCGGTCCTTCGCGTTCGCTTCGGCCTTGCAGGTTCGGCAAGGGCGCTGACGCCGTTCCTCAGGCTGGCCATCGCCCGCGAATGGTCGCCGGCGAGACACAGGAGAGAAATCATGTCTGCAATCGGCTACGTCACCCGCGAAGGCGACAGCTTCAAGGGCCAGCTTCGCACCCTCACGATCCGCGCCGCGATCGAGATCACGCCCAACCCGTCCAAGGCCAGCGACAGCCATCCCGATTACCGGGTGTCGTCCGAAGGCATCGAGGTCGGCGCCGGCTGGAAGCGTATCGGCGAGACGTCCGGCAACGAATATGTCGCGCTCGTCATGGCCGCGCCGGAGTTCGGCCCCCGCCGCATCTACGCCAACCTCGGCCGCGCCGCAGGCAAAGACGAGAACAGCTTCGCCATCATCTGGAACCCGGCGGACTGACCGCCACCCGGCTCCCGCATCCCTGCGGGAGCCGGTTTTCCGCCTTGCAGCGCGCTGATATCGCTGTGGATTTGCACGCCCTGACTGCTAGGATAGGCCATGCGCACCGACCTCGATCATCTGCCGCCAGCCAAGCAGCGCGAGCTTGAGCGCGTCCTTGAGGTGCTGTTCGCAGGGTTCGAGGAAGCCACCGCGCTTGCAACGCAGGCATGGAAGAAGAAGGGCCGCATCCTCAAGATCGTGCTCTACGGCAGCTACGCGCGCGGCGGCTGGGTCGACGAGCCGCACACCGCCAAGGGCTACAAGTCCGACTTCGACCTGCTCGTCGTCGTCAATGACAAGCGCCTCACCGACCGTATCCCGTACTGGGAGAAGGCCGAGGACCAGCTGATGCGCGAGTACGGCATCACCAAGACCCTGAAGACCCCGGTCAACTTCATCGTGCACACGCTGCAGGAGGTGAATGACGGCCTCGCCCACGGCCGCTACTTCTTCATGGACGTCGCGAAGGACGGCATTGCGCTCTACCAGAGCGATGACACGCCGTTTCACACGCCGAAGCCCAAGACGCCCGAACAGGCGCTCGCCATGGCCAGGGAGTACTTCGAGGAGTGGTTTCCTTCAGCGCAAAAGCGCTACGAAGGCGCCAAATTTCATATCGGAAAAGGCTACGCCAAGGACGCCGCGTTCGACCTGCACCAAGCCACCGAACGGCTCTATCATTGCGTCCTTCTCGTCTGCACCTTCTATACGCCCCACGTCCACAATCTGGGCTTCCTGCGCACGCAGGCCGAGCGCCTGGACCGGCGCCTTTTCAATGTGTGGCCACGTGATACGAAGAAGGAACGCGCGCTCTTCGAGAAGCTCAAGGAGGCCTATGTGAAGGCCCGCTACTCGAAGCACTACCGTATTTCTGCCGAAGAGCTGGAGTGGCTCGGCGCCCAGGTCGAGGAGCTCGGCCGCGTCGTCCATGCCGTGTGCAGCGAGCGCATCGCAGAGCTCGAAGTGGCGGCGAAAATCTAAGGTTTTCGTTCAGGCGGCGCTGCGTTCGGCGGTGACCGCGTCGACATCCACCAGATCGGCCTCCACCAGCACGCCCGTCACCCGCACGCGCGCGCCGTGCGGCGGCGCGGATACCCGCCTGAGGTCCAGACGGTAGCGCCCGCCGGCATCGCGGCGTAGCAGCACGTCCTCTCCCTCGGCGAGCAGCGTGCCCGCCTCATCGATCCGTGTTCCAATGCTCATGACGATGCGGATGTAAGGTCGCCCCTCCCCTTTCCGCAATGAAAATTCGCATCGCGCGCCGCAGGTGGCTCGATTTCGCGCGCACGCGTTTTCGAGCCTCCCGGCCTGGTGCCGGCCGCTGCATGGTCGGTGCTGCCAGACGCGGCTTCGATGCTGCCACCGCTAGGAAAACCGCACATGACCACCGACGACGATATCGCGCGCGCCGCGCACGCGCGGCGTGGCTCCCCCTTCCTCAATACCGACCAGGCTGCCGCCTATCTGCGCATCTCGAGCCGGCTTCTGAAGCAGCTGCGGAAAGAAGGAACCGGGCCGACCTTCCGGCACCACAGTCGCTTCATCCAGTATCATATCGACGACCTCGACGCCTGGTCGGAAGGCTCCGGCAAAGGTTCCCGGTCATGACCCGGCACCATTCGAGCAGCGCCGCTGCACCCTTGCGCGCCTGGGGCGAGACGCTCGCCCGTACGCGCCAATCCCGGCTCCGGCGCGCGCGGGAACGCGTCCTGATCGGGCTTGCCGGCGCACTCGCCTGCCTGTTTCTCGGCGCCGGGCCCACACCGAGCCTCGTCTGGAACATCTCGGCAAGCGCCCCGCGCGGCCTCTATCTGCTCGATCCGTCCGCGCGGCTGCAGCGCGGTGACATGGTCGCCGCGCGCTTGCCTCTGCGGTGGCGCGCACTCGCCGCCGAGCGCCGCTATCTCCCCGCGCGCGTCCCGCTCATCAAACGCATCGCCGCACTGTCCGGCGACAGCGTCTGTGCGTTCGGCGCTGTCGTCACCGTCAACGGCCAGGCGCGCGCGCTGCGCCGCGATGCCGACAGCCTCGGCTGCCGGCTGCCCGCATGGGAGGACTGCGTTCACCTTCGCGACGGGCAGGTCTTCCTGCTCATGGAAGGCAATCCCGCCTCGTTCGACGGGCGCTATTTCGGGGTGACGGAGGCCGCCGACGTACTCGGCCGCGCGCGGCTGATATGGCACCGCTGAGAGCCGCTTTCGCCCTCGCGGTCGTGCTTGCCGCGCCCGCTCACGCCGATCCCATCCGCCGCTGGCAGCCCTTCATCGACGAAGCCGCGCTCCGTTCCGGTATCCCCGCCGACTGGATCGCCCGCGTCATGCGCGCCGAAAGCGGCGGCCATGCGACGCGCGGCGGTCTGCCGATCCGTTCGCCCGCCGGCGCCATCGGGCTCATGCAGCTGATGCCCGGCACATGGGCCGACATGACCGCGCGGCACGGTCTCGGAAACGATCCCGACGACCCGCGCGCCAACATCCTCGGCGGCGCGGCCTACCTCCGCATCATGTACGATCGCTTCGGCTTTCCCGCGCTGTTCGCGGCCTATCACGCCGGCCCCGCACGCTACGCCGATCATCTCGCCGGGCGCCCCCTCCCCCCGGAAACCATCGCCTACACCGCTGCCGTGACGCGCGGTCTTACCACGTCCGAGGGGTTGCCCCCGCCTCCGCCGGAGACGCTGTTCATCGTGCGAAGGACGGCGTTTTTACCTCCAGACGCTTTACCTGCGAACGCGCTGTTTGCCGTCCGGCGCAGTCCGCCGCTCGCACCAAGATGAGCGGTGTTCGAAGGCACCGGCCCAGCATGACGCCTGGCGGCACGCCTCTCAAGGCCCGCGGGTGCCCTCCGATTTGCTGCGCAAATCGGCTCCTCCCGCGTCCGCTGCGCGGCGCGGCGCCGGGCGCCGCGGCCCTGACAGCCGCGCCGCCAGGCATCCCCGGGGGCCACGTTTCCGATCCCGGAAACGCAGCACGAAGGAGATCCTCATGCCCACCCGTTCGTACGTTCCGGAGCATCACGACCGTATCGTCTCAACGCTCGTTCGCGGCCTTGCCGGTACCGTCGGAACCGCTGCGGCAACAGTCCTTGCCGCCCGCTTCCTCGAGGCCGAAGAGGCTGATGTGCTCTGGGAGGCGCGCCTCGCCGAACGCTGGATCGGCCGCTACGAGAGCCTCGACGGCGACCCGAAGGCCGATCTCGACCGGCTCGCAATCATCGGAAAACTGGCAAGCGACTGGTTCGTCGCGATCGTCATCGTCGATGGCGAAGGCCATCCCGACGGCCTCATCGGACGGCGACGCTTCAGCGACTTCAGCGAAGCCCGGCGCGCGTTCAACGAAGCGCACTGACGTCTTTTATCTCAGCCGGGGCGCGGTGCCGGATCGGCATCGTGTCCCGGCCCTTTTCATGCCGGAAGAGGGAAAGGAGGGCGGGGGAAGAGGAAAGCAAGAGAAAGGCGGAGTCTCGCGGGATCCTCTGGACCCGCGCCTGCACGTCGATTTCACGCGAGACTGCGGTGCCGGGGCACGAGCCCACCGTCTCCTGCTGCTTTTTCGCTGGATCCTCGCGGGAACGCACGCGTGACCGATGACCCTTTCGAACCGCGGCCGGGGCGCATCGGCAATCGCGGCCGGCGCCCGCGACCCTATGCGCGCAAGGTCCTCGCCGCCGCGAAACTGCACGGGCTCAAATCCGGCGCACGCAATCGCCGCTTCGATGGCAGCCGCATCGGCCGCGGCGCCGGCATCGGCCGGCTGCTCGGCACACGCGCAGCCATGCGGCGCGTCATCGTCAAGACGCATCTCGTCCGGCTTGCGTCCCGCACCCTCGCCGCGGCGCACGCCCACCTCCGCTACATCCAGCGCGACGGCGTCACCCGTGAAGGCCTCCCCGGCACGCTCTATTCGGCGCGCGAGGAGATCGTCGACGGACGCGCGTTCGTCGAGCGCTGCGCAGGCGACCGCCACCAGTTCCGCATCATCGTCTCGCCCGAGGACGGCGACCTCATGCCCGACCTCAAGCCTTTCATCCGCCGCCTGATGACGCAGGTTGAGACGGATCTCGGCACCCGGCTCGACTGGGTCGCGGTCGACCATTTCAACACCGGCCAGCCGCACACGCATCTCCTGCTTCGCGGCGTCGACGATCGCGGCGAGAACCTCGTCATCGCCCGGGATTATGTCGCACACGGCTTTCGCGCCCGCGCCGCCGAACTGCTCACGCTCGACCTCGGCCCCCGCACCGCCATCGAGATCGAGCAGCGTTTGCGCCGCGATATCGGGCAGGACCGGTTCACCGCGATCGACCGCGATCTCATCCGCCGCATGGACGAGGGCCGCCGTCTTGTCGCGGCTGACAGCAATCCGTTCCGCCAATCGCTGATCGCAGGGCGTTTGAAGCATCTCTCGCACCTCGATCTCGCAAACGACCGCGGCGGCGGTATCTGGCAGCTGAGCGCCGCGCTGGAACCAACGCTGCGCCAGATGGGCGAACGCGGCGATATCATCCGCACCCTCCAGCGCGAGATGACGCGCCTCCGGCTCGAGGGGCGCGAACCCGATCCCGTCATCGCCGACCGCGTACACGGTCCCTCGGTTCCAGTCGAGGGGCGACTGCTCGCACGCGGCCTCGCGGACGAGCTTCGTGACCGGCACTACCTGATCGTCGACAGCATCGACGGACGCGTCCACTACATCGAGATCGGCCGCGGCAGCGAAACCGAACCCCTGCCCGATGAGGCCATCGTCCGTGTCGCACGGACCGTGCCGCAGGCCAGACCCGCTGACCGAACCATCACGATGATCGCCGCCGCCAATCAGGGCCGCTATTCCGAAGCCCTGCATATTCTCCACGATCCGTCCGCCGATCCGGCTTACATTGCCGCCCATATCCGGCGCCTCGAAGCGCTGCGCCGTGCCGGCGTCGGCCCCGAACGCCATGCCGACGGAAACTGGACGATCCCCGCAGATTTCGAAAAGCGGACGATCGAACACGCCGCACACACAGCACGCGATCGGCCGGTCACGATCGAGGTGCTGTCCAATGTTCCGCTTGAGCGGTTGCCCTGGGCGGAGGCCTCAACCTGGCTTGACCACACACTTGCCGAGGGTCCGCGCCCGCCCATCCGTGACACCGGATTCGGACATGACGTGTTGGCCGCGTTGCGTGTGCGCGGCCAGTGGCTGATCGACCAGCAGCTCGCCGACGCCGAGGGCGACCGTGTGCGCCTGCGCGTGAGCGCGCTCGCCCGTCTTCAGCGCCGCGAGGTTGAACGCGCCGGCGGCGAACTCGCCGAGGCGCTGGACAAGAGTTTCGTCGGGGCACCCGTCGGCAAGGCCGTCGATGGCCGGCTGACGGGACCCATCGACCTCATGAGCGGCCGCTTCGCGCTCATCGAAACCGAGCGCGAATTCTCGCTCGTTCCTTGGAAACGATCGCTCGAGCATCAGATCGGCAAGGAGATCGGCGGCATCGTCCGCGACGACGGGTTCAGTTGGCGGCGCGGACGGGCACGGGGACTGGAACGGTAAGCTGTGCGCTGCACGATGGCGACATCGTGTCGGCAGCTTGACCGCGACCTGGCACGGTCGATGTCCGCTTTGAAGTCCGTTTCATAAATCACGCACTTCCCGGATTCTCAACGCGTTACGCGCCTTTCCACATAGCCGACACCCGGACAAATGTCCGGTTTGGCACGCTGCACCCCTGAGCCGTGTAGGTCTTGCGCGATACCTTTAACGCTCGCCAACCTCGCGGTCCGAAATGCACCGGAAAGGTAGCCTGCGTCACCGGACAGGCTCTGCGCGAGACCGCTGAAATCCGCGAATGATAGTCCCTGACGCAGCGGAACGGCTCCGCTGCCCGAACGAGGGAATCCATGTCTCCGTCGCGGCTCCTTGTCGGACAGGTCGTTCTTGTCCTTGCCATCATGGTAGTCGGCCTCTGCTGCGCCACGCAGTGGACCGCAGCGGCGCTCGGCCACCAGTCTGCGCTCGGCGCACCTTTCACAACGGTGTCGGGCGTTCCCCTCTACGCGCCGTGGTCGCTCTTCCTCTGGTGGTACCGCTACGAAGCCTATGCCCCGGCCGTGTTCGATACGGCGGGGCTGATCGCCACGAGCGGAAGCCTCGCCGGTCTCTTTGCCGCCGTCGTAGGCTCGCTGCGGCGCGCACGGCACAAGCGCCACGTCACGACCTACGGCTCGGCACGCTGGGCATCACGCCGGCAGATCGCCGCGTGCGGTCTGCTAGCAGGGCGCGGCGTCTTTCTCGGTCGGCTCGGCCGCCGCCACCTGCGGCATGACGGGCCCGAACATGTGCTCGCCTTCGCGCCGACCCGTTCCGGCAAGGGCGTCGGCCTCGTCATCCCCACGCTGCTCTCGTGGACCGGCTCGACGATCGTCCACGACATCAAGGGTGAGAACTGGCTGCTGACCGCAAGCTGGCGGTCCCGCTTCTCGCACAGCATCCTGTTCAACCCCACCGATCTTCGCTCGGCGCGCTACAATCCGCTCCTTGAAATCCGCCGCGGCCAGAACGAGGTCCGCGACACCCAGAACATCGCGGACATTCTCGTCGATCCCGAAGGTACAGCCGAGCGGCGCAATCACTGGGAAAACACCGCCTATGCGCTGCTCGTCGGCGCCATCCTCCACGTCCTCTACGCGGAAGAGGAAAAGACGCTGGCACGCGTCGCCACGATCCTCTCCGATCCCGCGCGGACGTTCGCCGAAACGCTCGCGGTCATGATGAGCGCCAACCATCTCGGCACGCGGGACAAGCCGCAGGTACACCCCGTCGTCGCCTCGGCCGCGCGCGAACTCCTCAACAAATCCGAGAACGAGCGGTCGGGCGTTCTCTCAACCGCGATCAGCCTGCTCAGCCTCTACCGCGATCCGACCGTCGCCGCCGTGACCTCGGCCTGCGACTGGCGCATCGCCGACCTCACCCAGGGCCGCCATCCGGTCTCACTCTACCTTGTCGTACCGCCGTCCGACATCAGCCGCACCCGGCCGCTCATCCGCCTCGTCCTCAACCAGATCGCGCGGCGCCTCACCGAAACGCTCCCCGGCGAAGAGACCGGCGCGCGCCACGCGCTGCTCCTGATGCTCGACGAGTTCCCGGCGCTCGGTCGGCTCGACTTCTTCGAAACCAGTCTCGCATTTCTCGCGGGCTACGGCGTGCGTGCGTACCTCATCGCGCAGAGCCTCAACCAGATCGAGAAGGCCTACGGCGAGCACAATTCCATTCTCGACAATTGCCACCTCCGCATCGCCTTCGCAGCGAACGACGAACGTACGGCGCGGCGGATCTCGGACGCGCTCGGGACCGCAACCGAACAGCGCGCGATGCGCAACTACGCCGGCCACCGGCTCGCGCCCTGGCTCGCCCACGTCATGGTCAGCCGGCAGGAGACCGCGCGGCCCCTGATGACCCCGGGCGAGGTCATGCAGATGCCTGCAGACGACGCACTGATCCTCGTCGCCGGCGCGCCGCCGATCCGTGCGCAGAAACTGCGCTACTACGAGGATCCCGCGCTCAAGGCCCGCCTGCTCCCGCCCCCGGAGCTCGACGAAACACGCTTTCAGGACCTTCCGCCGGCGCGCAACAATGTCTGGGCGAACGCGGCCTGCAGCCCCGTCGAGGTCACGGCCCCTGCGTCCTCACCGCAAGCATCCTCCGGCGACCGCGATCTCGACCGGACGCCGGGAGACGAGGCACCGCGGCGCTCACCCGCGCAGGACCGCACGGACACGCTCAACCTCGGACCGGATGACGACGATCTCGCACAGGACCCCAGGGCGCTGACCCAGACAGGACCGGCCCGGATAACGTTCGCCGCATCCCGCCGCCCGGCGCAGCTGCAGCTGGAGCTCCCCCGATGAGCAAGGTCCGCTACCAGCTGTTCCTCGACGCAGCGCTCAGCACCCGCTTCGAGCAACTCGCAGGCCAGCCCGGCGCCACCAAATCGGGAATCCTCGCCGCCGCGCTCGGCGACTGGCTGGACCGCCGGAGCCGTCTCGCCTTCGAGGACCGCTACGGTCCCCGGCTCGACCGGATGAGCCTCGCCTTGGGGCGCATCGAACGCGATCTCCAGATTCTCATGGAAACCCTCGCGCTTCTCGTCCGCTACGAACTCGCCGTCCATCTGCCGCTCTCGGCCGACGACGATGCGGGCCGTGCGGACGCCCGCGCCCGCTTCGAAAGCTTCGTCGTTCGCGTCGCAAGGGCCGTCGCAAGCGGTCAGCGCACCTTCAGCAGCGGAGACACCGCCCGATGATCGACGATCGCATCGCTGCGCGGCGCCGCGCCATGCTCGCGGCCGCCTTCGGTCCGGAGATCGAGGCGGCTCTGGCCGATCCCGCAGTCACCGACATCCTCCTCAATCCCGACGGCGTGCTGCGCATCGAACGCTCCGGCGAACCGCTTCGCGAGACAAGCCACCGCATCGATGCGGTCCAGGCCGAACGCATCATCCGGCTCGTCGCGGCACACCTCGACGTTGAAGCATCGCCGCACCATCCCATCCTCTCCGCCGATCTGCCGGTCCATGCGGACGGGCGCGCGGGCGAACGCTTCGAAGCTGTGCTTCCCCCTGTCGCAACCGCGCCCTGCTTCGCGATCCGGGTTCCCGCCGTGCGGGACCTGAAGCTCACAGACTACGCCGAGGCCGGCATCATGACGCCGGACGCCGCGCGCCTCCTCAGCCTCGCCGTCGTCGAACGCCGCAACATCCTGATCGCCGGCGGCACCGGCTCGGGCAAGACCACGCTCGCCAACGCGCTGCTTGCCGAAATGGCGGCGAGCCACGAACGTGTCATTCTCATCGAAGACACGCGCGAGCTCCAGTCGCCCGTGCGCGATACGGTGGCGCTCCGCACCCGGACCGGTGCCGTCAGCATGGCCGATCTCGTGCGCTCGGCATTACGGCTTCGTCCCGACCGGATCATCGTCGGCGAAGTCCGCGGGGGCGAAGCGCTCGATCTCCTCAAGGCGTGGAACACCGGCCACCCGGGCGGGCTTGCCACCGTCCACGCGAACGGCAGCCGCGCCGCGCTCTACCGGCTCGAGCAGCTCGTCCAGGAATGCATCGCCGCGGTGCCCCGCAGGCTGATCGCGGATGCCGTCGACATCATCGCATTTGTCAGCGGCCGCGGCCCTGCGCGCCGCCTCACCTCGCTCGCGCGCGTCCAGGGCCTCACGGCAAGCGGCGACTATGCACTCGAAGAACTGCTCTCACCCCCTTGCAACGGAGACCTCAAATGAAGCCGACCCTGATACCCACCCTGCACGGCGCGGCCGCGAGCCTCGGCGCCATGCTCGTTTCTACCGCCGCGCATGCCGCAGGCTCGGGCATGCCTTGGGAGGAACCTCTCGAGCAGGTGCTCGAATCGATCCAGGGGCCCGTCGCCAAGATCGTCGCGGTGATCATCATCATCGCCACTGGCCTCACGCTCGCGTTCGGCGATACCGGCGGCGGCTTCCGGCGCCTCATCCAGATCGTCTTCGGCCTGTCGATCGCATTCGCGGCCTCGTCGTTCTTCCTCTCCTTCTTCAGCTTCGGCGGCGGAGCGCTCATCCCGTGATCGCCGCCGGCCGACATATCGAGGGGTTCGAGGTGCCGCTCCACGGCGCGCTTTCCCAGCCCCTGCTCCTCGCCGGCGCGCCGCGCGGTCTCGCCATCGTCAGCGGCACGCTTGCCGCCGCCGTCGGGCTCGGCCTCCAGCAATGGATCGCGGGCCTGGGTCTCTGGGCGACCGCTCACAGCCTGCTCTGCATCGCCGCGCGTCGCGATCCCGATTTCGCGCCGATCCTGCTCCGCCACCTCCGTCAGAAGGCATGGCTTTCATGCTGAACCTCCGCGAATACCGCCGCACTGCCGACCGACTTGCCGACCACCTCCCCTGGGCAGCCCTCGTCGGCGACGGCGCGGTGCTGAACAAGGACGGCAGCTTCCAGCGCACGATCGCGTTTCGCGGACCGGACCTCGAGTCCTCGACCGAAGCCGAACTCGTCAGCGCCTGCGCGCGCGTCAACAATGTCCTCCGGCGGTTCGGGAGCGGCTGGGCCCTGTTCATCGAAGCGCAGCGCCGGACCGTGCAAACCTATCCCGAGAGCCGCTTTCCGGACGCGGCCTCGTGGCTCGTCGACGCGGAGCGGCGCGCAAGTTTCCTCGCCGAAGATGCCCAGTTCGAAAGCCGATATTTTCTGACATTCTGCTGGATGCCCCCCGCGGACGCTGCCGACGGCGCAGGACGCCGGCTCCTCAGCCGGCCTGACCCGCAGTCCGCGCGCGACTGGCGCACGGCGCTCGCATCCTTCGTCACTGCAACCGATCGCGCGTCCGATCTCCTCGCCGCGTTCATGCCGATGGCAAGGCCGCTCGGCGCGGCCGAAACGCTGACCTATCTTCACGGTACGGTCTCGGAGCGTCACCACGGCGTCGCCGTCCCCGACACGCCGATGTACCTCGATGCGCTGCTCTGTGACACGCCGCTCCTTGGCGGCCTTGAGCCAAGGCTCGGCAGCAGCGCTCTCCGCCTGCTCACCGTGACCGGCTTTCCCAACGTGAGCCACCCCGCGATTCTCGACGCGCTGAACACGCTCGACTTTCCCTACCGGTGGTCGACGCGGTTCATTCCGCTCGACACCGTCGATGCCGTGAAGATGCTAACGCGCCTCAGGCGGCAATGGTTCAACAAGCGCAAGTCGCTCACGGCGCTGCTTCGCGAGGTGCTCTACAGCACGCCCGCGCAGCTCCTCGACAGCGATGCCGGCAACAAGGCGGACGAGGTCGATGCCGCCCTGCAGGTCGCGGGCGGCAACCACGCAGGCTTCGGCTATTTCACCACGACGTTCGCGATTCTCGCGCCCGATGCCGCGATCGCCGCCGAGCGGCTGCGCCGCGCCGAACGCACCTTTCACGATCTCGGCTTCACCGTCGTCCGCGAGACGGTCAATGCCGTCGAGGCGTGGCTCGGAACCCTGCCCGGCCATGTCTACGCGAACGTCCGCCAGCCGCTCGTCCACACCCTCAACCTCGCGCACCTGATGCCGCTATCCGCCGCATGGGCGGGCCCGGAACGCAATGCGCATCTCGACGGTCCGCCGCTTCTTATCGCGCGAACGGAAGGCACGACCCCCTTCCGGCTTTCGAACCATGTCGGCGACGTCGGCCACATGATCGTGGTGGGCCCGACCGGCGCCGGAAAGTCCGTGCTGCTCGCCCTGATGGCGCTGCAGTTCCGCCGCTATCCGGGTGCCCAGGCGTTCATGTTCGACAAGGGCCTGTCCGCGCGCGCCGCCGTTCTGGCCTGCGGCGGCAGCCATCATGCCCTTGGCCTCGCGAGCGACGGCACCGACCCGCCGTCACTTCAGCCGCTTCGGCATGTCGACAGGCCCGACGAACGAAGCTGGGCCGCCGACTGGATTCACGCCCTGCTTCTCCAGGAGAACCTCGCGCTGACCCCCGAGGTCAAGGATGCCGTATGGTCGGCGCTCGGCAGCCTCGCCTCGGCGCCCGTGCAGCAACGCACCCTGTCAGGGCTTGCCCTGCTGCTTGCCGTTCCAGCGCTCCGCACGGCGCTGACCCCGTACACGCTCGCCGGCGCGTGGGGCAGCCTGCTCGATGCCGACACCGACACGTTCGAGATCGCCGACGTACACGGCTTCGAGACCGAAGCCCTGATGCGCGAGCCGGGCGCCGCCGGCGCCGTTCTCACCTATCTCTTCCACCGTCTCGAAAGCCGCTTCGACGGCAGGCCCACCCTCCTCGTCCTCGATGAGGCCTGGCTCTTCCTCGACCATCCGCTGTTCAGCCAGCGCATCCGCGAATGGCTGAAGGTGCTGCGCAAGCGTAATGTCGCGGTCGTCTTCGCAACGCAAAGCCTCGCCGACATCATCGCAAGCCCGGTCGCCCCCGCCGTGCTCGAAAGCTGCCCGCAGCGCATCTTTCTGCCGAACGATCGCGCCGCCGAACCGCAATCCCGCGAGGCCTATGCCCGGCTCGGGCTCAATGCACGCCAGATCGACCTCATCGCGCAGGCCGTGCCCAAGCGGCACTATTACCTCCAGTCCGCGCGCGGCAACCGCCTGTTCGAGTTGGGCCTCGGGCCTATCGCCATCGTGCTCTGCGGCGCTTCAGGCGCGAGAACGCAGGCGAAGATCGATGCGCTGCTCGCGGAGGGCGGAACCGCGGATTTCGCTGCCCGCTTCCTCGCGTCCTGCGGCCTCGCCTGGGCCGCCGAACTTGCCGCCGATTTTCCGAAACCCATGAAGGAGTAAGCCATGCCCATCCTCAAAACCCGGCATCATCTGCTGGCATTCGCGATCGGGATGAGCGCCGTCACGCTTCCGCCCGCGTTCATGCTGTTTTCGAAACCGGCGATGGCCATCCCCGTGTTCGACAGCACCAACTACGCGCAGAACCTGCTGATCGCGGCGCGCACGCTGCAGCAGGTGAACAACCAGATCCAGTCGCTGCAGAACGAGGCGAAGATGCTCGTCGGCCTCGCCCGCAATCTTTCGTCGTTCGACTTTCCCGAACTCGCTGCACTCAAATCGCGCCTCGACGCGATCGACCGCCTGATGTCCGAAGCACGCGCGATCAGCTACCGCATCGAAGAGGCCGAGGCCGCCATGCGGACGCTGTTTCCCGAGGATCTGCCCGACGGCGGCATCGGCGATCGCCTGCGCCGCGCCGAAGCCCGCATGACGGCAAGCCGCGAGGCATTCCGCGACACGGTCCGGCTTCAGGCCGAGATTGTCGCATCGGTCCGCGAGGATGCCCGCACGCTCGGCGAGATCGCCGCGCGCAGCGACGCGGCCGAAGGCAGCCTTCAGGCCGCGCAGGCAACCAACCAGCTGCTGATCCTCGCCGCGAAGCAGGCATTGCAGATGCAGCAGATGACCGCCGCGCAGTACCGAAGCGACTCGCTCGAACGCGCACGCGACGATCAGGCCGCAGCCGAAGCTCGCGCTGCGACGCAGCGCTTCCTCGGCGACGGCAAGGCCTACACGCCGCGCTGAAAGATTTTCGCTTGGGCAGGCAGCAGGGTCCACCCCCCAACGGCCCGACGTCTGCCCCGCTGCGGCGCTTCCCGTTCTCCAGCATCGCGCGGGAAGCGCCGCGGCAAATCGCCAGGCTCTGCCAGAGGCTATGATGGACGATCTCAATGTCATCGACCGGTTCCTGGAAACCTTCATCCTCTACATCGATAGCGGATTCGGGTTCCTCGGCGGTGACGTCGCATTCCTGACGCGCGTCCTCATCGGCATCGACATCACGCTCGCCGGATTGTTCTGGGCGCTCGGGGGTGAGAACGATGTGATCGCGAAGCTTCTGCGCAAGATCCTTTACGTCGGCACGTTCGCCTTCATCCTCGGCAATTTCGATACGCTCGCCGGCATCATCTTCGAATCCTTCGCCGGACTTGGCGTCACCGCCGGCGGCGGTTCGATCAGCGCGGCGGACCTCCTCCGCCCCGGCCGCCTCGCCGGCACCGGCTTCGAGGCCGCGGCGCCACTCCTGGATCAGGTCAGCGATCTCCTCGGCTTTGCCAGCTTCTTCGATAACTTCCTGCAAATCGCCGTGCTCATGCTGGCCTGGGCAATCGTGCTCGCGGCCTTCTTCATCCTCGCCGTCCAGATGTTCGTCACCATCCTCGAATTCAAGCTGACCGCGCTCGCCGGGTTCGTGCTCGTGCCCTTCGCACTCTGGAACCGTACGGCGTTCCTTGCCGAGCGCGTTCTCGGAAACGTCGTCGCATCCGGAATCAAGGTGATGGTCCTCGGCACGATCGTCGGCATCGGCACGGGCATCTTCGCTGAGTTTACCTCGGCGTTCGCGGGACGCGAACCGACGATCGAGGATGCCATGAGCCTCGTGCTTGCAAGCCTTGCACTCTTCGGGCTCGGTATCTTCGGACCCGGCATCGCCGCCGGTCTCGTATCGGGCGGCCCGCAGCTGGGCGCCGGCGCCGCGATCGGCACGGTCGCAGGCGCGGCAGGCGGCGCTGTCCTCGCCGGCGGCGCGCTCGCCGGCACGGCGTATGCGGCCGCAGCCGGAACGCTCGGTGCCGTCCGCGCGGGAACGTCGATCGGTGCGGCCGCCCATACCGCCTATGCTCTCGGCCGCGAAACCGCCGAGAAGCCCACGATCGGCGCCGGGCTCAAAACCGTGGCCGGCGCGGCCGCAAATGCGCTCGGGCACCGCGCGGCGAACGCCGCCGGACTCGGCGCCGCCGTCTCCGAAGGCCGCCTCGCCGCTTGGCACGCCCTGACCGGCGGCGGAAAAACGTCCGCAAGTGTGAGTGCCGAGCCCGCACCGCGCTGGGCGAAGGCGCTGCGCGCCGAGCAGACGCAGCGCCATCGGCGGCACATTGCCGTCCAGGCACTTCACGACGGCGACCGCGCCGGCGGCAGCCTCGTGCCCGACATCAGGGAAAGGGACGATTGAATGACCGTCTTCAGACATCATGATCTTTAGGCGCGCCCAGCAGCGCTACGGACGCACACCCGAACCGGAATCCCCGTTCCAGCGGGCGGGGCAGGTCTGGGACGACCGTATCGGTTCAGCCCGCGTGCAGGCGGCGAACTGGCGTCTCATGGCGTTCGCCAGCCTCGGCCTCGCCGCCGCGCTCGGCGGTGGGCTCCTCTGGCAGTCGGCGCAGAGCCGCGTCGTGCCCTACATCGTCGAGATCGACAGGCACGGCATGCCGCAAGCCGTGGGGCCGGCGGAAACGGCCCGGCCGACCGACGCCCAAGTCGGATGGGCGCTTGCACGGTTCATCACCAACGTCCGCGCGAAATCGCTCGACCCGGTGCTCATGCGCCGGTCGTGGCTCGAAGCCTACGGATTCGCGACCGGTCAGGCGACGACGTTCCTCCACGCGCATGCCCGATCAGCAAATCCGTTCGCCGATCTCGGCGTCCGCACCATCGCCGTCGATGTGTCGAGCGTGGTCCGCGCGTCCGACCGCGCATTCCAGATCAAGTGGCGCGAACGCACCTACACAAACGGCATCGAAGACGGCTCCGAGCGATGGACCGCGATCCTGTCGATCACCGAGCGCCCGCCCCCCGATATCGAAACGCTGCGGCGCAATCCATTCGGCATCTACGTCGATGGTATCGACTGGAGCCGCGAATACGACGCGAGCGAAGCAGCGCAGACGCGCATGCCGACCGCCGCCGTGCTCGATCCCGACCCCGAACCTCCTGCCGAAAGCGATCGCCCATGAACCACCTCCTGCCCGCCGCGCTTCTTGTTGGCGCCGCCCTCCCCGCCGTGGCCGGCCCCTCCGCGAACACCGAGACGCCCGTGTTCGTGAACGCCATTGAGGTGCATCCCTGGGCCGAGGGGCGCGTCTACAGGGTCCGGACGAGCCCCGGCACGATCACCGACATCGCGCTTGAGCCCGGCGAGGCCCTCATCGCCGTTGCAAGCGGCGACACGGCCCGGTGGATCATCGGCGACACCGAAAGCGGCTCGGAAGGCACGCGGCGAACGCATATTCTCGTGAAGCCCGTGTCGGCGGGCCTCACCACCAATCTCGTCGTCACGACAGACCGGCGGGTCTACCATCTCCAGCTTACGAGCGGTGCGGCTGCCGCGGTCGCGCTGTCGTGGACCTATCCGCCAGGCGCCCTCATTTCGGTGAAGGGGAAACCCGGGACAGAGCGGCCGCAAGCCGCCGAGACGGTGCGTCCGGCGTTCGACGTCGGGACCTTGTGCTTCGGCTACACGATTTCCGGAGACGCCCCGCCATGGCGCCCGGTGCGGGCATTCGATGACGGCCAGCGCACCTATGTGGAATTCCCTGACACGATCGCGACGCGTGAAGCGCCGCCGTTCTTCATCACCGGACCGGACCAGGCACCCGCACTCGTCAACTACCGGATGCGCGGCCGCTTCTACATCATCGACAGGCTGTTCGATCAGGCCGAGCTGCGGCTCGGCCAGAAGAAGCAGATGATCGTCCGCATCACCTGGACGCGCGGTGACCGCGCGCAGGTCTGCAAATGACGGCGCCGATACAGCCCTCCGTCCCCGGCAAGCAGGATCCGGAAACATTCGTTCTCCGTGCAAAGCCGGAGCCGGTCGTCCGCTTCCGCAAGCGCCTCATCGTCGGGCTCACCGGCATGGTTCTCGCGCTTCTCGCCGGTGTCAGCTGGTTCGCGCTTTCTCCGGGCGAGCGCGGCCTGCCGGCTGACGAAACAGCAAAACCGGCACCCCGCCTCCCGGGATTGCCCGACGCCGTATCCGGTCTGCCCGAGCGATACGACGAGATCCCGAAACTCGGCCCAGCGCTGCCCGGCGATCTCGGACGTCCGATCCTCAAACGTCAGCGCGAGATCGCGGAAGAAGACGCCTCCGCAGCGGCAGGGATCATCAAACCGGACGCGGCAGGCGATGCGCGAACGCGGGCGGCAAACGCGCCCATCCTGGTTCGCCTGTCGGGAACGCGATCCCAAACCGATGGGGATGACGTCGCACCGTCAAGACCACAGCCTCCAACAGACACCGGTGGTACGCGTCAAGCGCCCTCCCCCTATCTCCTGTCAGCTGGCAGCGTCATCGCCGCGAGCCTCATCACCGGCCTCAACTCAGACCTTCCCGGGCTTGTCACCGCGCAGGTCACCGAGAATGCCTTCGACAGTCCGACAGGACGCATTCTTCTCGTTCCGCAGGGCGCACGGCTGCTCGGACGCTACGAAAGCAATATCGCGTTTGGTCAGGCACGCGCACTCGTGGTCTGGCAGCGGCTCATCTTTCCCGATGGTCGCGCATTGGCGCTTCCAGAATCCCCCGCGACCGACGCCGGCGGCTATGCTGGCATCAGTGACCGTGTCGATCGACACAGTGGCGAAGTTCTGAAAGCCGTAGCCATGTCCACACTTCTCGGCATCGGATCGGAGCTCACCATTTCAGGGAACAACGAGGTCGCCGATGCCCTGCGCTCCGCGGTCCAGTCGAGCAGCAATCGAGCCGGTGATCAGATCGTCTCACGCGGTCTTGGGATACGTCCGACCATCATCGTCAGGCCGGGTACGCCTATCAGACTGCTCGTTCATCAGGATCTCGTCATCGAACCTTCGCCTGCAAGGAGCCGTTAGGATGAGTGCGCTGCGTCTACCCCGCCTGCCGGATCGCAGTCCGGTCAAGATCACCATCACGCTGGCACCCGATCTCCATAGGCATCTCTCCACCTACGCCGACCTCTACCGCGAGCATTACGGAGACACCGAATCCATCACCGAGCTGATCCCGTTCATGCTTCGGCTGTTCCTCGAAACCGACAAGGCCTTCGTGCGCACACGAACGAGGACACCATCATGAGCGGTGCCCCGCGCGCAGATCGATTTCTGCGGCTTCCAGAAGTCCTCAGACGAAGCGGGCTTACGCGATCAACGCTTTACCGCAAGATCGATGAGGGAACATTTCCGCGACAGGTTACGCTTGGCCTGCGCTGCATCGGATGGCGCGAATCCGACCTCAACCAATGGGCCGAATGCCCGTCCTCATACCGCTACCAGGAGATGTCTGATCCGGGTTAGTGCCGGCGAAGATCGCCACGTATCGAGATGGTCAGGCCAGTGCGGCACCATACACACGCGTTCTTACAGTGGCCTGAACTCTGATTTTGCACGTGGATATACGGCCACGGCAGCGCCATCGGAGCTGATCACAGGTTATGAAAGCACTATCGATGCTCGGGCAGCATCGCTGCCGCCACTCCGAAGCTATCGATAGGGCGAGGCCAAGAGCCCTTTAAAGGCAATATTGATGTAAATCAAATCACAAATCCATATCTGGTGCACTGGATTAAATGGAACACCAAATATTGTATGGGAATGACAATGCAGGTGGCGGACGTAGTGGATCAGATGTCAGGATTGATCGCGGCTTCCGAGGCATTGCCACCGAATTTTACTCCGGCTGTGCCGCTGGCAGGCCGGCGAAACATCGATTGTTCGGATGCCGTCGGCGAATACATCTCCGGCGCCGACTGGCGGATCAAGGCGAATGCCAATGTAGGCTATTCCCACGCCGGTCTGATCAGCAACGTTGCAGGTAAGGTAATCGCCAACTTTTGGCTCGATACGATCTACGCGCCGGAGGAGGGTTTGGCCCATCGGCAGGGAGATCTACATATCCACGATCTCGACTGCCTGACCGGCTATTGCGCGGGCTGGTCACTGCGCGGGCTGCTCAATGACGGTTTCAACGGCGTGGCCGGCCGGGTGTCCTCTCGCCCCCCGCGTCATTTCCGTGAAGCGCTGGGTCAGATGAGCAACTTTCTTGGCATCCTCCAATCCGAGTGGGCAGGAGCACAGGCCTTTTCCAGTTTTGACACCTACCTTGCGCCCTATGTGTTTCTCGACTCTCTCGGTTTTCCGGAGATCAAGAAGGCCATTCGCCAGTTTGTCTACAATCTCAATGTGCCCGCGCGCTGGGGGCAATCCCCCTTCACCAATATCACGCTCGACATCACCGTACCCGAGGACCTGCGCATTCTTTACCCGACTTATCGCGACCGGCACCTGTTCGCAGGACTGAACGATGAGGCTCTGCTTGCGCGCGCACGGGCACGCGACATGGGCATTCGCTGCCTCGAAGACATGAGATTTTCGCATTTCGCACCGGAAATGGAACAGATCAACATCGCTTATTATGAGGTGATGACCGAAGGGGATTCCACCGGTCAGCCCTTCACCTTCCCCATTCCTACAGTCAACATCACAGAGGATTTCAACTGGGAGAGCGGGGTAGCCACGGTCATTTTTGACAATGCGGCCAAGGTCGGTTCCTCCTATTTCCAGAATTTCATCGGTAGCCAGTATGTGCGGGATCCCGAGACTGGCGAACGCCGCCCCAATCCGGAAGCCTATACCCCCGGCGCGGTGCGCTCGATGTGTTGTCGCCTGCAACTCGATCTGCGTGAATTGCTTAAGCGCGGGAACGGCCTGTTCGGCTCGGCGGAGATGACCGGCTCGCTCGGCGTTGTCACCATCAACATGGCAGCTTTGGGCTATCGCTTCAAAGGTGATCTGACAGGTTTGATGACCGAGCTCAACCGGCTGATGGATATCGCCAGTTCGACGCTCGAAAAGAAGCGCGCATTCGTACAGAAAATGTACGATCGTGGCCTCTATCCCTATACGGCGCGCTACCTGCCGTTCCTGCGCAACCATTTCTCCACCATCGGGGTCAATGGCATGAACGAGATGGTGCGCAATTTTACGGGCGACGATCATGACCTGACCGAACGGCAGGGCATCGAACTGGCGCTCGGCATCCTGGATCATATGCGTGCCCGGCTGATCAGCTATCAGGAGCGCACCGGTAATCTCTATAATCTCGAGGCAACGCCGGCCGAAGGAACCACCTATCGTTTCGCCAAGGAGGACAGGAAGCGCTTTCCCGATATCCTGCAAGCGGGCAGCGGCGAGAATATTTACTACACGAACAGCTCGCAGATCCCGGTCGATCACACCGAAGATCCGTTCGAAGCGCTGGACCTGCAGAATGATCTGCAATGCAAATATACCGGCGGCACGGTGCTGCATCTCTACATGAGCGAGAAGTTGTCGAGCGCTGCTGCAGCGCGCAGCTTTCTGAAGACAGTGCTGACCAACTATCGCTTGCCCTATGTCACGCTGACGCCGGTGTTCTCGGTCTGTAATACGCATGGCTATCTGGCAGGCGAGCAGCCGGAATGCCCACAATGCGGCACGCAGACCAAGGTGTGGACGCGAGTGATGGGCTATTTCCGCCCCGTCGACAGTTTTAATAAAGGCAAGGTTGGCGAACATCGCCAACGCCGCCATTTTACCGAAGATGCGGCGATGGTAGCCAACCTGTTCGCTCCCACGCGCTGAAATGTCGGGGCGCGAGCCAAAAAGGGACAGCGCTGTCAGGCGAGCGGGGCGCCCCCGCCCGTTCCACGCCATCACCCCTTTCACCATGCAGGATTTTCCGAACGGCACCGCCTGCATCCTGTGGGTGGCGGGATGCAACATGCGCTGCGGTTATTGTCACAATCCGCAGATCGTGCTGGGTAAAGGAGTTTTGTCGGAAGCGGATGTTATGAATTTTCTGTACCGTCGCATAGGGCTTCTGGATGGGGTCGTGCTTTCGGGTGGGGAGGCGACAGCGTGGCCCGGTCTCATCGCCTTCGCGGCGCGGGTGAAAGCAATGGGTTTTGCCGTGAAGCTCGACACCAATGGGTTGCGGCCCGATGTGGTCGCCCGGCTGCTCGCTGCCCGTCTCGTCGATCGCATCGCGCTCGATTACAAGGCGCCACCGGAAAAGTTTCGGGCGGTGACCAGCACCTGCGCCTATCGAAAATTTTCCGCAACACTCGACCTGCTGTGCACGCAACAGGCCGTGCCGTTCGAAGTGCGCACCACGGTGCATCACGCGCTTCTCGAAGAGCAAGATGTGCTCGACATAGCGGGTGATCTGGCCGCCCGCGGTTACCGTGGCAATTACACCGTGCAGCGGGCGATTGCAGGCCCCGATCGGCCTACGCTCGGTAACCTGGCGCACGCCGCACGGCCATTCGATATGGTGCGTCTTGCCGCATCAAGTCCGATGGCGATGTCGTTTCGCTGATCCCTGGTATGAAGTAGAAGGAAGCAGTTCGATGCTGAATTCCGTTCTGATCTGTGGGGCCGGTCCCGCCGGGCTGGCACTGGCGAACGATCTTGCGCTGGCAGGCATCGATGTTGTCCTGATCGAGAAAAGCGAGGAAAGATCGCTTGCCGAGCCCGTTTTCGACGGCCGCGAGATCGCCCTGACACACAAATCGACGGCAATCTTGCGCCGTCTCGGTGCATGGGAGAGATTGGCCGCCGATGCCGTGCATCCGCTGACCCGAGCCAAGGTCTACAACGGGCATTCACCGCTCGCGCTGGCGTTCACGCCGGATGCGAACAAAGGTGGCCAACTTGGTTCGATGGTATCGAACTGCGACATCCGCAGGGCGCTTTTCGACTGCGCCGCCGCGCGTTCGAACATAAAATTGATGGCGGGCGTCAGCGTTGATCATGTGATCTCGACGCCAACGGAAGGCCGGATCACGCTTGGCAACGGGCAGACCCTGTCGGGCCCGTTGGTGGTCGCCGCAGACTCGCGCTTTTCCACGCTCCGCAGCCAGCTGGGAATTGCGGCGCGGATGCATCGTTTGAGAAAATCGATGCTGGTCGGACGCGTTAGATTGGACAAAGATCACTGCGGGATTGCCACCGAATGGTTCGACCATGGGCAGACGTTGGCATTATTACCGCTTGCTCCCGGCGTTGCTTCCGCGGTCGTTACATTGCCCGATGGGCAGGCGGCAGCATTGGCCGACATGGATCGACGCGCGCTCGGCACGGAGCTTACGCGGCGCTTTCATCGGCGTTTTGGGGCCATGGAAATGCTGACGCCGCTGCACCGCTATCCACTGACAACCAGCTATGCCGGGCGGTTCGCTGTCGCGCGTGCGGCGCTGGTTGGCGATGCGGCAGTGGGGATGCATCCGGTTACGGCGCATGGATTCAATCTTGGGCTATCGGGCACCGCACGCCTGGCGGGACTCCTCCGTCGGGCGGGCGATCTGGGTGAGGCGTCTCTCCTAAAGCGCTATGAAATCGGACATCGTGTCGCGACCTGGCCGCTCTATGCTGCAACCAATGCCATTGTCGGGCTTTACACCGATGAGCGAATGACGGGCCGCATCGCGCGGCACATGGGCATCAGAGCGGCACACGTTACTCCGGCACGGCGCATGATCTCCCGGCTGCTGATGCAAGCGGCTTGAATGAGAGTGCACGGTCGTGATTGGCCTGCCGTATCCTGAGCTGAGGCCCGTATATCCTAAAATGACAGGGCGCTGACCAGAGCACCGCAGCCAAGCGCCGGTTGGCCCGCCGGACAGCGGATCAACCAGTCGGCGACAGCAAGCGCGCCTTGCGCTCCGCTGTCCTGGTTGCCGAGCGCAGTGAGCCCTGCGTCATCCCAATGCGCTCGGACAAAGGATTCGCGAGAGCCCGCCGCGCCGAGTGCAGTAGCAAGCGGCAGGGTGCGCCAGCGCAGCTCATCGTCGACTCTCCGACCTTGTAATCGGGCCAGTAACGGCAACAGAAACAGCCGCGCGGTGACCATGGCCGAGGTGGGATTGCCCGGCAAGCCGAGCACCCATTTTCCTCGTGCACGGCCCAGCCATACGGGTTTTCCGGGCTTGATCGCGACTTTGGCAAACAGCAGCTCCAGCCCGTGCGCAGCGAACATCGGCTTCGCAAAATCGCGCGCTCCCACTGAAGCGCCGCCGGTAACGATCACAAGGTCCGCCATATCGAGCGCTGCCGCCGCCAATGCCTCCAGGGCCGGGAGCTGGTCTATGCCGGTTGCGCGGTAGACCAAGGCTGCACCAGCCTGTTGTACCATGGCGGCAGCGCCGAAGGTTACGCTTTCCGGAATGGCGTCCTCGCGTTGATAGGCTTCACCCGGCGCGGCGAGTTCATCCCCCGTACCGATGATCGCGACGCGCGGACGCGCAGCAACGAGAATGTCCGCCACGTCCGCTGCGGCTGCCACGACCATTGCGCGCGGAGTCAGCCTCGTCCCGGCATCGAGCAGCAAGGCGCCGGCAGAAAAATCGCTGCCCGAGGCCCGCACATGCCAGGCAGGGCCATATCCGCGGTTGAAGCACACCACATCGGCTTCGCGCGTCGCATACTCCTGCATGATGCAGCGGTCAGACCCTTCCGGCATCGGAGCGCCAGTGAAGATGCGCACTGCTTCGCCGGGTGCGACCGGTCCGGCAAAGCCTGCCCCGGCACAGCTTTCCCCGACCACCCGCAGCGCTTCTCCAGCCTGCGTCCCTGCATCGACCACTGCATAGCCATCCATCGCGGCGACCGCCCGGCGCGGAACATCGCTGCGGGCGTGTAGCGGTTCGGCAAGGACGCGCCCCGCAGCCTCAGCCAGCGGCACCGTTTCGGTTTCCAGCGGACCGGCTGCGCTCGCGATAAGCGCGATTGCCGCTTCGAATCCGATCATGTCGTCGCCATCATGGGGTGGCCCGCTCATACGCATAGACCCCGCAGACGCGGCACTTGCCCGGCAATCGAGCAGGGGCGATAGCGGCTGTCGAATTCAAAGCCCAGCACCAGATCCCACGCATCGCGGCAGGCGCCGGTCGACCCCGGCAGGCAGAAGACAAACGTCTCTTCCGCCTGCCCCGCAAAGGCGCGCGATTGCAGGGTCGAGATGCCGATTGTACCTATGCTTGCCTGGTGGAACACCACGCTGAACCCGTCCATTGTTCGCCGCAGCAGCGGCATCACGGCTTCCGGCGTCACGTCGCGCGGTGTAAATCCGGTGCCGCCCGTGCTGACGATGATGTCCACACCGGGGTCGGCAATCCACGCACGCATCTGTGCACGGATCGGTTCGACATCGTCTGTAACAATTGCTCGTGCAGCGAACATATGCCCCGCTCCGGTCAACCGCCCAGCCAACAGCGCACCAGACGTATCGGTATCCAGATTGCGCGTATCAGACACGGTCAGCACTGCGATGTTTAGGGGGTGGAAGGTCAACCTCTCGTCAATTCCCGACATGAGCCAGTCCTGTTTGCTCACCCGATCGGCAATATCTCCCGGTCCGCTGTGATGTGTTCGATCTGATGATCGCTGTCACGCTAACCTCCGATCGAAGCGAGATGTGGGGTCGCGCCGCTGTCGCCCCTACTCAGACGGTGTGCGGGTGCCTTGGTAGCGGTGAGCGTCACGATCTGCGCGACCAGCGCATTCTCGTCATCCCCCTGCAGCAGCGGACGCAGGTCGATGCCGCCGTCGCCGAACAGGCAGAGATGCAACTTGCCTTCGGAGGATAGTCGCAGCCGATTGCAGCTCGCGCAGAAATCCCGCGAATACGGCGCAATGATGCCGATGCGCCCCTTGGCCGCCGGGTGCGCATATTCGACCGCCGGCCCGGCGCCGGGGAGGCGCGGCAGCCGCTGCCAGCCCGCCGCCTTGAGCTGATCGGCCACGGCCGCCCCAGCAAGATGGTGCTTCCCGAAAAAGGCGACATTGTCGTTGGTCCTCATCACCTCGATGAAACGGAGCGACAGATCGTGCGCGGCCACGAAATCAATCATGGCTGCCAGTTCATCGTCATTGACACCGCGCATTAGCACGGCGTTGAGTTTGACGTTGTCGAACCCGGCCGCCCGCGCCGCCGATACTCCGCGCAAGACCTCTGCCAGCCGATCGTGCCCGGTGATCGCCGCGAAACGCGCCGGGTCGAGCGAGTCGACGCTGATATTGATCGTGCTGATCCCGGCGTCCCGCCACGCACGTGCGCGCTCCGCAAGGTGATAGCCGTTGGTCGTCATCGCCAAGTGGCGAATTCCCGGCACCGCTGCGATGGCGCGCGCGACCTGTGTGAAATCGCTGCGTAGCGTCGGCTCACCCCCGGTCAACCGCACTTTCCACAAACCAAGCCGCGCAAAGGCCCGCACCGCGCGGATCATTTCAGCGATCGACAGTGGGTGTGGCCTTCCGTGCACCTTGCGGTAGCCTTCTGGCAGGCAATAGGTGCAGCGGAAATTGCACACATCGGTCAGCGACAGGCGCAGATATTCGAAGCGGCGTCCGATGGCATCGGTCAGGCCCCGGTTCTCGTCCATTCCCACGAAGATCTGATCCGGAGTGCGCGCGATGGTCACTGGACCAGGGGTCCTTCGGCGATGGGCAGAGTCACACCTTCGACAGGCATTTCACTCGCCAGGATGGCGAGATATTGCGCCGTCGCGCGGCGCGCACTCGCTTCTTCCAGATAGTCGCGGATGGTGGGTTCCACGACCTCGAACGGCAGAGGTTGCCCATCGATCCGGCGACCCGTACGCACGACATGGACACCATAGGGAGAGCGTACAGGCTCAACGCAGAGCTCGCCCTCGCCAAGCGCAAACAACGCAGCCTCAAACGCTGCAACGGTCTGGCCGCGCCCGATCTGTCCGAGGTTGCCGCCCTGCGCTTTTGAAGGACAGGCTGAATGTTCGCGTGCCAAATCCGCAAACCGCGATGGATCGGCTTGGATCTTGCGGATCAGCATCCGCACGTCGCCGACCGCAAGACTGTAGGCGAGCCGGTCTGACGGGTCCGCCGTGATCAGGATGTGCTCTGCCTCGATCAGCGTTTCGCTGGCAAAGCGGGTACGGTGCCGTTCGTAAAAGCGTCGTGCCTCTTCGGTCGTGGCGCTGGGCACTTTGACTGCCGAAGTCAGCAGGGCGTCGATGCGGGCATCTTCCTCGATCAGCAACCGTCCTTCGGCATCGCGACTTTCCTGCGCGACGATGCCTTGCCGATCCGCCTCGGTCAGCAGCAGCTGACGAATCACCAAGGCTTCGGCAGCGGCCTGCCAGGCGGCATCAGCGTCGGGGGCGGGATGATTCTGTACTTCGGCGGCAATCGCTCCGGCCGGAATCTCTACACCGCCGACCCTTACGGCCGCGCGCTCGGCGAGTTCAACCATGGCTGAGATTCCGCCGCGAACGGACGATCTGGTAACCACCCCGCCATAGGTAACGCACTGGTGCCGATAGCATGTGGACCAGACGCGTGAACGGGAAGATCAGTAAAATGGTGAGGCCGAGGAACAGGTGTAGTTTGAAGATGATGTGGACGTCCGCGATAGAGCTGGCGGCGTCGCTGCGGAAGGTGAAGATACCTTGGGCCCAGCTCATGAACTTGACCATTTCATGCCCATCGAGATGCCCGGCCGATAGCGGAATGGTTGCGAGCCCCAGCGCCAGCTGCACCCACAGGATCAGGATAATCATATTGTCGCTGACATTGGACGCCGCACGTACACGGGGATCGAAGAAACGGCGATGGATGAGCAGGGTGGCGCCGATGATTGCCATCACACCTGCAATACCACCTGCGATGATGGCCAGAAGCTGTTTTGCACCATGACTGATACCCAGTGCATCGAACAGCGCAATCGGGGTCAACAAGCCGACAAGATGACCGAAAAAGACGAACAGAACCCCGATGTGAAAGAGTACTGATCCCCAGATCAACTGCTTGCGCCGCAACAGCTGGCTGGAGCCGGAGCGCCAGCTGTAAGGCTCGCGGTCGAAGCGGATGATCGACCCAATGGCGAGCACCCCAAGCGCGATGTAGGGATAGATGCCGAACAGCAGATGATGGACGAAAGCTTCCATGGCTCAGTTCCTCGGGCGTTTTGTGGCCGGCGCCGGATCGTACATGCGATCCAGAATTGCGCTCACCTGCGGACAGGAGGCCGCTGGATCAGGCACTGCCTCTGCTGTGAAACGGATCTCTTCCTCTGCCCATTGTGCATCGAGCGTCTCCAGATCATCGGGATCGTCGACCGGGGAGAGCGCCTTTTGCGCCTCTTCGTCCTGCTCGACCTCTGCGATCTCGCAAAGCAGCGCCAGCAGCGGGGCATAATCCGAGCCGCGCTCGGCCAGCCGCGCGGCGAGCGCGACAAGAACCACGCCGGGTTCGGCGAGGGTTTCGCGCGCAGCCGCTTCGGACAATGTGGAGCAATAGTCGAGGAACAGCGGCAGATAATCGGGCAATTCGTTGCCCGCCGGTTCAAGTCCTGCATCGAGATAGCGCTGGCGCAGATCGACCATCGCCTGGCCGCGGTCCCGGCTCTCGCCATGGACGTGCTCGAACAGGTGCAGGCTGTGTGCCCGCCCCCGATCGAACAGCTCGACATAGGCTTCCTGCGCGGCATAGATGTCACTGGCGGCAAGGCGGGTCAGCAACGGGTGCAGCCGCCTCACCGTATCGCGCGGCAATGCCGGATCCGTCGCCAGCCGTTCGCGGATTTCGCTGCATACCGCCTGGAGATCGGACGTCGGATAGCTGAGCAGGAGCGAGAAAAGGTGCAGATTGTGCATCAGAACACCTCCGTCGGCGTTTGCAGCTTCTTGCGTGCCGGCGCGCCGAACATGTTGCTGCTGGTGGTGCCGCTAGAACAGCCATTGCCGAAGGAAAAGCCGCAGGAACCGCGCTCATCGAACATGTCCTCGGCATCCTCGCGGTGTCCGGTCGGGATGACGAAGCGATCTTCATAGTCCGCCAGCGCCATGACCTTGTACATTTCCTCGATCTGTTTCGCCGTCAGGCCTACCGCTTCCGCTATGGCGTCATTCTGCACGCCCTCGATCGTTTTCGAACGCATGTAGCCGCGCATCGCGAGCATCCGCTCGAGGCAAAGCGCCACCGGTTTCTCGTCACCTGCCGTCAGCAGGTTCGCGAGATACTTGAGCGGAATGCGCAAGCTGCGGATGTCAGGCATTCCGTTGTTGACTGAAATCTGTCCCGCGCTCGCCGCTGCATTGATCGGCGACAGCGGCGGCACATACCACACCATCGGCAGCGTGCGATATTCAGGGTGGAGCGGGAAGGCGACCTTCCATTCCATCGCCATCTTGTAGACGGGCGAATGGCGGGCGGCCTCCAGCCAAGCCTCTGGAACCCCGTCTTTGCGGGCCTGCTCGATCACCTTGGGATCATTGGGATCAAGGAAGATGTCCAGCTGCGCCTGATAGAGATCCTCGACATCGGCGACGCTTGCCGCCTCCTCGATCCGATCCGCGTCATAGAGCATGACCCCCAGATACCGGATGCGCCCGACGCAGGTTTCCGAACACACGGTCGGCTGCCCGGCCTCGATGCGCGGATAGCAGAAGATGCACTTCTCCGATTTTCCGGTTTTCCAGTTGTAGTATATTTTTTTGTATGGGCAGCCCGAGACGCACATCCGCCAACCCCGGCAGGCTTCCTGGTCAATGAGGACAATGCCATCTTCCTCACGCTTGTAGATGGCACCTGAGGGGCAAGCCGCGACGCAGGTGGGGTTGAGGCAATGTTCGCACAGCCGGGGCAGATACATCATGAAAGTATTTTCGAACTGGCCGTATATTTCCTTCTGCACGCCCTCGAAGTTGTAATCCTCCGAGCGCTTGGAAAATTCACCGCCCAGGATTTCTTCCCAGTTGGGACCCCAGTTGATCTTTTCCATTCGTTCGCCCGACACCAGGCTGCGCGGCCGCGCCGTAGGGAAAGCCTTGCTCTCGCCCGTCTTTTGCAGATGGGCATAATCGAAGGTGAAGGGCTCGTAATAATCGTCGATCTCAGGCAGATCTGGATTGGCAAAAATCTTTGCGAGCAGCCGCCATTTGCCGCCCATGCGCGGTCGGATCGACCCACCGGCATCGCGAACCCAGCCGCCGTTCCAGCGCTTCTGGTTTTCCCAGTCCTTGGGATAACCGATGCCGGGTTTGGTTTCGACGTTGTTGAACCACGCATATTCCATGCCTTCGCGGCTGGTCCACACGTTCTTGCAGGTGACGGAACAGGTATGGCAGCCGATGCACTTGTCGAGATTGAGCACCTTTCCGATCTGGGCACGGATCTTCATGCTGCGGCCTCCCCATCGGCGAGAGCCCCCTCGAGCCAATCGACCTTTTGCAGTTTACGGACGATCACATATTCGTCGCGGTTGGACCCGACCGTTCCGTAATAGTTGAAGCCGTAAGCGAGCTGGACATAACCGCCGATCATATGCGTCGGTTTCAGCACCGCGCGCGTAACGCTGTTGTGGATACCGCCCCGCTGACCGGTAAGCGGCGAACCGGGGACATTCACGATCTTTTCCTGCGCGTGGTACATGAACAACGTGCCTTCCTTCATCCGCTGCGACACCACCACGCGTGCAACCAGCGCGCCGTTGCTGTTGAAGGCCTCGACCCAGTCGTTGTCGACCAAACCCGCCTTGGCGGCGTCGACCTCGCTCATCCAGACGATCGGCCCACCGCGTGATAGCGTGAGCATCAGCAGGTTGTCGGTGTAGGTCGAATGAATACCCCATTTCTGGTGCGGCGTGATGAAGTTGAGGATGACGTGCGGTGCGTCTTTAGCCTCATCCAGCATCGGCTTGACGGCCTTCGTGTCGATCGGCGGTCGATAGACGCAAAAGCCTTCGCCAAAAGCGCGCATCCATTTGTGATCCTGATAGAGTTGCTGCCGGCCGGTCAGCGTGCGCCAGGGGATCAGTTCGTGGACGTTGGTGTAGCCCGCGTTATAGCAGACGTGTTCGCTTTCAAGGCCCGACCAGGTCGGGGAGGAAATGATCTTCCGCGGCTGTGCCTGAATGTCGCGGAATCGGATCTTCTCGTCTTCCTTGGGCAGCGCCAGGTGCGTGTGGTCACGGCCGGTATTCCTTGATAGCGCCGCCCAGGCCTTGACCGCGACCTCGCCATTGGTTTCAGGCGCCAGCATCAGGATCACCTCGGCTGCGTCGATGGCGCTTTCGATCTGCGGTCGTCCTTTCGTCACACCGTCTTCAAGCACCGGGCCATTGAGGCGGCGGAGATTCTCGACTTCGTGATCGGTATTCCAACCGATCCCTTTGCCGCCATTGCCAAGCTTTTCCATCAGTGGCCCCAGCGCCGTGAAGCGCTTGTAAAGGTTCGGGTAGTCCCGTTCGATCAGCGCCACGGTCGCCATCGTCCGGCCCGGGATCGGTTCAACCTCGCCCTTGCCCCAGTCGGCAACGTCGAAAGGTTGAGCGATCTCGTTAGGGCTGTCGTGCTGGATAGGGGTCAGCACGACATCATGCTCGATATCCAGAACTTCGGGCGCGACTTCGGAGAATGTTTTCGCGATACCCTTGTAAATGTCCCAGTCGCTGCGCGATTCCCACACCGGATCAACCGCCGCCGACAACGGGTGAATGAACGGGTGCATATCGGACGTGTTGAGGTCGTCCTTTTCGTACCAGCTCGCGGTTGGCAGCACGATGTCCGAATAAACGCAGGTGGTCGACATGCGAAAATCAAGCGTCACGAGCAGGTCGAGTTTACCCTTCGGTGCATCCTCGTGCCACTTCACATCCTTCGGCTTCTGCGCGCCGGTTTCGCCGAGGTCCTTGCCCTGCACGCCATGCGCGGTACCGAGCAGATGCTTGAGGAAATATTCGTGGCCCTTGCCCGACGACCCGAGCAAATTGGAGCGCCAGACAAACATGTTCCGCGGCCAGTTGGCAGGATCGTCCGGATCGAAACAGGAAAGCTCGATTTCGCCCGTTTTCAGCGCGGCGGCGAGATAGGGCCCTGCCTCCTTGCCGGACGCCTTCACCGCCTTGCCGACGGTGAGCGGATTGGTCTTGAGCTGCGGCGCGGACGGCAGCCAGCCCATGCGTTCGGCGCGCACGTTGTAATCGATCAGGCTGGCGTCCCAATCCCCTTCCGGTGCAGTGGGGGACAAGATCTCATCAACACCCAGCGTTTCGTAGCGCCACTGGTCGGTGTGTGCATAGAAAAAGCTGGTCGAATTCATGTGGCGCGGTGGCCGGTTCCAGTCGAGTGCAAAGGCGAGCGCGGCCCAGCCGGTCTGCGGTCGCAGCTTTTCCTGCCCCACGTAGTGCGACCAGCCACCGCCCGACTGGCCAACACATCCGCACATCACCAACAGGTTGATGATGCCGCGATAGTTCATGTCCATGTGATACCAGTGGTTGAGACCGGCCCCCAGGATCACCATCGACTTGCCTTTGGTGATTTCTGCGTTGTGCGCGAATTCACGTGCGACAGTGATGATGTGATCCGCAGGTACGCCGGTGATCTTTTCCGCCCAGGCAGGCGTGTAGGGCACGTTAAGACTGTAGTCCCGCGCGACATTGCCGCCGCCAAGGCCTCGGTCGAGTCCGTAGTTCGCGCAGAACAGATCAAACACCGTCGCGACCAGTGCCTTGCCGTCCTTGAGCGCGATCTCACGGACAGGCACGCGCCGGTTCAGCACATCGGCATGGTCCGTGCCCTGGAAATGATCGTGTTCGCGATTGCCGAAATAGGGAAAGGCGACATCGACGACGACATCATGGTCGCCGCCAAGGATCGCGGTCATGCGCAACTGGGTCTCCTCGCCTTTTCCATCCTTCTCTTCCAGATTCCATTTGCCATGTTCGCCCCAACGGAAGCCGGCAGAGCCCAGCGGCACCACCGGTTCGCCGCTCTTCGCGTCGATGGCGACGGTCTTCCATTCCGGGTTGTTCGTCTCACCCAGCGCATCCTTGAAGTCGGACGCGCGCAGCAGCCGTTCGGGGACCAGTCCGCCCTTGCCGGGCACCAGCCGCACCAGCATCGGCATGTCCGAATATTTTCGGCAATAATCCTCGAAATATTCCGCCTGCCGATCGAGGTGGAATTCGCGGAGAATAACATGCCCCATCGCCATCGCGAGCGCAGCGTCCGTACCCTGCTTGGGGTTCAGCCACAGGTCGGCGAACTTGGTGGCCTCGGCGTAGTCGGGTGACACCACCGCCACCTTGGCACCGCGATAGCGAGCCTCGGTCATGAAATGAGCATCGGGAGTCCGCGTCTGCGGAACATTCGAACCCCACATCATCAGGAATCCGGCGTTGTACCAATCCGCGCTCTCCGGCACGTCGGTCTGCTCTCCCCAGGTCTGCGGGCTCGACGGCGGCAGGTCGCAATACCAGTCGTAAAAGCTCATGCAGGTGCCGCCGAGCAGCGACAGATAGCGCGATCCGGCGGCATAGCTGACCATCGACATGGCCGGGATAGGCGAAAAGCCGATGACCCGATCCGGCCCATAGGTCTTGGCGGTATAGGCATTGGCCGAAGCGATGATCTCGTTCACCTCTTCCCAAGTCGCGCGCACGAAGCCGCCGTGGCCGCGAATAGCGGTATAGCTTTTGCGCTTGACCGGATCCTCGACGATCGATGCCCAGGCCGCGACGGGCGTGCGGATGACCCGCGCTTCGCGCCACAACTTGAGCAGGCGGGAGCGGACCATCGGATATTTCAGCCGCTGCGCCGAATAGATGTACCAGCTGTAGCTCGCGCCGCGTGGGCAGCCCCGCGGCTCGTGGTTGGGGAGATCGGGCCTGGTGCGGGGATAATCGGTCTGCTGTGTTTCCCAGGTAATGATCCCGCCCTTGACGTAGATTTTCCAGGAACAGGAGCCGGTGCAGTTCACGCCGTGGGTGGAGCGCACGATCTTGTCGTGCTGCCAGCGCTTCCGATAGCCATCCTCCCAGTCGCGGTTCTGGTTGGTGGTGATGCCGTGACCTTTGGAAAAGGACTGCTTGGCCTGCCGGAAAAAGGTCAGGCGGTCGAGTAGCTGGCTCATGCGGCAACTCCCTGGATGAAGGTGGGGGTACCGGCGGGGGCAGGCACACGACCACGCTCAATGTCGTGCAAGAGCCCACCGCGCCGGGTGTAGATGAACCACGTCAGCGCAGCACAACTGGCGTAGAAGACAAGAAAGCTGATCAGTGCCGCCATCGGCGAGCCTGTCACTGCGATGGATGAACCAAAGCTTTTGGGGATGAAGAAGGCACCGTAGGCCGCGATAGCCGACGTGAAACCGACAATCGCCGCCGATTCCTTTTCTGCTTGCCGCACCTGCTCCGCTGCAGACAGCTGCGGCATAAGGCGCGGCACCTCGAGGCGCATGATGTTGGGGATCATCTGGAAGGTCGAGGCATTGCCCACCCCGGTCATGAAGAACATGAAGATGAACATGCCAAGGAAGCCCCACCAATTGGCAGCTTCAAGGAAATAGATCACACCGACCACGCCGACCATCATCAGCACGAATACCCACAAGGTGACGCGGGCGCCGCCCCAGCGGTCCGACACCCAGCCGGTGCCTGCGCGGCTCAGCGCGCCGACCAGCGGGCCGAGGAAAATGAATTTGAGCACATCGACATCGGGAAACTGATGCTTGGCCAGCAGCGGCAGGCCGGCGGAAAAGCCGATGAACGAACCGAAGGTGCCGGTGTAGAGCCAGCACATCAGCCAGTTATGCTTGCGCTGGAAGATCACGGCCTGTTCGGCAAAGCTCGCCTTGGCATCGGCGATATCATCCATCCCGAACCAGGCGAGGAGCGTTGAAGCGATGATGAATGGCACCCAGATGAAGCCAGCGTTCTGCAACCACAGCTGCCCGCCCTCGCTCGATGGGCGCGGATCGCCGCCAATGGCACCGAATACGCTCGCGGTAATTACCAGCGGCACAGCGAACTGCATCACCGAGACGCCCAGATTGCCGAGGCCCGCGTTGAGCGCCAGCGCGTTGCCCTTTTGCGCCTTGGGGAAGAAGAAGCTGATATTCGACATCGACGAGGCAAAATTGCCGCCGCCGAAGCCGCACAGCAATGCCAGCACGAGGAAGATGAGATAGGGTGTATCCGGGTTCTGCACGGCATAGCCGATGCCGAAAGCCGGGATCAGCAGCGACGCGGTCGACAGCGTCGTCCACAGCCGTCCGCCGAAGATCGGCACCATGAAGCTGTAGAAGATGCGGAAGGTCGCACCTGACAGCCCAGGCAGGGCGGCCAGCCAGAACAGCTGGTCAGTGGTATAATTGAAGCCGATCGCCGGCAATTTCGCGACCACCATCGACCATACCATCCAGACCGAGAAGGCGAGCAGCAATGCGGGAATGGAGATTGTGAGATTCCGCTGCGCAATACGTTGGCCGGTCGTTTCCCAGAAATCCTTGTCTTCCGGACGCCATTCCGTGATCACCTTCGCCGGCTGGGCGGCGGCATGGCGCCCCTCCTCGTGGATCGAGGCCATTTCCGGGAACTGCGGCAGGGTGCGATGATCGAGCCCGCTTGCGCTCTGCTCCATCTGCCGTACCGCCATGTGCATCCAGGCAAGCGCTACGCCGACGAGCGCGAACAACACCATGAAGCAGCTGGTCCAGATGTTGGTGAGATCGTTGGCCGCGCCGAACACGATCGGCAGGATGAAGCCGCCCAGGCCGCCGACCATGCCGACCATGCCGCCGACAGCACCGACATGCTCCGGATAATAGACCGGGATGTGCTTGTAGACCGCCGCCTTGCCCAGCGACATGAAGAAGCCGAGCACAAACACCGCGATCACGAACGGAACCAACCCCATCGAGGTCGAGAAGTGGATGTCCCCGTCAATGCCGTGAATGACATAATCAGTCGAAGGATAGGCGAGCATGAACAGGCAGAGAAGCGACACGCCGAAGGTCGTGTACATCACCTTGCGCGCGCCATAGCGGTCGGACAACATCCCACCATAGGCGCGGAACAGGCTGGCCGAGAGGGAGAAGGTTGCCGCGAGCATACCCGCGACCTTTATGTCGACGCCATAAACCCCGACCAGATAGTTGGGCAGCCACAGGGCGAGTGCGACAAAGGCGCCGAACACGAAGAAATAATAGAGCGAGAAGCGCCAGACCTGTTGATGGCGAAGTGGCTCAAGCTGTTCGATCAAGCTGCGCGGCTTCTCACCGCGCGCCTTGCGCGCTTCAAACGCGGGGTCGTTACGGGCAAAGAGGAAAAACAGCACTGCCGCAACCGCCAAGCCGATCGCCCAAATTTGGGCAACCGCCTGCCAACCCATCGCTACCATCACGAAGGGCGCAAGGAATTTGGTCACCGCCGCGCCGACATTGCCCATGCCGAAGATACCGAGCGCTGTCCCCTGCTTCTCGGGCGGGAACCATTTGGAGACATAGGCAACGCCGACAGCGAATCCTCCGCCGGCAAGCCCGAGCCCCAGGGCGGCGAGAAGCATGAGGGAATAGCTTTCGGCGGTCGACAGCAGCCAGGTAGAAATTGCCGACGCCAACATCGTGAGCGTGAACATCAGACGACCGCCGAATTGGTCCGTCCAGATGCCAAGGAAGACCCGCACGAGCGACCCGGTCAGGATGGGTGTCCCCACCAGCAGACCGAACTGGGTGTCGTTGAGATCCAACTGGCTTTTGATCTCGATACCGATGATGGCAAAGATCGTCCAAACCGCGAAGCATGTGGTGAACGCAAGAGTGCTCAAGCTTAACGCTTTGGCTTGAAGGCCTTTGGTCGGCTGGGCCGCCGTTGTCGCGTCCATGATTCTACCCTGCACAGCAAAATGATGAGACCGACCATGCTTAGGTTAGGGAAGAGATTATTGATGCCGATCAAAAAAAGCGAGGGCGGCAACACTGGAATTTACTCGACTTGATTTGCAGATGAACGCGATTTCATAATAATCAATTATATGATTGATATATATCAATCAAACTCTTGATAATCATCATCGCGACTGTTAGTGCTATAGTCATGCGCACCGAAGAGATTCCTGAAATCGCGGCTCTGCCATTGTTCGCTGCCATGGACGAGAGGATGCGCGGGGAGATTTTTCACGCTTCGTTCCTGCAGGTCTTTCCGCCAGCGCTTACGCTCATCGAAACCGGCGGTCGTGCCGATTTCCTGCACGTGCTCCTGGACGGGCTGGTAGAGTTGTTCACGACCAACGGATCGCGCGAAGTCACGATGCAGTTGGTGCGCCCCGTTTCAAGCTTCATTCTCGCCGCAGCGTACACCGATCAGCGTTATCTGATGTCGGCGCGGACGCTATCGGCTTCGCGTATCCTGATGATCCCATCGCCGCTGCTGAGAACAACGATCGCCAAGGACGGTGCGCTTGCCGCCGCGGCGATGACCGAAATTGCGTTACGCTACCGCAATTTGGTGCGCTCGCTGACGGATATCAAGCTCAGGCAGACTCTCGAAAGGCTGGCCAATTTCCTGTTTCTGGAAAGCCAGCGGCAGGGAGATACCGTGCAATTCCAGCTACCTGCCGAAAAGCGCGTGATTGCTTCGTTGCTGGGCATGACACCTGAGAATCTGTCCCGCGCCTGTGGAACGCTGGCAGAGCACGGCGTGCTTATCAGCGGGCCCACAGTACAGATCATCGACCGTACGAAGCTGATCGCACTCGCCCGGCCTGATCCGGTGGTTGATGATCTTTAGAAACGGGCCTCGACCGAGAACCAGGATTTGGTTGTGTCGGTTGCAAAAGCGTCCGCCTCATAGTGCGAGAGTTTGAACGCGGCACTGATCTGTCGCGTGACAGGCACGGTTAGCCACGCGCCCACTTCGCGACCATAATCGGCACCGCCGTGCGTGGCATTGAAATCGTGCAGTTGAAATCGCAGCGTTGCCGGAGTGCTTGTGAACAGCGAACCTATGCGCCACTGCACGTCGGCATAAAGATCGCGAAGACCGCTCGGCGGCGTCGTCAGGAAACGATCGGTCCAACCGTTGAAGGCGTGCAGGGTCGCAAGCGGCGTTTGCAGGGCTGTGATCCCATCGCCTTCCAGCCGCTCATAACCAACTCGTATCGTCACGGGCCCGATGCCGATGCCGGGCTCCAACAACAGATAGTCGTGTGCGAAATCGCGCGGATTGATACTCAGGTCGCTTTGCCGGGCATATTCGGCGGCATAGTGAATGCGCAGCCCGTCGCTCAGCGGTTGTTCGCCTGTCAGGCGCCCGCCGAGCGTGCGCGATGAAAGTGCCGGAGCGGCCGGTATATCCAGCCAATAGCCATAGGCGATCAGCGTCCCGAACGGCGCGAGCGTGACTGATCCGCGCAGCAGATGAATATCTGAATCCGGCCAGATGCCCTGCGGCGAATCCTTCCCAAACACCCGATTGACGCGCCAGCTGTATGCATAATCGATGCGCGTGCCGGCGGCGGGCACGATGCCGATGCGCACGGCGTCGAGCGTCTGGTCGTTCTGCCGCCAGTCGACGCTGCCGACCCAGCGCTGATTGTCGAAATTGATGGCGTGACGGCCGCCGATCACCTCCAACTGGCGCGCGGGCTGCCAGCGGACATAGGCCTGATTTAGCAATATGTCGGATGGATCCGCGACCACCGGAAAGGCCGCCCGTCCATTCACCGTGTCATTATAATCTTTCGGTCCGACGCGTAGGATCGCCTCGCCCTCGACCACTGCGCTGAAACCATGCCAGGCAGCGGTACGCACACCAGCGCGCAGGCGCAGCGTGGATGCCGTCGCCGATTTGGCAATGCCCTCCTGATCCACGGTTTCAAGCCGGTATCGCGCGTTGAGATAGGGCGTAACCGCATCGGATATTTCCGTGGCCGGGGCGGGGGTTGGCGGCGCGGATACCTGCGCAAGGGCGCTGGCTGCCGGCATCAGCGCAAACAGTGCAGAGGCGGAGAGAGCTATGGGCAGGCCGATGCAAGCGTGTGACATGCACGCCATTTGAGCCCGGTCATTGTGGCTTCAATTGATATAAATCAATAGTAATGATCGATATCAACTTTAGTGAGTGTTTCATTCGCTTGGAGATCGGTGCCATGGATGACCTGCTTATAGCGCGCGCTGTGCATGTGATCGGTGTCGTGGCCTGGTTTGGCGGCGTATGGTTTGTCACGTTGGTGGTGCTGCCTGCTATCCGCCGGGCCGAGCCGCCCGAGCGCCGCATCAGCGCCTTTCACCGGATCGAGGGACGGTTTGCCCCGCAAGCGGGTTTTTGGGTGCTGCTCACAGGGGCCAGCGGCTTCTGGCTCGTCAGGCGAATGGACCTGTGGTGGCGCTTTGCTGATCCGGCCTATTGGTGGATGTGGGCGATGCTGCTTGTCTGGCTAGTGTTCGTTCTGATCCTGTTCGTACTCGAACCGCTGGTCATCCATCCTCTGCTACGGGGAGGCGATCCCGAAGGGCGTTGGCACCGCCGGCTGCAGATCGTGCACGTCGTGCTGTCGCTGGCCGGCTTCGTGACCATAGCGGGCGCCGTCGCGGGATCGCATGGCTGGGCACAATGAACCACGCCGCAAAGGGAAGCCCCTTCCGCCTGCTTGGCGCCGCACCCCATCGCCTGCCGTTCCTGACCGGCGTGTTCAATCTCTTGATGCTGCCGCTGTGGTGGCTGGCGCGGCTGACGGACGCGCACTGGTTTCCGCTTGGTCTCCCACAGGGCGATGCGCTCCACGCGACACTGCATGGACCGGTGACTGTCTATGCGCTGTTCATGCCGTTCATCCTCGGCTTTCTTGCAACCGTCTTTCCGCGCTGGATGGGGTTGGACGACCTGCCATCCCGGCGCTTTCTACCCGCTGCCATCCCGATGATGCTCGGCAGCCTGCTCCTCGCCGCGGCACTGTGGAGCGACCAATTGGCATTGCTCAATGCCGCGCTGGCGCTGATGCTGGCTGGATGGGGCATCGGCGCCGTGCTGCTCGCCAGCGTGCTGCTGGCGCATTGCAAGGCCACCCGCAAGCCACACTGGCACGGCCTTTCGGCTTTGGCGGGCTGGCTGCTCGCGCTTGCCGGCCTCGCGCTGTTGCTCGCCTTTACCGCCGGTGAGTGGGCACCCGGCCGAGCGGCTTCGATCCTGCTCGGCACGCATGGGTTAACCGCCGCCATCTTCGTCACCGTCTGCCACCGCATGATCCCCTTTTTCGCCGGCAATGTGGTGGCCGGCTACGTCAGTTGGCGCCCCTATTGGCTGCTTGGTTTGTTCTGGCCGCTGCTACTGGCAGACATCGTGGCGACCCATTGTGGTTCACCGCTGCGCGGGCTGATAGCCGCGGCGATGACGCTGCTATTGCTGATGATGCTGTGGCGCTGGACTCCGCGCAGGCCTGTGCCGGGGTTGCTGATGGTGCTGCTGTGGGGCTTTGCCTGGGCGCCCGCCAGCTTCCTCTTTGCCGCGCTGGCCACCGTGGCTCCTGTCCCTCCTATCGCCGCCATTCACGCCCTGCTGCTCGGCATGGGCGCAAGTCTGCTCGTGGCGATGGTGACGCGCGTCACCCAGGGGCATAGCGGACGACCGCTGACCATGCCTGCGGTGGCATGGCTTGCCTTTGGAGCAGTGCAGGCGGCGGCGCTGGCACGGCTCGGAGCGGCCCTCACGTTCGAGCATTCCTCTCTGCTCCTGATCGCCGCCCTGCTGCTAACGCTAGGCGTGTTCCCCTGGGTATTGCGGGGCGGCACCATCTATCTCAGCCCCCGAAAGGATGGCCGACCCGGATGATCACTCGTACTACTTTTTTGGCAGCCCACGACGCAGCCGAAGCTGCCAATGGTTTGGGGTGTCGCTCGTACGTTGCGATCTACCAACTGACCAGCCCCAACTTGTAAGGCCCATCTCAGGAGCAATCAAACCTCAGCAACATTCGGGCAGGCGCGCAATCGTGACCTTCGCCAACAAATTGGTCCGGATTGAAAGTAAGAGTTTCGGCTATTTCGTGCTTGGCAGGAGCGGCGAATAGTACGGAAGAATTATACAGCGGAGCAGATCATAAAGATTGCGGGATGCTGAGTTCGGCTTCCTGCAGCCCTTAGGCGGAGCGGGCTCTTCCGAACGACGCTTTACCGCAAGATCGATGAAAGCACGTTTCCGAAGCAGGTGACTTTGGGCCTGCGCTGCATCGGAAGGCGCGAACCGACCTCAACCAATGGGTAGAATGCCCGTCCTTATACCGCTATCCGGAGATATCTGACCCCGGTTGGCGCGGGAGATGCCCTCCGCAGCGTGTCGAGATGGTCGGACCAATGCTGCATCATTCGCACGCGTTCCTCCCAATACTCGCCCCGCGCATAAGCCCGCCTCACGGCATTTCCGTCACAGTGCGCGAGCTGCCGCTCGATGGCATCGGCATGCCATATCCCCATTTCATTGAGCAGAGTCGCTGCCATCGCGCGAAAGCCGTGACCCGTCATTTCGGTCTGCGCGAAGCCCATACGCCGCAAGGCCGCGTTGATCGTGTTTTCCGACATCGGCCGATTGGCGGATCGCAGTGACGGGAAGAGAAACCGGCAGTAGCGCGCATCGTGCTGGATCGAGCGGATGATATCGATTGCCTGACGCGAAAGCGGAATCGCGTGGGGCCGGCGCATTTTCATCTTCTGCGCAGGAATGGTCCAGACAGCAGCGTCCAGATCGAGTTCGGTCCACTCCACATACCTGAGTTCGCCGGGCCGGACAAAAACATGCGGCAAGAGGCGTAGGGCCACTTTCGTGTTCGCATGACCCGCGAACGCGTCGATCGCCCGCAACAAGCCTCCTACCTCATCGGCCTTGGTGATCGCCGCGCGGTGAACAGGCTTCGGCGTAATAAGCGCTCCCTTCAGATCGGACGCGATGTCGCGGTCGGCACGCGCCGTGGCAATGGCGTATCGAAAAACCTGCGAGCAGGTGCTGCGCAGCCGTCGCGCCGTCTCATAGTGGCCCTTGACCTCCATTTTCCGAAGCATCAGCAGCAATTCTTGAGCTGTGATCGATGCAATGGGTCGCTTTCCAATCGATTGACACACGAAGTCGAGCAGCCAGCGCAACTTCTTCATCGTGACCACCGAGCGGCCTTCCCGCTCGACCTTGATCAGCCACTCATCGGCAACGGCCTTGAAGCTGTTCGCGGCGGCCACGCTCGCGGCGATGCGTTCGAGCTTGATGTGTTCTCCGGGGTCGTTCCCGTCAGCCAGCACCTTGCGCGCGGCGTCCCGGCGCTCACGTGCTTCGGCAAGCCCGGTTCCGGGCCAGACGCCGAGCGCGAGCGTCTTCTGCTTGCCAAGATACCGGTAGTTCATGCGCCAGTACCGCCCGCCCGAGGGCAGGACCAGCAGATAGAGGCCATCGCCATCCGTCAGCTTGAACGGCTTGTCCCGCCCCTTCGCGGCTTTGATGGCAACGGTGCTCAGACCCATGATGGTATCTCCCTTCCCGACCCGCGCGATGTACCATCAAAAATACCATCAGATTGATGGCATGTGGCGGTCTAGAGCGGGATGACTTGGGGGCATTATAGCAGAATAAATGGCGGAAAACAGCCACTTATGGTGCGCCTTGGGATGCCTTGGGAAGGCTTCGTGGTGACCCCAACGGGACTCGAACCCGTGTTTTCGCCGTGAAAGGGCGACGTCCTAGACCGCTAGACGATGGGGCCGCGCGGCTGAGGCGCTCCCACTAATGGGGTCGCCCCGGCCGGTCAAGCCGCATGTGAAGGCTCAGGCCGCCTGAGTTTCCTCGGCGGGCACCGTGCGGATCAGATAGTCGAATGCGGAGAGCGCCGCCTTCGATCCTTCGCCCATCGCAATCACGATCTGCTTGTAGGGCACGGTGGTGCAATCGCCCGCCGCAAGGATGCCCGGCTGGCTCGTCTCGCCGCGGTGATCGACCTCGATTTCGCCGCGCGGAGAGAGCGCAACCGCGTCCTTCAGCCACTCCGTATTCGGCACGAGGCCGATCTGCACGAAGATGCCTTCCAGCTCGATCTGGTGCAGATCGTCGCTGTTGCGATCCTTGTAGGTGAGCGCCGTCACCTTTTCGCCGTCGCCCAGCACTTCGGTGGTGAGCGCGGAGGTGATGATCTTCACGTTCGGCAGGCTGGCGAGCTTGCGCTGCAGCACCGCGTCGGCGCGGAGCTGGCTGTCGAACTCGATCAGCGTGACGTGCGCGACGATCCCCGCGAGGTCGATCGCGGCTTCAACGCCCGAGTTGCCGCCGCCGATCACCGCAACGCGCTTGCCCTTGAACAGCGGCCCGTCGCAGTGCGGGCAATACGCCACGCCCTTGTTGCGATAGTCGTTCTCGCCCGGCACGTTCATCTGCCGCCAGCGCGCGCCGGTGGCGAGCACCACAGTCCGTGCCTTCAGCGATGCGCCGTTTTCCAGCCGAACCTCGTGCAGCCCGCCCGGCACGCGCGCCGGGATCAGCTTTTCGGCCTTCTGCAGGTTCATGATGTCGACGTCATACTCTTTGACGTGCTGCTCGAGCTGCGCGGCGAGCTTCGGGCCCTCGGTGTGCTGCACGGAGATGAAGTTCTCGATGCCCATCGTATCGAGCACCTGCCCACCGAAACGCTCGGCCGCCACGCCCACGCGGATGCCCTTGCGCGCGGCATAAATCGCCGCCGCCGCACCACCCGGCCCGCCACCGACGACAAGCACATCGAACGGCGCCTTGCCCTTGATCTTCTCCGCAGCGCGCGCCGCAGCACCGGTGTCGATCTTCGCGACGATCTGCTCCAGCTCCATGCGACCCGAGGCGAACGGCTCGCCGTTCAGGAACACGGTCGGCACCGCCATCACCTTGCGTTCGTCGACCTCGCCCTTGAAGAGCGCGCCATCGATCGCCGTGTGCTTGATACGCGGATTGAGCACCGCCATCAGATTCAGCGCCTGCACCACGTCCGGGCAGTTCTGGCACGATAGCGAGAAATAGGTTTCGAATTCGAAGTCGCCGTCCAGCGCCTTCACCTGTTCGATCACGTCCTGCGCGGCTTTGGACGGGTGCCCGCCGACCTGCAGCAGAGCAAGCACCAGCGAAGTGAACTCATGCCCCATGGGAAGGCCCGCGAAGCGCACGCCGATGTCGGTCCCTGCGCGGCGGATCATGAAGCTCGGCTTGCGCTTGTCGTCATCCTTGCGGACCACGCTCACCTTGTCCGAAAGCGCTGCGATCTCTTCGAGGAGCGTGTTCATCTCCACGGATTTCGCGCCATCATCCAGCGACGCCACGAGCTCGATCGGCTGCGTGATGTTCTGCAGATAGGCGGCGAGCTGCTGCTTCAGATTGGCGTCCAGCATGGTTCACTCCAAAAAATTCAATGTGGCCGCGAGCTCCCGGGGGACGGCGCGAACCGCCCCCGGGAGACCCCTGCGACCCAGGGGTGCTTAGATCTTGCCGACGAGGTCGAGCGACGGGGCGAGCGTCTTCTCGCCCTCTTCCCACTTCGCCGGGCACACTTCACCCGGGTGGCTCACCCAGTACTGAAGCGCCTTGATCTTGCGCAAAAGCTCGGCGGCGTTGCGGCCCACGCCTTCGGGCGTGATCTCGACGAGCTGAATGGTGCCCTCGGGATCGACGACGAACGTGCCGCGATCGGCGAGGCCGACGCCGGCGCGCAGGATCTCGAAGTTGTTCGAGATGTCGTGGTTCTGGTCGCCCAGCATGTAGTAGTTGATCTTGCCGATCGCTGGCGACGTGTCGTGCCATGCCTTGTGGCAGAAGTGCGTGTCGGTGGAGACCGAGTACACCTCGACGCCGATGCTCTGGAGCGTCGGGTAGATGTCGGCGAGGTCTTCAAGCTCGGTCGGGCACACGAAGGTGAAGTCCGCCGGGTAGAAGAAGAAGATCGACCATTTGCCCTTCACGTCCGCGTCCGTCACCTCGACGAACTTGCCCTGCTTGAAGGCCTGCGCTTTGAACGGCTTGATCGGGGTATTAACGAGGGACATGTGCACTCCGTTGCTGTGGGTTACTGGGGGATGGCGACCCTTTAGCAACGCACGGAGCGAAGGCAAAATTACTTTTTTGAGACAGACAGATTGATTTTATCGATCAATCCGCCCAAGCCGCGTCATCGAGGTGGAGTTCGGCGCGCGGGGTCGATCCCCAATCATCCTGACTGACACGCCCCGACACCCAGAGCCGCCGCCCGCCCGCCTGCATGAGCGCCGCGCCGAGCGGCGTATCGACACTGCGGAACGCAACGGCCTTCACGCGCGCGCCGTCCGCGCCCGCCAGAATCACACGCACATGGCCGGTGCCGACGATATCGGCCTTCACCACCGAAACCGGCCCCGCTGCCACGCGCGGCCCGGGCCATCCCGCCCCGTAAGGCCCGGCAGCCTCCAGCGCTTCGGCAAGTGCGGGCGTAACACCCGCAGGCGCGAGCGCGAGATCGAAAGAGAGCGCATCGACGGCGCGGGCGCGCGCCACGTCCCCCTCCAGCCGCTCGCAGAGGAAACGCGCGAGGTCGTCGACACGCTCGCGCGCCACGGTAACGCCCGCCGCCATCGCATGGCCACCGCCCGCGCTGATCAGCCCCGCGTCGCGCGCCGCGAGCACCGCCGCGCCGAGATCGACGCCGGGGATGGAACGCCCCGAACCCTTGCCCGTGCCCGCCTCATCAACGCCAATCACGAGCGCGGGCACACCGAAGCGATCCTTGAGGCGGCTTGCGGCGATGCCGATCACACCGGGATGCCAGCCGTCCCCCGCGATCACCGCAATCGGCGCATTGCCCGCGCGCTCGCACGCGGCGATGGCGGCTTCGGTCACCAGCGTCTCGATCGCGCGGCGCTCGTCGTTCAGCCGGTTGAGTTCGTCCGCAAGCGCGGAGAGTTCATCCCCCTCCCCGGTCAGCAGCCGCACGCCGAGGTCTGCCTGCCCGACGCGCCCGCCCGCGTTGATGCGCGGCCCGAGCGCGAATCCAAGGTCGGATGCACGCGGCGCGCGCTCCAGCCGCGCGGCGGCGGCAAGCGCGGCAAGGCCCGCGTTGCGCCGCGTCGCCATCACCTTGAGGCCCTGCGAAACATAGGCGCGATTGAGGCCCGTGAGCGGCACCACGTCCGCCACGGTGCCGAGCGCGACGAGATCGAGCAGTTCAGTGAGCTTCGGCTCCGGCCGACCCGAGAACCAGCCGCGCACGCGCAATTCCCGGTTCACCGCCACAGCCACGAGAAACGCCATGCCGACCGCCGCAAGGTGCCCGAACGCGGCACCCTCATCCTCGTCGATACGGTTGGGATTCACGATGGCGACGGCGGGCGGCAGCAGCGTCGAGGCCTTGTGGTGATCGACCACGATCACGTCGAGCCCCGCGCCCTTCGCGGCCTCCAGCGCCTCGAAACCCTGCGTGCCGCAATCGACGCAGACGACGAGGTCCGCGCCAGCCTGCTTCAGCGCCACCAACGCCTCGGCAGAGGGGCCGTAGCCTTCCAGAAGCCGATCGGGAATATAGTGTGAAACCGTGCCGCCCACGGCGCGGATGAAACGGATCAGCACCGCCGCGCTCGTCGCGCCGTCGACGTCGTAGTCGCCGAAGATCACCACGGCCTCGCCGCGTGTCACCGCGTCGGCGATGCGCGCGGCCGCCGTGTCCATGTCGCGGAAGATCGAAGGGTCGGGCAGCAGATCGCGGATCGTCGGCTGCGCGAGGGCGGCGATGTTCTCCACCCGCACGCCGCGCGCCGTGAACAGCCGCGCGGTCACGTCGCTGATGCCGAGCCTCAGCGCGTCAGCGGCATCACCCGGCGGGCCGCCCCGCCAGCGCCATTGCCGCCCGGAGACCGAGCGGCTGACGCCGAAGACGAAGGCGTCAGGATTCGGAACGGCGATGCTCGCCACGCACCCACCTGACCGTGCCCGAAGACGCGCGCATCACGACCGATTCTGTCGTCACCAGCCCGCCTTTGAAGCGCTTCACGCCGTCGAGCAGCGAGCCGTCGGTCACGCCCGTCGCCGCGAAGATCACGTCGCCCTTGGCCATGTCCTCGGTGTCGTAGATGCGGTCGAGGTCGGTGATGCCCCACTTCGCCGCGCGCAGGCGCTCGTCGTCGTTGCGGAACACGAGCCGGCCCTGGATCTGGCCGCCGACGCAGCGCAGCGCCGCAGCCGCGAGCACGCCTTCCGGCGCGCCGCCCTGGCCGAGGTAGATGTCGACCGTCGTCTCGGGGTTCGTCACCGCGATCACGCCCGCCACGTCGCCGTCCGGGATCAGCACGACGCCGCAGCCGATCGCGCGCAGTTCGGCGATCAGCTTCTCGTGGCGCGGGCGATCGAGCACGCAGGCGATGATCTCGGCAGGCTTCACGCCTTTCGCCTTGGCAAGCGCCTCGACATTCTCGGTCACGCTCTTGTCGAGGCTCACGAGGTCCTTCGCGTAGCCCGGCCCGATGGCGAGCTTTTCCATGTAGACGTCGGGTGCGTTCAGCAGGCAGCCCTCTTCCGCGATGGCGAGCACTGCGAGCGCGTTCGGTCCGGCCTTGGCGGTGATCGTCGTGCCTTCCAGCGGATCGAGCGCGATGTCGATCTTGGGGCCCGTGCCGATCGCCGCGCCCACCTTCTCGCCGATGTAGAGCATCGGCGCCTCGTCGCGCTCGCCCTCGCCGATTACGATGGTGCCGTCGAAGGCGAGTTCATTCAGCGCATCGCGCATCGCATCGACCGCGGCAGCATCCGCCGCCTTCTCGTCGCCGCGTCCCACGAGGTGCGAGGCCGCCATCGCGGCGTATTCCGTCACGCGCACCATTTCCAGAACGAGCACGCGCTCCAGCACGTCGCTGCGTTTCACCATCGGCCTTGAACTCCCCTTGATTCGAACATGCGGAAAGGCTGGTAGCCCCCTCGCCTCAAAAGTCCAGAATATGCATCAGCATCGGCTCGCCGAGCACGCTGCTGCTTGCACGCATCGCCTTGATGGCGTTGCGGACCGCACTTTCATCGGTTTCGTGCGAGACGATGGCGATAAAGACGCCGCCCGCATCGGCCTGACCGCGCTGGATCAGGCTGTCGATCGAAACGCCCGCGTCGCGCAGCATCGCCGCGAGTTCGGCAAGCACGCCCGTTTCGTCCGCCACCGAAAGGCGCAGGTAATAGCGCCCGCGCCAGTCCCCCGCCTCGCCCGCACCGATCGGCTCGAGGTGATGCGAAGGCATGGCAAAGGCAGGCCCCGCCTCGCCGCGCGCGATGTCGATAAGGTCGGCGACGACGGCGCTTGCCGTCGGCCCCTCGCCTGCGCCGCGGCCTTCGAAGAACAGCCGACCGACGAAATTGCCTTCCGCGACCACGGCGTTCAGCGAGCCCGTGACCTTGGCGAGCGGATTGGCGAGCGGCACGAGACACGGATGCACGCGCTGGTGAATGCGGTCTCCCACCACCTCGGCGACCCCGACGAGGCGCACGCGGAAGCCGAGTTCGGCAGCGTGCGCGATGTCGGTGGCCGCGACAGCGCGGATGCCAGTGGTGCGAACGCTCGCGAAGTCGATTTCGCTGCCGAACGCGAGGCTCGCAAGAATGGCAAGCTTGTGCGCGGCGTCGATGCCGTCGATGTCGAAGGTGGGATCGGCCTCGGCATAGCCCAGCCGCTGCGCCTCGCCGAGCACGTCGGCAAACGCCGCGCCCTTCTCCTCCATCTCGGTGAGGATGTAGTTACACGTGCCGTTCAGGATGCCGTAGACGCGGTCGATGCGGTTCGCCGCCGCGCCTTCGCGGATCGCCTTGATGATCGGGATACCGCCCGCCACCGCCGCCTCGTATTTCAGCGGCGTTCCCGCCTTCTCGGCGGCAGCGGCGAGTTCGAGGCCGTGGTGCGCGATCATCGCCTTGTTGGCGGTGACGACGCCCTTGCCCCGGCTGATCGCCTCGCGCACCAGCGCCACGGCAGGCCCGTCCGACCCGCCGATCAGCTCGACGACGACATCGACATCGTCCCGCTCGGCAAGCGACGAGGTATCGTCCACCCACTCGAACCGGCCAAGATCGACGCCCCGGTCGCGCGACCGGTCCCGCGCCGAAACCGCGACAATCTCGATCGGCCGCCCGGAGCGGCGCGCGATGAGGTCGCGGTTTTCGTCCAGAAGTTTCACGACGCCGGCGCCGACCGTACCGAGCCCGGCAAGCGCAATGCGCAAGGGAGAGTTCACTGCTTAACCCCGATTCTCAAGACATTCCGACAGGCGCTTACTCGCCGATGGCCTTCTGCTGGCCCGGCGTGTTTACACCCATCGATTGAAGATAGCGTTTCACGTTGCGCGCCGCTTGACGAATGCGCTGCTCGTTTTCCACCATCGCGATGCGCACGAAGCCCTCGCCTTCCTCGCCATAGCCGACACCCGGCGCCACGGCGACACCTGCGTGCGTGAGGAGTTGCTTCGAAAACTCGAGGCTGCCGAGGTGCGCGAGCGCGGGCGGCAAGGGCGCCCAGCAGAACATCGAGGCGCGCGGCACCGGAATGTCCCATCCCGCACGACCAAAGCTCTCCACGAGCACATCGCGGCGGCGCTTGTAGAGCTCGCGGTTCTTCTCGACGATATCCTGCGGGCCATTGATGGCCGCCACGGCCGCCGCCTGAATCGGCGTGAACGCGCCGTAATCGAGGTACGATTTCACGCGCGTCAGCGCCGCGATCAGCGTCTTGTTGCCGACCGCGAAGCCCATGCGCCATCCGGCCATCGAATAGGTCTTGGACATGGAGGTGAACTCCACCGCCACGTCCTTCGCGCCCGGCACCTGCAGGATGGAGGGCGTCGGCACGCCGTCGTAGTAAAGCTCCGAATAGGCGAGGTCCGAGAGGATCCACAGCCCATGCTCCTTCGCGAACGCGACGACGCGCTCGTAGAAAGCAAGGTCAACGACCTCCGCCGTCGGGTTCGAAGGATAGCCCATCACCAGCACCGAAGGCTTCGGCACAGTGAACTTCACCGCGCGTTCCAGCGCCGCGAAATAGCGCTCGTCGGGCGTTGTCGGCACGCTGCGGATCGTCGCGCCCGCGATGATGAAGCCGAACGTATGGATCGGGTAGCTCGGGTTCGGCGCCAGCACCACGTCGCCCGGCGCCGTGATCGCCTGCGCGAGGTTGGCCAGCCCCTCCTTGGAGCCGAGCGTCACCACGACCTCGCTTTCGGGATCGAGCTCGACGCCGAAACGCCGCGCATAGTAGCCCGCCTGCGCCTTCCGGAGTCCCGGAATGCCCTTCGAGGCCGAGTAGCCGTGCGCATCGGGCTTCCGCGCCACTTCGCACAGCTTTTCGATCACATGTTCGGGCGGCGGCAGATCGGGGTTGCCCATGCCGAGGTCGATGATGTCCTCGCCTGCCGCACGTGCTGCTGCCCGCATCGCATTCACTTCGGCGATCACGTAGGGCGGCAGGCGCTTGATGCGGTAGAAGTCTGACATTGTCTCCTCTTCGGGTCTTTCCCGTGTATGGGCCGCTGGATCGCGGCGGCCGCCGTTATAGCGACCGCCCTTGGCGCTTGGCGAGCGCTTGTTTATCGTCGGCGCCAGTTGCTGCTCCCGGGGAGATCGTCATGGTTGCCGCCGCCGACATCGAAGGTCTTGCCGAGCACGCCCAGCGCTGGACCTGGCTTGCGGGCAAGATGCAGCAGATGATGATGGAATTCATGGCGAAAGAGGCCACGGACGGCATCGTTCTCGGTCCCGATCCGCTCGGCCTTGTCGAGACGTGGAGCAAGATGGCAACCGCCGCGATGACCGATCCGGCCCGCCTCGTCCAGCTTCAGGCGGATTACTGGCGCGATGCGATGACGCTTTGGCAGGCCTTCGCCACCCCCGGCGAGGTGCAGCCGCCGCAGCTCCCCGCCGACAAGCGCTTCAAGGGGCAGGCGTGGTCCGAAATGCCCGCGTTCGACTTCCTGAAGTCCTCCTACCTTCTCGCCAGCCAGTATATCCTGCAGCTCGTCGGCGGGCTCGATGGGCTTGAGGACAAGGAACGGAACAAGGCGATGTTCTACACGCGCCAGTTCATCGATGCGCTGTCGCCCTCGAACTACCTGCTCACCAATCCCGAAGTGCTGAAGGCCACGGTGGAGAGCAAGGGCGAGAACCTCCTGAAAGGCACGCAGCACCTGCTGGACGATCTTCAGCGCGGCCGCATGACGATGACCGACGAGAAAGCGTTCGAGGTCGGCCGCAACGTCGCCGTCACCCCCGGCAAGGTCGTGTTCGAAAACCGGATGTTCCAGCTCATCCAGTATTCGCCGAGCACCGCGAACGTTTACGAAACCCCGCTCCTCATCTTCCCGCCGTGGATCAACAAGTTCTACATCCTCGATCTGACGCCCGAAAAAAGCTTCATCCGCTGGGCGGTCGCGCAGGGCCTCACCGTGTTCGTCGTGTCATGGAAGAACGCCGACGCCAGCATCGCCGACGCGACCACCGCGACCTACATCGAGGAGGGTTTCATCACCGCGATCGATGCGGTGCTGAAAGGCCTCGGCATCAAGTCCACGCACGTCATCGGCTACTGCGTCGCGGGCACCACCCTTGCGATGACCTTGGCCTTCATGGCCGCGCGCGGCGAGGCGGAGAAGGTGAAGACGGCGACATTCTTCACTGCGCAGGTCGATTTCTCCGAATGCGGCGACCTCGGCGTCTTTGTCGATGAGGATCACCTGAAAGCCGTGAAGGAACTCTCGGAAGGCAAGGGCTATCTCGACGGCCGCTACATGGCGACGACCTTCAACATGCTCCGTGCGAACGACCTCATCTGGAACTACGTCGTCAACAACTATCTGCTCGGGAAGGATTATTTCCCCTTCGACCTGCTCTACTGGAACTCGGACGCAACGAACGTTCCCGCCAAATGGCACGCCGAGTATCTCGAAGGCCTTTACCGCGACAACAGGATGATCCAGCCCGGCGCCATCGTCATCGACGGCACGCCCATCGATCTCACCAAGGTAGACACGCCGGTCTATATCCAGGGCGGCAAGGAAGACCACATCGCCCCTGCCCGATCCTCCTACAAACTCACTCAGCACTTCGCCGGACCGGTTCGGTTCGTGCTCGCGGGCAGCGGCCACATCGCGGGCGTCGTCAATCCGCCCGACGCGAAGAAGTACCAGCACTGGACAAACGACACCCTCCCCGCCCGCTTCGAAGACTTCGCAGCCACCGCCACCGAACACCCCGGAAGCTGGTGGCCCGACTGGATCGCATGGCTCACCGCCCAATCCGGCAAGGAAGTCCCCGCCCGCACCCCCGGCAAGGGCGCCAAAGGCGGCACGCTCAAGGTGATCGAGGACGCGCCGGGGCGCTATGTGCGGGAGCGGGTTGGGTAGAGATGAGGCCGAAGGCGGAGATCGCGTCCTTGTAGAAAGGTTGCCCATGCCTCTCATTGATCGGCTCGGCATATCGGTTCCGGTAATCCAGGCTCCCATGGCGGGCGTATCCACGCCCACGCTTGCCGCTGCGGTCTCGAACGCTGGGGCGCTTGGCTCGATCGGTGTGGGCGCGACGGACGCCCATCACGCACGCTTGATGATTGACGAACTACGCGCGCGCACCGACCGCGCCTTTAACGTCAATCTCTTCGTCCATGGCCCCGCCAAGGCCGATCCGGTGCGCGAAGCCGTGTGGCTGGATCGACTTGCACCACTGTTCGCCGAGTTTGGCGCCGAGCCGCCGAACACGCTTCAAACGATCTACAAGAGCTTCGCCGAAGATGCCGACATGCTGGCAATGCTGCTGGAAACAGCGCCGCCGGTGGTAAGCTTCCACTTCGGTTTGCCGCCCGCTTCGACGATCCGCGCCTTGCAGGAGAGAAACATTCTCCTGATGGCTACCGCCACCAGCATTGAGGAAGCGCGCGTCATCGAAGACGCGGGGGTCGACGCCATCGTGGCACAGGGCATCGAAGCTGGCGGCCATCGCGGCATGTTCGATCCTTCTGCACCTGACGACGCGCTGGGCATGGCCACACTCACCCGCCTGTTGGTCAAGGAATGCAGACGTCCCGTCATCGCGGCAGGCGGCATCATGGATGGGGCAGGTATCGCGGCCGCGCTCGATCTCGGCGCTGTTGCCGCGCAGCTCGGCACCGCGTTCATCGCTTGCAATGAATCCGCGGCAGATGAAGCGTATCGAACCGCACTTACGGGACCGGGAGCCTACCACACCACGCTGACACCGATCATCTCCGGGCGGCCCGCCCGTGTGCTTGCCAACCGTTTCAGCGGCTTGGAAGCGCCCCTCTCGGATTGCGAACCTCCCGACTACCCCATCGCCTACGACGCAGGCAAAGCCCTGCACGCGGCAGCGAAGGCGAAAGGCGAGTCCGGCTTCGGCGCGCAATGGGCCGGGCAAGGCGCCCCGCTCTCGCGCGCGATGCCTGCCGCCGCGTTGATCAACACATTGCACAGCGAACTCCAACGCTGCCGAAGCGACAGCGTTTGAAAGTCCACCCTCTTCCTAAATAGGGCATTAATATACTTGACTCAGTAACATGATGTCGGTAGATAGCGTGCATGCCACACGAACCGCGCACTCTTATGGAAGCCGTCCGGTACTTCTCGGACCCGGACGTAGCATTGCAGCACATGGTCAACCTGCGTTGGCCGAACGGTGTGACGTGCCCGACTTGTGGGCGCACCGACGCGCGGTTCATTCCGACCCGCCGCATTTGGGAATGCAAGGAAAAGCACGCAAAGCGCCAGTTTTCGGCCAAAGTCGGCACCATTTTCGAGGACAGCGCTATCCCGCTCGACAAGTGGTTTGTGGCGATCTGGATGGTAGCCAACTGCAAAAACGGCATCAGCTCTTACGAGCTGGCGCGGTCACTCGGCATTACGCAGAAATCCGCGTGGCACATGAACCACCGCATTCGCCTCGCCATGAAGCTCGGCACCATCGAGAAGATGGACGGCGAGGTTGAGGCCGACGAGAGTTTTATCGGAGGTCTCGCCAAGAACATGCACCCTCGCCGCCGGGCCAAGGCAATCACCGGGACCGGAGGCGCGGGCAAGACGGCTGTTCTTGGCATCCTCCAGCGTTCTCGCCGTGAAAACCCCTCCCGCATCCACGCGCATGTCATTCCGAACGTGCAGCGCGTCACCCTTCACGCCGGTATTCGTGATGCCGTACAGGAAGGCGCCACGCTTTATACCGATCGCTGGCACGGCTACCGTCAACTGACGGGATACGTTCACTCCATGATCGACCACGCTGTTGAGTACGTGAACGGTCGCGTTCACACGAACGGCATCGAGAATTTCTGGTCGCTTTTGAAGCGGTCAATCAAAGGCACCTATATCAGCGTTGAGCCTTTCCATCTTGGCCGGTACGTTGATGAGCAGGTCTTCCGCTTCAATGAGCGGAATGGTTCCGACGCAGACCGCTTCACCGCTGCGCTTCGCGCAGTGACTGGAAAGCGGCTTACCTACCGGGAGTTGACTGGCAATGGAGCCATCGCAAGCGCAGCCTGAAAGCCCCGCCAAGGCCGTGGACGAAGAGGTGGAGCCGGGATCGCTGGCGAGATTCCGGCGATTGGCGAGCGGCCTGTTTGCGGTGGACCCGGAAGCCTTCCGGGAGGCCCGACTCAAAGACGAGAAAGAGCGCCGCGCAAGACGTGGTCAGTGACCTTTTCTCGCGGTCAGTGGACCTGGAAGCGAAGGAAGCCGAGCTAGAACTTTCCGCGAGCCGACACCAAGACTCCGGGCCATCTGGCATTCCCGGACAGGGGGAATTTAGAAAAATCTTTTAAATCAATATGATATAGACATCTATCCGCAACTGCCGGAAACACTCGGAGAGTAGATCGACTTGACGGGAACCGCGCCGCGCAGAAAATTTGCGCGCTGAAAGATTTCATCTTTCCCTACTGGACGCTTTATTGTATCGAGGGTTCGGAGCCCCTTCGCACCAGCGGCCCCGCGTCCGGATCTTGCACATCCGGCGGGAACCGCTGGCGGGGAGGGGTCTCGGCCAAAGCCTAGACCCCCGGGTCGAGGATGAGGCGGGATTCGGACCCGACGCCTCACGCCCTTCGTGTGAGATATATGGCCGAAATCCGCCTCGGAATCAAGGGGTCATCCTTGTCCTGAGGTGACAGCTATGAAGAAACAGCGGCGGCGCGGGCCAAAACCCCGCATCTTTCGCTGCTATCCGCCAAGGCCGTTTCAGCCGCTGAGGCTGTGACGGCGCTAGGCGCGGATAGCGCGCAACATTGCTTATAACGACTGCGGCGCGGTGGGGATTCCACCGCGCCCAACCCTGAGGAATAGGGCATGTCGGACTTGATGGAAAAGAAGCCAAAATTCGAACGCGTCCCGTCAAAAATCCAGTTTCCCTATACGGACATGAGCGACGCAATCGCGGTGGCCGATGGGATGCTAAAGGGCGGAGGTGTTGCACTTTCGCGCGATCAGCTCGCCGCCGCTATGGGGCTCGCTCCCGGTGGGGGAGGTTTTGCTACGAAGATTTCTACCGCGAGAATATTTGGCGTACTGGATGCCGTTGGGGGCAAGTACCAGCTCACAGAGCTTGGCCATGAAATCATTGACGCCGCCCGTCAGCAGGACGCGCGAGTTAGAGCTTTCCTCAACGTAGAACTCTATAAGCGAGCCTACGATGAGTTTCGCGGCAAGCTACTTCCGCCACGTCCGCATGGCTTGGAAGCCGCCTTTATCAACTTCGGCGTTACCTCGAAGAATGTGAAGGCAGCACGCTTGGCGTTCGAGAAGTCGGCGCGGATGGCAGGTTTTTATCCCGGCGGCAACGAGGACAGACTAGTCATGCCCTTTGGTCAGGCTGGCCCGCCCCCGCCTGCGCCAGATGGTCAGAATCCTGCACAAGCGCCATCAGCCGATCCGGTGGAAAATCCGCCACCACCGCCAGCCCAGCCCGTCCCCGCCCTCCATCGGTCTATTCTGGGAATGCTGGAGGAGCTACCGGCTCCAAAGACAGAATGGAGCAAAGAGGATCAGGCTGACTGGCTACAGGCGCTCGCCACCATGTTTCAGGTGATCTACAAAAGCGACAGCAAGGGATCGATCAGGATCGAGTATAGCGAATAGTTCGTCGCTCAAGTGCGCCCTTCTCTATCGAGAGGTGGCGCACGACGTTACTGAGTCAAGTATATTAATGCCCTAAATAGGAAAAACTATGGAAGCCTCACCGTGCTCTTTGAAGCGCGGCGGACATCGCAGATGCGCATCTGAAAAATACAGAAAATGCTCGCCCCGGCACGCCCTTCCGCGCGCGGCGGGCAGCCGTCAGCGCCGCGTTTTTTGAAAAACGCGTTTTGGCCTCTACTTCGCCGACTTCGCGCGGACAGAGCCGCGCCGAAGGTGGCTCAGCGGACGCGCGGTAGCGGGGGCATCGGCGCTCTGGAAGGCCGGCTGCGGTCGCGGGGGAGCTGGGCCTGATAGGCCTCGGCGCAGTGCGCGGTGCAGTATGGGAAGCCGGGGTTCACCGGGCGGCCGCAAAACTGGAAGTCGGGCTCGCCGGGATGCCCGATCGGCCACTTGCAGATCTTGTCGCTGAGGTCGAGCAGCGTCACCTTCTCGCCGGGCGCACGCGGCTTCACCGGCGCGGCGGGCATCGCGGCGCGGACGGGCATCGCCGGCTTCGGCGCGGCAGCGGCGGGGACCGGCGGCACCTTGGCTTCAGGAGCCGGACGCGGCTGCGGCGCGGATGCCTCCTGCGCTGCGGCCTCGGGCTTCGGTTTCGGCGCGGCGGGTGCTGCGGCCTTCTTCGCGGTCTCGCGCGGCGTGCCGTCGCTGTCGCCCTTCACGGGAGACGGGCGCGCCTTCAGCCCCAGCCGGTGCGCCTTGCCGATCACCGCGTTGCGGCTCACATTGCCGAGCTTGTCGGCGATCTGGCTCGCGGTCAGCCCCTTTTCCCAGAGGCTCCTAAGCGTCTCGATCCGTTCGTCCGTCCAGGACATCGCGTTCCCACTTCCTGTCTTCAAACAAAAGAGCCGACCGGCTTGCGGGGCATGGCGACAGCCACTACTCCCACGCAGATGCACGATCAGCTTGCAAAGCCTTCCGTAGCGAAACCGGCCACGCCGGTCCACAGCGAACCCGCCCACAGCGAACCCGGCGTGCCGATCATCGGACGCGTCAACTGGCCGGGCCTTCGGACGCTCTATGTGAAGGAGGTGCGGCGGTTCTTCAAGGTCCAGCTGCAAACCGTGTGGGCGCCCGCGATCACGACGCTGCTGTTTCTCGCCATTTTCACCGTCGCGCTCGGGCGCGGCAATCTCACCGTGCTCGGCGTGCCGTTCAACAGCTTCCTCGCCCCCGGCCTCATCGTCATGGCGATGATCCAGAACAGCTTCGCCAACACCTCGTCCTCGATCCTGATCGGCAAGATCCAGGGCACGATCGTGGACATATTGATGCCGCCGCTGTCGCCGGGAGAGCTGCTCGTCTCGTTCGTCGCGGGTGCCGTGACGCGCGCATGGCTCGTCGGGCTCGCGGTGTGGGGTGCGATGGTGCTGTGGCCGGGCGTTTCGGTGGCGATCCACAACCCGCTCTCCGTGTTCTTCTACGGCACGATGGGCGCGGTGATGCTCGGCCTCCTCGGCGTTCTCACCGGCCTCTGGGCGGACAAGTTCGATCATGCCGCCGCCGTCACCAACTTCGTCGTGCAGCCGCTCTCGCTGCTTTCGGGCACCTTCTACTCGATCGACCGGCTGGCGGGCGTGTGGAACACCGCGAGCCACTTCAACCCGTTCTTCTATGTGATCGATGGTTTCCGCTCGGGCTTCATCGGCATCCACGACGGCCCCGCACTTGGCGGCGCCATCGCGCTCATCGCAATCAACGCGGTGCTGTGGACGCTGTGCTACTGGGCGCTTCGCACCGGCTGGCGCACCCGCCAGTAACATTGACTTGAAGCCTCGCGTGCGTCATGGAGGCGCGCGAGTCCGAAGGGCGGTCAGGATTGGCCGCCTTTTTCCGTTTCGAAGGCCGGTTTCGGGCCATCCACGAACGTAAGGTTTGAAGGGCGATGCGGCATTTTCTCGATCTCGAAAGCACGGGCGCCGAAGCCCTGCGGCTGATCCTCGACGAGGCGAAGCGCCGCAAGCAGGCCCGCGCCGGACGGCCGAAAGGCGCGGCCGACGACGACGTCCCGCTCGCCGGGCATATGCTCGCCGCGATCTTCGAGAAGTCCTCCACCCGCACGCGCGTCTCGTTCGACATGGCGATGCGCCAGCTCGGCGGCTCGGCGATGATCCTGTCCTCGGCGGACATGCAGCTCGGCCGCGGCGAGACGATCGAAGACACCGCGCGCGTCCTTTCCCGCTTCGTCGACGCCATTTCGCTGCGCACCAACGGGCACGACAAAGTGGAAGCGCTCGCCGCCGCCAGCGGCGTGCCGGTGATCAACATGCTGACGGACAGCGGCCACCCCTGCCAGATCGTCGCCGACCTGATGACCGTGGAAGAACGCCTCGGCCGCAGCGTCACCGGCACGGTGTGGACGTGGCTTGGCGACGGCAACAACGTCTGCCAGTCGTTGATCGAGGCTGCTGGCCTGCTCGGCTATGAAATGCGCCTCTCAGTTCCCGCCGCCTACGATCCGGACGATGCCGTCGTCGCCCGCGCCGAGGCGCGCGGCGCACGCATCGTCGTCGAGCGCAACCCGGAAGCGGCGGTCGCGGGCGCGGACGTCATCGTCACCGACACGTGGGTTTCGATGGGCCAGTCCGGTGCGGCGCAGCGCATGGTCGCGATGGGGCCGTATCAGGTAACCGAAGCTCTGATGGCGAAGGCGAACCCCTCGGCGATCTTCCTGCACTGCCTTCCCGCGCACCGCGGGGAGGAGGTTGTCGACGCCGTGATGGACGGGCCGCAGTCGGCCGTGTGGGACGAAGCCGAAAACCGCGTACATGCACAGAAAGCGATCCTGCTCTGGTGTCTGAACAAGCTCGGCTGAACGGCAACGGTTCGGCAGGCACCCCGCAGACGGGGCGCGTACTGCCGTTCACGATCCCGGCGCGCAGTGCGCGCGGGCGCGTCGCGCGACTTGGCCCGGCGCTCGCCGCGATCCTCGGCGCGCACGACTATCCTGCCCCACTTTGCCAGCTCCTCGGCGAGGCGCTGATCCTCACCGTGCTCATCGGCACCACCGTGCAGAAGGGCGAAGGGCAAACCACCGTGCAGGCGCAGTCGAAGGGCGGCCCGATCGACCTTCTCGTCTGCGACTACCGCGCCGGCGAGATTCGTGGCTACCTCCGCTTCGATCCCGAGCGGCTCGGCGAGATCACGCCCGGCGCGCTGCTCCCGGACCTGTTCGGCGCCGGCTACCTCGCCATCACCATCGAGCAGAGCGCCGCCGACGAGCGCTATCAGGGTATTGTGCCGCTGGAAGGCGACACGCTGTGCCACGCGGTGGAGCACTATTTCACCGATTCAGAACAGGTGCCGACGCTCGTACGCGGCGCATTGCGGCAGGCCGAGGACGGCGCGTGGGAAGCCGGTGGGCTTCTCGTCCAACACCTTCCCCACGGCGAAACCGGCGGTCCGCGTCTGGCCGCGCGCACCGACAATCAGGATTGGGAACATGTGCTCGCCCTCGCCTCCACGATCACAGACGCGGAGCTGACCGACAGTCATTTGAGCGAGGAAACCCTGCTCTGGCGGCTGTTCAACGAGGATGAGGTACGCGTTTCACCGCCCATCGGCCTCACGCGCGGCTGCCGCTGCACGGTGCAGCACTTCCGCGAGGTGCTCGGCCGCTTCCCGGCCGAAGAACTCGCCGAAATGCGCGGACCAACAGGTACGATCGATGTAAACTGCGAGTTCTGCTCGCGCCTGTTCCCAATCGAAATGCGAGATTAACGTCCCGGATATGCCTTATTCATCTGTCATCTTTATAGTGTGACCATCTCCGGATCGCCGGAGGTTTGACAGGGAGTTACGCGCTCATGCGCCGTAGTCTGGTTCTTTCTGGTGGTGCCCTTGTGGTGGCGACGGCTGCGTTCGCACAGCCGGTGACGCTGTCGCTGTTCGGCGGTGGTGATTTCCAGCCGGGTTCCTTCAGCGTTTCGGGCGGTGCAAACCGCTGCATCATCTCGCCGGAATCGCTGATGCACGTTGGCCTTGAAGCGGCCGACGGCAAGAGCTGCGTCCACACCATCGTCGAGGATACCGCAGAGCGCGCCACGGTGGCTTACAGCTGCCGCGGTCTTGGCAGCGGTCGCACGACGATCGTGAAGGACAACCGCAACCACTTCACGATCGATGCCCAAGGCATTCGCGGGCGTGAGCCCTTCGCGGTGCGCCAGGAATTCAAGCGCGTCGGCAACTGCTGAGGTCAGTGTGCGGCGCCTGCCGCCGCCGGGCTCGTCAGCAGGAACAGCGGGATCGCAACGTCGAAGCCCTGCCCCTTTTCGTCGAGCATCTGGAACGAACCCGCCATCGTGCCCATCGGCGTTTCGAGCGGACAGGCCGAGACGTAGTCATAGGCCTCGCCCGGCGCGATCACCGGCTGTGCACCGACCACCCCCGCACCGCGCACCTCGTGGACATTGCCTGTCCCGTCGGTGATGATCCAGTGCCGGCTGATGAGCTGAACGGGCGCGTCGCGACCGTTTTCGATGCGGATGTGGTAGGTCCACACATAATGGTCGCGCTCCGGCAGCGAGCGCTCCGGTAGGTACGACGGGTTCGCACGCACGGTGACACCGCCGGTCGTAGCGGAGGCTGCGAAGAACTCCTTCACAACCCCACCGCCGAAAGCGCACGGTCGAGATCGTCGATAACGTCGGCCGGGTCTTCGAGCCCCACGGAGAGGCGCAGCATCGACTCCGTGACGCCCATCTCCTCGCGCACCTTCTCGTCGAGCCCTGCATGGGTCGTCGAGGCCGGATGCGTCATCAGAGTGCGGGAGTCGCCGATGTTGTTCGAGATGTCGACGAGGCTGAGCGCGTCCAGCAAGCCATGTGCCTGCTTGCGCCCGTCTGCAACGAACAGGCTCATGATCGTGCCGCCGCCCGACATCTGCGCCATCGCGAGATTGTGCTGGGGATGCGAAGGCAGCGCGGGATAGAGCAGACGCGGCACACGCGCATCGAGGAAGCGGGCAACCGCGAGCGCGTTCTCGCACTGCTTCGCCATCCGGAGTTCGAGCGTCTCGAGGCCCTTCAGCACCACCCACGCATTGAACGCGGAGAGAGTCGGTCCGGTGTTGCGCGTGAAAGCGAGCAGTTCGCCTTCGATGAATTCTTCCGAACCGAGCACGGCGCCCGCGAGCACACGGCCCTGCCCGTCGAGCATCTTCGTTGCCGAGTAAGCAACGACATCCGCGCCGAATTCGAGCGGGCGCTGGAGAACGGGTGTCGCGAAGGCATTGTCCACCACCACGACGGCACCGGCATCGTGCGCGATGTCCGAAATGGCGCGGATATCGCAGATGTCGAGCGTCGGGTTCGCAGGCGTTTCCATGAAGAACAGCTTCGTGTTCGGCCGCACCGCCGCCTTCCAGTCATCGACCTCGCGTCCATCGACAACCGTGGTTTCGACACCGAACTTCGGGAGCAGCGAATCGACGAGCCAGCGGCAGGAACCGAACAGCGCGCGGCCCGCGACGACATGATCGCCGGCGCGAAGTTGCGAGAGCAGCGCGGCCGTCATCGCCGCCATGCCGCTCGCCATCGACCGGCACGCCTCGGCACCCTCGATCAGGCGGAGCCGTTCCTCGAACATCGCCACGGTCGGGTTCTGCAGGCGCGAGTAGGTCATGCCCTTCTCGTCGCCGCGGAAACGCGCCGCCACTGTCTCGGCGTCGTCGTAGCAATAGCCGGAGGTCAGGAAGATCGCCTCCGAGGTCTCGCCGAACTCGCTGCGCATCGTGCCGCCGCGCACGGCGCGCGTGGCCGGACGCCAGCCTTTGGTTTCTTCCCTGTTTGCTCCGCTCATCCGTTTCATGGCGCGTGCATCGCAGCCGGGCGCGTCCACGTCAACGCCTCTTGACCAGCAGAGGCGCGCCATTCAAATGGGCGGCGTGCGGGTGTAGCTCAATGGTAGAGCAGAAGCTTCCCAAGCTTACGACGAGGGTTCGATTCCCTTCACCCGCTCCATCCGGAGAACGCCCTTGATCCAGCCGCAATCGGTTCCGACTCCGGCAGCGAGGCGGCCGTTTTACGCGCACCTCTATTTCCAGGTTCTCCTCGCCATCGTGCTCGGCGGTACCATCGGCCACATCTGGCCGGAATTCGGCGAGAGCCTGAAGCCGCTTGGCGATGCCTTCATCAAGCTGGTGAAGATGATCATCGGGCCCGTGATCTTCCTTACCATCGTCACCGGCATCGCGGGGATGCGCGACCTCGGGCGGGTCGGGCGGGTGGCGGCGAAGGCCTTTATCTACTTCCTCGTCTTCTCGACGCTCGCGCTCATCGTGGGCCTTATCGTCGCCAACGTCATCCAGCCAGGACGAGGCCTCAACATCGACCCCGCGACGCTCGACGGCAGTGCCGTAGCCCAATATTCGAACGCGGCGCACGACAGCAGTATCGTAGGCTTCCTGATGCACATCATCCCGAACACGCTCATCAGTGGGTTCGTGGAGGGCGACATCCTGCAGGTGCTGTTCGTCTCCATCCTGTTCGGCATCGCACTCACACTCGTCGGCGACACCGGCGCGCCGGTCGTCAGCTTTCTCGAAGCGCTCGGCGCCGCGGTGTTCCGGCTGGTCGGTATCCTGATGAAGGCCGCGCCGATCGGGGCGTTCGGCGCCTTCGCCTTCACGATCGGCGCGTACGGCATCGGCACGGTGGCGAACCTCGCCGCCCTGATCGCTACCTTCTACCTCACCTCGCTGCTGTTCGTGCTCGGCGTCCTCGGGCTGGTCGGGGTCGCGAACGGCTTCTCGATCCTGAAGCTGATCCGCTACCTCAAGGAAGAGCTGCTGCTCGTGCTCGGCACATCGAGCTCGGAAGCCGCCCTCCCCAGCCTGATCACCAAGATGGAGCGCGCGGGCGCTTCCAAATCCGTCGTCGGGCTGGTCGTGCCGACCGGCTATTCGTTCAACCTCGACGGCACCAACATCTACATGACGATGGCGGCGCTGTTCATCGCGCAGGCGCTCAACATCGATCTCAGCCTTGAAGAGCAGGTGCTGCTGCTGCTCGTGGCGATGCTGAGCTCGAAGGGTGCCGCAGGCATTACCGGCGCAGGCTTCATTACGCTCGCCGCAACACTTTCGGTGGTGCCGAGCGTGCCTGTCGCGGGCATGGCGCTGATTCTCGGTATCGACCGGTTCATGAGCGAATGCCGCGCGCTCACGAACTTCGTGGGGAATGCCGTGGCGACGATTGTTGTCGCGCGCTGGGAAGGCGAACTCGACCGCGCCGCGCTGGACGCTGCGCTCGCGGGGCCATCGCTTCCGATTGCAGCCAAGCCTGATCCTGCAGCCGGCCCCGGCGACGACACCGCCGTTACCGAGGACTGATCCGGACCCGCTCGGCGCCTGTCCAAAATCGCGGCTTGCCCGCATATATCTAAAAGTCATATTCTCCTGACAAATACGAGGAGTACTTGATGAAAACACGCATCACTGAGCTTTTTGGCATCCAGCACCCGATCATTCAGGGCGGTATGCACTTCGTCGGTTTCGCGGAAATGGCGGCGGCGGTTTCGAACGCCGGCGGTCTCGGCCTCATCACCGGGCTCACCCAGCGCACCCCGGCCGACCTCGCGAACGAGATCGCGCGCTGCCGGGACATGACCGACAAGCCCTTCGGCGTGAACCTCACCTTCCTCCCCACCGTGAACGCACCCGACTATCCGGGCTATGTGCGCGCGATCATCGAAGGCGGCGTCAAGGCGGTCGAAACGGCGGGCAACAATCCGCAGCAGGTGCTGCCCTACCTCAAGGATGCAGGCATCAAGGTGATCCACAAATGCACCTCGGTGCGCCATTCGCTGAAGGCCCAATCGATCGGCTGCGACGCGGTTTCGGTGGACGGCTTCGAGTGCGGCGGCCATCCGGGCGAAGACGACGTGCCGAACTTCATCCTGCTGCCGCGCGCCGCCGATGAGCTTGAGATTCCGTTCGTTGCTTCAGGCGGTATGGCGGACGGGCGCAGCCTCGTCGCCGCGCTTGCGCTCGGCGCGGAAGGCATGAACATGGGCACGCGCTTTATCGCCACAAAGGAAGCGCCCGTGCATGAAAGGGTGAAGCAGGCGCTCGTTGCCGCGAGCGAGCTTGATACGCGCCTCGTCATGCGCCCGCTGCGCAATACCGAACGCGTGCTCAGCAATGCCGCCGTCGAGCGCCTGCTCGAAAAGGAGAAGACTCTGGGCGCGAACCTCAAGTTCGAAGACATCATCGAAGAGGTCGCTGGCGTCTATCCGCGCATCATGATCGACGGCGATATGGATGCGGGCGCGTGGAGTTGCGGCATGGTCGCCGGACTGATCCACGACATCCCGACCTGCAAAGAGCTGATCGATCGCATCATGGCCGAAGCGGACGCGATCATCAGCAAGCGCCTCGCAGGTTTCCTCGCGGCGTAGCCGCGACCCCGGGTTTTCAAAGAACACGGGGTTCGTCCCACGACTTTCCCTATTTGGAAAGCGCTTTCACGGCCGCCTCAAAAGCGTCTGCACGACGTCGATCCCGCCCGACCGGAAGCCGCCTTCGCAATACATCAGGTAGTAGCGCCAGATCGTATCGAAGGCGGCGTCGAACCCGGGCGGGAGGCGCCCTTCCTGCCGTGCCGCATCGTAGCGAACGCGCCATTGGCGCAGCGTTTCGGCATAGTGCTGTCCGAACGCTTCCGCGCGCTCCCACCGGAAGCCCGCGTTTTCCGCCGATGTCCGCAAGCGTGGTTCGCTCGGCAGGATGCCGCCGGGGAAGATATAGGTCTGAATGAAGTCCGCGCCGGAGCGGTAGGCGGGAAACACCGCCTCATCGATCGTGATAACCTGCATCGCCGCTCGCCCGCCCGGTTTCAGGGCGCGGAAGGCGGAGCGCATGAAGGTCTTCCAGTAGCGTGCTCCGACCGCCTCGAACATCTCTACCGACGCCATGTGATCGAAACGGCCGATATCCTCGCGGTAGTCGGCGATGCGCAGGTCGACGCGATCCGAAAGTCCGGCGGTCGCCATCCGGCGCTGCCCATACTCCAGCTGCTCGCGGCTGAGCGTGATGCCGGTGACATGGACACCGTATTCCTTCGCAGCGATCTCGGCGAGGCCGCCCCAACCGCAGCCGATCTCCAGCAGGCGCTCGCCCGGCTTCATCTCCAGCCGGTCGAGCAGCACGCGCACCTTGCGGCGCTGCGCCTCGGCGAGCGGTTCTTCGGGCGCTCCGAAGATCGCCGACGAGTAGGTCATCGTCTCGTCGAGCCAGGCGGCGTAGAAATCGTTGCCGAGATCGTAGTGGAACTGGATGTTGCGGCGCGCGCCGGTGAGCGTGTTCGCCTGCAGCGCTCGCATCAGCCGGTTGAACAGGCGCCCCGGAAGCGCGCCACGCCCAGTGCGGCCAAGCTCGCGCCGGTTCAGCATCATCACTTCGAAAAAGGCGGGAACGTCGGGGCTCGTCCAGTCCCCATCGAAATACGCCCGCGCCCACCCCGCCGATCCGCCCGCCGCAAGCCGTAGGAACGGACGCCAGTTGCTGAGGCGAAGCTCGGCCTGCGGGCCCGGTGCACGGCCGCCGAGCCGCTGCACGCGGCCATCCGGCTCGACAAGCGTCAGTGCGCCACGAGCGAGCCCCGCGTCGACGCGTTCGATGAGGCGCTGGCGGCTGCCGGCGAACAATCGTGCAGGAACACCGCCGATCCAGAACCGGCGGTCTGCTTCGACGACGTGTGCGCCGCGCGTTTCCGGATGTGTCGCCATCCGCCTCTCCCAAGCGGTGAGTATGCGGCATTTCCAAGCGAATTCAAAGCCTAGCGAATCGTGGAGAGGGCAGCGAGCGCACGCTCCCGCGCAGCGCGGTGTCCGATGCGTTTTTCGGGATAGGCCGCAGGACGGGCATCGTGGTCGTCCGGATCGTGGATCACGGCGTCGCCGAGGTCCGAAAGTTCGGGCACCCAACGGCGGATATAGTCCGCCGCGCCGAACTTTTCGGACTGGGTGAGCGGCGCCATGATGCGCACGAACATGTTCGCGTCGATGCCGGTGCCCGCCGTCCACTGCCAGTTGACGCTGTTGCTGCCGTAATCGGCATCGACGAGCGTATCCCAGAACCAGCGCTCACCTTCGCGCCAGTCGATGAGGAGATGCTTCACGAGGAAGCTCGCCGCGATCATCCGCACCCGGTTGTGCATCCACCCCGTCGCCCAGAGCTCGCGCATCCCGGCGTCGACGATCGGGTAGCCCGTCTCGCCCCGGCACCATGCGCGGAAATCCGCAGCGACATCGGGGTCCGCAATGTCGCGCCAGGGGAAAGGGTCGAACGCCGGCAGGCCGTTCGCCTTGCCGTAGTCCGGGCGGGCGAGGATGACATTTTGCGCATAGTCGCGCCACGCAAGCTCGCGCAGGAACGGCTCCGCGCCGGGCCGGGCGGCGGCGCGGCGCCAGACCTCGGCGACGGAAATCTCTCCGAAATGCAGATGCGGCGACAGGTACGAGACGCCCTCCTCCGACGGCAGGTTTCGTGTTGCATCGTAGGCAGCGACATTCGGCAAGAATGCCTCCAGCCTCTCCAATGCGCCGGTTTCGCCGGGCGTCCAGACATTGAAGCCGCCTGCCCAGTCAGGGCGGGCGGGGAGTAGAGCCCAGTCCTCAAGCGTGTCGGACGCGGGCCAAGCTTCCGCTACCGTGAGGCGTTCAGGTGCGGGGATTGATGCGGCGGGCGGCATCCGGTCGCGGAGTGCGCGCCAGAACGGCGTAAAGATCTTGTAGAGATCGCCCGCACCTGTCCGCACCTCGCCCGGCGGCAGCAGGCAGACGCCGTCGTGGAGGACGAGATCAACTTTGCCGCCCAGCGCGCGTTCGGCATTGCGCCACCATGGTGCATAGTGGCGGAGCGCGTGAACGCGCTCAGCGCCGGTTTCGGCGACGAGATCGGCGAGCACGTCCGCCGCGACGCCACGGCGCAGGATGAGGCGGGAGCCGCGCTTGCGGAGATCGGCATCGAGGCTGGCGAGGCTGTGGTGCAGCCACCAGCGCTGCGCACTGCCGATCCGGCGGTGACGTGGTGTTTCGTCGTCGAGGACGTAGACGGGGATCACACCGCCTTCCCGCGCCGCCGCGGCAAAGGCGGGCTGGTCGGCGAGTCGGAGATCCTCGCGCAGCCAGACGATCGTAGCGGTCATGCTTTTCCCTTCATCGCCGCTTGTTCTTCCCTGCCCCGGCCACTACTCACAAGCTCGAAAAACGCCCCGGAGTCATAACGATAGAATGTCCCGCCTCGCCTACGTCAACGGCCGTCTCGTTCCGCTCGCCAATGCCACGGTTCACATCGAGGATCGCGGCTTCCAGTTTGCCGACGGCGTCTACGAGGTCGCGGCCGTTCTGAACGGCGGAATGCTCGACTGGCCGCAGCACGTCGCGCGGCTCGGCCGCAGCCTTCGGGAACTCTCGATCGCGGCGCCCATGAGCGACGCGGCGCTTTCGATCGTTGCCCGCCGCGTGCTTGCCGCCAACCGGATTCGCGACGGGCTGCTGTATGTGCAGGTGACGCGGGGCACCGCACGGCGCGACCACCCCTTCCCTGCCGATGCCGTGCCGACGCTGGTGATGACCGCCCGGCCGTTCGATTTCCGGGTACGGGTCGCGCAGCAGAAAACCGGTATTTCCGTGATCACACACCCCGAAATCCGCTGGCAGCGCCGCGACATCAAGTCGATCGCGCTGCTGCCGAACGTGCTCGCCAAACAATCGGCCCGTGAAGCGAAAGCCTTCGAGGCGTGGTTCGTGGACCCGGACGGCACCGTCACCGAAGGCTCCTCCACCAACGCCTGGATCGTCCGCAAGGACGGCACCATCGTCACCTACCCGGCATCCGAAAACATCCTGCACGGCGTGATGCGCGGCACGCTGCTCGCGCTTGCCCGCGAGCACCAGCTGCGTGTCGAGGAAGCGCCGTTCACCACCGCCGACGCGCTGGACGCCGCCGAGGCGTTCCTGACCTCGACGACCGCGCCGTGCCTTCCGATCGTCAGCATCGACGGCAATCCGGTCGGCAAGGGCGTGCCCGGCCCGGTGACGACCCGGCTGGCCGAGGCTCTCTGGACCGAGATCGAGCGCCAGACCGGCTGGCGCCGTTAGGACGGATCAACCGGCTCGGACGGCGCAGCCGGGGGGACCGGCGGAACGACGATCCAGAGGCTGCCGGTTTCCTTGGTGTTGCGCAGCATCTCCTTGCGCATCTTTTCCATCTCGCGCTTCATGCGATCCGCATCCATGCGGCTGCGTTCCTGCGCGTCCTTCATCCGCTCGCGGGCGCGGGCGAGGTGCTGCATCATGCGCTCCTCCTGCTCACGCATCCCCTCGGCGAACGCGCGCCGATCCTGCAGCGAAAGCCGCTGGTAAGCCTTCAGCATCTTTTCCTGCGCGCGGGCGTGTTCCTTGATCGCGAGCGCCCGCTCCTCGGCCTGCGCCCTGCGGATCGCCTCGATATCCAGCCTCTCCGCCGAAATGAGATCGAGCACCTTCTGCCGCGCCTTGCGAACCTCCTCCGCGTTCGAGGGGATGCGCTGCGCCTGCATCGCTTCGGCGATGATCGCCGCGCCCTGCGGGGACATGTCCGCGAACGGCGCCTTCCATTCCAGCCTGGTCTGTCGCTGCCCGCGCGGGTCTTCGCCCGCAGACGCAGCCGTCGCGCCCAACATGGCGACAGCGAGCATCACGCCTGCAAACGCCATTTTCATAACACCATCTCCTCTTCGGGGGTGGGCGTGAACACGTTCCCCCACACAAGCATGTCATGCGCCGCCTGGGCGTCTTCTCCAGAAAGATCGCCGAGCGCGACCTGCACCTTCGGCTGTGCCACCGGCGCGGGGCCGGGCACGGCATCGGGCCGCGACAAGAGCACCGCGCCGATCGCCAGCGACGCGGCAATCGCACCGCCGAACGCAGCGCGCATCCACCAGCGGCGCGGCGCACCCGACCGGTAAGCCTCGCCAAGCGCGCGCTCCGCGGCGGCATCGGCGTCGGCATCGGTCACCGGGACGAGCTCGCACGCCCAGTCGCGCAGCAGGCGATCCACGCTCCGCGCATCGTTCATCATGGCGATGAGTGCCGAATCCGACATGGCAAGCCGTTCCGCCGCCGCGCGTTCATCCTCGGGCCAAGCGGCGGGAGAACCGCCGTAAGCCTCGATGATCTCGATCACTCTTCCCCGTTCCATCACATCACCTCTTCGGCCAGCGGCCGGAGCCGCTCCGCAAGCTCGACGCGCGCGCGCGCAAGCAATCCTTCCACCGCCTTCGGCGTCGTCTCCAGCGCCTCGGCAATCTCGTTCATCGTCGCGCCCTCCCCGTAGAAGAGCGCGATGGCGGTGCGCTGCCGCGCCGGCAGATGCGCCATCGCCTCCGCGATCCGCCGCGAGCGGGCGCTCTGCCCGGCAAGCGCCTCCGGATCGGGATCGTCGCTCGCCCGCTCCGCCACCAGTTCCAGCGGCTGCACGGGCTTCAACGACCGCTTCCGATCGATGCAGGCGTTGACGACGATGCGGCGAAACCACGTTTCCACCTTCGCCTTGCCCGCATCGAACGACGCCGCCTGCCGCCACAGCTTCACAAGCGCGGCCTGCACGGCGTCCTCCGCCTCGCTGCGGTCGCCGAGAACCTTGGTCGCGATGCCGATGGCAGGCCCGTAAAGGCGCCTTGTCAGCAGGCGAAAGGCATCCTCGTCGCCGTTCTGCACGGCAACCATGAGCCCCCCGGGCTCGTCCGATCGCTCGACGCCCCTATTCACCTGCAGCATCGTGAAGGGATACGCACGGCGGCGGCGAAGTCCCCCGCAGCGATTTGTACCGCACTGCGATTTCAGGGCGCGGGACGATCATCGTCGTGCAAAGTTGACGAAGTTGAGACATGCCGGGGCGTTCCGCCACGATCGGCGCCAGCGACCTCTTCATCGCCGTCCTCATCGTCCTCGTCGTCGTCCTCGGCATCGAATTGCTCTACCGCATCGACGAGACCGCTGCGATAGGCGCGTTCCCACTGGTCATCCGTCCAGTCAGCGAAATCGTCCGGATCGAGATCGGACGTGTCGATGTCTTCGGGGCGCATCGCGGCATAGGCTTTTCGCCGATCCGCTTCGGCCAGCGCCAGCATGAGTTCCGTTTCCGCGAGCGTGGGTTTCGGCGGCGCGAACGGCGGCGGCCGGTGCGCCGCGACGAACGCCGCTTCGGCCTCGGCATCGCCCGCCTCCACGCAATCGAGCAGCGCCTCGAAATCCTCCGCGACGGTGGTGACGGTGCGCGCGGCGTCGTCGAACTTCTCCGCCTCGCGATCGAGCCGGGTGAGCATGGCCATCGACAGGCGATTGTCGAAGCGGTGGCGCGTGATGACCGCGTCGCCACGCTCCACCGTTTCGGTGCAGCCGTGCATGGCTCGGGAGAGAAGCTCGTCCGCCAGCCGCTCGCGCGCATGGCGGAGCGCGGCGGCCCAGCCGAGCGCGAACAGCGCGCCGGACTTGCGATGACGCAGCGCATAGGCGCTCGCGGGGCTCATCCCGGCGGTGCGGCACGCATCCTGCACGACGCCGCATTCGGCGAGGGTTTCGAGGAAGATGCGCTGGCGTTCGGGCGTCCAGCCGTTGTGGCGTTGGGTTGCCGTGCGGGGCGAAGGGGGTGCGGGCAATTGGGTCATGTGCCGGAGGGAGGCACAGGTGATCCTATTATGGAAGGTGGGGCGTTAGCATCATTCAATGAGGATGTGCCGAACAGATTGAACACCCCATGCGCACTTGACCCTCGTCCATTTTTTGGAAACATGTTCAAGGAATGGGTATCATGAAAAAAATTCCGACGGCAAAAGTCTTTGATTGGGCAGGATACGTTTCAGCCCCCTTTTTGCTGACCACCATAATATCCGGATTTTTTATTGCGGATCACATCCCTTATCGGAAAGATATAGGAAGTTCTTATAATGGATGTTTCTTTACAGACGTTATGATATGGCTTGTTGATTGCAGGGGAATTCCATTTGAAGGAACTATTAGCTCCCTCATTACGAACTCCTTTTATTCAACAGTAGGGTTATTATCGTTTATTGAGCTTTTTCCATTATCGCTATTACTCATCCTACCGACCATCATAGCGACTATCCTCTCTGTCAGACTGCTGCTGCGTTTAAAAAAGTACGGAATGGGCATCCTTCCATTCACGTCTTCCCGTTAGCAGCGACCTTCCACGAGGCACCCCGGCGAAGGCCGGGGTCCATTTGACCGTTGCATGGATACCGGCCTTCGCCGGTATGACGGGTGTGTGGACGCCGGGTTAGTCCTCGCGCTTGTGCGCCTCGACGTGCTTTTCCAGACGCACAGCCTCGTCCTTCGCCGCGCGCTTCTCGGCGAGGGTTCTTCCGTGGAGGTGACGGTTCTCTGCGGCCTTTGCCTCCGCCTCGGCGCGGGCTTTTGCCTTGCGCCTTTGGCGGAGGTTTATGAGTTCGGCCATGCGGGCCTGCCCTCTTCCCGGCCCGCTGCGGTCAGTCGCGCTTTTCGGTGACTTCCCACGTCTGGCCCTTGCGGATCAGCGCGGAGAGGTCGGCGATCTTGCCCTGGGTGAGCGATTTCGTCTGTTCGACGAGCGCGCTTTCGTAGCTGGGCGCGGGTGAGCAGAAGATGACGCCGAGCGCGATCGGGAAGCCGGGGAACGGCATGTCCACCAGCATCTGCGCGACGCCCTTGTTGGTTTCGTCGTGGACGATGACGCCCGCGGCTTCCCAGTTGCCGTCCACAACCTCGACGACTTCGAGGCGGAGTTCCTGTCGGTTGAGCGTGAGGCCCTTGGTGCCGCCCGCGAACAGCATCGGTTTGTCGTGCTCGAGCCAGAGCTGGTTTTCGGCGGCGTTCGCCTTCGCGGTGAACGGCTCGAACACCGCGTCGTTGTACACGATGCAGTTCTGGTAGAGCTCGACGAAGCTGGTGCCCTTGTGCGCGTGGGCGCGCTTCAGGATGCCGGGCATTTCCTTCTGCGAGGTGTCGATGCAGCGCGCGATGAAGCGGGCGCCGGCGCCGATCGCGAAGGCGCAGGGGCTCGCAGGACGGTCCACCGAGCCGAACGGCGAAGTGGGCGTGCGCGTGCCGACGCGGCTGGTCGGCGAATACTGGCCCTTGGTGAGGCCGTAGATCTCGTTGTTGAACAGCAGCACCTGGCAATCGAGATTGCGGCGCAGGAGGTGCAGCATGTGGTTGCCGCCGATGGAAAGCCCGTCGCCGTCGCCGGTGACGAGCCACACGTCGAGTTCAGGATTGGCGAGCTTCACGCCGGTCGCGATCGCGGGGGCGCGGCCGTGGATGGTGTGGAAGCCGTAGGTCGCCATGTAGTACGGGAAGCGCGACGAGCAGCCGATGCCGCTGACGAACACGGTGTTTTCAGGCCGCGCGCCAAGCTCCGCCATCGTGCGCTGCACGCCCTTCAGGATGGCGTAGTCGCCGCAGCCGGGGCACCAGCGCACCTCCTGATCGGTGGCGAAGTCGGCGGCTTTCAGGGGGGTGACGACGTTCATGCGAGGGCTCCCTCGATAGCGGCCTCGATCTCGGCGATCTTGAAGGGCTGGCCGGAGACCTTGTTGAGCGGCTTCGCGTCCACGAGATACTGATCGCGCAGCACGGTCTTCAGCTGACCAGTGTTCATCTCGGGTACGAGAATGTGGTCGTAAGTCTTCAGAAGATCGCCCAGATTTCTCGGCAGCGGCCAGATGTGGCGGATGTGGATGTGGGCAACGCTCGCGCCGTTCGCCCGGGCGCGGCGGACGGCCTGATGGATCGGGCCGAAGGTGGAACCCCAGCCGACGACGGCGAGCTTTTCGCCCGGGCCGCCGAGGCAGACGTCCTGCTCCGGAATATCGTTCGCGATGCCGTCGATCTTCGCCTTGCGCGTGTCAGTCATCTTCTGGTGGTTTTCGGGCGAATAATCGATGTGGCCCGAATTGTAGCTCTTCTCGATGCCGCCGATGCGGTGCATCAGGCCGGGCGTGCCGGGCTTGATCCAGACGCGGGCGAGCTTTTCGTCGCGGGCATAGGGGTTCAGCTCCACGCCTTCGGGCGGCAGTTCCTCGTGGAACGTGACCGGGAATTCCTCGTAGGCGTTGATATCCGGCACCTTCCACGGCTCGGCGGCGTTGGCGATGTAGCCATCCGTCAGCAGCATCACCGGGGTCATGTAGCGCACGGCGAGGCGGCAGGCCTCGATCGCGGCGTCGAACGCATCAGACGGCGAACGGGCGGCGATCACGGCGAGCGGGGCGTCTCCGTTGCGGCCGTAAACTGCCTGATAGAGATCCGACTGCTCGGTCTTCGTGGGAAGGCCGGTCGATGGCCCGCCGCGCTGGCTGTTCACGATGACGAGCGGCAGTTCGGTCATGATCGCGAGGCCGAGCGCTTCACCCTTGAGCGCAATGCCGGGGCCGGACGACGAGGTGATGCCGAGCTGACCCGCGTAGGACGCGCCGATCGCGGCGCAGATCGCGGCGATCTCGTCTTCCGCCTGGAAGGTGGTGACGCCGTACTCCTTGAGGCGCGCGAGCGTGTGCAGGATCGAGGAGGCGGGCGTGATCGGGTACGAGCCGAAGAACAGCGGAAGATGCGCGAGGTTCGCGCCGACGACGAGGCCGAGGCTCAGCGCCTCCGCACCGGTCACCGTGCGGTAGAGGCCGGCTTCCGCGGGCGCCGCATCGACCTTGTAGCGCGCGAACGTACCCATTTCGGCGGTTTCACCGTAGGCGTGACCGGCGTTGAGCGCGGCGATGTTCGCGTCGGCGAGAACGGGGCTCTTCGAGAACTTGGCGTTCAGCCAGTCGACGAGCGGCTGGCGGTCGCGATCGAACATCCAGAGCGCGAGGCCGAGCGTCCACATGTTCTTGCAGCGCAGCGCCTCCTTGTTGCCGAGGCCGAAGGCGGCGACCGACTCCATGGTGCGCGCGGAAATATCGAAGGCGACGACCTGATAGTCGGCAAGGCTGCCGTCTTCCAGCGGATTGACCTCGTAACCCGCCTTCTTGAGGTTGCGGGCGTTGAACTCCCCGGTGTCGGCGATGATGAGCCCGCCGGGGCGGAGCGCCGACAGGTTCGTCTTCAAGGCTGCCGGGTTCATCGCGACGAGGATGTCGGGTGCGTCGCCCGCGGTTTCGATCGCGGTTGAGCCGAAATTGATCTGGAACGCCGAGACGCCGAAGGTCGTGCCCTGCGGCGCGCGGATTTCCGCCGGGAAATCCGGGAAGGTCGCGAGGTCGTTGCCCGCAAGCGCGGTGGACAGCGTGAACTGCCCGCCGGTGAGCTGCATACCGTCGCCCGAGTCTCCGGCGAAACGGACGACGACTGCGTCGCGCGCGATGGCCTCGCCCTCGGTGGGCAGGGGGTCTTTGAGCTTGGTTGCCATTGGCGGTCCCGGGACTGTGTATGCTTGTTCGATGGAATCTCTAAGCCCGCGAGCCCGTACCCGCAAAGTAGATTTTATGTGAGGCTCCCAAGGTCAGGCTTGCCTGACCATCCTCTCGATAGCGCGACTTGCGGCGAAGCCGGCCTCGGCGGATAGTCCGCACCAAATCCGCAAGGGAGGGAGAATCGGCGATGAGTTTCGTTCGTCCAGACGTGCAGGCGTTCCTCGATATGCTGAACGCGCAGCCCGGGCCCAAGCTGCATGAGCTGGAACCCGGCACGGCTCGCCAGATGATGGGCATGATGGTGCAGATGGCCGAAGTGCCGCGCGGCGAGATCGCGCGGGTGGAAGACCTTGCGATCGACGGGCCGCACGGCGACCGCATCCCCCTGCGTCTCTATAGCGCACGCGCGGCGGGCGGTGCGCCGCAATCGGTGCTGATGTTCTTCCACGGCGGCGGCTGGGTGGTCGGTGACCTTGAAACGCACGACGGCCTCTGCGCCGAGATCGCGCGCAGCCTGGATATCACGGTGGTCTCGGTCGACTACCGCCTTGCGCCCGAGCACGCCTTTCCGGCGGCGGGCGAGGACTGCCTTGCCGCGACGCGCTGGGCCGCGGCCTCGCCGAAGGAAATCGGGCACGCCGTGACCAGCATCGTCGTTGCGGGCGACAGCGCAGGCGGCAACCTCGCCGCGATCACCGCGCAGGAACTGGCGGGCAAGCTCGCCGTGCCGATCATCGCGCAGTGGCTGATCTACCCCGGCGTCGACATGACCGCGAACACGGGATCGATGGAGGACTTCGCGGACGGCTACCTGCTGACCGCCGAGAGCATGGCATGGTTCATGCGCCACTACATCGGCAACCTCCCCGACCCCACCGACCCGCGCGCCTCGCCGCTGCACGCGGCTGCGTTCGACAACCAGCCCGCCGCACTCGTCTTCACCTGCGGGCTCGATCCGCTGCGTGATCAGGGCCGCGCCTATGCCGCGAAGCTGATCGCAAGCGGCGTGCCGACCGTGTTCCGCGAGGCGAAGGGACAAATTCACGGCAGCATCACGCTGCGGCAGGCGATTCCATCGGCGCAGGGCGACCTCGCCGGATGCCTCGCGGCGCTGAAGGACATCATCAACGAGGCGGGCGCCGACCTCACCATGATGAAAGCGGCCGCCGAGTGACCGAACGCGTTCACCCCTCCGGGCTCCCGTATCGGCCCTGTGTCGGCATCATGCTGCTCAATCCGAAGAAGCACGTCTTCGTCGCAAAGCGGCTCGATATGATCGCGGAGGCGTGGCAGATGCCGCAGGGCGGCATCGATCCCGGCGAGGACCCGGTGGACGCGGCGGTCCGTGAGCTGGGCGAGGAGATCGGCACCAACAAGGCCGAGATCATCGCCGTAAGCGCGAGCTGGTACTGGTACGACCTGCCCGACGAGCTGATCGGCAAGATCTGGAAGGGCCGTTACGCCGGGCAGCGGCAGAAGTGGTTCGCGATGCGCTTCACCGGCAAGGACAGCGACATCGATATCGAGACCGAGCATCCCGAATTCAGCGAATGGAAGTGGGCGAAGCCCGCCATGCTTCCCGACCTGATCGTGCCGTTCAAACGGCAGCTTTACATTGATGTGTTGCGTGAGTTCGAACCCATTCTCGCGTGAGCGGCAGCGGCGGCGGAATTGATCCGTCGGACGTAATCCTGTATTCGTCGGAACGCGAGGAAGAGCAGTGCGGGGCAACCCGCGCAGACAGGAGATTTGCCGTGAGCATATCCACTCGCGTTCCTTTCGCCGTTTTCTCGCTTGCCGCCCTTGCTGCGATTCCCGCCGCCGTTCCCGCCTCCGCGACGCTGACGCCCGAGGCGCTGCGCCTGCTGAACCCGGCCACTGCCTTCAGCCAGGCCTGCGGACAGGGCAAGAAGCGCTCGCTGCTGCCGCAGCGCATCCAGTACGCGATGGCAAACACGCTGCCGCAGTTCGACAGCGAGCCGCCGCTCTACAAGGGGCTGGGCAACGTCAACTTCCCGATCACCACGAAGAACCCCGAGGCGCAGGCCTTTTTCAACCAGGGGCTGATGCTGGTGTACGGCTTCAACCATCAGGAGGCGATCCGCGCCTTCCGTGCCGCCGCCCGCCGCGATCCCGATTGCGCGATGTGCTATTGGGGCGAGGCCTACGCGCACGGCTCCAACATCAACGCACCGATGGACCCGTCCACGAACGAGGCGACGTGGGCCGCGCTGAAGAAAGCCGTGGCCGTCAAGGACAAGGCGAGCCCGCGCGAGCGTGCGCTGATCGAGGCGCTGCAGACCCGCTACGCCGAAAACGCACCCGCCGACAGAAGCAGCCTCGACAAGGACTTCTCCGCCGCGATGATGAAGGTGGCCGCCGACTATCCAATGGACAACGACATCGGCGTGCTCGCGGCCGAGTCCGCGATGACCTCCTCGCCGTGGGATTACTGGGAGCCGGGCGGGCTGACGCCCTACCCGCACATCGTGCCCGCGATCCGGCTCGTCGAGCAGGTGATGGCGCGTGATCCCTACCATCCGCAGGCGGCGCATCTTTATATCCACCTGCTCGAAGCCTCGGCGCGGCCCGCGCAGGCGGAGGCGGCGGCGGACCGGCTTTCGAAGCCGCTGGTGCCCGCTGCCGGTCACCTCGTCCACATGCCGGGGCACCTCTTCTACCGCGTCGGGCGCTATGCCGATGCGATCCGTGTCAACGTCGATGCGGCGAAGGTGGACGAGGACTATCTGAAATCCTCGCCGCTCGCGGGCATCTACCGGTTCGGCTATTATCCGCACAACGTCCACTTCATCGTCAGCGCCGCGCAGATGGCGGGCGACATGGAGACGGCGGTTTCGCAGGCGACGAAGCTGCGCGAGATCCTGAACCCGGACGTGACCGTGACGATCCCGTTCGTGCAGCCGGTAGATGCGGCGCCCTATCTCGCCTACGCGCATTTCGCGACGCCGAGCGAGATCATGGCGCTGCCCGCACCCGACGCGCGCCTACCCTATGTGCAGGCGATGTGGCGCTATGCGCGCGCGGTGGCGCAGGCGGATGCAAGGAATGACAAAGGCTTCAAGGTGGAACTTGATGCGATGCGTGAGATCGGCCGCAAGACCGACTGGAAGCCGTTGACCGACGGGCTGGTGCCGGTGCCAGCACTGCTGGAGGTCGCCGAGAACGTCGCACTGGGGCGGCAGGCGATGGCGAAGAAGCGCTACAAGGAGGCTGTCGCCTTCTACCGCAAGGGGGCAGAGGCGGAGACGCGGGTGAACTACACCGAGCCGCCTTACTGGTACTATCCGGTGAACCAGTCGCTGGGCGGCGCGCTCTACATGGCGGGCGACTACAAGGGCGCGGAGGCGGCGTTCCAGAAGGCGCTGGTGCAGTATCCGGGCAATGCGTGGGCGCTGTGGGGACTCGGCGAGACGCAGGCGCGCACGGGCGATGCGGCAGGCGCGACCGCGACGCGCGCAGCGTTCACTCAGGCGTGGATGGGGAAGAAGGACTGGCTGACGATGGCGAAGCTTTAGCCGGTTAAACCCCTCTCCCCGACGGGGAGAGGGAGAGCGTGGCTCAGGGCTTCAGCGGACCGCCGATCGACCAGATGTGACCGAACGGGTCAGCGAGCTGACCATAGCGTTGGCCCCAGAACTGGTTGTCGAGCGGGAAGCGCACCGTGGCACCGGCCGCGAGTGCGCGCTCCCACGCCGCGTCGGCATCGGGCACCTCGACATGCAGCACGACGCCGGTCGGGGGCTCCGACGGCTTGCCGCCCATCATCTCAGGGTAATCGTCGTGCAGCATCAGCGCACCGCCGAAAAGCGAGAGATGCGCGTGCATCAGCCGCACGCCGTCGTCGTCGAGATGGCGCGACAGTTCCTTTGCGCCGAACGCCTTCTCATAGAACGCGATGGCGGCGCTGGCTTTGTTGTCCCGGATTGTAAGGTGGGGCGTGACGCCGACAAGTTCTGGTGCGCCCGTCATTGTTGCCTCCGCAAGTGTTTGCAGCGTGCATCATATCATGGAAAACGGCCGGGTCCGAGTGGACCCGGCCGCCTCCCTCACGCACAAAGGCTTCAGAGACGGTCGCCGAGGGCGCCCTTCACTTTGCCTTTCGCGTTCTGGATCTCGCCTTTGCGCTCCTGCGCGATACCTTCGGCTTCGAGCCGCGGATTCTTGGTGGCCTTGCCGACGGCCTGCTTGACGTTGCCGGCAGCCTCGTTGGCGAGACCTTTCGCGCGATCCTTGAGTTCGCCCATCACTTTAACTCCTGAAATTGCCTGTGCGCCGGGGGATACGCACATCAGGAGAATGCTTGGGATCGCGGAGGAGTTCCGCGGCTCGTCGCAAGCGTCAGATCAGGCCGCCGAGCGGGCTCGACGGATCGGCATAGAGGCGCCGCTGCATCCGGCCTGCGCGGTAGGAGAGCCGCCCGGCCTCCACAGCGTGGCGCATCGCGCGCGCCATCATCACCGGGTCTTTCGCCTCGGCGATCGCGGTGTTCATGAGGACGCCGTCGCAGCCGAGCTCCATCGCCACCGCAGCGTCCGACGCCGAACCGACACCCGCATCGACGAGCACGGGCACCTTCGCCTGCTCGACGATGAGGCGGATCATCACCGGGTTCTGGATACCGAGACCCGAGCCGATCGGTGCGCCGAGCGGCATGATCGCCGCCGCACCCGCGTCTTCGAGCTTCTTCGCGGCGATGGGATCGTCCGCGCAGTAGACCATGACATCGAAGCCGTCGTTCACGAGTTCCTTCGTGGCGCGGAGCGTCTGCTCCATGTCCGGGTAGAGCGTTTTCGCTTCGCCCAGGACTTCCAGCTTCACGAGATTCCAGCCGCCCGCCTCACGCGCGAGGCGCAGCGTGCGCATCGCGTCTTCCGCCGTGAAACAGCCCGCCGTGTTGGGCAGATAGGTATAACGCTTCGGATCGACATAATCGGTGAGAAGCGGCTGCGAACGATCGGTGAGGTTCACGCGGCGCACCGCGACGGTGACGATCTCCGCGCCCGAGGCTTCGACCGCCGCCGCGTTCACCGCATAATCCTTGTACTTGCCGGTGCCCACGATCAGCCGCGAGGTGAAACGGCGTCCGGCAACTTCCCAGCTATCGTCTTCGCTGCCGCCGGCACTGCCGCCGCCCACGAAATGCACGATCTCCAGCTGGTCGCCGTCCGCGAGTGCGATTTCGGCGTAGGCAGACTTGGGCACGATCTCGAGGTTCCGCTCCACGGCCACGGTCCTGGGATCAAGATCCAGCTCGGCGACAAGCGCCGCGATGCTGGCGCCGGGGATGATGCGGCGCGGTTCGCCGTTCACGGTGATGCTGATGGTCATCGGTCCTTATTCTTCTCAGGCTTCCCTGTCGCGCGGAGCGTCCATATAAGGGCCGCTTTCGCCGCAGGCCAGTGCTCGGGAGCATTGGACGGCAAAGGGGCTTTGAATGGCAGAAACGCCGCTGGTGCTGGTCCTCAACGGACCGAACCTCAACCTGCTCGGCACGCGCGAGCCGGAGATCTACGGCGCCGACACGCTCGATGACGTGGCGGTGATGCTGGAGGACCGCGCCAAAGAGCTCGGCCTTGAAATTGACGTGCGCCAATCGAACCACGAAGGGCACCTCGTCGACTGGCTTCACGAGGCGGCTTCGCGGGGGGCAAAGGCCGTGATCCTGAACGCCGGAGCCTATACGCACACATCGATCGCGATCCGCGACGCCATCAAGGCGATTGCGGTTCCGGTCATCGAAGTCCATATTTCAAACCCTCACGCCCGTGAGACCTTCCGGCACCTGAGCCATGTGGCGCCGGTCGCGAAGGGATCGATCACGGGTTTCGGTATCCACGGATATGCGCTGGCGCTGGACGCCGCCGCACAACTTTAAGACCTTACAGAACAACAACATCGGGGACGCAACGTGACCAATGGTAAGACGGGCATGAACGTCGATACGAAGCTGGTGCGCCAGCTCGCGGAATTGCTGGATGAAACCGGCCTCACCGAGATCGAGGTGGAGGACGAAGGGCGCAAGATTCGCGTCGCGCGGCAGATCAGCGGCGTTGTCGCCGCGGCGCCGGTGGCGGTGGCAGCAGCTCCGGCGGCCGCCGCAACGGCACCGGCGGCTGCAGCGCCGGCTGAAACCGATCTCAAGTCCCACCCCGGCGCGGTGAAATCGCCGATGGTGGGGACAGTGTACCTCTCCGCCGAGCCCGGCAGCGCCCCCTTCATCAAGGAAGGCGCTGCGGTTTCCGCCGGCGATACGCTGGTGATCGTGGAGGCGATGAAGGTGATGAACCCGATTCAGGCGCCGAAATCGGGCAAGGTCGTGAAGATCTGCGTGGCGAACGAACAGCCCGTGGAATACGACCAGCCGCTGGTGGTCATCGAATAACGATGTTCGACAAGATCCTCATCGCGAACCGCGGCGAAATCGCGCTTCGCGTCCACCGCGCGTGCCATGAAATGGGCATCAAGACGGTCGCGGTACACTCGACCGCCGATTCCGACGCCATGCACGTGCGCCTTGCCGACCAGGCCGTGTGCATCGGCCCGCCGAGCGCGGCGGAATCCTACCTCAACATCCCCGCGATCATCTCGGCGGCCGAGATCACGGGGGCGGACGCGATCCACCCCGGATACGGCTTCCTTTCCGAGAACGCGCGCTTCGCCGAGATCGTGGAAGAGCACAAGCTCGCGTGGATCGGGCCGAGCCCCGAACACATCCGCATGATGGGCGACAAGGTGGAGGCGAAGCGCACCGCGGCGCGCCTCGGCCTGCCGCTCGTGCCGGGCAGCGATGGGCCGATCACCGACCTTTCGGAAGCCGAGACGGTCGCGTTCGAGATCGGCTATCCGGTGCTGGTGAAAGCCGCGTCGGGCGGCGGCGGGCGCGGCATGAAGGTCGTCGACAGCCCCGACAAGCTCGGAACGCTGATCGCGCAGGCGCGCGCCGAGGCGAAGGCCGCGTTCGGCGACGACACCGTTTACCTTGAAAAGTATCTCGGCAACCCGCGCCACATCGAGTTCCAGGTGTTCGGCGACACGCACGGCAATGCCGTGCACCTCGGCGAGCGCGACTGCTCGCTGCAGCGACGCCACCAGAAGGTGCTGGAGGAAGCCCCCTCGCCCGCGCTCAATGCCGCGCAGCGCGAGGAGATGGGCGAGATCGTGCGCAAGGCGATCGCCGGCCTCGGCTATCGCGGCGCAGGCACGATCGAGTTCCTGTACGAGGACGGGCGCTTCTACTTCATCGAGATGAACACGCGGCTGCAGGTGGAGCATCCCGTCACCGAGATGATCACCGGCATCGACCTGGTGCGCGAGCAGATCCGCGTGGCGGCGGGGCTGCCGCTCTCCGTGAAGCAGGACGACATCCGCTTTTCGGGCCACGCCATCGAGTGCCGCATCAACGCCGAAGACCCGGCGACGTTCGCGCCTTCGCCCGGCAAGGTGGAGCATTATCACGCGCCGGGCGGGCTGCACGTGCGCGTCGACAGCGCGCTTTACGACGGCTACCGCATCCCTTCGAACTACGACAGCCTGATCTCCAAGCTGATCGTCTACGGATCGGGCCGCAACGACTGCCTGATGCGGCTGCGCCGGGCTCTGGAGGAATACATCATCTCCGGCCCCAAAACGACGATCCCGCTCCATCAGGCCCTGATCGAAGACCCGGAGTTCCAGAACGGCGACTACACGATCAAGTGGCTGGAAAGCTGGCTGGAGAAGCGGCGCGAGGGCTGAGCGGCCCACCTTCCCAATCTGCCAGATTGCATCCCGACGCGGCGGCTGAGACAGTCGGCCATCCGACTCGGGGGGAGGTTTCGTATGGCCTTTGTTTCACGCCGCGGTTTTCTTGAAACGGGCGCGGCGCTTGCCGCGCTTTCCGCCTGTCGCCAGACCACGGCGGCCAAGACCCCGCCCACGAAGTGGACCGATGCGGTATCGCAGGCGAAGGCAGTAGCCGAGGGCAAGACGCAGCCCACCGCGCTTGTCGAGGCGGCGATCCGGCGGCTCGAATCGGTGAACGGCAAGATCAACGCGGTCAAGTTCCCGAACCTGGAGCGGGCGCGCGAAATCGCCGCGAACGGCGTGAAAGGCCCGCTTGCGGGCGTGCCGACGCTGATCAAGGACAATGTCCACCAGAAGGGCCTGCCGTACACGCAGGGCTGCCGGGCACTTGCCGCGACGGTCGCCGACGCGACCGATGCCTATCCTGCGGCGATCGAGACGGCGGGCTTCGTTTCCATCGGCCGCTCGACGCTGCCCGAGTTCGGCATCACCGCGACCACCGAACCGCTGCTGACGGGCGTGACGCGCAACCCGTGGAATCTCGACCATTCGACCGGCGGTTCCTCGGGCGGAAGCGCCGCGGCGGTGGCGGCGGGCGTGGTGCCGGTCGCGCACGCCAACGACGGCGGCGGATCGATCCGCATCCCGGCGAGCTGCTGCGGCCTCGTCGGCCTCAAGCCCTCGCGGCGGCGGATGGCGGGCGATGCGGCCTCGCCGGATATCGCCACACACCTTGGCGTCGAGGGCTGCGTTTCCCGCACCGTGCGCGATACGGCGGCGTGGTTTCATGCGACGCAGGCGAAGGGCGAAGGCGCGGCTTTCGCCGAAGCGCCGCTCGTCACCGGCCCGTCGAAGGACCGGCTGCGCGTGGGGCTTCGGCTCAATCACCCGTCGGGCGGTCTGCCCCACGAAGAGGTGCAGCGCGTTTTCGGCGAGGCATCCGCGCTGCTCCAGAAGCTCGGCCACAAGGTGAAGGACGTGCCGGCGCCCTACAAGGGCGAGGTGGTGATCCCCGCCTTCATGGCGCTGTGGGAATCGGGCGCGGGACAGGCGGTTGCCGAGATCACGAAAATGGCGCCCGGCGTCGATCCTTCGACAATCCTTGAACCGCTGACGCTGACCATGGCGGCGCAGGCCGCAACCTATACGCCCGAGCAGATGCAGGTCTCCACCGCAGCGCTCGACGAGGCGATGGCGAGCTACCGCGCCCAGTTCAAGGACATCGACATCTACATGACGCCGGTGCTCGGCCAGCCCGCCGCGCCCATCGGCTATATCGCGCCGACGATCCCTTGGCCCGAGCAGCGCGAGCGGCTGATCGCCTACGCGGGTTTCACCGGCGTGGAGAACGTGGCGGGCGTGCCTTCGATCGGGCTGCCGATCGGCGAATCGAAGGACGGCATCCCCATCGGCATCCAGTTCGCGACGGCGCCGGGCGGCGAAGCGCGGCTCATCGCGCTTGCCTATGAACTCGAGCGCGAACTTTTATGGTATGATCGCAGGCCCGGTGTTTGGGCGGGCGAAATCTGAGTGAAGTGGAGGCGTGATGCGCGTTATCGTCTGGTATAATCCCCGCTGCAGCACCGCCCGCAATGTGCGCGACTATCTGAACGAGCACGCCATCCCCTTCGACCTCCGCGAGTATCTGGAAGACGTGCCGAGCCGCACGGAAATCGAGGACGTGCTGCGGAAATCGGGCATGGCGGCGCACGAGCTCCTGCGCGCCAAGGAGCCGCTGGCGAAGGAGCTCGGCCTCCTCGAACCCGGCGTTTCCGAGGAGCATATCATCACCGCGATGCACGAGAACCCGATCCTCATCAACCGGCCCGTGGTGATCGACGGAAACCGCGCGAAACTCTGCCGCCCTTCCGAGGTGATCGCCGAGTTTCTTCCGCCGCCGGACTTGCGGCGTCCCGGCAAAGCACTGTAAGGGCCCCGACCCATTGAGGTCGGTGAGGGTTTCGTATGCAACTCGTGATCGTCGAATCCCCGGCGAAGGCAAAGACGATCAACAAGTATCTGGGTTCGGACTACAAGGTCCTTGCCTCGTACGGCCACGTCCGCGACCTGCCGGCGAAGGACGGATCGGTCGAGCCCGACCACGACTTCCGCATGAAGTGGGAGGTTTCCGCCGACCGCTCGCGGCAGCTGAAAGAGATCGCCGACAGCGCGAAGAGCGCCGACACGCTGATCCTCGCGACCGACCCCGATCGCGAAGGCGAGGCGATCAGCTGGCACCTCTATGAACATCTGAAGGCGAAGAAGGCGCTGCCGCCCAAGGTGCAGCGCGTGACCTTCAACCAGATCACCAAGAGCGCGGTGACGCAGGCGATGGCCGCCCCGCGCGAGCTCGATACGCCGCTGATCGACGCCTACCGGGCGCGGCGCGCACTCGACTATCTCGTCGGCTTCACGCTTTCGCCCGTGCTGTGGCGCAAGCTGCCGGGCGCGAAATCGGCGGGGCGCGTACAATCGGTGGCGCTGCGCCTTGTGGTGGAACGCGAACGCGAGATCGAGGCGTTCAAGACGCGCGAATACTGGACGGTGGACGGTCAGTTCCAGACCGCAGCGGGGCAGGCGTTCACGGCACGGCTGACGCACTGGCAGGGCAACAAGCTCGACAAGTTCTCGCTGAACAACTCGGCGCTGGCCAACGAGGCGCGCGCCGACGTGGCGGCGGGCGACTACGTGGTCGCGTCGGTCGAGAAGAAGCCGGTATCGCGGAACCCCGCCCCGCCCTTCACCACCTCGACGCTGCAGCAGGAGGCCGCGCGCAAGCTGGGGCTTTCCGCGACGCAGACGATGCGCACCGCGCAGACGCTCTACGAAAGCGGGCTCATCACCTACATGCGGACGGATGGCGTCGACATGGCGCCCGAGGCCATTGCCGCGGCGCGCGACGTGATCGCAGAGGACTTTACCGGGCGCCACCTGCCCGAGAAGCCGCGTTTCTATACGACGAAGGCGAAGAACGCGCAGGAAGCGCACGAAGCGATCCGCCCCGTCGACATGCGTCGACGCCCCGCGAAAGCCGGGCTTTCGGGCGATGAGGCCCGGCTCTACGAACTGGTCTGGAAGCGCACGCTCGCAAGCCAGATGGCGGCCGCGAACCTTGAACGCACGACCGTGGACCTGAAGGACAAGAACGGCCGCGCCGACCTTCGCGCCACCGGGCAGGTGACGATCTTCCCCGGCTTCCTCGCGCTCTATCAGGAAACCGCCGACGACCCCGAGGACGAAGAGGGCGAGGACGGCAAGCGCCTGCCCAAGATCGAAAAGGGCGATACGCCAGCGATCACAGGTGCGCACGCCGACCAGCACTTCACCGAACCGCCCCCGCGCTATTCGGAAGCGAGCCTCGTGAAGAAGATGGAGGAGCTCGGCATCGGGCGCCCCTCCACCTATGCCTCCATCCTTCAGGTGCTGAAGGACCGCGCCTATGTGCGCATCGAGCAGAAGCGCTTCCACCCCGAGGAGAAGGGCCGGCTCGTCACCGCCTTCCTCGAACGCTTCTTCGAGCGCTATGTGAGCTACGACTTCACGGCGGGGCTTGAGGAACAGCTAGACGAGATTTCGGCCGGGAGTATCGACTGGACGGCGGTGCTGCACGCCTTCTGGAAGGATTTCCAGCCGAAGACCTCCGAGATCCTGGAGCTGAAACCCTCCGAGGTGACGACGGCGCTCGACGAGTTCCTCGCGCCGCTGCTGTTCCCGGATACCGGCGACGGGAAAGACCCTCGCGTCTGCCCGGTGTGCGGCAACGGGCGGCTGAGCCTGAAGACCGGCAAGTTCGGCGCGTTCGTCGGCTGTTCGAACTATCCCGAGTGCCGCTTCACGCGGCCGTTCGCGAGCGAGAACGGAAACGGCAACGGCACGGGCGAAGGCGGCGACCAGCCGCGCCTGCTCGGCGAGGACGCGGGCGAGCCGATCACGATCCGCTCGGGCCGCTTTGGCCTGTTCATCCAGCGCGGCGAAGGCGAAAAGCCGCCGCGTGCCTCCATCCCGCGCGATGTGGACGCAGCGACGATCGAACTCGACATGGCGGTGAAGCTGCTCGCGCTGCCGCGCGAGGTGGGCACGCACCCGGAGACGGGGCTGCCGATCACCGCCTCGATCGGGCGCTATGGCCCCTATCTGATGCACGACGGCAAATATGCGCGCCTGACGTCGACCGCCGAGGTGTTCGAAGTCGGCATGAACGCCGCGGTCGTGAAGCTTGCCGAGCAGAAGAAGGGCTTCGAGCGCAAGGCGCCCGCAGCCCTGAAGGAACTCGGCGCGCATCCCACATCGGGCGCGGCGATCAAGGTGATGGATGGCCGCTACGGCGCTTACGTGACCGACGGCACCACCAACGCGACGCTGCCCAAGGGCACCGACCCGCAGGCGCTCACCCTGGAAGCCGCCGCCACGATGATCGACGAGAAGGCCGCCAAAGGCCCAGCGAAAGGCAAGGGCAAGCGGAAGGCCCCGGCGAAGAGCGGCGCGGCAAAGAAGGCGCCGGCCAAGACGGCGGCGAAGAAAGCCCCCGCGAAGAAGAAGGCGGCGAAGTAGCGGCGATGGCTGAACGCTTCGAACGTCACAAACAGCCCTGGACCGCCGCCGAGATCGACAAGCTGCACACGCTGGCCAAGAAGGGCATGGCGCTGAAAGCCATCGCGAAAGCGCTGACCCGCAGCGAGGAATCGGTGAAGGACCGCGCCAAGGCGGACGGACTCAGCATCGCGCGGTTGCGGTAGCGCTATTCCGGCGGTGCAGGGCATGTGTGGCTTGACCCTCCCCTCGCCGCTCGCCACATAGGCGCCGCGAGGCCACGTCCTCCCCCTTCATGGGTATCAAGTCCGGGACGGCCCGGCTCTTTGGAAGAGGAGCGCCGTCATGGCCTGGGTGTATCTTGGAATTGCGGGACTTCTGGAAATCGTCTGGGCCTTCTCGATGAAGCAGTCGGAGGGGTTCACGCGGCTGACGCCCAGCGTCGTCACCATCGTCGCGATGATCGCGAGCTTCGCCTTGCTGTCCATCTCGATGAAGTCGCTGCCGCTCGGCACCGCCTACACCGTCTGGACGGGGATCGGCGCGGTGGGCGCGTTTCTGGTTGGCGTCGCGGTGCTGGGCGAAAGCATCAGCCCGATGCGCGTGCTTGCCGCCCTGATGATCGTGGGCGGGCTCGTGCTGATGAAGCTTTCGACGCGGTAAGGGCTTGCCGCGAGGAGCGCGAGGCCCGACATGGGTGGGAATGGCGAAACGTCCCACCCCCGGCCTCCCCACCCGCGAACAGATCCTGAGCTTCGTCGAGGAGTCCTCCTCCCCTGTCGGCAAGCGCGAGATCGCCAAGGCCTTCGGGCTGACCGCGCAGGACAAGATCCTGCTGAAAGCCATGCTGAAGGATATGGCGAACGAAGGCCTGCTCGACAGCGGGCCGGGACGTGCGTTCCACAAGGGCGGCGGGCTGCCGAAAGTGACGGTGCTGAAGGTCGTCGGCATCGAAGGCGGGCGCGCCGTGGCGGTGCCGGAAAGTTGGGCGAACGATACGCCCGCGCCGAAGGTGCGCGTCGTCGAAGGGCGCAAGCGCGCGGCGCTTGCCATGGGCGACCGTATCCTCGCGCGCATCGAGGAGACGGGGCGCGGGCACCTTGCGCATGTGATGAAGAAGATCGGCGCGTCGTCCGAAGACGCGCTGCTCGGCGTGCTGAGGCGTGATCCTTCCGGCTGGTACCTGGTGCCCACCGACAAGAAGCTGCGCTTCGACCTTAAGATCACGGATATTGGCGAGGCGGATGCGGGCGACCTCGTGCTCGCAGAGCAATCCGGGCGCGGTGCGCGGGCAACGGGTCGTGTGGTCCAGCGGCTCGGCAACCCGATGGCGCCGCGCAGTTTCTCGCTGATCGCGATCCACGAAAAAGGCATTCCGAACGTCTTTTCCGAAGCGGCCGAGGCCGAGGCGGAGAAAGCGGCGAAACTGCCGCTGGGGGACCGCGAGGATTTGCGCAACCTGCCGCTGCTCACCATCGACCCCGCCGACGCGCGCGACCACGACGACGCCGTGTGGGCGGCGTCAGACGACGATCCCGCCAATCCCGGCGGCTTCAAGGCGATCGTGGCGATCGCGGACGTCAGCTTCTACGTGCGGCCCGGCAGCGCGATCGACCGCGAGGCGCGCGAGCGGGGGAACAGCGTTTACTTCCCCGACCGCGTCGTGCCGATGCTGCCCGAGGCGCTCTCCACCGACGCCTGCTCGCTGAACGCGAACGCGGACAAGGCGGTGCTCGCCTGCCACCTGACGATCGCGGCGGACGGTACTGTGAAGGCGTGGCGCTTCACGCGGGCGGTGATGCACGGGGTCGCGAACCTCGCTTATGAGACCGTGCAGGACGCGATCGACGGGAAGATCGAGCACGCGCTGACGGAGAGCGTGTTGCGACCGCTGTGGACGGCCTGGACCGCGCTCAAGGCCGCGCGCGACAGGCGCGATCCGCTGGCGCTCAACATGCCGGAGCGGCGCGTGATCCTCGACGAGAAGGGTCGCATCGCGGAAATCCGGGTACGCGAGCAGCTTCCCGCGCACCAGCTGATCGAAGACTTCATGATCGCGGCGAACGTCGCGGCGGCGAAGGCGCTTGAGGCGAAGGCCTCGCCGGTCGTGTACCGCGTGCATGAAAAGCCGAGCCGGGAAAAGCTGGTGGCGCTCGGCGACTACGTGAAGTCGCTCGGGCTCAGCCTGTCATTGGGTCAGGTGGTGACGCCGACGACGTTCAACCGGCTGCTCGCGCGGATCACCGAGCCGGCGCTGCTGGAGCAGGTTTCCGAGCAGGTGCTGCGCAGCCAGGCGCAGGCCTTCTACGGCACCGACAACCTCGGCCACTTCGGGCTCGCGCTCGGCAGCTACGCGCACTTCACCTCGCCGATCCGGCGCTATTCGGACACGCTCGTCCACCGGGCGCTGGTGCGCGCCTACAAACTCGGCGAGGGCGGGCTTACCGACGAGGAGATGCGCGCCCTGCCCCGCACCGCCGAGCATATCTCGATGACCGAGCGGCGGGCGATGGAGGCGGAGCGCGACACGATCGACCGATACGTTGCGGCCTATCTTGCGCAGCACGTGGGGCAGATCGTCCGCACGCGGATCAGTGGGGTGACGCGCTTTGGGCTGTTCGCGAGCGTCGAGGGCGTGGGCGGCGACGGACTCATTCCGATGTCGATGCTGGGCGCGGAGCGCTTCCACTTCGACGAGAGCGCCAAGACCATCGAGGGGTTGACGACGGGCGTGACCTACCATGTCGGGCAACGGCTGGAGCTGCGGCTCGCCGACGCGAACCCGATCAGCGGCGCGCTGCGTTTCGAGTTTCCGGATGGGCCGGCGCCGCGCGCCGGAAAGCGGCCGCCGCCGCAGCGCAAGGGTCGTCCTCCGCTGCCGAAGGGCACGGGCAAGGTGCGGCGGAAACGGTAGGAACTACGCCGCGTCGAGCAGGCTGAACATGCGATCGATGCGCGGCTGAAGCGTGGTGACGTTCGTCAGCGTTTCCTCCGCGGCGTGGACCTCGGCGGCGAAATCGTTGAAGCCGAAAGCCTTCGCGAGCCCCTTCAGCGAATGCAGCTGCCGCCGCACCTCGCCGTGGCTTCCCGCGAGCAGAAGCAGCTGGATATCCTCCAGCTTGTCGGACAGCTCCTGATGCAGCGATTCGAAGTCTTCGTCGATCATGCCCCGAGCCTAGTGGGAAAGTCGTTAGAACACGGTTAAGCAGCTGCCATGCCCGTGAGCCTGCTCGGATTCGCCTGGGACGCCAGTTCCTCCTACGCGCGCGGCGCGGCACTTGCCCCCGCGGTCGTGCGGGGCTTACTGTTCAGCGAGGCCTCCAGCCCCTACAGTATCGACGGCGTCGATCTTGCAGATGCGTTCGGGGACCGGCACTTTCCCGACCTGCCCGAGGACGCCGCAGAGGCGCGCGCGATCATTGCCGCCACGGTTGCCGCCGCGCTCAAAGCCGGCCGCCGGCCGCTCAGCATCGGCGGCGACCATTCGGTGACCTATCCGATCCTCAGCGCCCTGAAGGCCGCACACGGGCCGGTGAACGTGCTGCATGTCGACGCGCACCCCGATCTCTACGAGGAGCTGGGCGGCGACCGCTGGTCGCACGCCTGCCCCTTCGCCCGCGCACTCGACGACGGCTGCATCGCGAACCTCGTGCAGGTCGGCATCCGCAGCGCGACGCCTGAGCAGCGCGCACGGAGCGCAGCGGCGGGCGGCGCGATGCTGGGCGCCGACGAATGCGACCGCGTGCCGTGGGAAAGGCTCCAGGGGGCCGTCTATGTGTCGATCGACCTCGACGGGCTCGACCCGGCGTTCGCGCCCGGCGTTTCCCACCCGGAGCCCGGCGGGCTTTCGACGCGAGAACTGCTGACGCTGATCGCGCGCGTGCCGGGCGAGATCGTGGGCGCCGATATCGTGGAGCTGAACCCCGAGCGCGATATCGGTATGCTGACGGCAGGCGTTGCGGTTCGTCTCGTCAAGGAACTGGCCGCCAGAATGCTGTGACGCCGCTTGACTCTGCCGGACGTTTTCGGCATTAGCCCGCCCGTAAGCGCGGCGCTCAGACGCCGCGTTCTTTTTTGTAACTCTTGAGATCAAGCGCAAGGACTGCCGCGCCATGGCCAAACCAACAACCGTCAAGATCAAGCTCGTCAGCTCGGCCGACACCGGCTTCTTCTATGTGACGAAGAAGAACCCGCGCACGCAGACCGAGAAGTTCACCTTCCGCAAGTACGATCCCGTCGTGCGCAAGCATGTGGATTTCAAGGAAGCGAAGATCAAGTAAGGCGGCCCCGCCGCCTTCCCTTCCCGCCCGATCGCTCTAGGCGTACTGGCGGACGGTTTCGATAAAGCGCATCACCGAGATCGGCTTCGCGATATACGCCTCGCAGCCGCCGGCCTTGATGCGCTCTTCATCGCCCTTCATCGCGAACGCGGTGACCGCAACGACGGGAATGTCGCTCAGCGCCTCGTCGCTTTTCAGCCAGCCGGTGACCTCGAGCCCCGAAACCTCGGGGAGCTGGATATCCATGAGGATGAGATCGGGACGGTCCGCGCGCACCAGATCGGGCACGCTGCGCCCGTCGCGCGTTTTCATCGTCCGATAGCCGTGCGCTTCCAGAAGGTCGCAGAACAGCTTCATGTTGAGGTCGTTATCCTCGACGACGAGGACGGTTTTCTGCATGGTCCCCTCTTCGCAAACCTGACCGCGCATAATGGCCCCGCGGATCGGCCTGCCGAACAATCGCCTTGGCGAATGGTTGATACAATCCTAATTGTCCAGAGTTAATGACCTCTTACCAAACAGCCTTAACCCGCGAGGAGGCCGAAGTGATGGCGCTGCACGCCCTGGCGTGGGTTGCAAGCGACGAACGGCTCGGGCCGCGCCTGCTGGCGCTGACCGGACTCGACGCAGAAACGCTGCGCGCACGCGCCGGAAGCCCCGAAGTGCTGGGCGCGACGCTCGATTTCCTTGCCGCGCACGAGGCCGACTTCATCGCCTGCGCCGAAGCGATCGGAGCCGAGCCCGCACGGCTCGCGGCGGCGCGCGGCGCGCTCGGGCAATGACGAAGCCGCTTCTCATCTGCGACTGCGACGAGGTGCTGCTGCACTTCGCGGGACCGTTTCGCACCTATCTCGACACCGCGCACGCGCTCGAACTCAACTTCGAAAGCTTCGCGCTTTCCGGCAACATCCGGCGCAAGACGGACGGCAGCCTCATCGAAAAGAAGGACGTGCGTACGCTCGTCGAAGGCTTCTTCGCAGACGCGATGGAGGGTCAGCCGGTCGTGGACGGCGCGGTCGAGGCGCTGGCCGCGCTTTCCGATCCCTACGAGATCGTCATCCTCACCAACATCCGCGACGCGTACCGCGACCGCCGGCGCGCGCAGATCGCCGCGCTCGGGATGCCCTTCCCCGTCTATGTGAACGACGGGCCGAAGGGGCCCGCGGTCACCACGCTGATGCGCGAACATGGCCGCGACGCCGCCGTGTTCATCGACGACTTGCCGCCGCACCACAGTTCGGTAAAGCGGGACGCGCCGCACGTGCACCGGCTGCACATGGTCGCCGATCCGGAGCTGAGGCCCCTGATCCCGGCCGCAGACGATGCGCACGCACGGATCGATATCTGGTCTCAGGCATTACCGTACCTGCTGCGGCAGGCGGCGCGCTGACGACCTGAATGCAACGAAGGGGAATCTCCGGTCATGAGTATTGAAGCCCGTCTCGCCGAGCTTGGAATCACGCTGCCGAAAGCCGCCGCGCCCGCGGCCAATTATGTGCCGACGGTTCTGCATGGAAACATGCTTTACATCTCCGGCCAGATTCCCTTCCGCGAGGACGGCACGCTCGTGCTCGGACGGCTTGGCGAGGACATGGATGTTGCGGCCGGTCAGGCGACGGCGCGGCTCTGCGGGATCGGCATTCTTGCGCAGGCGCAGGCCGCACTCGGCAGCCTCGACCGTATCGAGCGCGTGCTGAAGCTCGGCGCATTCGTTTCGAGCACGGCGAATTTCTTTGACCAGCCGAAGGTTGTCAACGGATGCAGCGACCTTATGGTCGAGGTTCTGGGAGACGCGGGACGGCACGCGCGCAGCGCGGTCGGCGTCCCTGCCCTGCCGCTTGGCGTTGCGGTCGAGATCGATGCCGTGATTGCCGTTAAGGTCTGAACGGAACCGGATGCTGCGAAACACGACCCGCGATCTCGACTTCCTGACGCGCCAGCCCTTTGCGCACAGGGGGCTTCACGACACGAAGGGCGTGCCCGAAAACAGCCGGGCGGCGTTCGAACGCGCGATCGCGGCGGGTTACGGCATCGAACTCGATGTGCGGCTGACCAAGGACAAGGACGCGGTGGTGTTTCACGACGCGGAACTGCCGCGCCTCGCCAACGCCGGGGGGCGCATCTCCGACCTGACGACGGGCGAACTCGGCGCGTTTCGCCTTTCCGGCACCGATGAGCCGATCCGCACGCTGCGCGAGGTGCTGAGCGAGATCGGCGGCCGCGCGCCGACGCTGGTGGAGGTGAAATCGCCGGGACGGCGCGGCTATGGCAGCCTGTGCCGTGCGGTGCGCCGGGCGCTGGAGGGTTCGAACGGATGGACGGCGGTGATGTCGTTCGATCCGCGCATCGTGCGCTGGTTCCGCGAGCACAGCCCGCAGACCGTGCGCGGGCTCGTGGTGACGAAGGACGGCAGCGGCAACGCGGGGCTGCGCGGCTGGCTTTCGCGCAACCTCGCCGCCCGCGCCACGCGCCCGCACTTCATCGCCTGCGATATCAAGGCGCTGCCCTTCGGCTTTGCCGAGCGCCAGCGCCGCAAGGGCCGCCCGGTGCTGACCTGGACGGTGCGCGACGACGAGGAGCGCGGGCGGGCACAGGCGTACGCCGACCAGATCATTTTCGAGGACGCCCCGGAACACGCATGACCGGCACGCCGGCGACTTTCCGGATCGTGACATCGGCCTCGGACATTTCCGCGCCCGACTGGAACGCCTGTGCCGGAGACAATAATCCGTTCACGCTGCACACCTTCATCACTGCGTTGGAAGATTCGGGGAGCGCAGTTGCCGCCGCTGGGTGGCAGTCGGCGCACGCGGTGCTGGAAGATGCGGACGGCGGCATCCTCGGCATCGCGCCCGCCTATGCGAAATCGCACTCGCAGGGCGAGTACGTGTTCGACCACGGCTGGGCGGACGCGTTCGAGCGCGCGGGCGGGCGCTATTACCCGAAGTATCAGATGGCGGTGCCGTTCACGCCCGCGACCGGCCCTCGCCTGCTGCTGAAGGATGCAGCCTGCGCGCCCGCGCTGATCGCCGGGATCGAGCAGTTCTGCGAACGCCAGCAGATCTCGTCCGCGCACGCCACCTTCATCGCGCCCGAGCAGGTGTCGCTGTTCGACGCGGCGGGGTGGCTGATCCGGCATACCGAGCAGTTCCACTGGCACAACGCCGGATACGGCAGCTTCGAGGATTTCCTCGGCAGCCTCGCCTCGCGCAAGCGCAAGACCATCCGCCGCGAACGGCGGGAGGCGGCGGAGAGCGGCCTACGCATCATCGCGCTTTCCGGCGCGGACATCAGCGAGGCGCACTGGGACGCGTTCTGGCACTTCTATCAGGACACGGGCAGCCGCAAATGGGGCCGCCCCTATCTGACACGCGCGTTCTTCAGCCTCATCGGCGAGCGCATGGCGGAGCGCGTGCTGCTGGTGCTCGCCATGGACGGCGACACGCCCGTGGCAGGCGCGCTCAACTTCATCGGCGGGGACTGCCTTTACGGGCGCTACTGGGGGGCGGTGCGCGACCTGCCCTTCCTGCACTTCGAGCTCTGCTACTACCAGGCCATCGCCTACGCGATCGCGCATGGCCTCGCCCGCGTCGAGGCGGGGGCGCAGGGGCCGCACAAGCTTGCGCGCGGCTATGTGCCCGTGGTGACGACCTCGGCGCACCATATCGAGCACCCGGGGCTGAGGCGCGCGATCGAGGAGTATCTGGACCGCGAGCGCCCGGCGATCGCAGCGGACATCCGCGCGATGGAGAGCTTCACGCCCTACCGGCGCGGTTCATAGAGCCGGGCGCAGGCCCGGCCCGCCTGCTTTGCCGCGTAGAGCGCGACATCAGCCGCCTTGACGAGATCGGCGGCGTTTTCCGCGTGATCGGGATAGAAGGCGATACCGACGCTTGCGGTGCTTTCCGTCGGGTCTTCGCCGCTCGTCGTTCCGGCATGAACCGCCTGCGCCGCGAGCGCCATCACCTCCTCGCCGTGCCGCCCGGCATCGGGAAGGATGATCGCAAACTCGTCACCGCCGAGACGCGCGACCGAGCCTGCGGTAAACGCATCGCGCAGGCGCCGGGCGGCGCGGCGCAGCAGCGCGTCGCCCGCATCGTGGCCGAAGCCGTCGTTCACCGCCTTGAAGTGATCGAGATCGACAAGCATCAGCGCCATGCGGCCGCCGCGCGCATCCGTTTCCCGCATCGCGGCGAGCAGAAGCTCCTGAAAGCGGCCGCGGTTCGGCAGCTCGGTGAGCACGTCGTGCGCGGCGAGCCAGCGCAGGCGATCATCGCGCTCGCGCTGCTCGGTCATGTCCGTGCGCGTGCCGATCATGCGCAGCGCACGCCCGTTCGCATCGCGCTCCACGACGCGGCCGCGCTCGGCGACCCACACCCAGCCGCCTTCCTTGCAGCGCAGGCGATGCTCCAGGTTCACCATCGGCTGCTCGCCCTTGAGGCACGCGGTGATCCTGCGCAGAAGCTCCGCGAGATCATCGGGGTGAACATATTCGGCGAAGCCCGCGGCGTGACCCTTCACCTCCTCGCTCGCATAGCCCTGAATCGCGAGCGCGCTGTCGCTGAGCCAGATGTCGCCCGACGCGATGTCCCAATCCCACACGCCGACGCGGGTGCCGTCGAGTGCGAGCGAAAGCCGCGTTTCGAGGCCTTGCAGCGTTTCGGTGGCGGCGCGGCGCTCGCTGACATCGATGACGGCGCCGACATAGCCGTCGTAACGGCCACGGTCATCGAACTTCGGAGCGCCGACGTTGAGCACCCATGCGGTCGTGCCGTCGGCTTTCAGGATACGATATTCGATCGCGAACCGCTCCTGCCGCTCCGCTGCGGCATGGATTTCGCCCGGCACGATGAGGCGATCCTCTTCGTGCATCGTGAAAACCCAGCTTTCGTGCTGATCGGGGCTTGTTCCGGTAATCGCGTACCAGCTGTCGCTGACGAAACGGACGCGACGATCCGCATCCGCCATCCAGATCACGACGGGCAGAGATGCTGAAAATTGCCTGATCTGGGTTTCGTAACGCTGGCGGAGCGCCGTCTCGCGCGCCAGTTCGGCGCGCAGCCAAGCAAGCTCGTCTTCACGCGACTCGGAAGACTTTTCGGGAAATGCTTTGATTTCCGATACTTTTCCAGACAACCGCGTCGCCAAGGCGCCAGTCCCCCTGCTGCTCACGACAGCAGGTATAGCAAGCGGCCATTTCGCTTTATTTGCAAGCCCCAAGCGCCTGATTTCTCAGGCTTGCAGTGATTCGGGCGAAAGTTAGTGGCGTGTCTGCATCAGGAACGCACGGGCCTCGCGCTGCGCCGCGGCGACCTCGGCGGGCGTCATCGATGCCGCGACCTCGCTGCGATCAAGCTGGGCGCGCTCGTCGCCGGACATGGCGGCGAGGTTGAACCACTTGTGCGCTTCGACAAGATCGATGTCGACGCCGCTGCTGCCGACCGCATAAGCGACGCCAAGCTCGTAGTACGCGTCCGGCTGGCCGGCCATCGCCGCCGCCATCTGCGCGTGGAGAAACTGGACTTCAGTGACTGGATGACTTGCCATTCGAAAATCCCCCTCAACGTGGGGAGATTTGGCGTGCCTTGTTCAAGAAATGGTTAACGCCGAAAAATGGCGGAAACACTGATGCGAATCAGCCGAACAGCGAATTGGCCCGGCGGAACGCGAAGGCCTCCTGACGGCCAGCGTGCGCCAGACGGACGCGGCCGGGCGGCATCGTGACGACGGCACGGGTGCCCCGGCCCGGCGACGAGAGCAGTTTGAAGCTCGCCTCGTGCAGCTCCGCGAGCGCCTTGACGAGCGGCAGGCCGAGGCCGCTGCCGGCGAGCATACCCTTGTCGTCGTGCCCGCGCGCGAACGGCTTCATCGCCGTTTCCATCGCGCGGGGCGACATGCCGGAGCCGTTGTCGCGCACCTCGATGAGCATACGATCGGCACGGTCGACGCGCGCGGCGATGGTGAGCTTCACCTTCTCGCCGCCGTACTTGAGCGCGTTGCTGGCGAGATTGACGAGGATCTGGCGAAGCATCCGCGCGTCGGCATGGAGAAACGGCAGATCAGCCGCCATCTCGATCGCGACACTCGCGCCGCGTGCTTCGGCCATGGTCGCCAGCATACGGAGCACGGACGCGGCGAGCTGGCGGAGATCGACCTCGCTTTCGTCGAGCGGTGCGGCGTCCGCCTCGATACGCGCGAGATCGAGAATGGAATCGAGCGTCGAGAGCATCCCCTGCGCGGCTTCCCAGATCACCGCGTTCTGGCTGGCGGCGGCATGAGTGCGGCCGCTTTCGAGGCCGAGCGCGACGAGTTCGCTGTAGCCCGCGATGGCGTTGATCGGGGTTTTGAGTTCATGGCTGAGATTGGCGGCGAGCATCCGGCGGTCGCGGCGGAGACGGCGCACCTCGTCGCGCGCGCTGCGGGCCTCGCGCTCCCCCGCACCAACGGCGCGGGCAAGCACCTGCGCAAGCTGGGGCCCGGAAATGCGTCCGACCGGCTCCGCCCCCATCACCACCGCGACCCCGCCGGTGAGGCAGAGCGCGATGTCGGCGCGGGCGAGAAGCTCGGCAGGCCGGATCGCGGCATCGATCGCCCGGCCGGGAAGATCCTCCCCCGGGGGTTCCATGACATCCGTCAGCCAGTCCTGCATCGAGAATGCTCCGCTGCAAACGGCTGGAATCCTGCACAATCGAGGATGTCCGCCGGGCCTCCTGCAACGGCGTTAATAGTTATTGAGAATTGCTAATGAAAAGTTAACGCGGGCCGATTCAGGCCGTTTAGACAGCCAGATTGTCGATAAGACGCGTTGAACCGAGTCTTATTGCCGACAGGATGCGCGCCGGACGATCAAGAACGGTCACCGGCAACAGCGTTTCCGCATCGCGAAGCGCGACATAATCGGGGACGAGACCCGCCGCACGCAGCGCCGCGTCGGCCTCCGCGAGCGCGGTTTCGACCGCCGTTCCGGCACGGATCGCGTCGCGCGCCGCCATCAGCGTCTTGGGGAACAGCGCGGCGCGGGCGCGCTCCTCCGCCGAGAGATAGGCGTTGCGCGACGAGAGCGCGAGACCGTCCGCCTCGCGCACGGTGGGAACGCCGACGATCTCGGTCGGGATATCGAGATCGGCGGCCATGCGGCGGACCGTGAGGAGCTGCTGATAATCCTTCTCGCCGAACATGGCGAAATCGGCACCGGCCTGATTGAGCAGCTTCGAAACCACCGTCGCGACGCCATCGAAGTGGCCGGGCCGGTGCGCACCATCAAGCTCGGCGGTGAGGCCCGCAACCTGAACGCTGCTGGCAAAGCCCGCCGGGTACATTTCCTCCACCGTGGGCGCGAAAAGGAGGTGACACCCTGCCCCGGCCAGCGCCGCCGCATCCTCCGCCTCGCGGCGCGGATAGCGGGAGAAATCCTCGTTCGGACCGAACTGCGTGGGGTTCACGAAGATGCTGGCGACGACCCGGTCGGCGCGGGCGAGACCGGCCGCGACGAGCGCGAGATGCCCGGCGTGGAGCGCGCCCATCGTGGGCACCAGCGCAACGCTCTGCCCCGCCGCGTTCCACTCGCGTACGCGCGCGCGAAGCGCCGCGACCGTCCGCACGGTTTCGAAAGCCTCCGGAATCTTGCCTCTCCTCGATTGACTCCCCGGCGCCCGTGAATGAAACAGTCCGCCATCAAACGGAATCCAGCCATCGGGGGCGCGTTCGTTTATGGCCAAAGCCCATGTCATCGTTCTTGGCAATGAAAAAGGCGGGACAGGCAAGTCCACGACCGCGGTCCACATCGCCGTCGCGCTGATGCACAGCGGCCGTAAGGTCGCCGCCATCGACCTCGATTCGCGGCAGCGCACCTTCACGCGCTACATGGAAAACCGGCAGAGCTTCTCGGACGGCCATGGCCTCGGCCTCAAGACGCCGCGCCTGCAAGTGATCGACGACAACGACAGCCACGGCGAAACGCTGCTGCGCACCACGCTCGACGCATGGGCACCGGTGGTGGACGTGATCGTGGTGGATACGCCCGGCCGCGACAGCCCCCTTTCGCGCGTCGCGCTCGGCCGCGCCGACACGCTGATCACGCCGATGAACGACAGCTTCGTCGACTTCGACCTCATCGGGCAGGTCGACCCGGACACGTTCAAGGTGAAGCGCCCGAGCTTCTATGCCGAGCTGATCTGGGACGCGCGCAAGGCCCGCGCGAAGACGGACGGCGGATCGGTGGACTGGGTGGTGGTGCGGAACCGCATGTCCTCGCTCGCCGCGAAGAATATGATTCGCGTGGGCGGCGCGCTCGACGAGCTTTCGAAGCGCATCGGCTTCCGCATCGCGCCCGGCCTTTCCGAACGCGTCATCTACCGCGAACTCTTCCCGCGCGGGCTGACGCTGCTCGACATCGGCGTCATCGACGACGTGAACATGAGCCACATCGCCGCGCGCAACGAGCTGCGCGAGCTGATCACGAGCCTTGCCCTCCCCGAAACCGAGGAAGCACAGAGCCTCGCCAGCTGATGATCGTGGTCCTCGCCCTTGCGGCGGGAGCGCTCGGCGCGCTGTGGTATACGGGTGCGCTGACACCGGTGCGGCTGCGCTGGATCGGCATCGCCGCGGGTGCTGCTCTCGCGCTGCGCCTGTTGCTGATCGGACAATGGCTGGGCGCGCTCATCGTTGGCGGCGTGACGGTGTGGCTGGCGCTGGGCCAGCGCGTGCCCCGTTCAGGACAGGACATCACGCCCGAGGAGGCAGGACGGCTGCTCGGCATTTCGGCTGACGCTGGCGCGGTGGAGATCAATGCGGCGTGGCGGCGGATGATCGCCGAGGTTCATCCCGACAAAGGCGGCTCCGCCGAAGCCTCGGCACGGATCAACGCGGCGAGGGATACGCTCCTGAAACATCTTCGCGCTAAGGAGCGTTGAGAGCGTAGCTTCGCGATTCTTTCAGCAAGGGCAGTATCTTGGACCGGCACGACTTCCACCCGACATCGCTTCGGGAATACGATATCCGCGGCATCATCGGCGAAACGCTGGGCGAGGACGACGCCTACGCGATCGGGCGCGGCTTCGGCACGCGCGTGCGCCGCGCAGGCGGAACCAAGGTCGCGGTCGGCTATGACGGGCGCCATTCCTCGCCGTCGCTGGAAGCGGCGCTGGTGCGCGGCCTTGAGGACACGGGCTGCGAAGCGCTTCGGATCGGACTGGGGCCAACGCCGATGCTCTATTTCGCCGTGCACCATCTGGATGCGGACGGCGGCGTGATGATCACGGGCAGCCACAACCCGCCCAATTACAACGGCTTCAAGATGATGCTGGGCCACGGGCCGTTCTACGGCGCCGACATCACTGGGATCGGGACGATGGCGGCGGCGGGCGATTGGGAGCGCGGCATCGGATCGAACCGCAAAGTCGATGTTTCCGAAGCTTACGTCCAGCGACTGCTCGGAGACGTGCCCGCGCATGGCTTCCGCATCGCATGGGATACGGGGAATGGGGCCGCCGGGCCGATCGTCGAGCGGCTGACCGCCGCTATGCCGGGCGAGCACCACCTTCTGTTCACCGATGTGGACGGCAATTTCCCGAACCATCACCCGGACCCGACCGAGGAGAAGAACCTCGTCGACCTTCGCCGTGTCGTCGCTGAAAAGGGCCTCGACTTCGGACTCGCCTTCGATGGCGACGGCGACCGCATCGGCGCGATCGACAGCACCGGGCGCATCATCTGGGGCGACCAGCTGCTGATGATCCTCGCCGAAGACGTACTGCGGGACGTGCCGGGCGCGACGATCATCGCCGACGTGAAGGCGAGCCAGGCGCTCTACGATCGCATCGCCGATCTCGGCGGCAAGCCGCTGATGTGGAAGACCGGCCATTCGCTCATAAAGGCGAAGATGAAGGAAACCGGCGCGCCGCTCGCGGGCGAGATGAGCGGGCATATCTTCTTCGCGCACCGCTACTACGGCTTCGACGATGCGATCTATGCCGCCGTTCGGCTGATCGGCGCGGTGGATCGGAGCGGCAAGTCGCTCACGGACCTCCGCGGCGCGATGCCCGCGATGGTGAACACGCCCGAACTGCGCTTCCCCTGCCCCGAGGAACGCAAGTTCGCCGTGATCGACGAAGTGCTGGCGCGGCTGGAAGCAAGCGGCGCGGACGTGAACCGCACCGACGGTGCGCGTGTGAACACCCCCGACGGCTGGTGGCTGCTGCGCGCCTCCAACACGCAGGACGTGCTCGTCGCGCGCGCGGAGGCGGTTTCGGCGGAAGCGCTCGATCGGCTTGTCGCTGCGATCAACGCGCAACTCTCCGCATCCGGCCTTGCGACGCTGACCGGGCACTGAGTTTGATCAGGCCCTGAGCGGGCCTCACATTTCACTTATGTTGCAGTGCACAAAAAGCCTTGACGAGTCGGGCGGACGTCCCTATGTTGCAGTGCAGCATAAGGTGTCCCTCTGGAGGTCACGATGGCTGAAGCAGCAAAGGTGGAAGTGAAAGTGGAACCCGTCACCGCGGCGCCGGCGAAGCCTGCCGCCGCTCCGAAGGCAGAAGCCGCACCCGCCGTTAAGGTTGAAGCGAAACCGGCACCGAAAGCCGCCGCGCCCACCCCTGCCGCGAAGCCGAAGGTGAACCCCAAGGCCGCCGCGAAGGTCGTGGCGAAGCCGGTGAAGCCGGCCCCCGCCAAGGTTGAGGCAAAGGTCGCGAAAGCGCCGACGCCGAAAGCCAAACCCAAACCAAAAACAGTGGCCCCCGCAGCCGTATCCGCGAAGGCCAGCGTCCCCCCGAAGCAGAAGGCAGTAATCATGACGATCAATGAAAACGTGAAGAAGCAGACCGAAACCGCGATGGCGCAGGGCAAGGCTGCTGTCGAACAGTTCCAGACGAAGACGCGCGAAGCGCTCGACAAGAGCACCAAGGCCGCCGAGGAGCTGGGCAGCTTCACGCGCGAGAACGTGGAAGCGTTCGTCGAATCCGGCAAGATCGCCGCGAAGGGCTTCGAGACGCTGACGCAGTCGGCGATCGAACTCGCCAAGAAGAACGGCGAAGCCGCGACGACGGCGTTCAAGTCGTTCTCGTCTGCCAAGAGCGCCAACGAGCTGCTTCAGCTGCAGAGCGATTTCGCCCGCACGCAGTTCGACAAGTTCATCGCTGACAGCAGCAAGATGACCGAAGCGTTCGTGAAGCTTTCGAACGACGTGTTCGAGCCGATCTCCAGCCGCTTCGCGGTTGCGGCCGACAAGTTCAAGACGGCCGCTGTCGCCAAGTAAGCGCTGCGCCAGACATTGGTATCGGAAGGGCGGTCGCATCTGCGGCCGCCCTTTTCGTTCATGGTCTTGTTATCGCTGCCGTACCTGCAATATCATGACGCAGTGCGAAACCTCGTGAGTGAGCGGATGAATGACTGATCGCGAGTCAGACGACCGGAACGGTTCCGGCACGGACACCGGCGTCGCGACCAAGACCAAGCCCAAGACCAAAAAGCCTGCGCTTTACAGGGTCTTGATGCTGAACGACGACTACACGCCGATGGAATTCGTGGTGGAAACGCTGCGGCGCTTTTTCCGCATGTCCACCGAGGATGCGACGCGCGTGATGCTGCAGGTCCACCACAAAGGCGTCGGCCTGTGCGGCGTGTTTACCTACGAGGTCGCCGAAACCAAGGTGAACCAGGTGCTCGATTTCGCGCGGCAGAACCAGCACCCGCTGCAGTGCACGCTGGAAAAAGCCTGAAACCAATTCGGCTGATTGAAGTTTTTGATTGCAGTCAATGACATAATCCATTGGCGGTGGTTTCCGATTTCCACGAGTATGCAGCGACGAAAGGAAACATCATGTCCGACACTGAATCCCACATCGGCATCCCCGAGGCTGGCCGCGCCAAGATCGCCGACGGCCTCGCCCACGTTCTTGCCGACACCTATTCGCTCTACCTGAAGACCCACAACTTCCACTGGAACGTCACGGGTCCGATGTTCAACTCGCTGCACACGATGTTCGAGACGCAGTACAACGAGCTGTGGCTGGCGACCGACGAGATCGCGGAACGCATCCGCGCGCTCGGCCATTTCGCGCCGGGTAGCTATAGCGCGTTCGGCAAGCTCACCAGCATCAAGGAAGCGCCCGAGCAGCCGCCCGAAGCGATGGAGATGGTGAAGCAGCTCGCCGAGGGTCACGAGGCCGTCGCGCGCACGGCGCGGAAGATCTTCTCGACCGTGGAAGATGCGGGCGACGAGGTCTCGGTCGACCTGCTCGTCGGCCGGATGCAGTATCACGAGAAAACCGCGTGGATGCTGCGTTCGATCCTCGGTTAACCAAGGCCCCCCTATTGATTCGGGTGAGTTGACGCTTCGGGCGCCTCACCCGAATTTGGGGGCATGGGAGCCTCCGCACCAAAGGTCTGCATCATCGGCGCCGGTTGCAGCGGTTTCACGACCGCCAAGCGGCTCGCCGACCACGGCATTGCCTTCGACATCTTCGAAAAGTCCGACCGCGTCGGCGGCAACTGGGCGTATGGCAACCCGAACGGCGTTTCGGCCTGCTACCAGTCCCTGCACATCGACACCTCGAAAACGCGGCTGCAGTTCGAGGATTTCCCGGTTCCGGCGGACTGGCCGGACTTCCCGCACCACAGCCTGATCGACAGCTACTTCAACGCCTACGTCGACCATTTCGGGCTGCGCGAGCGCATCCTCTTCAACACCGAGGTGACGGCGTGCCGGCCACTCGACGGCAGCGGCTGGGAGGTGACCGCCGGCGGCGAAACGCGCCGCTACGACGTGCTGGTGGTTGCGAACGGGCATCACTGGAAACCGAATATCCCGGCCTTTCCCGGTCCCTTCGACGGGGCACAGATCCACAGCCACGACTACCGTACGCCGTTCGAACCCGTGAACATGGTGGGGAAGCGCGTGCTCGTCGTCGGGCTCGGCAACAGCGCGGTCGATATCGCCTCCGAACTTTCGCAGCGGCCGATGGCGGCGAAGCTGTTCGTCGCTGCGCGCCGCGGCGTGTGGGTGCTGCCGAAGTATCTCGGCGGCAAACCTTCGGACAAGCAGGCGCTGCCCGAATGGATGCCGATCGGCCTCAAGCGCCGCCTCGCCGCGTTCGTAGTTAAACGCGCGGTGGGGAGCATGGAGAGCTACGGCCTCCCCGCCCCCGATCATGCCCCGCTCGAAGCGCACCCCACGGTCAGCTCCGAATTCCTGCTGCGCTGCGGATCGGGCGACATCACGGTGAAGCCGAACATCGCGTCATTCGAAGGCGGCAGCGTGCGCTTCGAAGACGGCAGCAGCGAGGCGATCGACGCGATCGTCTATGCGACCGGCTACCAGATTTCCTTCCCGTTCCTGAGCGATGCCGACGCGCCAGTCGTCGACAACCACATCGGGCTTTTCAAGCGCATGGTGAGGCCAGAGCGGACGGACTTGTGGTTCATGGGGCTCGCGCAGTCGCTGCCGACGCTGGTGAACCTCGCCGAGCAGCAATCGAAGCTGCTCGCGGCGTGGCTGACCGGCGCCTATGGTTTACCGGATGCGAACGCGATGCGGCGCATGATCGGCGAGGACGAGACCCGGCATCAAGGCCACTATTACGCCTCGCGCCGCCACACGATGCAGGTGGATTTCGACGTTTATAAACGCGAGATCGCGCATGAACTGAAAGCCGGACAAAACCGGCGCAAAGACCGGCCGGCGGCAACGACCGCCAACGCCGCCTGAGGAGGATACAATGGACCTGTCGTTCAGCCCCGAAGACGCCGCCTTCCGCGAGGAGGTGCGCCGCTTCATCGACGAGAATTATCCCGAAAACCTGAAGGGCAAGCTCGACGAGGGCGAGGAATGGTCGAAGGAAGACTATCTCTCGTGGCACCGGATTCTGGGCAAGAAAGGCTGGGTCGCGCCCGCGTGGCCGACCGAATACGGCGGGCCGGGCTGGAGCGCGACGCAGCGCTACATCTTTTCAGAAGAACTGGCGCGCGCCGACACGGTCCCCATCCTGCCGTTCGGCATCAGCATGGTCGCCCCCGTGATCTACACGTTCGGCACGCCCGAGCAGAAGGCGCGCTTCCTGCCGCGCATCCTTTCGGGCGAGGACTGGTGGTGCCAGGGCTATTCGGAGCCGGGCGCGGGATCGGACCTCGCCTCGCTGCGCACCAAGGCCGAGCGCGACGGCGACCACTATATCGTGAACGGCCAGAAGACGTGGACGACGCTCGCGCAGCACGCCGACTGGGGCTTCTTCCTCGTCCGCACCGATGCCTCGGTGAAGGCGCAGGAGGGCATTTCCTTCCTCCTCATCGACATGAAGACGCCCGGCATCACCGTGCGCCCGATCATCACGCTCGGCGGCGAGCACGAGGTGAACGAGGTGTGGCTGGAAAACGTGCGCGTGCCGGTGGAAAACCGCGTGCATGAAGAGAACAAGGGCTGGACCTGCGCCAAGTTCCTGCTCGCGCACGAGCGCACCGGCATCGCGGGCGTCGCGCGCTCCAAGCGCGGCATCGAGAAGCTGCGCGCGATCGCGGCGACCGAGCTGGACGGCGACCGGTCGCTGATCGAGAACCCGTTCTTCAAGCGCAAGATCGCCGAGCTGGAAATCGACCTCGCCGCGCTCGAATTCACCGAACTGCGCGGGCTGGCGGCACTCGCGGCCGGAAAGCCGCCGGGGGCGGAATCCTCGCTCCTCAAGATCAAGGGCACCGAGATCCAGCAGCGCATCACCGAGCTGACGCTGGAAGCGGTGGGCCACTACGGCGCTCCCTGGTTCCGCGGCTTCGGAGACAGCGACAACGAGCACGCCATCGGCCCCGAATACGCGCTGCGCGCCGCACCGACCTATTTCAACATGCGAAAGACCTCGATCTACGGCGGATCGAACGAAATTCAGCGCGGGATCATCGCAAAGATGGTTCTCGGGCTGTAGGGGCAAGACAATGGACTTCAGCTACACCGAAACGCAGACGATGGTGCGCGATACGCTCGCGCGCTTCCTTGCCGACCGCTACGACCACGAAACGCGCATGAAGATTTCGCGTGGGGACGGCTGGTCGCCCGATATCTGGAAGGCTTTCGCCGAAGAACTCGGCATCCTCGCGGCGCCCTTTGCCGAAAGCCTCGGCGGGCTCGGCGGCGGCGCGGTCGAGAACATGATCGTGATGGAGGAACTGGGCAAGGCGCTGGTGCTGGAACCCTATCTTTCAACGGTGGTGATCGGGGGCGGCTTCGCGCGCGAGACCGGCCGCACGGACCTTGTGGAAAGCATCATCGCGGGAACGCTGACGACGGCGTTCGCGTGGGCGGAACCCAAGGGGCGTTTCGATCCGGCGAACATCGCGACGAGCGCGAAGCGGTCCGGCAGCGGCTGGACGCTCTCCGGGCACAAGGCCGTGGTGCGCGATGCGCCGTTCGCGAGCCACCTGATCGTCACCGCGCGCACCGGCGGCGGGCAGCGCGAGCAGGCCGGCGTGAGCCTGTTTCTGATCGAGAACGGCGCGAAGGGCGTCGTGCGGCGGGACTACCCGACCGCGGACGGCGGCCGCGCCTCCGAGGTCTATTTCGAGAACGCCGAAGTGCCCGGCGAAGCGCTGCTCGGCGAGACCGACGGCGCCTTCCCGCTCGTCAGCCGGATCATCGACGAGGCGACGACGGCGCTCTGCGCCGAAGCCGTCGGCGTGCTGCACGAACTCCACCGGCAGACGCAGGACTATGCCCAGCAAAGGAAGCAGTTCGGCCAGCCGATCTCGAAGTTCCAGGTGCTGCAGCACCGCATGGTCGACATGTTCATGGAGGCCGAGCAGGCGGCATCGATGGCGCTGATGGCAACGCTGAAACTCCCCGATCCCGCCGCCGTTTCGATGGCCAAGGCGAAGATCGGCAAGGGGCTGACGCTGAGTGGACAGGAAGCCATCCAGATCCACGGCGGCATGGGCATGACCGACGAACTCGCGATCGGCCACTACTTCAAACGTGCGACGATGATCGAAAGCCAGTTCGGGAACACGGATTGGCATTTGCAGCGCTACGAGGCGCTGGCGTTCGGGGAAGCGGCGTAAGGCTTCTTCCTCCCCTCCTCTTCGGGGGGTATGTCGATTGCAAACTTCCCCTCGTCACCCCGGCGAAGGCCGGGGCCCATAACCACGGCCCCATGGATACCGGCCTACGCCGGTATGACGGGTGTGTAGAGGAGCCGCAGCGCCAACCGCGGGTTTGCAAGCGGTACAATCGCCTCTCAGAGGAGTGGCTCCCTGCGCGTCAATCCTCGATCGCGGCGTAGACCATCGTCTTGAGTTCGCGGCGGACGGGGTAGGACGATGAGGGGATGAGCTGTGTCATGAAGATGCAGATGAGGTCTTCGACCGGATCGATCCAGAACGCCGTGGAGGCGGCGCCGCCCCAGAAATAGTCGCCGGCCGAGCCCGGGATCATCGTCTTGGCCGGGTCCATCGTCGTCGCGAAGCCGAGGCCGAAGCCGATGCCGTTGTAGTTCGCCTCCGAGAACAGCGAGACCGACAGCGCGGGCAGATCGACGCCGCCCGGCAGGTGGTTCGCGGTCATCAGGTCGAGCGTCTTGCGGCTGATGTAGCGGCGACCATCCGCCTCGCCGCCGTTCAGCAACATCTGCGCGAACTTCAGGTAATCGTGCGCGGTGCCGACGAGGCCGCCGCCGCCCGAAACGAACGCGGGCGGTTTCAGGAAGCCGGAAAGCGCGGGGTCATCCTGCAGGATGGTGCGGCCGTTCGGGGTGAGCGCGTAGCAGGCGGCGAGGCGATGCGCCTCGCCCGCGCGGACCTGAAAGTCTGTGTCGATCATTCCGAGCGGCGTCAGCAGGCGCTCGCGCAGGAAATCCTCGAAGGATTGCCCGGAGATGCGCTCGATCAGATAGCCGATCACATCTGTGGCGACCGAATAGTTCCACTTATCGCCCGGCGAGAACTCGAGCGGCAGCTCGGCAAGCCCCGCGATCATCTGGGCGAGCGTGATCGTGCCCTTCTCGATCTCGCCGATGCCGCGCGCGCGGTAGGCGGCGTCCACGTTGGTGCGGTTCTGGAAACCGTAGGTGAGGCCCGAGGTGTGACGCAGCAGATCGACGACGAGCATCGGCCGGGCGGGCACCGCCGTCTGGAACCCGAGCTTGTCAATGCCGCCCGCGAAGACCCCGAGGTCTTTCCATTCCGGGATGTAGCGGTGCACGGGATCGTCGAGCGCGACACGCCCCTCCTCCACCAGCATCATGAACGCGACCGACGTGACCGGCTTCGTCATCGAATAGATGCGGAAGATCGTGTCCTCCGCGACCGGCGTGCCGCGTTCGCGATCGGCAAGGCCGCGCACGCCGACATGGGCGATCTCGCCCCGGCGCGCAACGAGCGTGAGCGTGCCAGGCATCTTGCCCGAAGCGACATATGTCTGCTCCAGGAAATCGTCGATCCGCGCGAGGCGCGCGGCCGACATGCCATGTCCCTGACCGACTTTCAGCACCAACAGGGCCTCCTTCAACGCACCCTCGCCTTGTACGACGCCATCGTACACGGATGCACTCGCCAATGTCATCGGTTTCGCGTATCCGGGCCGGCTGTTTTGAAACCGGTTCAATGATCATGCTGAAGACACACACCGCCGCGCGCGGAAGCCTCTCCGAACTGCTGGCGCTTGCCTCGCCGGTGATCCTGTCGCGCCTCGGCATCATGATGATGGGGCTAACGGACGCGATCGTCGTGGGGCACCATAGCTCGATCGAACTCGGCTATCACGCGCTCGGCTGGGCGCCGACGATGATCGCGCTGACGACGGGCGTCGGGCTGCTGACGGGCGTGCAGGTGCTGACGGCGCAGCGCATCGGCGAGGGCCGCCCCGAGGATGCGGGCGCAGTGCTGCGGCGCGGGCTGATCTTCGCCGCAGCGGTGGGTGTTATTTTCGGTGCGGTGCTTTGGGTGGGCGCCGGGCCGGCGATGCACGCCATCGGGCTCGAACCCGCGCTTGCCGAGGGTTCGGCGGCGGTCGCCCGCACATTCGCGCTCTCGACGCCTGCCTACCTGCTCGCGATCGCCCTCACCTTCTGGCTGGAGGCGCTCGGGCGCCCAGGCCCCGCCGCGGCGCTGATGTGGGGTGCGAACATCGTCAATCTTGCGGCGAACCTCTGGCTGGTGCCGGGCACCTCGCCGTTTCCGGTCGAAGGCGCCGTAGCCTCGGCGACCGCGACGTTCATCGCGCGCACCGCGCTCGTCCTGGGACTTGCCGCCTATCTCGTGTTGTGGTCCGACGCGCGCCGGAAATATGGCCTTTTCGCCGCTGCGCCCGGTGCGCCGGGATGGAAACCGCTGATCTGGATCGGCGGCGCGTCGGCCGCCTCGCTGTTCGTCGAAACCAGCGCCTTTGCGGGCATGAACGCCATCGCGGGCCTGCTCGGCGGGCTGGAGGCGGCGGCATGGGCGGTGGTTTTCAACGTCGCCGCGATCGTCTTCATGGTACCGCTCGGCTTCGCCTCGGCGACCGCCGTTCTCGTGGGGCGCGGCTTCGGTGAACGCTCACCCGCCGCCGTTCGCCGATCGGGAATGCAGGGCTTCGCGGCGACCGGATCGGCGCTCGTCGTGATCGCAGCGATTGTCGCGCTGCTGCCGGAAACGATCGTAAGCGCCTACACGACCGATCCCGCGCTCGTCGTGCTCGCGGTGCCGGCGATGGCGCTTTCGTCGCTGTTCTTCGTTGCGGACGGGCTGCAGGTCGTCGCCGCGAACGCGCTGCGCGCGCGCGACGATGTGTGGCTGCCTACGCTCACCCACACGATCAGCTACGCAGGTGTGATGCTGCCGCTCAGTTACGTGCTGGGATTGTCGCTCGGCATGGGCCTGATCGGCCTCGTCTGGTCGGTGGTGATCGCCAGCGTCATCTCGTCGGGCTTCCTGCTCGCGCGTTTCTGGTGGCTCTCGCGCCGCTCATTCGGCCCGGAGGCGAAGGCTCTCCAGAGCCTCGCGTAGCAGCGGCGGCAACGGCGCGTTGCCGTGTTCGTCGCGGTGGACGAGCACCGAATCGCAAAGCCCGATGCAGGCGCCGCGCTGGATCATGGCGAGGCCGAGCCGGTAGGATGACCCGCCGATGTGAACGACGCCGACGCCGATCTCGACCGGATCGGGCCAGTGCCCTTCCGCGAGGTAATCGATCGCGAGGTGCGCGATGAAACCCCGGAAGCGTTCAAGCCCCGGCCGCCGGTGCAGATCGAAATGAAAGCGGACGCGCCCCTCTTCATAGAAGCGCGCGACCGCCACATTGTTGAGGTGCCGGTTGAGGTCCATGTCGCCGAAGCGTGGCACCATTTCGATCCGAAACGGATAGGCGGCCAAATCCCGGCGGCGCGGATCATCCCTCATGCATCAGCCTTCCAACGTCGAATCGGCGTTAGACATGGCAGGTCGAGGCCGCCGGGTCCGCCCTTCAATCGGACAGGGTCCGCAGAAGATCAGGCCTTGAGCAGCCGTTCCACGATGGCATCCGCCGCGGCTTCCGGCGAAAGCTTGGTGGTGTCGATGCGGATTTCGGGGCTTTCCGGGGCCTCGTAGGGGCTGTCGATGCCGGTGAAGTTGCGGAGCTGACCGGCGCGGGCCTTCTTGTAGAGACCCTTCACGTCGCGCTTCTCGGCTTCGGCGAGCGGGGTATCGACGAACACTTCGATGAAGTCGCCTTCGGGCAGCATGGCGCGGACCATCTGCCGCTCCGCGCGGAACGGCGAGATGAAGGCGGTGAGCACGATGAGGCCCGCGTCCGTCATCAACTTCGCCACCTCGCCCACGCGGCGGATGTTCTCCACGCGGTCGGCCTCGGTGAAGCCGAGGTCCTTGTTGAGACCGTGGCGGACGTTGTCGCCGTCGAGCAGGAAGGTGTGCTTGCCGAGGGCGTGCAGCTTCTTTTCGACGAGGTTGGCGATCGTCGACTTGCCCGCGCCCGAGAGGCCGGTGAACCAGAGCAGCTTCGGCTGCTGCGCCTTCTGCGCGGCGTGCGCCTCGCGCGTGATGTCCGCCGCCTGCCAGTGGATGTTCTGCGAGCGCCGGAGCGCGAAGTGGATGAGGCCCGCGCCGACGGTGGCGTTCGTCATACGGTCGATGAGGATAAAGCCGCCGAGCTCGCGGCTCTCCGCATAGGGCGCGAACGGGATCGGCTTGCCGAGCGCGATGTTGACGACGCCGATGGCATTCAAATCGAGCGTCTTCGCGGCGAGGCGCTCCAGCGTGTTGACGTTCACCTCGTACTTGGGTTCGGTGATCGTCGCGGAGACGGTGGTGGTGCCGAGCTTCAGCCAATAGGGGCGGCCGGGCAGCATCTTCGCGTCCGACATCCAGACAACCGTCGCTTCGAACTGGTCGGCGACTTCGAGCGGCGAGTCCGCCGAGACGATAACGTCCCCGCGCGAGCAATCGATCTCGTCGGCAAGCGTGAGCGTGACCGACTGGCCCGCGACAGCTTCATCGAGGTCGCCGCCTGCCGTGACAATGCGCGCCACGCTGGAGGTCTTGCCCGAGGGCACAACGCGGACGGCGTCGCCCGGCTTCACGCTTCCGGCAGCGATCTGCCCCGCAAACCCACGGAAATCGAGATCGGGACGGTTCACCCACTGTACCGGCAACCGCAAAGGCCCCGCCTGACGCGCGGTGCCGTCCACCTCGACGGTTTCCAGATGCTCGACGAGGCTCGGCCCTTCGTACCACGGCGTGTTCTCGCTGCGGCTGCCGATATTGTCGCCGCCAAGGCCGGAAATCGGGATCGCCTTGAAGCGCGTGATGCCGATCTCGGTCGCGAAGGCGCGGTAATCGAGCACGATGCGATCGAAGACGGCGCGGTCGTAGCCGACGAGGTCCATCTTGTTGACCGCGAGCACGAGGTTCCGGATGCCGAGCAGGTGCGCGAGGTAGGTGTGACGGCGCGTCTGCGTGAGCACGCCCTTGCGCGCATCGATGAGGATGATGGCGAGGTCCGCCGTGGAGGCGCCCGTCACCATGTTGCGCGTGTACTGCTCGTGGCCGGGCGTATCGGCGACGATGAACTTGCGCTTGTCGGTCGCGAAAAAGCGGTAGGCGACGTCGATGGTGATGCCCTGCTCGCGCTCGGCGGCGAGGCCGTCCACCAGCAGCGCGAAATCGAGCGCGCCGCCCTGCGTGCCGACCGTCTTCGAATCCGCCGCGAGCTTCGCGAGCTGATCCTCGAAGATCATCTTGCTGTCATAGAGAAGCCGGCCGATCAGTGTCGATTTGCCGTCATCCACCGAGCCGCAGGTGATGAAACGCAGCAGCGACTTGTTTTCGTGCTGCTCCAAGTACGCTTCGATGTCGCGCTCAATAAGGTCCGAGGAGCCGTAAACTTCGAGGGCCATCAGAAATACCCCTCCTGCTTCTTCTTTTCCATCGAGGCGGCCTGATCGTGATCGATTGCCCTGCCCTGCCGTTCGGAGGTGGTGGTGAGCAGCATTTCCTGGATGATCTCAGGCAGCGTCGCCGCGCGGCTTTCAACCGCACCCGTCAGCGGATAGCAGCCGAGCGTGCGGAACCGGATCGAGCGCATCTCGGGCGTTTCGCCCTCGGCGAGCGGGAAGCGATCGTCGTCCACCATCAGCAGCAGGTCGCCGCGGCGTACCGTGGGGCGCTCTTCCGAGAAATACAGCGGCACGATCGGGATGTTCTCGCGATGGATATATTGCCAGATGTCGAGCTCGGTCCAGTTCGAGATCGGGAACACGCGGATGCTTTCGCCCTTGTTCTTGCGGACGTTGTAGAGGTTCCACAGCTCCGGGCGCTGGTTCTTGGGGTCCCAGCGGTGCGTCGACGTGCGGAAGCTCATGATGCGTTCCTTGGCGCGGCTCGCTTCCTCGTCGCGGCGCGCGCCGCCGAAAGCCGCGTCGAAGCCATAGTGGTCGAGCGCCTGCTTCAGGCCTTCGGTCTTCCACATGTCGGTATGCAGCGCCGAGCCGTGATCGAACGGGTTGATGCCCCGCGCCTTCGCCTCGGGGTTATGCCATACGAGAAGCTCCATGCCTGCGTCTGCGGCGGACTTTTCGCGCAGGTCGTACATCGCGCGGAACTTCCACGTCGTGTCGACATGCAGCAGCGGGAACGGCGGCGGCGCCGGATAGAACGCCTTCTTCGCCAGATGCAGCATCACGGCGGAGTCCTTGCCGATGGAATAGAGCATCACCGGCTTCTCACACTCCGCGACGACCTCGCGGAAGATGTGCAGGCTTTCGGCTTCAAGGCGATCGAGATGGGTCAGGGGCTTCATGGCACCGCTCTATGCGCGAACAGACCTTACCAAACAAAATACAAAGTCTTGTGTACCGCCTAGCTCTGTTTTCCGGCTCCATTTTTAGCCCCGGTCACGCACTGTCACAAAACTGTAATAATTCATTTACGAGACTGTCACAAAATTGTAATGTTCGAGCAAAGAGGGGTTCCTGAGTCGCATGAACCGGGGGACCAGTACCGAGGGAGTGTCGCTATGAAACTTGCGTTTGCCGCCACCGCCGCCGCGCTCCTTGCCGGCTGCACCACGTCGCCCACCCAGCAGGCCGAAATCGGTTACGCGCCGGGCTCGCTCGGCTACGCCGCGATGACCAAGGGCGACTGGCAGAAGGCCGAAACCCAACTGTCGCGGACGAACGCGGACGATCCCGCCCGCCTGCTCAACCTCGCGCAGATCTACCGCGTGACCGAGCGCGATCTCGCCGCGCGCGACCTTTATGCGAAGGTGCTGGAAGAAGACGACATGCAGCTCGTGCTTTCAGACGGCAGCGTCGTCTCAGCCCACGCGGTCGCGAAATCAGCGCTGCAGACGACAGCGACCGCCGCCCGCAACTAACGACAGCCGATCAGGCCGAAGACCGGAAGCACGACCGAACCGCGCGCTGACTGCCAGGTCAGCGTGCCTTGCGGAATGATGGCGCCCGCAAGCAGGCCTTCGCGCTGCTCGATGCGAACATCGATGGCGATGCTGTGCCCGGCGCCCGCGAAGCGCTGAACGGAGGCGTGGCGGACGATGGGGTCGCCTTCCGACGCGGTGCGCGCGAACACGATGACCTTGCCGCCATCGACGATGCGGATCGTTGCCGGCTCATCCAGAACGAAAGCGATGCGGCGCGCGGGCTCGGTGCGCTGCCAGAGCGCCATGCCGCACTGCCCCTGCTGAAGCTCCTGCTGCGGCAACTCGGCGAGCGGACGTTCAGCGGAAATGCTGGTCGCCAGCGGACGCGGTGCCGGACCGCCCGCGCCGCCGCAGGACGCAGCGGCCAGCGCGCCGAGCAGAATCGCGGCGCGCTTCATTGCAGGCGCCCCTCTCCGCGCAGCACGAGATTGCCGCCTTCGCGCACGAAACCCGCGGCGAGCAGGCCGGCATCGGTGTCCGGCGCGCCCGCGACCTTGATCTCGTAGGTGTAGCCAGCATCGCCCGCGACGTGGACGAAGAGGCTCGCATCGCCCGCCGGGGTGCGCCCCGTGAGCGGCAGCAGCAGGCGCCCATCGGCACAGGTCGCGGTGCCCGCAAGCGACATGCTGGACGTCTCCATCCGCACGTCGGCAGAGACGGCGCCTGATGCGGTGCGGCAGACCTTGTCCGCAAAGGCAACGCTGAAATCCTGAAGCGAAAGCGTCGCGGCTATGCCCGGCACGAGCGGCGGCATCGGAATGGCAGCTGTGACGCCCTCGGCGGAGAAGGCGCCGCGCGCAGCCTCAAGCGCGCCGACGGGCGCGGCTCCTTCCGCCTCTGGCGCGAAACGGAAACGCGCCTTGCCGGTGAGAAGCGCGAGCGGCGAGAGCGACAGGCGCAGATCGCCGAGCGAGGCGCTTCCGAACCCCGCACCCGCCGCGTGCCCGGACCAGATCGAGCCCGAAACGCTGCGCGCGTGGAAGCCCTGCGCCGGGAGCGGCGACAGCGACAGCGCGAACGCCAGCGGGAACAGGATCAGCAGGAACAGAACCAGCGCCGCGGCGAACACTGCGGCGAGCGTACGGGCCGGAAGCACCGTCATGCGCCGCTGTCCGAAAAGCCGATCTCGGCCGAGACAGTGGAATCGTCGTTGCGCTGCACGAGCACGCGGTCCGCGACGACACCGTCCTTCTCGAGTCCCGCGATCCAGCCGAACAGGAAGGTCGGCTTCACCGCTGCGATGCCGACGCGCACGCCGCCGCCATCTTCTGGCTGGGTAGAGGTGAATTCGAGTCCCGCCGCGCTCGCTGAAGCGGCGACGACATCGCGCACCGCGCGAGCGTCCTTGCGGGCGGAGGTCCCGCCCTCCGCAGCGATCCCTGCCGCGGCGGCGCGCACCGAGGGCATCTGCGCGGCGATACGGTCGTGGCGCTCGGCGGCACTTTCCCGGAACGCCGCGAGCGGCCGCAGGATCACGAGCCAGAAGAGCATCGCGAGCACGATGATGCCGAGGACACCAAGCAGGCGCTGCTCGCGCGCATCGCGGCCGTTCCACCATGTTAACGCTGTTTGCATCACAGGCGCGTCACCTCGACATCGATCCGCTGGCCGTTGTCACCGCTGCGCGAGGCGCCCTCGACGAGGTTCAACCCATCCGCCGCCATGCGCTGTTTCACAGGATCGACAGTAGCGCCCATCGGCGCGATCAGCGTCGCGCGCATCGCGCCCGTCGGCTCGTAGCGCAGCGATTCGAGCCGGATCGTGCCGCTCGCCTGCAGCGCGCCGAACAGCGACGCCGCCATGCCGGTGAAACCGCCACCGGATGCCGACGCGGCGTAGCGCTGCTGAAGCTGCAAGGCCGGATCGGTGATCGCCGTGCCCGGCAGCGCTTTCGCGGCGAGCGTATTTATCTCCGCCTCCAGCGCGTTCGCCGCGAAGTGGTGGCGCAGCGCGAGCGCGAGATCGGCGCCGAGCCATGCCGCGACGATGCCTGCCGCGAGCAGCGCCATGCGCCGGATATCGGCACGGCCGAACGCACGCGGGGCGGCCTTGCGGAATTCGCCCTGCCGGAGATTGAGCGGCACCTCGGGATAGGCAGGAAGATCGAGGATATCGCGCAGGATCGGCCGCAGCGGACGCCCGCCGATCAGCATTTCGGCAAGCGCGGGCTCTGTCTCGAGCGCGAGATCAGGCGCCCGCACGAGCAGCATGTCGCCCGCGCGGAGCGTGCTGACGGCATCCTCGATCACGGGCAGCATCAGCGGCGCGGGCACCATCTCGTCGGGATCGAGGCCGTGGTGTGTGAGCGCGGCGAGCCAGCCCGCCATCACGCCCTTGTCGACGATACCGATGAGGCGGCGACCGGCGGTATCCGCGCCTTCCGCCGCCGCGACGTGCTGATCGGCAATCGGCGCAGCGACGAAATCGGCGGCGAGGTGGCGCGCGGCGGCCGCGGCCTGCGCGGCGGACGCTGCCGGGAGCTCCACCCAGTGCAGCGACACGGCACTGCCCGGCACGATCGCGGTGACGCGCGTGTCCTCGTCGATCTGCGCCTCGGCATCGTCGACGAGCAGCCCGGACGCGAGCGTGCGCCCGTCTTCGCCCTGCGTGCGCCAGCGCAGGGCCGTCCCCGAGGCGGGGAGCAGAACGAAAAGGCGGCGGCTCATTCCTCGACCGTCCAGCGGCGCTCGACAACGCGCGTGCGATCGCGCGAGACATCGAGCAGCGCGGTTTCGGTGAGCGCGGTGCCCGGCATCTCCATATCGATCTCGAGCGCGAACCAGCGCGAGGTCAGCTTCACCTGATCAAGCTCCTCGCTCGACGGCGACAGCGCCGCGAGCACGGGGTGTTCCCAGAAATCGAGAACGTCGGTCCAGCCACCCGCCGGACGGCCCGCCATCACCTGACGCGCCGCATCGGGCGTGAGCCGCCCCGGCAGGATCATCGTCAGAAGCGGCGCCTGGGCCGCTTCGAGCGTGTTGACGTTGATCGGTGAAAGTTCAGTTGTCGGCAAGGCGCATACCCAAGGTCTCACGACTTCATAGATTTCCGGCGTGATCCCCGCAACCGCGCGCAGTTCGCTGACTTCAGCGAGCATCGTATTTCCCGTGCGGTACGCGGGCGACAGCCCCGTGTAGGCTTCATCCTCGCCGCCGAGGGGCAGCGGCACCGAATCCGCGTCGATCCAGTCCGCGAGCGTGAAGGCGGCGCGGCGCGCCTGGGCTTCGGAAATGCCGAGCGTTGTCATCAATGCCGTGAACTGCGCGATGCCGCGCGGGCGGGCGCGCAGCGTCGTGGGAGAGCCGCCGTCCGCGACGCTGTTGAGGTTGAAGCAGTTGCCGCCATCGGAGACGCGGGCACGGATGGTTCCGGTCTTGTCGGGCGTCGGGAACACGAATTCGCGGCCGCTCCAACCGGCGGGCAATTGTTCGCCTGCCGTGCTGACGAGCGCGGCGATGCGTTCGAGCGCCATCACTTCGGCGCCGAGCACGGTGTAGCGCGCCTGCATGGCGACGCGGCTGTTGCCCGCCATGCGCACTGAGCGGTTGATGGTTTCGAGCGCGGTCGCGGTGAGCGCGCCCATCACCGCCACCAGCATCAGCACGGTGAGCAGCGCCATGCCGCGCTCGCGCATACGCCGCTTCATAGCGGCACCTGCGTGAGGAAAAGCTGGCGCACGACGCCGAAGCGCGCCGTGGTCGCGTCTATGCGGACGGCGAGCGGCAGGATGCTCGGCTGCAGCGGATCCCATGCCGCGCGCCAATCGGCGGTTGCGACCGCGCCGGGTGTCGGGTCCGGCGCGGCGCGGTAGGCGACATCGACGCTGCTCACGCCCTTCGCCAGCACCGCAGGCTCGCCGAATGCCGCGCCGTCCACCATCGGCCGGGCGCGGCGCACGATGGCATCGTTTTCGAGCCGGTATTCGACATATTGCAGCGATGCGCGCGGCGCGGCGCCAGGGTTTTCCCAGCCGCGCCGTACGAATGCGAACAGGCGCCCGTTGCCGTCGGCGCCTTCGAATGCCGGACGCGCCTCCCCCGCTTCGCCGCGCGGCATACGCTCGGCCGCCTGCGCGAGATCGGCGCGGAGCGCGGCGCGCAGACGCTGGAAATCCTGCACCGACGTCGACACGTCCGACAGGCGAAGCTGCGCGTCGGCGGAGTTGCCGAGCACGACGACAGCCGCCGCCGCGAGCAGCGAGAAGACGAAGAGCGCGACCAGCGTCTCGACGAGGGTGAAGCCGTTCCTCACGGCGCGGTAACGCCCCGGAAGGCCGTGAGATCGCCCGCCGCGCCGCCGGGGCCGCGCACGGCGACGGAAATGCGGATGAGGCGCGCGTTTTCGGTGCGCGCGACCTGCCGCGTCACGTTCCAGTTCACGCCGGCGTTCACCACCGTGCCGCTGGTCTCGCCGAGCGGAGGCGGCTCGGGCTGGGTGAGTGCATCGACGACGGCGTTCTCGGCGACGATATCGGCGAGGAGCACGTCCTCGACGCGGCCTGCCGTCAGCGCGTTGGCGGCGCCGAGGCGGATCAGCGCGAGCACGGCGAGGCCGAGCACGGCCATCGCGACCATGACCTCGATCAGCGTGAAGCCGTGCTCACGCCCCCGCATCGACCCGCACCTCACCCGAGCCAAGCACGCGCACGACGGTGCGCTTGTCGTCGTTCATCAGCGTCAGCGCCTGCGCCTCGCTCATGCCGACGCTGTCGAAACTGACGCGGAGCTCGCCGTTTTCAGGGAGCGCGGGCGTTGTCCCGCCGCGCCACGCCGCCTCGCCAAGCGGTTCGTCGGCGAGCGGCTTCCACGTCTTGCCCTGCCGCTCGACGAAACGGTAGCCGCGCGCATCGAGGATCGCGGAGGTCTCGCGGTTCGCCAGAATAGCGTGATCGCGCGCCGCCAGCAGCCGCGCGGCAAGGCGCTCGCTCTCGCGCGCCAGCGTCGATTCCGAAGACGGCAGATTCACTACCACGACCGCCGTCATCAGCCCGACGATCGCCAGCACCACCATCATCTCGACGAGGGTGAAGCCGCGCTCGGCGCTAATTCTGCCAGTTGCCGAGATCGGCATCATCCCCTTCCCCGCCCGGCTTGCCGTCCGCGCCGAACGAAAAAATGTCGAAGCGGCCGTTCGTACCGGGGAACGCGTACTGATAGGGATTGCCCCACGGGTCTGCCGGAAGCCGCTGGAGATAACCGCCGCTGCGATAACGATCCGGCCGCGCCAGCGTGGCAGGCGGTGTGACGAGGGCCTGCAGGCCGTCTTCTGTGCGCGGGTAGGTCATGTTGTCGATGCGGTACATTTCCATCGCCTGACCGATCAGCGCGATATCGGCGCGCGCTTTCTCCACCATCGCGCGGTCCTGGCTCGGCAGCACGTTGATGACCACGAACGTCGTGAGCAGGCCGATGATGGCGAGCACGACCATCAGTTCCACGAGCGTGAACCCGTCTTCGCGTTTCTTCTTCTGTTCGGGCGTCTGCACGGGGAACCTCACTTGATGGCAATGGTGTCGAGCTGCAGGATCGGCAGCAGGATGGATAGCACGATTGTCGCAATCACACCGCCCATGATGACGATGATGAGCGGTTCGAGCAGGCTGAGTGCGCTTTTCGTGAAGGCGTCGAACTCGCGCTCCATGTAGTCGGCGGCGCGGCCGAGCATCTGCGCGAGCTTGCCGCTCGATTCACCCGACGCGGTCATGTGGACGAGAAGCGGCGGGAAGATGCCGGTGCGGCGCATCGAGCCGGAGAGGCTGCCGCCTTCGCGGATCGATTCCACCATGTCCTCGGTCGCGCCGCGCAGCACGCGGTTGCGGATGGTGCGCGAGGTGACGGCGAGGCCGTCGAGCAGCGGCATCCCGTTGTCGACCATCGTGGAAAGCGTGCGCGCAAGGCGTGCGGCGTGAAGATCGCGCAGCAGACGGCCGATGAGGGGAATCCCGAGCAGCCGGCGATCGACCTTCAGGTGGAAATCCTCGCGCTGCATCATGCGCCCGAAGACCACGACGCCGATGCCAATGAGTGCCAGCACGATGAGGCTGTAGCTTGTCATGAATTCAGAAATGCCGATGACGATGCGCGTGAGCAGCGGCAATTCCTGCCCCATGTCGTTGAACTGCTCGACGACCTTGGGGATCACGTAGGTCATCATGCCGATGACGATGAGCAGCGCGACGAGCGCGAGCATCGCCGGATAGGCGAGCGCGGTGAGGATCTTGCCGCGTACCTCCGCCTGCCGCTCGTGGAGATCAGCGAGACGTTCGAGGATCTCGGTCATGCCGCCCGAACCTTCGCCCGCCGCGACCATCGCGCGGTAGAGCGGCGGGAAGCTTGCGGATTCGAGCGCCATCGCATCAGCAAGGCGGCGGCCTTCGACGACACCGCCGTGCACGCGCCAGACCACATCGGCGACGCGCTTCTGTTCCGACTGCAGGGCGATCGAACGCAGCGCTTCTTCGAGCGGCGACACCGAGATCAGTGTCGCGAGCTGGCGCGTGAACAGCGTGAGCGCCTTGGTGGAGAGCTTGCGCCGGCCGAGACCGGAACTGAGCGTAGGTACCGGTGCGGTGCGCGCCTCAGCAGCGACGGCACCGAGACGCACGGGGAGCAGCTTTCGGCGTTCGAGAAGCGCACGCGCATCGCCCTCGCTGGCAGCGGTCAGCGTACCCGTGCGCTCGCGGCCCGCGGTGTCGAGCGCGAGATAATCAAAGGTCGGCATCGACCGCCGAGTCCCGGCGCATGATCCGCACCGCCTCTTCAACCGTAGTCTTGCCGTCGACGACGAGACGCCGCACCGCCGCCGCAAGGTTCGGCGCGCGGCCGAACGCCTGCCGTGCGATCACCGCCTCGTCGGCACCCGACAGGATGAGCTGGCGGATATCCTCGTCGATGCGTACCGCCTCGTAGACGCCGATGCGGCCGCGGAAGCCGGTGTTGGCGCACGACGGGCAACCGACCGCATGGCGGATGACGACACCCGCATCGAGGCCCAATGGGGCGGCATCGGCAGCGCTCGCCTGCACGGGCTGCGAACAGACGCTGCACAGCCGCCGCACCAGCCGCTGCGCGACGACGAGGCGCAGCGACGAGGCCAGCAGGAAGGTTTCGACACCGAGATCCTTGAGGCGCGTGATCGCGCCGACGGCATCGTTGGTGTGAACCGTGGAGAGCACGAGGTGGCCGGTGAGCGAGGCCTGCACGGCGATGTCCGCCGTTTCGGTATCGCGGATTTCGCCGACCATCACGACGTCGGGGTCTTGCCGGAGGATGGCGCGAAGGCCACCCGCGAAGGTCATGCCGACCTTGGTGTTCACCTGCGTCTGCCCGACGCCGTCGATCGCATATTCGATCGGGTCTTCGACGGTGAGGATGTTGCGCGTGCCGTCGTTCAGCAGGCGCAGACCCGAATAGAGCGTCGTCGTCTTGCCCGATCCGGTGGGGCCGGTGACGAGGATGATGCCGTGCGGTTCCTTCAGCGCATCGGAAACGATGCGGAGCAGGTCGGCGGGCATCCCGAGATCTTCGAGGCCGAGTTCGGCCTGTTCCTTGTCGAGGATACGCAGCACGACGCGCTCGCCGTGGCGGGAGGGCAATGTCGAGACGCGCACATCGAGCGCGCGGCCGCCGAGCGAGAGCCCGATGCGTCCGTCCTGCGGCAGGCGGCGCTCGGCGATGTCGAGGCGCGCCATCACCTTGATGCGGCTGACAACGAGCGGCGCGACTTTGGCGGGCAAGCGCAGCGCCTCGCGCAGCACGCCATCGACGCGCAGGCGGACGATCAGCGAACTCTCGTAGGGCTCGACGTGGATATCGGACGCGCCCTGCCGCACCGCTTCGGCGATGACGCCGTTGATGAGGCGGATGACGGGAGCGTCGTCCTGCGTGTCGAGAAGGTCTTCGGCGGCGGGAATGTCCTCGGCGAGCGCGCCGAGATCGCCGACCTCGCCGAGACGGTCCGACACCTGCTCGGCGCTGAGGCCGTCGGTTGCGTAGCGTTCCTGCAGCAGACGTTCGAAATCGCGACGCGGGACGAAACGCACGACGATCGGGCGGCCAAGGATGCGGCGCACTTCGGTGAGCGCGCGCGGATCGTCACCTTCACGCAGGCCAACCCCGATCTCCGCGCCTTCATCCTCAAGCACGATGACGCCGAAGCGCTTCGCGAAGGCATAGGGAATCTGGATCGGGCGTTCGGAAGGCAGCGGTGCGGCGTCGCCGGCCGTCATTGGTCCTACTCCGAGGGCGGCGGCGCGGGGGAGCGCACGACCGGGGGCGCAACCGGCGGGGCAGCGCCCATGTAATCGCGCACCAGCGCGTCGAGCGACGGTTCCTGCTTGGGATAGCGTTCCCGCTGCATTTCACGCGTGTAGTTGAAGCGGCGCGCGCTGATCGCCTGCGCATCCTGCCGGCTGCGCACGATCGTGGGGCGGATGAAGATCATCAGGTTGGTCTTCGTGCGGCTGCGCGACCGGCTTTTGAAAAGCTCCCCGACCACGGGAATATCGCCGAGCAGCGGCACCTTCTCGATCGTGCGGCGCTCGTTCTCGTCGATGAGGCCGCCGAGCGCGATGATGTCGCCGTCGTCAACCGTCACGGTCGTCTCGATCTCGCGCTTGTTGATGATGAGGTCCGAGGACCCCGTCGCGACCGGTCCGGCGATCGAAGAGACTTCCTGCCGCAGGAACAGTTTGATCGCGCCGCCGGCATTGATCTGCGGCTTCACCTGCAACTGGACGCCGACATCCTGCCGCTGCACGGTGCGGAAGGCGTTGTCGAAGTTGGGCGACAGCGCCTCGCCCGTCGTCATCGGCACTTCCTGGCCGACGAGAATCTTCGCCTCCTGGTTGTCGAGCGTCATGATCGACGGCGTCGACAGCACGTTGGAGGCGGTATCGGATTTCACGGCGTTGATCACCGCGCCGAACAGCGCATCGTTGCCGATCTCGCCGCCGAAGCCGAACAGCGAGCCGGACACGCCGAGCAGCGACTGCACCGCCGCCTGTTCGAGGGCGTCGCCAGCCGAGGACGAGGTGCGGCCCGTCGTGGTGACGCCGTCGCTTGTCGTGGTCTGTGTTCTATCAAGTTCGCGCGCACCGATGGCTCCTGCAATCGCCAGCAGATTGGGCGCGCTGTTTGAATAATTTGTGACAGCGAACGGAACGCTGTTGCTTCCCGTGCCCGCGAGCAGGAACTGGACGCCGAGCTGCTTCGCCGCATTGTCGGAAACCTCGACGATGATCGCTTCGACGAGCACCTGCTCCTGCCGCACGTCGAGCTTGCGAATCACCTCATTGAGCGAGCGCTGCACATCGGGCGGCGCGGAGATGACGAGCGCGTTCGCGCCTTCATAGCGCGCGATGACGGCGCGGCCCGGTCCCGGCGGGGCGCTGCCCGCGGGCGTCGTGGAAACGCTTGGCGCCGCATTCGACATCTGCCCGTTCTCGCCCGACTGCGGCGCACTGTTCACCACAGTGACCTGCACCTGCTGCCCCGCGATCTGCTGGAGCACCGGGAGCAGCGCGCCCGCATCGGCGTTCTGCAGGAACACGACCTGAATATCCGTGCCTGCCGAGGCGCGCTTGTCGAGATCGGAGACGATCGCAGCCATGCGCCCCACCGCTTCGGGATCGCCGCGCAGGATGACGCTGTTCGAACTGTCCACCGCGATCACCGAAACCGCACCCGCACCATCCGAACCCGCAGCGCGCGACACCGATTCGATCGCCGTGGCGATTTCGCGCGCGCCGGCGTTGTCGAGCGTGATGAGGCGCATCGACGTGCGGTCGCGGTCGATCTCCTTCAACACCGAACGCACGCGCGCGAGATTGTCCGCATAGTCCGCGATGACAACGGAGCTGCCGCTCTTGCTCGCGGTGATCTGCCCCTGCGCGCTCACGAGCGGACGCAGCGCCTCGATGGCGGATTGCGTGTCGATCGACTTCAGATCGATGACCTGCGTGACGAAGCTACTGCTGCCGCCGCGCGTCGGCTGCTGCGCGGCGTTCGCGGCGGGCGCGATGCGGAAGGCGCCGCCGTCCGTGGGAATGGCGATGAAGCCGTTCGCGCGCAGCGTGGAGAGAAAAACCTCGAAATACTGCGTGCGCGAGAGCGGCCGGTCGGCAACGACCGAAACCTTGCCCTGCACGGCGGGATCGATGATGAACGTGCGCCCCGTGGTGCGCGCGACATCTTCGATATAGGCGCGGATATCGGCGTCGCGCAGGTTGATCACCTGCTGCGCGGGCGCGGGCACCGCGAAGGCGAGCGCGAGCGCCGCGCCGATCAGGAAGCGGCCCGCCCTCACCGAACGATCTCGAACGTCACAGTCTGCACCTCGGCCCCACGCCTGATTTCCAGCACCGCGACGTCGTTGTCGCCGATGAGGTTCGCGATGTTTCCGGCCGACGTCTCTGAATCGATTCGGACGCCGTTCGCCGCAAGCAGCACGTCTCCTGCCTTTAAGCCGATTTCGTTAAACAATCCGCCACTTCCCACGGGTTTCAGCGCAAGGCCTTCCACCCCGCCGCCGCGGCGCACGAGTTCGCCGGTGATCTCCCGTGACACGCGCTCCAGCGGAACCTGCGCCGCCGGCGTATCCGTCACAGGCGCAGGTGTCGGCGAAACGGCGCGCGCGGGTACGGACTGATCGAGGAAAAGCTGCTCGAGCGCCCCGCCCCGGCTCACCGTGACGCTGTCGAATGCGACGCTGTGCAGCGTGACGCCGGGCATGATCTCCTCGCCGACGAGGAAGCTACGCTGCGTGCCGTCGACGCCGATAATCGCCGATCCGCGCCCGCTGACGTTGTCGACGCGCGTGCCGTAGAGATCGATGGCGAGGTCGGAGACGACGGTAGGCCCGCCGCCGTCAAGCATCTGGAAAAACGGATCGAATCGGCCGAGCACGGCATCGGACCGTGCGGAGAGCGTCGGCGAGGGCGGCGCGCCCACCGGACCGATCGGCACCAGCAGCGCCCACACGAGCCGCGCGACGGCCAAGGCAAGCAGCAGCGCCAGCAGAATCTGCGCTGCCGCCACGAGGCTGCGCGCGTTCAATCGCTGCAGCCATTGCCTGTCAGTGAACCCCATTCCGTCCGGCCCGCCTTCACGAAATCGCCCCGCTAGGGAGTTAGCATGTCAGTTTGATGACGGCGAGCGCCATCGCGTGTCATATCGGGACATTGTTAAGAGGCGTATAGCAACGCCAGCGGAACGATGGGAACACGCGCCGCCGCCGCCCAGACACCGATCGCCGCAATTGCGAGACAGGCGCCGAGCGGAACCCGCGTCGCCGCGCCGACCTCCACGCCGCGCAGCTTCCAGAGCGCAATGAGCGCAAAGCCGACGAGCGAGGCGACAACCATCACGAACGGCAGCGCCTGCCAGCCCATCCAGAGCCCGATGCCGCCGAGCAGCAAGGGGTCGCCGCCACCGATCCCCTCGCGGCCCCTCAGCAGCCGGTAGCCGACGCGCACTGCTTCAAGGCCGAGAAACCCGGCCGCGCCGCCGATCAGCGAAGCCGCCACGTCACCGCGCGTGATGAACAAAGCCGCGACACCCGTCAGCGCGAGGAGCGCGGTGAGCCGCTGCGGCAGCCAGTAATGCCGGAGATCGAGCGCCGCGAGCAGCAGCAGCAGCCACCCGAACACCGCCCACACGAGATCGACGGGCGTCCGCGCGAGCAGCGCGGCGAGCAGCCCGACGACGCCCGCAAGCAGTTCCATGATCCACGTAAACGCCGGAATCGCAGCGCCGCAGCCCCGGCATCGGCCGCGCAGCACGAGGACGGAAAACAAGGGGATCAGCTCGAGCGGCCCAAGCGTGCGCCCGCACGCGTCGCACTGCGAGCGTCCGCCGACAACCGGGCGCCCCTGCGGCAGGCGCTCGGCAACGAGCGCGAGGAAGCTGCCGATGATGGCACCGGCAAGAAACCCGCAGGCCAGAAGCAATCCGACGTTTCCGCTCACCGACAAGACCGCGCGCCCCTCTCCGTTGTCGCAAATCTGTCATGCACCCGGCCTAACCGGCTTTCCTGTGGCTATCACAATCGGCAACAGGCTCAACCCCGGGACGGTCCGGCTGGCGCTGCTTTTCGCGGCGGGCGCCAGTGCTGTGGCAATCCTCGCGTTCTGGTCCGAAACCGCGTCGCCTCCGCCAGCGCCGCTGCCCATGCCCGCCGTGGTGCAGGCTCCGCCGCCACCCACGCCGCCGCCCGCGCCAACGCTGACTCCCGCGGACGTCGCGCAGGTGCGCGTGTACGGAACGCTGGGGAACGCTGCGATCGTCTCGGTCGGCAGCGATGCGCAGCAGCGCGTGTCGATCGGCCGCCAGCTCCTGCCCGGCATCGTGCTGGAAAGCGCTGCGCCCGGGCACATCATCCTTGCGCGCGGCGACACACGGCTGAAAGTGCCGCTGCTCACCTTCGACGGCACCGCGCCCGCGGCGACGCTCGTAACAGCGGATCCGAAGACGAAGCCCGGCACCGCACCGAAAGCCCCCACGCTGTCGCGTGCGGCGTTCAGCGGCGACAATCGCCGCCGCCAGACGCTGGCGTTCCAGCTCGGCCTCGTCCGCGAAGAGCAGGGCGAGGCGATGCTCGGCTTCCGCGTGCGCAAGGTGTCTACGATGCCGTTCTTCGCACGCGCGGGCCTGAAGGACGGCGATATCGTCAGCACGATCAACGGCGGCGGCCTCCACGACGAGGAAAAGGTGATGGAGCTCGCTGACGAGCTTGCCCAGTCGAAACGCGTCGTGATCGGCTACATGCGCGACGGACAGGCCCGCGAAGCGGTGGTCGACTTCACCGACTAACTGCATTGTGACAGAATTGTTTCAGTTTCACGAAAGTATCGTGAAAGTAATGATTTGAATTGTCACAATACGTGTTCGCAAAACATTGCGAAATTTGTAATATTTCCATCATGAATCACCCCTAGGCGTCCGGCTCGGGACAGCAGCCGCCACACGGAGTCGTGGTGTCTGCCCTTCGGCCAACCACCACAAAGGGGTGCATCAATGTCACATCTCCGCAGTTTCCTGATGCTTGGTTCCGCGCTTGCGCTCGTCGCCTGCGGCGCGGACGACGTTGCATCCCCCGGTGAGGGCGTCATTGTGACGCCGACCCCCACGCCCACCCCGACACCTACACCGACCCCCACGCCGACACCAACTCCGACACCGACGCCCACCGACTGCCCCACGGGCACAAGCAACGTCGGCACGGTCGCTGATCTGCGGAATTGCCAGATCTCCGGCACGATCACCAGCAACCTCGCGCTGCCGAAGATCGCCGGCCTCGTCTACTCGCTGTCCGGCGTCGTGCAGGTCGGCGTGGACATCGGCTCCGACGGAACAGCGCCGGGCGGCACCTCCGCAACGCTCACCGTCGACCCCGGCGTCGTCGTGTTCGGCTCTTCGGGTGCCGATGCGCTCGTCGTCAATCGCGGCTCGCGGCTCGTCGCCGAAGGCACCGCGACCCAGCCGGTGATCTTCACCAGCCGCGCCAACATCGTGGGCACTGCAACCTCCGAGAGCATCGGCCAGTGGGGCGGTCTCGTCATCCTCGGCCGTGCGCCGATCGGCACCTGCTCGGCAGGCGGCACGACGCCTGGAACGGCGGGCTGCCAGGCCGCGGTCGAAGGTGTTACGAACGCCTACTATGGCGGCGGCGTCGCGAACGACAGCAGCGGCACCCTGAAATACTTCCAGCTCCGCTACTCGGGCTTCGCACTTTCGGCCGGCAACGAGCTGAACGGTATCACGCTCGCGGGTGTCGGTAGCGGCACGACAATCGAGTACGTGCAGGTCAACAACAGCTCGGACGATGGCATCGAGTGGTTCGGCGGCACGGTGAACGGTCGCTATCTCGTGCTCACCGGTAACGACGACGACTCGATCGACACCGACAACGGCTACAGCGGCGTCAACCAGTTCGTGATCGTCACGCAGCGCACCGCTGTCGGCGCTGCCGGCGGCGACTATGTATGGGAAGCCGGTACGGGTGACGGGTCGGTCAACGAAACCGTCCGTCAGGACACGCACTTCGCCAACGTCACGGTCGCGGCCAATGCCGGCCCGGCCATCCTGCTGCGCGGCGGCGGCGATTACCAGCTCACCAACTGGGTCGTTTCAGCGCCCGCTTCGTCGCAGTGCCTCGACATCGACGGCGCAGCCACCATCCAGGCTGCCGGTGCCGGCACCGACGAGAAGGGCCCGCCTGTCTTCAAGTCGGTGTTCTTCGCCTGCGCGGCGCCCTACGTCGACGACACGAACGTCACGGCGGCGCAGATTCAGGCGCTGTTCGAAGTGGCCGGCAACAACAACACGCCGTCCGGCACCTCGACGCTGGCCAGCGTCTTCGCCGACGGACCCAAGTTCATCAACGGGGCCAACGAAACAGCCGTTACCGCCGTCTCCAACCTTGCCACGGTCAACAGCTTCTTCCGCAACGTGGACTACATCGGCGCCGTGAAGAACAGTGCCGACACGTGGTGGCAGGGCTGGACCTGCGGCCTCGGCAGCGGTTCCTCGTGCACCGTCAATCCGGCGAACTGATCCATCCGTGAAGCATCCGGGGCGGCGGCGCGCATCGGCGGCCGTCGCCCCCCTTCAGTTCAGGAAGATGGGAAATCCCCGCATGACCAAACCCTCGTCACTCGCCGCCCTGCTGCTGTCGAGCGCACTCGTATCCGTGCCTGCACTGGCGCAGGAAACGCAGCCGCAGCCAGATGAATCGATCGATATTTCCGCGCCCGGTGTGAGCGCTAGCGACGAAGTGATCGTCGTGCAGGGCCGCTACATTCCCGAGCCGATCCGCGCGACGCCTGAAGTCGTAAGCGTGCTTTCGGCAGCGGAAATCGCGCGTACCGGCGAAGGCGACATCGCGGGCGCGCTGCAGCGTGTCACCGGTCTCAGCCTCGTCGGCGGGCGTTTCGTCTACGTGCGCGGTCTCGGCGAACGATATTCGCTCGCCCTGCTGAACGGCCTGCCCCTGCCCTCGCCAGAGCCGCTGCGCCGCGTCGTGCCGCTCGACATCTTCCCGACCGACGTGATCGCAAGCTCGGTCGTGCAGAAGAGCTATTCGGCGAACTATCCCGGCGAATTCGGCGGCGGCGTCATCAACCTGACGACGGCGGCGATCCCGGAGGAAAGCTTCCTCAAGATCGGCGGCAGCCTCAGCGGCGACAGCGAGACGACCTTCCAGCGCGGCTACACCTATTACGGCAGCGATACCGACTGGACCGGCTTCGACGACGGATCGCGCAACGTCCCGGCGAACCTGAAGGCGGCGATGAACAGCGGCAACCTTCTGGTCGTCGGCCCGAACTTCAGCCTCGATACGATGAAAGGCCTCACCGCGAGCCTGCTCAATGCACCGACAACGGTCGTGCAGGGCAACAACGACATCCCGCTGAACGGCTCCGTGGATATCAGCGGCGGTCTCAGCTTCGACATCGGCAGCGACCGCTTCGGCATCATTGCAGCGTTCGGCTGGGACAATAGCTGGGAAACGCGCGGGGGCCTGCAGCAGCAGACGATCGGCCTCTCCGCGAACAGCGAGGGTGAGGACGTTATCCGGCCCGACAGCAACTTCCGGTTCCTCTCCACCGAAAACCGTATCGTCGTGCACGGCCTGCTCGGCCTCGGCTACGAGTTCGGCGAGCACAAATTGCGCTGGACCAATCTCTACATCCGCGACACTTCCAAGGAAGCACGCATTCAGGACGGCGTTGATGAGATCAACGTCGGTTCCGACCGTCTGAACAAGAGCTATACGAACTGGTTCGAGCGTCAGCTCATCGACACGCAGTTCGTCGGCGAATTCAAGTTCAAGGACGTTGCGTTCGACGTGCGCGGCACTTACGCCAACACGCAGCGCGAGGCTCCGTACGAGCGGGCGTTCAGCTATCGCTACGACGAGGAAGTCGGCGACTTCATCAACGATCTGCGCACCGGCGGCCAGAGCGCGACGATTTCGTTCTCCGATCTGTCGGAAGATGTGTGGGCAGGCTCCGCGAACGTCAGCTGGAAGCTGCCGACCGAGCGCAGCATCACGCTCACCGCGGGCTACGCCTATTCGGACACGACACGTACGTCGACGCGCCGCGATTTCGCCTTCCTTCCGGAAGCGAGCCTCGGTCTCGCCGTCGCGCAGCAGCGCCCCGACTATCTGCTCTCCGACTACAACATCTACACCTACGACATCGTGCTCACCGACCGCTCCGGCGCGGCGGGCGTCGCGAAATACGATGCGGGTCTCGAAGTGCATGGCGGATACCTGCAGGCCGAGATCGAGCTGATGGAATTCCTCAACGCCAGCATCGGCGTGCGCTACGAGGATGCGAAGCAATTCGTGAACGCCATCGATCTGTTCGGCACGGGTGGTGCCGCCGGTCTCTCGACGAACCTTGCCAACGATTATTTCCTGCCCGCGGCAACGATCACGTGGAACTTCGCGGAGGACATGCAGCTCCGTATCGCCGCGTCGAAAACCATCGCCCGCCCGCAATTCCGCGAGCTGGCGCCGCAGCAGTATTTCGATACGGAATCGGACCGCACGTTCATCGGCAACGCGTACCTCACCGACAGCAAGCTCCTGAACTTCGAGGCGCGCTACGAATGGTATATGGGTCGCAACGAGCGCGTGTCGCTCGCCGGCTTCTACAAGAAGATCGACAAGCCGATCGAGGCGATCGCCACGCAGCAGGGGCAGACGTTCTTCACCACCTTCGCGAACGCGCCGGAAGCCCAGCTCTACGGTGCCGAGCTTGAGGTGCAGAAGTATTTCGCGCTGTCCGATTGGCTGCCCGGCAAATTCTTCGAGACGCGCGATCTGCTGATCGCGACGAACTACACGTACACGAAATCGAAGATCAAGGTGGGCGCCGGGGACACGACGATCCCGACCGATACGGCGGGCGTGCCGATCGCGGCCTCGCTCGTCTTCAACGACGGTGCGAAGCTCACCGGCCAGTCCGATCATATCGTCAACGTGCAGATCGGTTTCGAGGACAGCGAAGGTCTCTCCCAGCAGACGCTGATGCTGACCTACGCCAGCAACCGCATCTCGAACCGCTTCTCGTATCAGGGCACGCCGATCGATTTCATCGAGGAGCCGGGCCTGCGTCTCGATTTCGTGGCGCGGCAGGGCTTTACGGTTGCGGGCAAGGAGCTCGAAGTGAAGTTCGAAGCACGCAACCTGACGGGCGAGAATTACGAGGAGTTCCAGCAGTACAACGGCACGCGTGTCGATCGGAACACCTACGACATCGGCCGGTCCTTCTCGCTGGGTCTCAGCGCGAAGTTCTAACGTACCCGGGTCAACGGAAAAGGGCCTCGCACCAGCGTGCGGGGCCCTTTTTCATGTCATCCCCAGGGGCGTTCGCGGAACCATTTGGTGATGACGTATTTGACACCGCTCCGCACCTTCATCGCGGCGTGCAGCGTCGCGGGATTGGGCGTGCCGTCGGCGCGGCGGTTGTTCCACGCGACGATCTTGCCGGTTTCCGGCTGCACGATCTTGTCGATCACCTTGAAGCGCGTGGCGCCGCCCGCGGCGGGGTCGTTGAGGTAGATCATCGCCGTCCACGTGCGCTGGCCGGAGACCGTGCAGTAACGCGCATAATCCGGCCCGTCCGGCTCGAAATAGTCGGTGTGCTGCTTGAACTCCTGCCCCACCGCATAGCGCTGGCCCTGAATGGGTTCGCCGAACGCGGGGTCGATCCCCATGTACGCGCAGATGCGTTCGTTGAGCGCGGCGACAACGGGGTCCGCACCGTCGAGATCGCAGGTCTCGCTGGTGCGATAGGCGGCGTAGCCCAGATCGTCTGCGATTTCCGAAGGCCGCCGCTTCGCATCGATGCGTGCCACGATTTCCGCGCATTCCTCCGGCGTCAGAAACCGCTTGCGGATAAAAAGGTCGAGCTTCGGGCTCGGAACCTTCTGTGCCCCTTCGAGCATCGGATCAGCTCCGCCAGTAGGCCTCGACTTCGCCCTTCAGCGTAATGGTGAGCGGCTTGCCGCGCCGATCCACCTTCTTGCCAAGCGCCGCGCGGATCCAGCCTTCGCTGACGCTGTATTCCTCCACATCGGTGCGCTCGCGCCCCTTGAAGCGGATGCCGACGCCGCGTTCCATCGCGGCTTCGCTGAAAAAGGGGCTGTCCGGATCCGCGCACAGGCGGTCGGGCGGGCTGTCGGTTTCGGTCATGATCAGGTCCTGCGGTTTCTTTGCCCGCTTGTTAGCCTCTTTGGCGCGAAAGAAAAGAGCCGCCCGGTACTTGTCCGGGCGGCCCGTTCCGCCAGCCGCGATGGGGTTCAATGCGAACCGGCGGCGCGGCCTTTAGTAGCAGTAGCGACGCTTGCCGCCCTTGTCGTCGATCTCGTGGCCGATGAGTGCGCCAAGACCCGCGCCGATCACGGTTCCGACAGTCTTGTCGCCGCGGCGCGCCACCTCGTTGCCGAGCACACCGCCGAGAACGCCGCCGATCAGCGTGCCTTCGATGTTGCTGTCCTTGCGGCAGCGATCGTAGCTCGAATAGTAGCGGCCGCCCTGGCCATACCAGCCGCCACGATAATCATTGGAACCCCGGTAATAGACCGGGCGATAATTGTCGTAATAGCGGCGACCGTCATAGAAGCGGCCGTCACGATAGCCGTCGCGGTAGGCATAGCGGTTGTCGCGGCGGTCATCCCGGCGGTCGTACTTGCGCCCGTCGTGGTAGCCCTTGCGATACGCCTTGCGCTCGTCGTGGCGATCTTTCTGCCAATGCTTGCCGCCGCGATCCCAACGGTCGTTGTCGGCCATCGCCGGCGCCGCCGTCAGCATGGTCATCGCCGCAGCGGCCATTAGAATCCTGTTCAACATATCGTCTCTCCACTCTTTGCTCGCGGCCATCGGCGGGAGGGGAACCGGGTCCGCCGATGACCACGTGGAGAGACTGCGACTCGCCGTTTGAACGGCTTGTGAATGTTTCTGTCAGGGTTCGGACAGGTGCGACGAACGGCCCGTCGCAGGTGATGCTGCGACGGGCCAGAGCGGCTCAGCGCGTGGGAGGACGCGCCGGGCCGTCTTCAAGAGCAGCGCTTTGCATGGCGGCGCCGACGGGGCTGATGGCCGCCAGCGTCACCTCGCGGCAGCGGCGCACCTCGCGCTTGCCGACAAGATCGGCGCTCGAGGCCGCGCCACATGCGCTGCGGACGGCAATACCGATGCGGCGATCGAGCGTGCGGCGTCCTTCGTGGGTCGCGAGGTCGAGATCGCCGTAGGACACGACGCGCGTCGTTTGCGGGGAAATGGGTTCGGCGGCTGCGGGCAGCGCCCACAGGGCGCCGGCGAGCGCGGAGAGCGCAAGCAGGGTTTTCATCGGTCAGGCTCCATGCGGTGTGGGAGGGGTTCGCGGCGCCGCAGTGCCTGAATAGCGCGTTTGCGCCCACTCTCCGAACAACGATATTGCCAGCTCGTTCTGCAAATGTGCAGAATGGACCCATGTTCGACTGGAACGACCTGCGCCATTTCCTTGCCGTCGCGCGCACGGGCAGCACGCTCGCCGCCGGCACCGCGCTGCGGGTAAGCCAGACGACGGTGGCGCGGCGCATCACCGCGCTGGAAGCAGCCCTCGGCGTCATGCTCTTCGAGCGCCGCCAAAGCGGCTATGCGCTGACCCCGGCGGGCGACTCGCTGCTCCGCCACGCCGAAGCCGTCGATGCCGCCGCGTCGGGCTTTGCCGATGCGGCGGGCGGCCATGTGCGGCAGGCGAGCGGCACGGTGCGCCTATCCGCGCAGGAAATCCACGCCGTCACCATCCTCTCGCCGATCCTGCGCGATCTGCGCGCCGCGCATCCGGCGATCCGGATCGAGCTGGACGCCACCGAGGCGCTATGCGACCTCGCGGTGGGCGAAGCCGACATCGCGCTCCGCAGCGCACGCCGCCCTGCCGGAGCCGGGCTCGTCTGCCGCCGCGTCGCCGACGAAACGTGGACACCCTATTGCAGCCGAAGCTACGCAGCGACACGCGGCCTGCCGAAAACCCTCGCCGACCTGCGCGAACATCCGATGATCGGCGGCGGCAGCGAAGGCGTGTGGCGCATCTACAGGCACTGGCTCGAACAGCACGGCCTCGAAGACTCCGTCGTCCTGATGCACGCCTCGCTCACGGGGATTCTGGCCGCGGTCAAATCCGGCTCGGGCATCGCGGCGCTCCCCTGCTTCGTGGCCGATGCGGAGCCCGACCTCATCCGCTGTATGCCCGCTCCCGATAACGTCGAGCGCGGCGTCTGGCTCCTGACGCACGAGCGCCTCCGGCATGAGCCGAGGGTGCGCGTGGTGATGGATTTCCTCGGCGATGCGCTCTCCCGGCTCGCGCGGCGGCCGGTAAGAGACTGAGCGAAGCGGCCATCTCGTGCGCAGGCCCGATGCAATCGACAGCTCAAGGATGGGCAGCAGCATCCGTCACTTGCCAGCCGCCTAGAGGTTTAACGGTGCCGCAGGCTGGACCATTATCCTTCGCGCGGCCGGGCAAGTGACATTCCAGAGCCTTCGGCGCGACGGCCCGCTCCAGAAGATCATTGGGAATAGTGTGAACGTCGATCTTGGCGCGTCGGCTCCACTCCGACGCCGTATCGCCGGCCTGCCCGCCAATGGCTATGTAGACAAAGCGCCGCTCCGGTCCTTCCCGGCGAACAAATTCGCCACTGAGCTTGGGTCCGGGCGCAAGCTGAACCGGCACGTCGAACGAAAGCGCCGTATTGCCCGCGACCACAGGGCCGACAGGTACGCTTTTTTTGTCCTGAAGGCTGTACGTGACGCCCGGCACGGGATCATCGATCACAAGACGGAGAGCAATGGTACGCTTCGACATGGCCTGAGTGTCCTGCGGAGGGTTCATGCCTATCAGGACGGGAAACCCGGCGCCAGTTTTGGCCGCTCCTTGCCACCCGACATCGTCGGAATACTGCCTACTCCTATGCCGCCCGGCGTCCCCGCCCCTTGCCCGCGCCTTCCTCTTCGAAAAGCTGCGCGAGCTGTTCGATGATCGTGCCGCCGAGTTGCTCGGCGTCCATGATGGTGACGGCGCGGTTGTAGTAACGCGTCACGTCGTGGCCGATGCCAATGGCGATCAGTTCCACGGGTGAGCGGCCTTCGATCCACTTGATCACCTGCCGCAGGTGGCGCTCAAGGTAATTGCCGCTGTTCACCGACAGCGTCGAATCGTCGACCGGCGCGCCGTCCGAGATCACCATCAGGATGCGCCGCTCCTCGGGACGCCCGATCAGGCGGTTGTGTGCCCAGAGCAGCGCCTCGCCGTCGATGTTTTCCTTGAGCAGCCCCTCGCGCATCATGAGGCCGAGGTTCTTGCGCGCGCGGCGCCACGGCGCGTCGGCGGTCTTGTAGATGATGTGGCGGAGGTCGTTGAGGCGGCCCGGTTTCGGCGGGCGGCCGTCGGCCAGCCACTGCTCGCGGCTCTGCCCGCCTTTCCATGCGCGCGTCGTGAAGCCGAGGATCTCGACCTTCACCGCGCAGCGTTCGAGCGTGCGCGCGAGGATGTCCGCGCAGATCGCCGCGATCGAGATGGGGCGCCCGCGCATCGAACCCGAATTGTCGATCAGCAGCGTCACCACCGTGTCGCGGAAATCGGTGTCGCGCTCGATCTTGTAGCTGAGCGCGTGCTCGGGGTTCACGACGACGCGCGTCAGTCGCGCCGGATCGAGCAGCCCTTCTTCCTGATCGAAATCCCACGCCCGGTTCTGCTGCGCCATCAGTCGGCGCTGCAGGCGGTTCGCGAGCTTCGTCACCGCGCCTTGCAGGTGCACGAGCTGCTGGTCGAGATAGCCGCGCAGGCGCGTCAGTTCCTCGGCGTCGCAAAGCTCCTCGGCGGTCAGCACCTCGTCGAACTTCGCGGTGTAGGCGTGATAATCGAAATCGGGCGAGAGATCGTTCGTCGGCGTGTTTGGGCGCCACGGCACCACGCCCTCGTCGCCGTCCTCCGCCATGTCGGCGTCGGACATGGCGTCGCTGTCCATCTCCGCGCTCTGGCTCGTCTCCTGATCGCCGCTTTCGCTCTCCTCGGCACGGGTATCCATGCTCGAATCCTGCCCGGCGGCGCCCTCGTCGTCGCCGTCGTCGCTGTCGCCCTCGTTCTGCTGCTCGTCCTCGCCGCTTTCCTGATCGTCCTGCTCGGGCTCCTCGCCCTTGTCCTCACCGAGACCGAGATCGGCAAGGATGCGCCGGGTGAGCGATGCGAACGCGGATTGATCGTCGAGATTGGCGGCAAGGTCGTCGAGGTGGCGCCCGGCCTTCTCCTCGATCCAGTCGCGCACATGCGACAGCCCGGCGTCGGCGATGGCGGGCGACGGCTCGCCCGTCAGCCGCTCGCGCGCGATCATGCCGACGGCGCTCGCCAGCGGCACCTCGTCGAGATTGCGCGCACGGACCAGCGGATCCGCCTTCACGCGCGCAAGGTTCATCTGCGAAAGATTGACCGCAACGCCCGCCATGTCGCGGCCGCCGATGGCCTCGACGCGCGCCTGCTCGACCGCGTTGAACACGTCACGCGGCAATCCTGCCGGCGGCTGGAGCGCGGCATGACGCTTCACATCATGGTGACGGCGGCGCAGCGCGAAACTGTCCGCCCAGCCGCGTGCCTCAGCGACCTGATCGGCGGGGAGCCCCCGCGCGGGCTGCGGCACCCGCGCCTGATTGCCCGAAGCCCCCGGCCTGTCCGCCGTATAGGTCAGGTCGAACTCCGGCACGTGCGCCATCGCGCGCAGCGTGGCCGCCAGCGCGTGCCGGAAATCCTCGATCTTGTTCTCTGGCTTGCTCATTCGATCAGCCCGGAACGTAAACGTAGATGTATTGCGGTTGCAGTCGCCAATTGATCTCCGTAGGCGCGAAACCGCTCTCGGGACGCACTTCGGCGGTCTTGCTCGCCGCGTCGACCGAAAGGACCGTCAGCGACGATGCGCCGTACACGATTGGATGCGGCAGCTTCTTGGCCTTGATCGGCGTGTACCATCTTGCGCCCTTGTCCGCCGGATCGTCGCTGAAATAAACGCGGTCCAGCGTCAGCTTGGCACCCCTCATGTACACCTGAAACTCGACGTTCTCGCTGTTCAGCGCGCCCCCGTCGAAATAGACGACATCGACCCGGCTGTCGGGAATCGGCTTGCTCGACGACACGGCGATGCGTGCCGGGGCAATCTCCGTGAACACGCGGTCTTCCGGCTGCTTTGCGCCGGCGAGGAAGAGCTTTTCAATGCTTCCGTCGCGGTCCGCATCGACGGCACAGAGTTGCGTCCAGGCCGAATAGCGGGCACCGAGCGAGGTGAGGCCGAGCGTAACCGCCCCCATCAGGCTCTTGGCGAGATCCTGTTTCGGCTCTTCGCAGACGACGAGGGCATCGGCGGGAAGATCGGCCAGATAGCCGCCCTTCGCCGTATGTTCGGCAAGGACCGCGCCCGCTTCCATCGTCAGCTGCAACCCGGCCACGCTCGCCGTCACGGGTTCAAGCAGCTCCGCCGCATTCCTGTAACCGATCGGTGCGGAGAAGATCACATCCTTCTCCCGCACGTGGAGCGTTGTCCCGAGAGTCGTGGGCGCTTCGCCGGGCGCGAGGACGAGCCGCGGCCCGCTGATCTGAAACGACTTGTTCTTCAGCTTGGGTGCGGGATCAGCGGCCAGGGCGCCCTGCATGGGCATAACAAGCGACGCGACCAAACATGTCGCTGCAGCGCCCGCGATGGCACGATTTGTCCAGCGCCGCACCGACTACGCCTTCTTCGCGATGCTCTCCGGCAGCTCCTCGCCGAAGACGCGCTGGTAGTATTCGGCGACGATGCCGCGCTCGGCCTCGTCGCACTTGTTGAGGAAGCTGACGCGGAAGCCGAAGCCGATGTTGTTGAAGATCTGCGCGTTCTGCGCCCATGTGAGCACGGTGCGCGGGCTCATCACGGTGGAGATGTCGCCGCCAATGAAGCCCTGCCGCGTCATGTCGGCAACCTTCACCATGTTGGCGATGGTCTTCGCGTCGAAGCCCTTCACCTTGGCCGAAACGATGGCGCTCTCGGTTTCCGGCGGCAGGTAGTTGAGCGTCGTGACGATGCTCCAGCGGTCCATCTGACCCTGGTTGATCTGCTGCGTGCCGTGATAGAGCCCGGTCGTGTCGCCGAGGCCGACGGTGTTCGCGGTGGCGAACAGGCGGAAATACTTGTTGGGGCGGATCACGCGGTTCTGGTCGAGCAGCGTCAGCTTGCCCTCAACCTCCAGAATGCGCTGGATCACGAACATCACGTCCGGGCGGCCCGCGTCGTACTCGTCGAAGACGAGCGCGGTCGGCGTCTGCAGCGCCCATGGCAGCAGGCCTTCGCGGAATTCCGTCACCTGCTTGCCGTCGCGCAGCACGATTGCGTCCTTGCCGATCAGGTCGATGCGGCTGATGTGCGAATCAAGGTTGATGCGGATGCACGGCCAGTTCAGCCGCGCAGCCACCTGCTCGATGTGCGTCGACTTGCCGGTGCCGTGGTAGCCCTGGATCATCACGCGGCGGTTGAAGGCGAAGCCAGCGAGGATCGCGAGCGTCGTGTCGGGATCGAACACATAGTCGGTGTCGAGGTCGGGCACGCGTTCGTCGGCCTTTGAAAAGGCCGGGATTTTCATGTCCACGTCGATGCCGAACACCTGCCGCGCATCGACCTCCAGGTCCGGCGCGTCCATCAGCGTGCCGTGCGGTTCGTTATCCTTCAGCTGCGTCGCCACTTAACTCTTCCTGCTCTTCCGTTCGGCCCCGAATCCCGGGCTTTCCTTAAGGTGCGTATAGGCATCGATCACGCGGCGCAACTCGGCTTCATGGGTGCGGTCCCCGCCGTTTGCGTCCGGATGCAGCACCCGCACCTTCTCCTTGTAGCGGGCGCGGATGTCCGTGAAGCTCGCGTTTTCGTCAAGGCCGAGCGTGCGGAGCGCCTCGGTATCCGCCTTGTCGAGCACGCGCCCGCCGCGCGCCTTCGGCGGCGCGAAACCGCCCATGCGCGCCTTCATCACGCCGATCGGATCGTCGAAGCCGCCTGCGTAGGCGTTGGAGGCGAACGCCTGCGTGCGCCGTTCCCAGCCCGGCACGGCGTTCTGCACACCGTCGTCCTGAAACGAATAGGCTGCGTTGAAGGCGCGCGCATGATCGAGGCACAGGTACTTCCAGCCCGCCCGCCCGCGGTTGGAGAGTGGTGCGCGGAACTCGCCCGGCTGATTGCACCCCGGCTCCGCGCAAAGGGGCGGCTCCGGCGCATCGACGCGGCCGTGGAAGCGTTCGCGAGGTTTGCGGGGGGCAGTGATCGGGGCGGTCCTGAGTCTGGTTTTTCGCCTATATAGGAAGGTACGGCGGCAATGGCAGCCCCGGTCCGGATCAGAGAAAATTCTCTCTTGAGAAAACGCGGAATGATCCTAAGCTCCTCCTTCGACCAAGGGGGATCGGTCATGGAAAAAAGCAGGCTCTCCGGCGATATCGCCCTGTTCCTCGCACTGACGCTGGGTCTCAGTTGTATCTTTTACGTGCCCCTGGTCACCCTCCAGCCCTCCCCCGCCTTCATGCCCTATGTCACCGGCCTCATGTGGTCCCCCGCGATCGCCGCGCTGCTCACCGTCCGCTTCCGCCGCCTCGACCTCGCCTCGCTCGGCTGGGGCTGGGGCGAGCACCGCTGGAACCTCACCGCCTACCTCGTCCCTCTGGGATACGCGGGCCTGGCTTATGCTGCCGTGTGGATATTCGGCCTCGGCGGCTTCGCGGACGCGGAGAACATCAAGCAGGCACGCACCTTCCTCGGCTGGAACGATGCACATCCGGCACTCGTCGTCATCGGCTATGCGCTCCTGATGGCAACAGCGGGCATGGCGATCTCGCTCGCCACCGCGCTCGGCGAGGAGATCGGTTGGCGCGGCTTCCTCGCGCCGCGCGTCGCAAAGCTCGCCGGCTTCATGCCGAGCGTGTTCATCGTCGCCGTGATCTGGGGCGCGTGGCACATGCCGCTCATCCTGCTTGGCGGCTACAACGCAGAGACCGAATGGTGGGTCGCGATACCCTGCTTCATGGTGCTCGTGCTCGGCGTCTCGCTGATTGCGGCGTGGCTGCGGCTAAAGTCCGGCAGCCTCTGGCCCGCCGCCATCCTGCACGCCAGCCACAACCTCTTCATCCAGCGCGTGTTCACCCCGCTCACCGGCCCGCGCGGCGAGGTGACGCCCTACGTGATCGACGAGTTCGGCATCGCCGTTCCAGTCGCAATCCTGATCTTCGCGATCTGGTTCTGGAAGCGGCGGGCGGAGGTCGCCTGACCAGCTGACACGCCGGCGCATTGCTGTATAGAGACGGCATGACCACAGTCAGCGCCGAAATCGAACGCCGCCTCGCGGCGCTCCAGCCCACTCATCTCGACGTCCGCAACGACAGCGACCGCCACCGCGGCCACGCCGGTCACGACGGCACTGGCGAGAGCCATTTCACCGTCAGCATCGTCTCGGAAGCCTTCGCGGGCAAAAACCGCGTACAGCGCCAACGCGCCGTCTACGCCGCGCTCGGCGACCTCATGGAAAGCATCCACGCCCTCGCCATCGCCGCCGCCGCGCCCGGCGAGACGTTGCCGGAACGCTGAAACGCTTGATTTGCACCGAAGGGCGCCGCAATAGAGCGCTGCGCGCCGGGTTAGCTCAGCTGGTAGAGCAACCGCCTTGTAAGCGGTAGGTCGTCGGTTCGAGTCCGACACCCGGCACCAGGAGCCCTTCCGCGGCGATCCATATTTGCTCGCAACCCATTCTAAAATAGAGTAAAATCGGACATCGGCCATCCGCCGGTGTCCACTCCGATCCACCCCTTTCCGGGCGTTTTGGGGGCCACGGTGGGGGCCACGAAACGGAAACGAAATCGGTGGCCCCCAAATGTCTCTGAAAGCCGCAGAAATCCGCGCCTCTCAGCCACGCAAAAATGCGTATAAAATGGCCGATGAAAGGGGTCTTTTTCTCCTGATTCAGCCCTCTGGTGCACGTCTTTGGCGTCTGAAGTATCGCTTCCGGGGTTATGAAAAGAAGCTAAACCTCGGAAAATACCCGGAAATCGGCCTCGCGGAAGCACGCGAGCGGCGGGACGAAGCGCGCCGCCTAATCGCCTCCGGCATCGATCCGGCCGTTGCCAGGAAGCAGGCTGAGCTCGAAGCCGCAATGAGCCAGGCGACGACGTTCCGCGTGGTGGCCGATGAGTACATCGAGAAGATGGCGTGCGAGGGCAAGGCCGCGTCTACCCTCGTCAAAATGCGCTGGTTCCGCGACGTGCTTGAGCCCGACATCGGTCACAGGCCAATCGCGGAAATTATTCCGCACGAGATGCTCGACGCGCTTCGCCGCGTCGAACGCCGCGGCCACCGTGAGACGGCGCACCGGCTCCGCGCTTTTGCCGACCGCGTGTTCCGCTATGCCATCGTGACCTTGCGGGCAACCTCAAGCCCCGCCGATATCCTGCGCGGTGCGCTTACCGCGCCGAAGGTCACGCACCGTGCCGCTGTACTTGAGCCAAGGAAGGTCGGTGCGCTGCTTCGCGCGATCGACGGCTACGATGGGCGGCCCGAAACCCGGATCGCGCTGCAGCTCGCCCCACATCTCTTCGTTCGCCCGGGCGAACTCCGCAAGGCGGAATGGTCCGAGTTCGATCTCGATGAGGCCGTCTGGCGCATCCCGGCTGAAAAGATGAAAATGGCGCAGCCGCACATGGTGCCGCTTTCGAGACAGTCGCTCGCATTGGTTCTGCAGCTTCGTGCCATTGCGAACCATGGCACCTTTCTCTTTCCGGCCTTTCACACGAACAAGCGGTGCATGTGTGACGGTACGCTCAATCAGGCTCTCAGGCGGCTTGGCTACGCGAACGACGAAATGACCGCGCACGGCTTTCGGGCAATCGCCAGCACGTTTCTGAACGAGTCAGGTCTGTGGAACCCAGACGCGATCGAACGCGCGCTTGCGCATCGCGACCGCAATGCGGTGCGCGCCGCCTATCATCGCGGCACACACTGGGCGGAACGGGTACAAATGGCGCAGTGGTGGTCCGATCACCTCGATGAACTGCGCGCGGGTGGCGAAGTGATCGTCGCGAACTTTCAGCGGGCCCGCTGAAAGCAGGCTCGGCCGCAAAGCCAGTCAGGATTGCGGACCGAACCGCCTTTTCTCGATCAGCTTGTGCAGGCAATCCACCGGGATGAGCGTGGCGTTGCCGATTTTGAGGGTTTCGACTTCGCCCTCGGCGATCAGTTCATAGAGCTTCGATCGGCCAATGCCGAGCATCGCAGCTGCAACGCGCACTCTCACGGTCAGCGGACGAAGCTGCGATTGCTGTGCATCCGAAGACCATGGCAACGCCGAATCCTCAAGAACAGCTTTCGAGTTTCGTCGTGGTAATGGATGAGAGCCGCGTTTCATGTTTTCGCCAAAGGCGCTCGCCTCCGCCGAAATCCGCGATCGCTCTCAAGAAAATGAGAGACCATCGCAGGAATCAGCTCGGCAATGGGCTCTTCCCGACCATAGGCATCCATGTAGGCCAATGCATATTCCCGGAGCGCGTCATGCAAATCCGGCGAAATGCTGATAGTTACCTTGACCGGCGTGCGATCCGGTAGCCGCGGCAGCTTGAGCTCAGCCACGCTCCATCCTCCATTCCTGCAATATCAGATCCTTGTGCAGGACCACCCGTAGGGGCCAGCCCGGCCGCACACGCAAGGTCGGTTGCACGTCGAGGCTCCGCCGGACGAACTCATCCCCTGCCCGGCTGCCCGCCAACTGCGTGGATTCGCGGAGTGCGCGCACGAGGTCGCTCTCTCCGCTGCCCCAGCCGAGTTCCGTTCCGACCCCGAGCAGCGTCGAGAGCGCCACACCCTTCAGCAGCTGCCAGGTATGCCGGTCGATCCGGTCGGACAGGCCAGCGTAACCCTCAGTATCGGCGGCAGGAACATTGTCGATCCGGATCGAGGAACCGTCAGGCAGGATGATGCGCTGCCATACGACAAGCGCGCGGCTCTGACCGAACGCAACGACGCTGTCGTAACCGCCGATCAATCTCGACCCCTGCGGTATCAGCAACGTCCGCCCGGTCACGCTGTCGTAGACGTTCTCGGTGACCTGCGCCGTCACAAGGCCGGGTAGGTCAGAGTCGAGGCCGGTGATCAGGCTGGCCGATATGATGCTGCCGGCATGGAGCGTCCAGGGCGATGCGGGCGGTATCAACCTGTGTGGATTGATCTCGCCGCTATTCTCCGAACGCCCTACAAGCGCGTTCTTGCGCTGCTGACCGCCCGGATCGCGGGCAGGATCAGGTGCCATGACGCCCTCTTCTGGACTGACTGCGCCGCCGTCCGCTGTTCGTGCCAGGCTGAGCGCAGGCGCCCCCATCGGCGATGCACGCGCCAGCTGCAGAATTACGCTCGACGTCCGCGCCGCACGCTCCTCGGCCGCCACGCGTTGACGCTCAGCCTCAGCCGCCTGCACCGCAGCTCTTGCGGCCTCATCGATCGGTTCCCGAGAGGACATTTGCAGCTCACGCCGCCGATTGAGAATGGGCCGCCCAAGGTCACCGGGCAACGGCTCGCCGAGTTGCGGCACGTCGCCATAGCTTGTCGGCGCACCCTCCAGCGCATCGGCAGGCGTCTTTGCCGTGAGTTCGGGCCGCTCCCGCTCTTCGGCAAGCTCGAACGACGGCGGTTTGAGCGCAAACCAAGCCACACCAACGACAGCCGTTGAACCAGCGGCGGCAACGGCGATAACCACGCCGCGCCGAAACCGCGTCACACGGACGGGGCTCGCGCGCATGACCAAAGCCTCGGGATCAGCCTTCGCCGGAGTAGCCTTGTTTGAAAGAGGTTCGGCAGGAGCAGTCTCTGCATTATCCGCCTTGGTCACAACGCCCCCCGGTCTTTACGGCCCCCGGGTTCGGTGCGCGTGATGCGCACGATCTGCTGCGTTCTCTTGCCCAGACGAAGTTCGGCCGCGCCGAAGAGCCGGTCGACGACATAATAGCGCCCGACGACGCGGTAGTTGACGAGCTGGGCCTCGCCGTCAGGCCCGAGGATGAACAAGGGCGGTGCCTCGCCGGCAGCGATGTCGGGCGCAAACGCGATAAACGTCTGACGCCCATCGTCGAACGCGCGGACAGGCCGCCATGCAGGCGTGTCGCCGGTGATGACATAATCGAAGTTGAGATCTTCGACCGTGACGCCCGCAGCTGCGGCCTTTGCCGCTTCCGCCTGCTCCTGCCTGCGCTGTATCGCAAGCAGCGCGTCGGCGGGATAAGTCCAGCTGATCGCCGCCATGCTGGTCGCGGCAGTGCTCATGAGTTGCAGACGGTAGGCGCGGCGATCGGTGGTGATGACGAGGTTGGTGGAAAGCCCGGCGCTGAACGGCTTTACGAGAATGTGCGCACGCTTCCTCTCGCCGCTGCCGCTCGTTGTGTCGCCCACCGTCCACCGCACCGTATCGCCGGCGGCCACGGACGTAATAGTTTCTCCGGGCTGAAGCGCAATATCGCTGACGCGCTCCGGCGCGGCGTAGAGCCGGTAGAGCGCGCCTTCACTGTAGGGATAGACCTGCACGGCATCGATATACCCGGCGCGCGAAGGTTCGCGGAGCGCCTCGGTGTTCGCCGCCTCGACGTGGACGGCGGGCGCGGCGGCAGCAGACAGGGCAAACACTGTTAAACTCGCAGACATGATGAGAATCCGGCTCATTGGGCATTCCTCTCATTGGGCAGAACCTTGAGGCTGGGGTCGGCATCACGCTGGGTATCGTCTCCGGAGAAATCATCAGGTCCTGCGGAAAACCCAGATCGCTGCGCGGTGGGGCGTGCCTCGCGCTGGTTCCCGGCGTCGAGTTCGCGGCTCCAGTCAATCGCCTCGACGTAGAGGCCGAGCGGGTTCTTGCGCAGCACATCGGCGGAGCGCGGGGTCCGGACCCTGACCGTGACCATCGCCGTCCACTGCGAGGTTCCGGTACGGGTGCCGCGTTCGTATGTTCTTTCGGTCCAGTTGACGCGAAAGCTTTCCGCCGACGCGCGAACGATGCTGGTCACCTGCACCGACACGGTACGGAGGCCGACCTCGGCGAACGGATTGTCAGCACGCGCGTATTCGCCGAGAAATCGGGCAGCACCTTCGCCCGCGAAGTCATAAGCCGAGAGCCAGTTCTCGCGCATCAGCACGGGGTCGAGCGACCGGCTGCGCACGTTGCCGATGAAACGTCCGAGGTGCCAGGCGATCTGCGGATCTGTTGGGCTATAGTCCGTTTCCGCCGGCACGACACTGCGCGCTTCGCCCAGCCGATCCACCTCGACCACATAGGGTACGACACGGCTCTGAAGCGATTGCCACACCAAAGCCGACGAAAGGCCAATGGTGAGAAACAATCCTCCGAAGGCCATCCATCGCCAGTTTCGGGCCTGGACGCGCGCGGCGCCGATCCGGTCATCCCAGAGCTGCCCCGCCCTATGATATGGCGTCTCCGGTTCGGGCGTCTTTCCGTAACGCTGAACAGCACGTCTGAATCGCATGGCTCAGTCCCTTTCCTTGATGTCCGGCGTGATCCCGCCGCCGCCGCGGTCGCCATCACGGATCGCGTGGATCGCCATCTGGCGGCGGTGACGGGCCGACTGCGCGCTTTGAAGCTTCTGCGCCCAGTCGGGCATGGGCTCGGCGGGTTGCGGCGTTGCCGGCGGACGCGACAGACCGGCGCCGGCCTGCCAGGCTGCCATTCGGCCCTCCGTCACGGCTGATCTGAGGCCAAGCGCCTTGTCCGCGCCCTGCAGCGCCGCGCCCTTGAGGGCAGTGCCGACACCGCCGAGACCCGCACGCGTAGTGCCCATACCCGAGGTCTCCTGGCCGAGCCGGTACGCCGTATGCGCCGCCGCGCCCATTGACGTGCCTGCGCGAACGGCCCCGAGACTAGCGCTTGCCACGCCGCGCATTGCTGCCGCCGTGCCCGCGCCGCTCGCTGCAAGTCCGCCAGCGGCAAGCGCGGTCGTCGTGATCGCCGATCCCGCGCCAAGATGGGGGGCGCCTGACACAAGCCCCGATGCGATGCCGGGGCCGAAGATGGAGAGGCCCAACATTGCGAGGCTTGCGAGCATCAGCGAGATCGCCTGCTCGATGTTGACCGTGTCGCCCGTGAGCGCGCCCGTAAACTCGGCAAAATAGCCCGAACCGATGCCGACAATCACGGCGAGCACCATCACTTTGATGCCCGAGCTCACGACATGCCCGAGCACGCGCTCGGCGAGAAAGGCCGTGCGATTCCAGAGTGCGAACGGCACGAGGACGAAACCCGCAAGGCTCGTCAGCTTGAACTCAAGGATGGTGACGAAGAGCTGGATCGAAAGGATGAAGAAGGCCGCGATGACGATCACCCAGGCGATCATCAGCACCGAGATCTCGACGAAGTTCTCGAAGAACGCGACCGGCCCGACGAGGTCCGCGGCCTGCGCAAGGAGCGGCGCTGCGGCTTCAAACCCGGTTCCGGCAAGCCGCCCGGGGCGTAGAAGGTCGTCCGCGGTGATCGCGCCGCCGCCAGCCGTGAGCCCGAGGCCGGCAAACGAACGGAAGATGATATCCGAAAGCGCGGAGAAGCTATTGATGATGAGCGCGAAGACGCCGACGTAAAGAATCTTGGCGAGGAACTTCGCGATGACATTGTCTTCGCCGCCCAGAGCCCAGAACAGGCCTGCAAGCGTGATGTCGATGCCGATGAGGATCGAGGTCAGGAACCCGACATCGCCGCCGAGCAGCCCGAAGCCGCTGTCGATGTAGAGGATGAACGCCTCCAGGAATCCATCAATGACATTCAGATCATCCACGTTGCAGGTCTCCAGATGGTGTCGCGGGGCCGGCAGCGGTGACAGCCGGCACATCTGCCGAGCCCCGCGACGGGACCAAGGCGGGCCGGGGGAGCTGGGGGAGCAGCCCTGCCCTGATCCCAACTCAATCGCGCGGCGTGTACGCCTTGCCGTCACCGAGGAACCGGCGCGTTGATTCCCGCGCCTCGCGCGCGATCTGCCCGGCGCGCGCCTTCTCGATCGCCTGGCCCCGATACTCGGCGGCCATCATCTGCTGGATTTGCAGCTGCTGTTTGGCGGCGAGCGTGAGGAGCTGGTTGGTTGCCTGAGCGACCTGCAGTGCGCCTTCCGCGCCCTGGCTCTGCGCGGCGATTTCGCCGAGCGCTTCGCTGTCGCGTGTCACATTGTCGGCGATGCGGTTCTGGAGGTCCATCGTGTGCCGGAACGCCGCCATGGCGCTGTCCAGCTGATCGCGTGCGCGGGCAGCGCGCTGATCACGGCGGAACACGCCTTCGAACTCTTCCGGAAACAGTCCGCGGTAGCGCTCATCCAACGCGTCGATCCGAAAGTCGATGCCCCGCGCCTCGCTCATCAGCCGGTCGATGTCGGCAAGTCTTTCGCGGAGCGCGTCGAGCTGCGGGAAATCGATCCGGGCGAGATTCTTGCCCTGGTTCAACAGCATCTTTGCTTCGTTCTGCAGGGACAATATCTGGTTGTTGATCTGGCTGAGCGTACGTGCTGCGATCAGCAGGTTCTGGGCATAGTTGGTGCTGTCGAAGACCGGGATCGCATACGCGGGCCCGAACGGAACCGCAGTCCCTATGATCGTGACCGCCGTGAGTGAGATCGGCAGAACAGCGTGAACAAACGTTGTTTTCATGATTAATTCCTTCACCTTCTCGTTTCATTGAATTCAGCAAGTAGATCGCCGGCCCAGTTGAGGCCGGACGCACGCAGAAAGTGCGCGGCGAAGTCACCGGAGCCGTGCTCGGCAAGCACGGCGTCGATGCGCTTCTGACTTTCAGGGTCGGACGCACCGCAGAGCGCGAGCGCGATCGGACCCAGCCCCAATTCGAATAGCCGGTTGCCCCGCGCCGATTGCAGATAATATTGCCGCTTGGGCACGGCACGACTGACGAGTTCGATCTGGCGCTGGTTGAGCCCAAAGCGAACATAGGCGGCTTGGCCCTGCGGCTCGATCGCGCGGTCATTGGGTAGGAAAATGCGCTGCGGGCAACTCTCGATGATCGCCGGTGCGATTGCCGAGTCTGTGATGTCGGCAAGGCTCTGCGTCGCGAAGACGACGCTGACGTTCTTCTTCCTGAGCACCTTAAGCCACTCGCGTATGCGCGCAGCAAACAGGGGATGGTCGAGAAATACCCAGGCTTCGTCGAGAATGAGCAGCGTCGGCCGACCCGTGAACCGGGCTTCGAGGCGGTGAAACAGATAGGACAGCACCGGCGCCACCACGCCCGACCGCCCCATCAAGGCTTCAGTCTCGAAGCACTGCACGTCGGCGACGCGCAAATCATCTTCGGCGGCGTCGAGCAGACAGCCGAACGCCCCCTCCAATGTATAGGGCGCGAGCGCAGATCTCAGCGGTGCCGACTGGAGCAGCAGTGTCAGGCCGGTGAGCGTGCGTTCCTCTTGCCGAGCCGTGGCGAGATTGGTGAGCGCCGACCAGACCGCGTCTTTCACCTCGGGGGTAACGAGAACCTTTTCGTGCGCGAGCAGCGCACCGATCCACTCGGCCGCCCATGCACGTTCGCCGGCCTGGGTAATATGGCGCAGCGGCTGGAAGGCGATAGCACGGCCGCCCTCGCCATCTTCGCCGTCAAGGCCGAGCGCATGATGCGCGCCGCCGCAAGCCAGCACCGCGGCACGGGCAGAATGGCCTTTGTCGAAGATGTAGACTTGAGCTTGCCGATAACGCCGGAACTGTAATGCCAGCAGTGCGAGCAACACGGACTTGCCGGCACCGGTCGGCCCGATGATGAGCATATGGCCCACATCACCGACATGGGTGGACAGACGGAAGGGCGTCGAGCCATTGGTCTCGGCATAGAGCAGCGGCGGGCCATCGAGGTGGGCATCGCGCGACGGTCCAGCCCAGACCGATGACAGCGGCATCATATGCGCAAGGTTGAGCGTATGGACGATGGGCTGGCGGACATTGGCGTAAACCTGTCCCGGCAGTGATCCGAGCCACGCCTCGACCACGTTCACGCTTTCCCGGATCGTCGTGAACCCAAGGCCGCCCACGATGCGCTCGACCGCGCGGACCTTTTCCTCGACGCGGGCGCGGTCGTCATCGGCGACGGTGATCGTCGTCGTCAGATAGCCGAAGCTGACATGATCCGCACCAAGTGCCTGAAGCGCTGCGTCTGCATCCGTCACCATGTTGTCGGCGTCGCTGTCAAGAAGCTGCGCGGGCTGATTGTAGAGCACCTCGCGCAGCAGCGCCGTGACCGACTTCCTCTTGTTGAACCACTGGCGGCGCAGCCGTGTCAGCACCTTTGTCGCTTGCGTTTTGTCGAGCGCGATGAAGCGCGTCACCCACCGATAGCCGAACGCCTCGTGATTGAGCGCGTCAAGGATCCCTGGACGGCTGAGGTTCGGAAAACCGAGTATGGTGAGCGTTCGCAGATGCTCCGTTCCGAGCATCGGCTCGAGCCCGCCGGTGAGCGGCGTGTCGGCGAGGAACCCATCGAGATACATCGGCGTCTCGGGGACGGCGACGATGTGATGGCGCGCGGAAATCGTGCCGTGCAGGAAGGTCAGGGTTTCGCTGTCGCCGAGGGCGCGCACCTCAGGCATGAACCCGGAGAACAGGTCGAGCGCGCGGGTCGTCTCGACGATGAAGTTCGCCAGTGCCCGCCGCCAGTCGCGGCCTTGTTGCGGGTCGCCGCGCTCGATCAGCGCGCGGCCCGCGGTGTCCGCCTGATCGGGCGGCGGCAGGAAGGTGAGCGTCAGGTAATAACGGCTCTCAAAATGCGCGTCCGCACTCTCGAACGCGGCGCGCCGTTCCTCATCGACGAGCCAGGACGCTGCATCCGGAAAATCGCTCGCCGGATAGCCCATTGCTTCGCGGCGTTCAGCCTCGATATGGAGCGACCAGCCCGAGCCGAAACGCTTCAGCACATTGTTTGCGCGCGCGCAGATGGCAAGGAGTTCGGCTTCTGTCGCGCTTTCAAGGTCAGGGCCGCGGAAGCGCAGCGTGCGCTGAAAGCTGCCGTCCTTGTTCAGCACGACGCCGGGCGCGACGAGCGCCGCCCACGGCAGGTGATCGGCAAGCCGGTCCGCGCGCCGGCGATACTCGTGGAGCATCAGCATGAGAGATAAGCTTTCTGGCGGAGATGTCGCGCCAGCACAGGCATGAAATCGGGATCACGCTTCGCTGCGAATACCGCAAGCGTGTGCCCCAGAACCCAAAGCACGAGGCCCGCGATCCACTGCTGAAGGCCGAGGCCGAGCGCGGCAGCGACCGTACCGTTCACGATTGCAACGGCACGCGGCGCACCGCCGAGGAGAATCGGCTCGGCAAGCGCGCGGTGCATTGGCGCTTCGAAGCCTTCGATATGGTCGCCGGTCGCGGTCATGAGATGAGCGCCCCGCCGCCAAAGCTGAAGAAACTGAGAAAGAAGGACGACGCCGCAAAGGCGATCGACAGTCCGAACACGATCTGGATCAGGCGCCGGAAGCCGCCTGCCGTCTCGCCGAACGCAAGTGTCAGGCCGGTCACGATGATGATGATCACCGCGACGATCTTCGCGACGGGGCCCTGAACCGATTCCAGCACCTGCTGCAAAGGTTCTTCCCACGGCATACCCGAGCCCGCGGCCTCGGCACCAGTCGCGATGAAAAGACCGAGTGCCGCGATGCCGAGGACGAACAGAAGCTTAGAGTAGTCTCGCGTGCGAAGCGTGCGCATGTCGGTCTCCTTGAATATCTGGCATAAAGTCGAAGAGGTCGACGAGACGGTAGCCGCCGTCCGGTCCGATGCCGTCGACGCGTGCCGCGCGCGAGACGCGGCGGGCGCGACCGCGCCCGGAAATAAACACGATCACGTCGATCGCGTCGGCGATGAGGCGCCGCGGCACGGTGACGACCGCCTCGGCTATGAGCTGCTCGATCCGGTCAAGCGCGGCGGGCGCGCTGTTTGCATGGACCGTCGCGATGCCACCCGGATGTCCGGTGTTCCAGGCCTTGAGCATATCGAGGGCTTCGCTGCCCCGCACCTCGCCGACGATGATGCGATCAGGGCGGAGGCGGAGTGTTGAGCGCACGAGATCGGCCATCGTCACCGTGCCGGCTTTGGTCCGGAGCGCGACCACGTCGGGCGCGGCGCATTGCAATTCGCGCGTGTCCTCGATGAGGATGACGCGCTCGTTGAGGTGAGCCATTTCGGCGAGAAGCGCATTGGCGAGCGTCGTCTTTCCCGACGAGGTGCCGCCCGCGACGAGGATGGTCTTGCGTTCGACGACGGCGAGGCTCAGCAGCCGCGCCATCTCGGCAGGCATGATGCCGTCCTTCACATAGTCGGTGAGTGTGTAGATTTTCGCGGCGGGCTTGCGGACCGAGAAGCAGGGCGCGACGCTGACCGGCGGGAGTACGCCCTCGAAGCGTTCGCCCGCCCCTTCGCCGCGGGGCGGGAGTTCCGCCGAGACAATCGGGGACATCGCGTGAACCTCGGCGCGCGCGTGCGATGCGACAAGGCGGATGATGCGCTCGACTTGCGCAGGGTCGAGCCGCACGCCTGTGTCAATCCGCCCCTCGCCGAGCCGGTCGATCCGAAGCGTGCCGTCCGGGTTCACCATGACCTCCTGCGTCAGCGGATCAGCGAGCGCTGCCGCGATCGTCGGTCCCATCGCGCTCCGCAGCATCGCGTGCTTGCGCCCTTCGGCGATGGCTTCGCTCATGACTTGCCGCCTCCGATCGCAGGCGTCCCGAGCGTACGCCGCCCACTCGCCATCGCCTCGCCGACGCGGGCGACGAAAGCATTGAAACGATCGCGGCCGACCGCACGCGACGCCTCATCGGCATCAGGGAGCGGCGCCTGCACCATCAGTTCGTAGCGCACGAACAGCGCAAGGCTTTCGAGCAGGACCTGGCCATCGCGTTCGATCCGCCCGAGTGCCATCGACATACGGTCGAGCCGTCCGCTGAACCGGTGCTCGAGTTCGCTGACGGCCTCGCGGCTCAGCCAGGCGGTGAGCGCGTCGGTGAGGATCGCCGACTTGGACGCGCCAGGCGGGGCGGCAAGCGCCTCGAAGCGGTGGCTCAATTCCTGTGGCAGGAAAAGCTGGTAGCGCACGCGCGGCGGTTTCCTGGTCCTGCCCATCAGAATTTCGGCAGCGGCTTGGAATCGCGGGACTGGTTGATCGCATGCGCGCGGATAACCGCGTCGCGCGCACGCGCCTGGTCCATTGCGCGCTTGTCGATTGCCGGGTCGGTATCATCCTTCTCAAAGCCGAGCGCATCGACCGGCTTCGCAGGATCTGGCGATTTGGTCGTCTCCTCAATCCCCGGATGCCGCTGCTGCTGAAGCCCGTCATGATCGTCCGGTTTTGCGTCCTCGCCGGCGACCACGAGCCGCGCGTCAGGTGTGCGGACAAGACCGGTCCAGTCGTCGGCGCGTGCTTTCGGGTGGTCGCGCGCGGCGCCCTCTGCAATGACGGGCGGCGGAAGCAATCGCCGCTTGAAATTGCGATCTTCAAAGTAGCGCAGCTTCTTCGCCCGGATCGGCGCGAGCCCCGCGAGCATGATGAGTTCATCGCTCGGCGGCAGCTGCAACACCTCGCCCTGTGTCAGCAGCGGCCGCGCGGTCTCCTGGCGGCTGACCATGACATGTGCGAGCCAGGGCGCGAGCCGGTGCCCGGCATAGTTGCGCATGGCGCGCTGTTCGGTCGCCTGCCCAAGCGCGTCCGAAACGCGCCGCGCCGTGCGCTCGTCATTGGCCGCGAAACTCACGCGGACGTGGCAATTGTCGAGAATGGAATTGTTCTCGCCGTACGCCTTCTCGATCTGGTTGAGGCTCTGCGCGATGAGGAAGGCGCGAACGCCGTAGCCGGCCATGAAGGCAAGGCTCGTCTCGAAGAAATCGAGCCGTCCGAGTGCCGGGAATTCGTCGAGCATCATGAGAAGCTTGTGCCTGCCGTTCGCCTCAGCGCGTTCGACATCGAGCCGTTCGGTAAGGCGCCGTCCGATTTGGTTGAGGATGAGGCGGACAAGCGGCTTTGTCCGCGAAATATCGGACGGCGGGATGACGATGTAGAGCGACACGGGATTCTCGGCCTCGACAAGATCGGCGATGCGCCAGTCACAACAGGACGTGACGGCGGCAACCGTCGGGTCGCGGTAGAGCCCGAGGAACGACATGGCGGTCGAGAGCACGCCCGAGCGTTCGTTGTCCGATTTGTTCAGAACCTCGCGCGCGGCGGAAGCGACAACGGGATGGACCTGCGGTGCCTCTTTTGTGCCGAGGTGATTGGTGGACATCATGCGCTTCAGCGTCGCGACGAACGTGCGCTGCGGATCGGACAGGAACGTCGCGACGCGCGCGAGCGTCTTTTCCTCCTCGGCATAGAGGATGTGGAGAATCGCGCCGACGAGAAGGCTGTGGCTGGTTTTTTCCCAATGATTGCGGCGTTCGAGTGCGCCTTCCGGATCGACGAGGATATCGGCGATGTTCTGGACGTCGCGGACTTCGTGTTCGCCCCGCCGCACCTCAAGGAGCGGATTGTACCTTGCTGACGCAGCGTCCGTCGGATTGAAGAGAAGCGCGTGGCTGAAGCGGGCGCGCCATCCCGCGGTCAGCTGCCAATTCTCACCCTTGATATCATGAATGACCGCGCTCCCCGGCCAGCTGAGCAGCGTCGGGATGACAAGACCGATGCCTTTGCCGCTTCGTGTCGGCGCGAACGCCATGACGTGCTCGGGGCCGTCGTGGCGGAGATAGCGTCCGCGCAGGCGCCCTAGAAACACGCCTGCGTCCCTGAACAGGCCAGCGCGTTCGATCTCCCGGCGCGTTGCCCAGCGTGCCGACCCGTAGGTGGTGACCTGGGCGCCCTGGCGCGCGCGCCAGAGGGAGCCCGCGATCGCCGCGCCGCAGCCGAGGAAGCCGCTCGCTGCCGCGATCGCGCCGGCCTTGTCAAAGATATGGGGCGCGTAGGCGTCGAAGTGGAACCACCATGGGAAAATGGCCCAGGGTTTGTAGATCGGCGTTCCTGCAAGCACGAACCAGGCGTCGCCGAGTTGCGACTGGTACCCGAGCGCTGCCGCGCACCACTGCGTCGCCGCCCAAACGCCGGCGATGACGATCGCGAAGACGACGAAAATCTGGCCGATCAGAAGCTTGGTGGGGGTCACGGGAAGGCTCCGACGCGAATGCAATGGTCCGACCGGAGAAGACTCGCACGGGCTCGCTCGGGAGCGTTACAGCCTCTCCGCCGTCTGGAACGGCATTTTCACCGCCAAGTGTGGGGCGAACGGCTGTATGGATTGCTTTGGCGCTCCCGTTGCAGCGGACCAATCATCAGCCTTTAGGCTGGAACGATGTCATTGGCATATACTGCCAATTATCCTATAATGGCTTGGACATAGGTGCGCGAGGATTGAACGATGCCGACACGAAATGTTGTCCTGACCGACCATCAGCAGGATGTGATTGAAATGCTGGTGGATTCGGGACGTTACCAGAACGCCAGCGAGGTTCTGCGCGAAGGGCTGCGGCTGGTCGAACAGCGCGAGAATGAGGATGCGCTCAAGCTCGACGCCTTGCGCAAGGCGGCACACGTGGGTCTTGCCGATCTCGCCTCGGGCCGGTTTCGGGACGTGAAGCCGGGGGCCATTGACACTGCGGTCGGCAGACTCGGTGTCGAGGCCGGAAAGCGCGCCGGCAAGACCCCTTGACCCGCACGATCCGTCTCGCTGCCGCGGCCGAGACCGACATCGTCGATATTCTGGAGCATTCGGAACGCGAATTCGGGCTGGAGGCAAGAAGGCGCTACGAAGCGCTGCTCGTGGCCGCGCTGCACGACATCAGCGAGGCCCCGGAACGCCCGGGGAGTGCCCCGCGTCCGGAGCTCGGCGGCGATATACGCTCGTGGCACCTTCGCCTCAGTCGTGAACGCGCGCGATCAGCGAGCGCGGGTGTGCGCCGGCCACGACATCTGATTCTCTATACCATCGTCGATGACGTGACCGTCGGCGTGGTGCGTGACCTGCCCCATTAGGCGGGTCCACCGGATAAGAGAGAGTTCCGGCGGTCGTGGTCGCCCTGGTGGGCT
>NZ_JBHTIK010000010.1:0-75706 GCF_042676985.1 Sphingosinicella xenopeptidilytica | reverse complement strand
CCGGGCATCAGGCTGACCGCCTCGTCGAGCGTGTTGCGGTTGAACGTGTAGATCGCCTCCGACGACAGCGTGGAAGACGCGATGGCGATGCCTTCCTGCTCAGGCGCGGTGACGATGATCTGGCCGAGCGTGAAGGCGCTGTCCGGTTCCACATCTGCCGCTGCCGCGGGGAGCGACGCAAAGGCGAGAGGCGCGGTAGACGCAGCAAGGATGACCGAAAAACGCATGGAGTTTCCCCTTTCTTGTGAGATGGGTTCGGCGCTATCCTCGCCGATATAATGTATTTGGCCGTATATAGCTGTTCATCGGGAAGGAAAGCCCAAATGTCATCTCCCCGCCTGCTTCTGATCGCCGCGATGCTGAGCCTGCCCGGTGCCGCACAGGCCCAGCACGCGGAGGCCTGCGCAGACTCACCCACGCTCCCCGCCGAGCTCGCAGGCTGGGGCAGCGCCCATGGCACGGTGGAGGCCGCGGGCGATGCGAAGACGCTGAAAGCCGCGGCTCTCCCGACCGGCCACCGGATCGAAGCGGCACTGAAACCGACCAGCGAGGTGCGCTATCTCGCCCGACCCGAAAAGCCCGGCGGCTCGGTGAGCTACGGCGGCATGTTCGGCTTTCGCGCCGACACGGACGGCACTTACCGCGTCGCGCTGGGCAGCGCCGCGTGGATCGACGTTCTGAATGAAAAGGCGGCGGTCGTCTCGACAGCGCACGGCCACGGCCCCGCCTGCTCGGGGATCCGCAAGATGGTCGATTTCCCGCTGAAGGCGGGCAGCTACACGCTGCAGATCGCGGCGAACGGCGAGAGCGCGGTGCAGGTGATGGTGGCGCGGCTCCCTTGAGCGCATTGCTGCGCGCACTCGCATTTCTCGCCGTCTGCGCCGCACTGACCGGGGCTGCGCCGCACTGGCGTTGGCCGTCCTTGCCACGCGGCGTCGCGCCGCCGCCCGTGCCTGCCAACAATCCCATGTCGGCCGCCAAGGTCGCACTCGGCAGGCGACTCTTCTACGAAGCGGACCTGTCGATCAACGGCACCATGTCGTGCGGCACCTGCCATGCGCAAAAACACGGCTTCGCGGACGACAACCGGACACGCCCCGGCGCGCTGGACGATGCCGGGCGCCGCAATGTGCCGGGGCTCGCGAACGTCGGCTGGCTGCCAGCGCTCACCTTCGCCGATCCCGGTCTCACCACGCTGGAGGCGCAGGTCACAGTACCCCTGTTCGGCGAGCACCCGGTCGAGATGGGCATGAAGGGCAAAGACGCCGAACTGGTGAGGCGGCTGGCGCGCGACGCCTGCTATGTGAGGATGTTCCGCAAGGCATTCCCGGAAATGCGCGGCGAAATCACGACCGCTGCCGTCGCAAAGGCGCTCGGCGCGTTCCAGCGCACGCTGATCGCGTTCGACACGCCGTGGGACCGCGCGCGCCGGGGCAAAGCACCGCTACCCGAAGCCGCCGCGCGCGGCGAACACCTGTTCCAAACGCAAGACTGCGCCAACTGCCACGCGGGACCGAATTTCACCGATGGCGGTTACCACAGGCTGCTGCCCGTCCACGACGATCGCGGCCTCGGCGAGACGACGGGCAGCGCGGAAGACGATGGGCGTTTTCGCACGCCCGGCCTGCGCAATGTCGCGCTGACCGCGCCCTATCTGCACGATGGCCGCGCCGCGACGCTTGAAGATGCGGTCGCCGCGCACAACCCGTCGATCACGGCTGCACACATGCACGATATCGCCGCTTTTCTGAACGCGCTGACCGATCAGGGCTTCGTGACCGATCCGCAATTCGCACTTCCCGAAAGCGCCTGCGGCAAGCGACTGTAGCGATCAGGGCTCGTGCGGCGGCAGGGGCGTGTCGCGCAGCAGGCTGGTGAGTTTCCGGTAGGACGCATCCCCCGTCGCCTCGGCGAGCCTCGCCTCGAAGGCGCGGTAGGTTTCGAGCACCGTGCGGCCGAAGGGCGTGAGCCGCGTTCCCTTGTCTGCGCCGCCGCCCGCCGTCGTTTCCACGACGCGCTCCTTCCAGCACCGGTTGAGGCTGTCGACGAGAAGCCATGTGCGGCGGTAGCTCATGCCCATCGCGCGGCCTGCCGCCGAGATCGAGCCCTCGCGGTCGACGGCTTCGAGGAGATCGGCCTTGCCGGGACCGATCGCGGGCTCGCCGCCGCAGAAGATCTGCGCCTTGAGTTTGAGGGGGCCGATGATCGCCACGCGGTTCAGTGCCGGGGAAACAGCGCGGCGAGGCGCGTGAGCTGTTCGTTCAGCACCTGGCCCACGAGAGGCGCGGTCGCCGGAACATCGAAGCGCATGTGCCCGCCGACGACATAGGTCTGCGTGATCTCGGTGCCGCCCGGGGTCGCCTTCAACGCCCATGTGAGCGTGGCGGCGACGCCTTCCGATTGCAGGGGCCCGAGACCGCCGACGAGGCGCAGCGTGCTGCCGGGCATGGCGAACACGACGCGCATGTGTTCGACCGAGCCGCCGCTGGTGAGCGCCTCGCAGAAGCAGCCGCCCGCCTTGGCATCGAGCGTGAAGTTCTCCGCCTTGCCGGAATAGCTGTGATCCGGATTCCAGTAGCGCGCGGGCGCGACGAGGGCCGCCCACACCGCATCGGGCGCGGTGGACGCGACCGCCCTGTTCTCGACGACAAAACCGGTTTCGCTGACCTTCACGTCCGCAGCAGGCACGTCCGCAACAGCAGGCGTGGCCGCAAGCATCAGCGCGAGCAGAATGAAGCGCATGAGTCCCTCCCCTCGTTCAGAGGAGTGTGCCCGGAAGCGCGTCAGGCGTCCAGAATCGCCGCGATGCTGGCGGCGACGTCGTCCATGTCCGCCATGCCGTCGACGCGCTTCACGAGGCCGCGTGCTTCGTAGATCGGCAGGATCGGCGCGGTCTTGGCGCGATATTCGGCCATGCGCGTGCGGACCGTCTCGGCGTTGTCGTCGGGGCGGCGCTTGAATTCGGTGCCGCCGCAGACGTCGCAGACGCCCTCGGCCTTCGGCTGCTTGAACGTGTCGTGATAGCCCTCGCCGCACTTCGCGCAGGTGAAGCGGCCGGTGATGCGCTCGACGAGCGCGTCTTCATCGACATCGAGCTCGATGACGTGATCGAGGCTGCGGCCACGCGCGCTGAGGATCGCATCGAGCGATTCCGCCTGCGCCGCAGTGCGCGGATAGCCATCGAAGATCGCGCCCTTGTCCGGGCCCATCTCGTCGAGCTTGTCGCCGATGAGGTCGGAGACGATCTCGTCGGAGACGAGCTGGCCCGCGTCCATCACGGCCTTCGCCTTGAGACCGACGGGCGTTCCCGCCTTCACCGCCGCGCGAAGCATGTCGCCGGTCGATAGCTGCACCATGCCGCGCTCTTCGACGAGCTTGCTGGCCTGCGTGCCCTTACCCGCCCCCGGCGGGCCGAGCAGTATGATGTTCAACGCCGATTCCCCCTCAGCTTCGCCTTCTTGATGAGCCCCTCATACTGGTGCGCAAGCAGATGCGATTGAATCTGCGCGACCGTATCCATCGTTACGTTGACGACGATCAGAAGTGAAGTGCCACCAAAGTAGAACGGCAGCGCGAACGACGAGATCAGGAATTCGGGGATGAGGCAGATGAGCGTGAGATACGCCGCGCCGACCACCGTGATGCGCGTGAGCACATAATCCAGATACTGCGTCGTCTTCTCGCCCGGACGAATGCCGGGGATGAAGCCACCCTGCCGCTTCAGATTGTCCGCCGTCTCCTCGGGATTGAAGACCACCGCCGTGTAGAAGAAGCAGAAGAAGATGATGCCGAACGCATAGAGCGACATGTAGAGCGGCGAGCCGTGCTGCAGCGCCGTGGTGACCGCGATCATCCATTCGTTCTGCGAATTCTGCCCCGCGAACTGCGCCACCGTGAGCGGCATCAGCAGCAGCGACGAGGCGAAGATCGGCGGAATGACGCCCGCGGTGTTGAGCTTCAGCGGCAGGTGCGAGCTTTCACCCTGCGACATGCGGTTGCCCACCTGGCGCTTTGGATATTGCACGAGGATGCGTCGCTGCGCGCGCTCCATGAAGCAGATGAAGGCGATGACGAGAATAACCGCGAGGATGATCGCGAGGATGACGATGCCCGACATCGCGCCCGTGCGGCCCTGCTCGAAGAGACCGGCGAGCGCGCCCGGAAGCGTCGCGACGATGCCCGCCATGATGATGAGCGAAATGCCGTTGCCGATGCCGCGCGCGGTGATCTGCTCGCCGAGCCACATCAGGAACATGGTGCCGCCAAGCAGCGTGATCATCGTGGTGATGCGGAAGAACCAGCCCGGATCGAGGACGGCGGACGCGCCCTGACCCGCACCCCAGCCTTCGAGGCCGACCGCGATACCGTAGCCCTGGAACAGCGTGAGCGCCACGGTGCCGTAGCGCGTATACTGGTTGATCTTCTTGCGGCCGCTCTCGCCCTCTTTCTTCAGCTGCGCCATCGAAGGCGACAGCGAGGTCATGAGCTGCACGATGATCGAGGCCGTGATGTACGGCATGATGTTGAGCGCGACGATCGACATGCGCTCGAGCGCGCCGCCCGAGAACATGTTGACGAAATCGAGCACGCCGCCGCGCGTCTGATCGAACAGGAGTTCAAGCTGAACCGGATCGATGCCGGGCAGCGGCACGAACGAGCACAAGCGGAAGACGATGAGCGCGCCGAGCGTGAACCACAGCCGCTTCTTGAGGTCGGTCGCCTTGGAGAACGAGCCCCAATTGAGATTGGCTGCAAGTTGTTCGGCTGCTGACGCCATCACATTACCCCGGAAAAAGCTCTGCCCTGCCCCCGATATGGCCGGCGACCGGAACTAGATAGGGCGCGGGACGGCTTTGCGCCATGCCCACGCCCCGAAAAATCCGTGTCAGCCCTCGGCGGACTCAGCGGCAACCGTCGTCGTGACTTTGCCGCCGGCCTTCTCGACCGCCGCGAGCGCGCCCTTGGAGGCCCGCGCGACGGTGATGTCGAGCTTCGCCTTCAGCTCACCCTTGCCAAGCAGGCTGACGCCGTGCTTCGACTTGCGGATGAGGTTCGCCGCGAGCAGTTCGGCAGCGCCGATGGCGGCCTTCGCATCGAGCGTCTTCTCGTCGATCGCGCGCTGGATCGTGCCGACATTGACGATGGCATAGTCCTTGGCGAACGGGTTGTTGAACCCGCGCTTCGGCAGACGCATGTGGAGCGGCATCTGACCGCCCTCGAAGCCGTTGATGGCAACGCCCGAACGGCTGGTCTGGCCCTTCTGGCCGCGGCCTGCGGTCTTGCCGAGACCCGAACCGATGCCGCGCGCAACGCGCGTACGGCTCTTGCGGGCGCCCTTATTGTCCTTGAGATCGCTGATTTTCATTGTGTGCACTCGCTTTCGCTATTGTCGCGCCAAATTCGAAAGCCCCCTTTCGCGAAGAAAGAGGGCGATCGAATCTGTTCTAGTTGATGACCTGCACCATGTGCTGGACCTTGCGGAGCATCCCGCGAACCTCGGGGGTATCCTCCAGCTCCGACGTGCGGTGGAGCTTATTGAGGCCGAGCCCGACGAGCGTTGCGCGCTGGTCCTTGGTGCGGCGGATGGGCGAACCCACCTGCTTGAGCTTGATCTTCGCCATGATGACTTACTCCGTGACCGCGTCGGCTTCGACCTGCACGGCAGCGCCGGACACATCGCCCCGACGGCCGATGAGGTCGGCGATCTTCTTGCCGCGGCGCTGGGCAACGGCCTTGGGAGAAGCCTGTTCCTTCAGCGCCTCGAAGGTCGCGCGGATCATGTTGTAGGGGTTGTTGGTGCCGACCGACTTCGTGACGACGTCGGCAACGCCAAGGCTTTCGAACACGGCGCGCATCGGACCGCCGGCGATGATGCCGGTGCCCTGCGGCGCGGAGCGCACGTAGACCTTGCCCGCGCCGAAGTGGCCGAAGCCGTCGTGGTGCAGCGTGCGGCCATCGCGCAGCGGCACGCGGACCATCGCCTTCTTGGCGGCGGCAGTGCCCTTCGAGATCGCTTCCGGCACTTCGCGAGCCTTGCCGTGGCCAAAGCCGACGCGGCCTTTGCCGTCGCCAACGACGACGAGCGCTGCGAAGCCGAAGCGCTTGCCGCCCTTCACCGTCTTCGAGACGCGGTTGATGTGGACGAGCTTTTCGATCAGCTCCTCGCCCGGCTCCTGACGCGGCTCGCGACGATTGCCTCGGCCGCCGCGATCGTCGCGACGCCCACGTCCACCGCCTTCACGGCCCTGTCCGCCGCGACCGCGACGACCACGGCCTTCGGCTTCGACGGCTTCCGCCTCTGGGGCGTCGATCTGGGTTTCGTCAGCCATACTAGAACTCCAATCCGCCTTCGCGCGCCGCCTCGGCGAGCGCCTTCACCCGGCCGTGGAACAGGAAGCCGCCACGATCGAAAACAACCTGCGTTATGCCCGCTGCCTTCGCACGTTCGGCGAGACGCTTGCCGACATCGGTCGCTGCCGACACGGTCGCGCCGGCCTGGCCCTTCACGTCCTTGTCGAGCGTGGAAGCCGAAGCGATCGTCTTGCCCGCGGCGTCGTCGATGATCTGCGCGTAGATGTGCTGCGACGAGCGGTGCACCGACAGGCGGGGCCGCGTGCCGGCCTTCAGCCGAAGCCCCGTCCGCACGCGGCGGCGGCGCTGTTCGAATGGTGTGAGTTTCTTGCCCATCGCTACTTCTTCTTGCCTTCTTTGCGGAAGATGAACTCGCCGCGGTACTTGATGCCCTTGCCCTTGTAGGGCTCCGGCTTCCGCCAGCGACGGATCTCTGCAGCCACCTGGCCGACCTTCTGGCGGTCGATGCCCGAAATCTCGACCGTGGTCTGATCGGGCGTCTTCACCGTGATCCCCTCGGGGATCGCGAAGTCGACATCGTGGCTGTAGCCGAGCTGCAGCTTCAGCGTGTTGCCCTGCGCGTTCGCGCGGTAGCCGACACCGGTGATCTCCAGCGTCTTCGTGAAGCCCTCGGTGACGCCGGTCACCAGGTTCTGCACGAGCGTGCGCTGCATACCCCAGAAATCGCGGGCACGCCGGGTCGTGTTCGCCGGACCCACGGAGATGCGTCCGTCCTCGACCGCGTAGCTGATGTCGTCGTGCGTGACGATGCTGAGCTCACCCTTCGGACCCTTCACCGACAGCCGGCCATCGGCCAGCGTTGCGGTGACGCCTGCAGGTACGCTCACGGGTCTTTTTCCAATGCGTGACATCGTGAATACCCCTAGAAGACCTGGCAGAGCACTTCGCCGCCAACGTTCTGCTCACGCGCTTCCGCGTCGGAGAGAACGCCCTTCGGCGTCGAAACGATGGTGATGCCGAGGCCATTGCGGACGCGCGGCAGATCCTTCGCGCCCGAATAGACGCGGCGGCCCGGCTTCGAGACGCGCTGCACGTGCTGGATCGCCGGCTGGCCTTCGAAATACTTGAGATCGATACGGATCTCGCGCATCGCTTGGCCGGTGTCGGCGGCGGCATAGCCACGGATAAAGCCTTCGCGCTGCAGCACGTCGAGAACGTGGCTGCGCAGCTTGGAGGCCGGGGTGAGAACAGAGTCCTTGCGGGCCTGCTGACCATTGCGGATGCGGGTCAGCATATCGCCCAGCGGATCGGTCATCGACATGGGATCGATCCTTTCCTTACCAGCTCGACTTCGTCACACCCGGGATCAGGCCCTTGTTGGCCAGTTCCCGGAGCATGATGCGGCTCAAGCGGAATTTGCGATAATACGCACGCGAACGGCCGGTGAGTTCACACCGGTTGCGGATGCGCGTCGGGTTTGCGTTGCGCGGGATCTCGGCAAGCTTCAGGCGCGCCATCAGACGCTCCGTCTCATCCTTGCTCTCGTCGTTCGCGATCGCTTTCAGGCGGGCATATTTGCCCGCATATTGCTTCACGAGCTTCTTCCGACGCTCGTTCTTGTTGATCGAACTCAGTTTCGCCATGACTTAAGTTCAGCTCCTATAGCGACCGCGCTTACGCGGCCTTCTGGGTTTCGTCGCGGTCGGTGAAGGGCATGTTGAGCGCACGCAGCAGCTCGCGGCCTTCCTCGTCCGTCTTCGCGGTGGTGGTGATGATCACATCCATGCCCCGGACTTTTTCGACCTGGTCATAGTTGATCTCGGGGAACACGATCTGTTCCTTGACGCCCATCGCGTAGTTGCCACGGCCGTCGAACGACTTCGGATTCACGCCCCGGAAGTCGCGCACGCGCGGCAGCGCGATGTTGATCAGACGATCGAGGAATTCCCACATGCGGTCGGACCGCAGCGTCACCTTCACGCCGATCGGCATACCCTCGCGCAGCTTGAACTGCGCGATCGAGACGCGGGCCTTGGTGACCACCGGACGCTGGCCGGCGATCTGCATCATCTCGGCAAGCGCCGCATCGATGCGCTTCTTGTCCTGCGTCGCGTCGCCCACGCCCATGTTGAGCACGATCTTCTCGATGCCCGGGACTTCCATCGCGTTCTTGTAGCCGAAGCGCTCGGTGAGCGCGGCGCGCACCTGCTCTTCATACACCTTCTGAAGGCGCGGCTTCACGCGTTCTGCCTTAGCCATTGATCACCTCACCCGACCGCTTGGCGACACGCACCTTGCTGCCGTCTTTCTCGATACGGAAACCGACGCGGGTCGGCTTGCCGGTCTTCGGATCCTCGAGCGCCACCTTGGACGCGTGGATGGGCGCCTCGCGACGCTCCAGCCCACCCTGCGGATTGGCCTGGCTCGGCTTCACGTGGCGAACCACGATGTTGATCCCCGACACGACGACCTTGCCGTCCTTCGGGAGCGACTTCGTGACATCGCCGTGCTTGCCCTTGTCCTTGCCGGACAGGACGACGACGCGGTCACCCTTCTTGATCTTCGCTGCGGACATTTAGAGGACCTCCGGCGCAAGGCTGATGATCTTCATGTGCTTCTTGGCGCGCAGTTCACGCACCACCGGCCCGAAGATGCGGGTGCCGATCGGCTCCTCGCTCTTGTTGATGAGCACGGCCGCGTTCGAATCGAAGCGGATCACGGTGCCATCGGCGCGGCGGATGTCCTTCGCGGTGCGAACGATGACGGCGCGGTGCACGTCACCCTTCTTCACGCGGCCGCGCGGCGTCGCTTCCTTCACCGAGACGACGATCACGTCGCCGACGGTGGCGAAACGGCGCTTCGAACCGCCGAGCACCTTGATGCACTGCACCCTTTTCGCGCCGCTGTTGTCCGCGACGTCGAGGTTCGTCTGCATCTGGATCATGTCAGCTCACCTTTTCCGTGACGCGCCACGTCTTCAGCTTGGAGATCGGCGCACATTCCTCGATCCGCACGGTGTCGCCGGCCTTGAAGGCATTGGCTTCATCGTGCGCGTGATACTTCTTCGAGCGGCGGATGATCTTGCCGTACAGCGGGTGCTGAACCCGGCGTTCGACCTTCACAACCACCGTCTTGTCGGTCTTGTCGGAGACTACCTGCCCGACGAGGACGCGTTTCGGCATCGTTATTCCCTTCAGGCTTCGGCAGCGGCGCTGACGCGACCGCGTTCGTTCTGCAGCGTCCGAATGCGCGCGATGGTGCGACGCACCTCGCGCACGCGGCTCGCCTTTTCCAGCTGGCCGGTCGCCGCCTGGAAGCGCAGGTTGAACTGCTCCTTCTTCAGCTGTGCGAGATCAGCGGAGAGCTGGTCGTCAGTCTTGGTCTTGAGGTCTGCGTGCTTCATGGCTGCATCCCTTCCTTAGTGCTGGTCGCCAAGACGAGCGATCAGCTTCGTCTTGATCGGGAGCTTAGCGGCAGCGCGTTCGAAGGCGCCGGCGGCGACCTCGTAGCTGACGCCATCGAGCTCGAACATCACGCGGCCCGGCTTCACGCGGGCGACCCAGTATTCCGGCGCGCCCTTGCCCGAGCCCATGCGGACTTCGGCAGGCTTGCGGGACACCGGAACGTCCGGGAAAATGCGGATCCAGAGGCGGCCCTGGCGCTTGATGTGGCGCGTGATGGCACGACGCGCGGATTCGATCTGGCGCGCAGTGACGCGCTCCGGCTCGAGCGCCTTCAGGCCATAGGCGCCGAAGTTGAGTTCGGTACCGCCCTTGGCGTTGCCGTGAATACGGCCCTTGTGGGCCTTGCGGAACTTGGTGCGTTTCGGTTGCAGCATCTCTTATCGCCTTCTGACAGGAATCGGTCCTCGATCAGGCGACGCAGTTATGGTCTTTCGACCTTAACGCGCCGGCCGGACTCCCGACGTCTGTGCATCCATCATGATCCGGTCCTGCGCGAGCGGGTCGTGGTCGAGGATCTCACCCTTGAAGATCCAAACCTTGACGCCGCAAACGCCGTACGCCGTGTGCGCCTGGCCTTCCGCGTAGTCCACGTTCGCGCGCAGCGTGTGCAGCGGAACGCGGCCTTCGCGGTACCATTCGGTGCGCGCGATCTCGGCGCCGCCAAGACGGCCCGAGCACGTGATCCGGATACCCTCTGCGCCAAGACGCAGCGCCGACTGAACGGCGCGCTTCATGGCGCGGCGGAACGCGACGCGGCGCACGAGCTGGTCAGCGACCGACTGCGCGACGAGCTTCGCGTCAACCTCGGGCTTGCGGATCTCGACGATGTTCAGCGACACCTCGCTCGACGTCATCGCGGCGAGCTGGCGGCGGAGCTTGTCGATGTCCGCGCCCTTCTTGCCGATGATCACGCCCGGACGCGCAGCATACACCGACACGCGGCACAGCTTCGCAGGACGCTCGATCACCACCTTCGAGATCGCCGCCTGCGGCAGCGTCTTCATCACGAAGTTGCGGATCTTGAGATCCTCGAGCAGCAGACGGCCGTAGTCGTCGCCATCCGCGAACCAGCGCGAGTCCCAGGTGCGGTTGATCTGCAGCCGGAGGCCGATGGGGGAAGTCTTGTGACCCATGTTTACGCTCCTGCCTCTTCGTCCGCTTCGCGCACAACGATGCGGATACGGCTGATCGGCTTCATGATCTTCGCCGAGCGGCCGCGCGCGCGCGGCGTCCAGCGCTTCATCGTGATCGACTTGCCGACGCTGGCTTCCTTCACCACGAGCGCATCGACGTCGAGGTTGTGGTTGTTTTCAGCGTTCGCGATCGCCGAGGCGAGAACCTTGCGGACGTCGACCGCCATCGCCTTCGTGGAGAAGGTGAGGATGTTGAGCGCATCGCCGGCTTTCTTGCCGCGGATGAGACCGGCAACGAGGTTCAGCTTGTATGCCGAACCGCGCACGGTCGTCGCCACCGCGAGCGCTTCGCGCTCGCCGACGCGGCGGGGGTTTGCAGCCTTGCTCATCGCTTACCTCTTCGCCTTCTTGTCGGCGGTGTGGCCGAAATAGGTGCGCGTCGGCGCGAACTCGCCGAGCTTCATGCCCACCATGTCCTCGTTGACGGTCACCGGCACGAACTTCTTGCCATTGTAGACGTTGAAGGTGAGGCCAACGAACTGCGGCAGGATCGTCGAGCGGCGCGACCAGGTCTTGATCGGCGCACGCGCACCGGAATCCTGGGCGGTCTCGGCCTTCTTCAGAAGGTGCAGGTCGACAAACGGACCCTTCCAGACGGAACGCGCCATGGCTTACCTCTTCTTCTTCGCGTGACGCGAACGGATGATCATCGCGCTCGACGCCTTCTTCTTGTTCCGGGTCTTGGCACCCTTCGTCGGCTTGCCCCACGGGGTCACCGGATGACGGCCACCCGAGGTGCGGCCTTCACCACCGCCGTGCGGGTGGTCGACCGGGTTCTTGGCGACACCGCGCGTCAGCGGACGCTTGCCGAGCCAGCGGTTACGACCGGCCTTGGCAAGGTTCTGGTTCGAGTTGTCGGGGTTCGACACCGCACCGACCGTCGCCATGCAATCGGCGGGGACGTAGCGCTGCTCGCCCGAGCCGAGGCGGACGATCGCCATGCCGCGGTCGCGGCCGACGACCTGCACATAGGTGCCTGCCGAACGTGCGATCTGGCCGCCCTTGCGGGGCTTCATCTCGACGTTGTGGACGATCGTGCCGACCGGCATCTGACCGATTTCCATCGCATTGCCCGGCTTCACGTCGGTCTTCTTGCCTGCGACGACGGTGTCGCCGACGGCAAGACGCTGCGGTGCGAGGATGTAGTTCAGCTCGCCGTCCTCGTACTTCACGAGGGCGATGAACGCCGTGCGGTTCGGGTCATACTCGATCCGCTCGACAACGGCCGCCACGTCCCACTTGCGACGCTTGAAATCGACGATGCGATAGCGACGCTTGTGACCACCGCCAATGCCGCGCGCGGTGGCGTGGCCCTGGTTGTTGCGGCCGCCGGACTTGTGGAGACCCTCGGTCAGCGCCTTGACGGGCTTGCCCTTGAAGAGCTGCGACTTGTCGACGAGGACGAGGCCGCGGCGCGCTGCGCTGGTGGGGTTATAGGATTTGAGCGCCATGGCTTAGATTCCCGTGGTCACGTCGATCGACTCGCCTTCGGCGAGCGTCACGACGGCTTTCTTCGCGTCGGAGCGGATGTAGCGCTGACCCTTCCAGCGCTTCGTCTTGCCCTTGGCGATGAGCGTGTTCACGCCCTTCACCTTGACATCGAACAGCGCTTCGACCGCCGCCTTGATGGCGGGCTTGGTCGCGGTCTTCGCGACGTGGAACACAACCTGGTTGTATTCCGACACCTGCGTCGACTTCTCGGTGATGACCGGCGACAGGATCACGTCGTAGTGCTCCAGCGCGATCTCGGCCTTCTTCGCAGCTTTAGCCATTGAAGCGCGCCTCCAGCTTTTCGACCGCCGACGTCGTGAGGACGAGCGTGTCGTGATTGAGGATGTCGTACACGTTCGCGCCGATGACCGGCAGCACGTCAACCTTGTAGAGGTTCGCGCAGGCCAGACGGAAGTTCGCGGGCGTGTCGCCGTCGATGAAGAGGCCGCTGGTGATGCCGAGCTTGCCGAGCTGCTCGCGCAGCGCCTTCGTCTTAGCATCCTTGAGCTCGAGGTCCTTGAGGACGATGAGCTTGCCTTCCTTCGCCTTCGCCGACAGCGCGGTCTTGAGGCCGAGGACGCGGATCTTCTTGTTCAGGCTCTGCTCGAACGAGCGGGCGCGGGGGCCGTGGGCCTTGCCGCCGCCGATGAAGATCGGCGCGCGGCGGTTGCCGTGACGGGCCGTGCCGCCGCCCTTCTGGCGACCGAACTTCTTGCCGGTGCGTGCGACATCCGAACGCTCGCGCGCCGCGCGGGCATAGCCGCGACGGTTGGCCAGCTGCCAGTTGACGACGCGGTGCAGGATGTCGGTGCGAAGTTCGAGACCGAAAATCTCGTCGTTCAGTTCAACGTCGCCGGCGGCTTTTGCGTCGAGGGTCTGTACCTTGATCTTCATGTTCAGCCCTCCTGGCCGTCGGTGGCGGTTTCAACCGTCTCGGCAGCCGGCGTTTCAGCCGGTGCCTCGGCGGGGGCCGCTTCGTTGTTGTTCGCGCTGCGAATGCCGGCCGGATACGGCGCCTCGCCAGGACGCGCCACTTTCACGGCGTCGCGAACTTCGAGCCAGCCGCCCTTGTGGCCGGGGACCGAACCCTTGACGAAGATCAGACCGCGCGCAACGTCGGTGCCGACAATCTCCAGGTTCTGCTGCGTGCGGTTGCGGGCGCCCATGTGGCCGGCCATCTTCTTGTTCTTGAAGACCTTGCCGGGATCCTGGCGGTTACCCGTCGAACCGTGTGAACGGTGCGACACGGAAACGCCGTGCGTGGCGCGCAGACCGCCGAAGCCCCAACGCTTGATGGCGCCGGCGAAGCCCTTGCCCTGCGTGGAACCGGTGATGTCGACGTACTGACCCGCGACGAAATGGTCGGCCGAAAGTTCGGCACCCACATCGACGAGCGCATCTTCCGTAACGCGGAATTCGACAACCTGCGCCTTCGGCTCAACCTCGGCCTTGCCGAAGTGGCCGCGCTGCGGCTTGGCGACATTCTTGGCCTTCGCGGTGCCGGCACCGAGCTGGAGCGCGACATAGCCGTCGCGGTCCTCGGTACGCTGCGCAACGACCTGGCAGCCTTCAAGGCTGAGGACCGTCACGGGAACGTGCCGGCCGTCATCCTTGAACAGCCGGGTCATTCCCACCTTCTTTGCGATCACGCCAGTGCGCATGATCTGGTTCCTTCCTCTTCAGAGGCCCACTCCGCGGAGCGGGCTTGAGTTAAAACGTCAGGCTAGGCCTGCAACTTGATCTCGACATCCACACCCGCGGCGAGGTCGAGCTTCATCAGCGCGTCCACCGTCTGCGGCGTCGGCTGAACAATGTCCAGCAGGCGCTTGTAGGTGCGAACCTCGAACTGCTCGCGCGACTTCTTGTCGACGTGCGGCGAGCGGTTCACGGTGAACTTCTCGATGCGCGTCGGCATCGGGATGGGTCCGCGCACCATCGCGCCCGTCCGCTTCGCCGTGTCGGCGATTTCGCCCGTCGCCTGATCGAGCACGCGGTGATCGAAGGCCTTGAGGCGGATGCGAATATTCTGCGTTTCCATGCGGGTACCCGTTCAAACCTTTATTTGGCCGACCAATTTCGGCCCTGACAATCAACCGGCAAAAGCAAACCGGTCCGGCACGTTTTCGTGCCGGACCGGCGATATGCTTTCGCTTACTTCGTGATTTCCGCCACGACGCCCGAACCCACGGTGCGGCCGCCTTCGCGAATGGCGAAGCGGAGACCCTGGTCCATGGCGATCGGCGCAATCAGCTTCACACCGAGTTCGATGTTGTCGCCCGGCATCACCATCTCGGTGCCCTCGGGGAGAACAACTTCACCCGTCACGTCGGTCGTGCGGAAGTAGAACTGCGGGCGGTAGTTCGCGAAGAACGGCGTGTGACGACCGCCTTCATCCTTCGACAGAACGTAGACGTTCGCCTTGAAATCCGTGTGCGGGGTGATCGTGCCCGGCTTGCAGAGAACCTGGCCGCGTTCCACGTCTTCACGCTTCGTGCCGCGGAGCAGCGCGCCGATGTTGTCGCCGGCCTGGCCCTGATCGAGCAGCTTGCGGAACATTTCGACGCCCGTAACGGTCGTCTTCGTCGTCGGACGGATGCCGACGATCTCGACTTCCTCACCAACCTTGACGATGCCCGTTTCGACACGGCCCGTGACGACGGTGCCGCGGCCCGAGATCGAGAACACGTCTTCGATCGGCATCAGGAACGCCTTGTCGAGCGGACGCGCCGGCTGCGGGATGAATTCGTCAACGGCCTTCATCAGCTCGAGGATCGAGTTCTTGCCGATGGCGTCATCGCGACCTTCGAGGGCGGCGAGAGCCGAACCCTTGATGATCGGAATGTCGTCGCCCGGGAAGTCGTACTTCGAGAGAAGCTCGCGGACTTCGAGCTCGACGAGTTCGAGAAGCTCGGGATCGTCGACCTGATCGACTTTGTTCATGTAGACGACGAGCGCCGGCACGCCGACCTGACGCGCGAGCAGGATGTGCTCGCGGGTCTGCGGCATCGGGCCGTCAGCGGCGTTCACGACGAGGATCGCGCCGTCCATCTGCGCGGCGCCGGTGATCATGTTCTTCACATAGTCGGCGTGGCCCGGGCAATCGACGTGGGCGTAGTGGCGGTTTTCGGTCTCGTACTCGACGTGCGCCGTCGAGATCGTGATGCCGCGCTCACGCTCTTCCGGTGCCTTGTCGATGTTGGCGTAGTCCGTAAACGTGGCGCCGCCGAACTCCGACAGAACCTTCGTGATCGCCGCCGTCAGCGTCGTCTTGCCATGGTCGACGTGACCGATGGTGCCGATGTTGCAGTGCGGCTTGTTGCGCTCAAACTTCGCTTTCGCCATGTCTCTAACCCTCTTGTCTTCTGCTGTCTCTGGCCTCGCGGCCAATTCAAATTGCCAACCAAATTCTCAGGCGAGCTTCGCCTTGACTTCCTCGGCGACGTTCGCCGGAACTTCCTCGTAATGACTGAACTGCATCGTGTACTGCGCCCGGCCCTGCGAGAAAGAACGGAGCTGGTTGACGTACCCGAACATGTTCGCCAGCGGCACGATCGCCTCGACCACCTGCGCGTTGCCGCGGCTGTCAGTACCCTGGATCTGGCCGCGCCGCGAATTGAGATCGCCGATAACGTCGCCCATGAACTCCTCGGGCGTCACCACCTCGACCTTCATCACCGGCTCGAGCAGCTTGATGCCGGCCTTCTGGGCCGCTTCGCGCATCGCACCACGACCGGTGATTTCGAACGCCATCGCCGACGAGTCGACGTCGTGGTAGGCGCCGTCCGTCAGCGTCGCGGTGAAGTCGATGATCGGGAAGCCGATCAGCGAACCCGAAGCCGCAACCTCGCGAATGCCCTTCTCGACCGAAGGGATGTATTCGCGCGGAACGTTGCCGCCCTTGACCTCGTCGACGAAAAGCACGCCCTGGCCGCGTTCGCCCGGCTCGACCGTCATCTTCACGCGGCCGAACTGACCCGAACCGCCTGACTGCTTCTTGTGCGTGTAGTCGATATCGACCTTGCGCGCGAGCGATTCGCGGTACGCCACCTGCGGCGCGCCAACGTTCGCCTCGACCTTGAACTCACGCTTCATGCGATCGACGAGGATTTCGAGGTGAAGTTCGCCCATGCCCTTGATGATGGTCTGGCCGCTTTCCATGTCCGACGACACGCGGAAGCTCGGGTCTTCCTGCGCCAGACGATTGAGCGCGATGCCCATCTTCTCCTGGTCGGCCTTGGTCTTCGGTTCGACCGCGACCTCGATGACCGGATCCGGGAACTCCATGCGCTCCAGGATGATCGGCGCGTTCGGCGCGCAGAGCGTTTCGCCCGTGGTGACTTCCTTGAGACCGACGAGCGCGACGATGTCGCCCGCGTAGGCTTCCTTGATGTCTTCACGCTCGTTCGCATGCATCAGGAGCATACGGCCGATCTTTTCCTTCTTGTCCTTCACCGAGTTGAGCACGGTGGAGGAGCCCTCGAGCTTGCCCGAGTAGATGCGCGCGAAGGTGAGCGTGCCGACGAACGGGTCGGTCATGATCTTGAACGCCAGCGCCGAGAACGGCTCGCTGTCGTCGGCCTTGCGGGTATCGACCGTCTCGCCGTCGAGCTTGACGCCCTGCACGGCCGGCACGTCGAGCGGGCTCGGCAGATAGTCGACGACGGCGTCGAGCAGCGGCTGCACGCCCTTGTTCTTGAACGCCGAGCCGCACAGCACCGGCACGAACGCGAAGTTCAGCGTACCCTTGCGGATCAGCGCCTTCAGCGTCGCGGGATCAGGAACGTTGCCTTCGAGGTAGGCTTCCATGACGGCATCGTCCTGCTCGACGGCCATCTCGATGAGTTCCTGGCGGGCAAGCTCTGCAGCGTCCTTGAGCTCGGCCGGAATGTCCTGATATTCGAACTTCGCGCCCAGCGATTCCTCGAGCCAGATGATCGCGCGGTCCTCGACGAGGTCGACGAGACCCTTGAACGAGCTCTCGATGCCGATCGGGAGGTAAAGCACCAGCGGACGCGCACCGAGGCGGTCCTTGATCATCTGGACGCAGCGTTCGAAGTTGGCGCCGGTGCGATCGAGCTTGTTAACGAAGCACATGCGCGGAACGCGATACTTGTCGGCCTGACGCCACACCGTCTCCGACTGCGGCTCCACGCCGGCAACGCCGTCGAAGCACGCAACGGCACCGTCGAGCACGCGAAGGCTGCGCTCGACTTCGATGGTGAAGTCGACGTGGCCGGGCGTGTCGATGATGTTGATGCGGTGATCGTTCCAGAAACAGGTCGTCGCGGCAGACGTGATCGTGATGCCGCGCTCTTGCTCCTGCTCCATCCAGTCCATCGTCGCCGTGCCTTCGTGCACTTCGCCGATCTTGTAGGACTTGCCGGTGTAATAGAGGATTCGCTCGGTCGTCGTCGTCTTGCCGGCATCAATGTGCGCCATGATGCCGATGTTGCGATATTTATCGAGCGGATGGCTGCGGGCCATTGCGATCAGTCCTTAATCTTTACCAGCGGTAGTGCGCGAAGGCGCGGTTCGCCTCGGCCATACGGTGCGTGTCTTCGCGCTTCTTCACGGCGGTACCGCGGTTCTGCGAGGCGTCCATCAGCTCGCCCGAAAGGCGGGCCGACATGGTGTTCTCGCTGCGGTTGCGTGCCGCCGAGATCAGCCAGCGAATCGCCAGCGCCTGCGAACGGTCCGGACGCACCTCGACGGGCACCTGGTAGGTCGCGCCGCCGACACGGCGGCTGCGGACTTCGATGCCCGGCTTCACGTTGTTGAGCGCGTCGTGGAAGATCCCGACCGGGTCCTTCTTCATCTTCGCTTCGATGTTGTCGAGGGCGCTGTAGACGATCGTTTCAGCGACCGACTTCTTGCCCTGATACATCACGAGGTTCATGAACTTCGTGAGCGTGACATCCCCGAAGCGGGGATCGGGGAGAATTTCGCGCTTCTCCGGACGGCGACGACGAGCCATTTCTCTAGTTCCTTACTTAGGCCGCTTGGCGCCGTACTTCGAACGGCTCTGCTTGCGATCCTTGACGCCCTGGGTGTCAAGAACACCGCGCAGCACGTGGTAACGCACGCCCGGCAAATCCTTCACGCGGCCGCCGCGAATGAGCACCACCGAGTGTTCCTGAAGGTTGTGGCCTTCACCCGGGATGTAGCCGATCACCTCGAAACCGTTGGTCAGGCGAATCTTGGCCACCTTGCGGAGCGCCGAGTTCGGCTTCTTCGGGGTCGTCGTGTAGACGCGCGTGCACACGCCGCGCTTCTGCGGATTCGCTTCGAGCGCCGGCACCTTGTTGCGCGCCTTCTGCGGATTCCGACCCTTGCGGACCAGCTGGTTGATCGTCGGCATTAACGCTTCAGCCTCTTGTTTCCAAATCCATGCGAGCCTCAGGGCCGGCCGCGCGCAAAGCATCCGCGATCGATTCGCGGACAAATGCAAACGGTCCCGGCGGGCACCTTAACGGCCCCACCCGGACCCTTATTTCGCGGCCTTGCGGCCTATCAGCTCTAAAAACCCGTTCCAGGACAGCGTCTAGGACGAACGCCTACCACCAGCCCGCGAGTACGGGCGCGGCTTATATGCGCGCCTCCCCCCAAGGTCAACGGCTTTTGTGACGGTTCTCCGCGGGTCTTCGGCGATGCGCTCAGCGCGCATCTTTCACGATGTCGCCGCCCTTCATCACGAAAGGAACATTCGCGAGCAGCGTCACGTCCGCCGTCGGGTCCCCGGCGACCGCGATGAGGTCTCCGTAGCGGCCCGCCGCGATCGCCCCGACGTCCGATTCGCGGCCCAGCGCCTCGGCCGCGCTGCGCGTCGCCGCGCGGATCGCGTCCATGGGCGTCATGCCGTACTCCACCATCACGCGGAACTGCTTGCCGACCTCCGCATGGGGCATCACGCCCGCGTCGGAAGCGAACACCATCTTCACGCCCGCCTTGTGCGCGGCACGGAAGCCATCCCGCTGGATCTGGGCGATCTCGCGGTCTTTCCGCAGATTGTCCTCCAGCACGCCGTTCTTGCGGCCCTCAGCCTGCGTATACTCGGTGTTGTAGATATCCATCGCCAGCGCCGCGCCCCGCTCCTTGGCGAGGCGGATGCCCTCGGCGTCGATGAGGCTCGCGTGCTCGATCGTGTCGATGCCGGCACGAATCGCCGCCTTGATGCCGGAGGTGCCGTGCGCGTGCGCGGCGACCTTCAGGCCCCACATGTGCGCCTCGTCGGCGATGGCGCGCAGTTCGGTCTCCGAGAGCTGCTGCTGGCCGGGCTCGGTGTTGCGCGAGAAGACACCGCCCGTGGCGCACACCTTGATGACCTCCGCGCCATACTTCCGCTGCTCGCGCACGCGCAGGCGGAGTTCATCGGGCGAATCGCCGACGGCTTCACCCTTGCGATGGAACGACGGCGGGAAATAGGTCTCGTCGCAGTGGCCGCCGGTGGCGCCGAGCGCATAGGCGGCGGGAACGATTCGCGGCCCCTTCGCGAAGCCCTCCTCGATCGCCTGCTTGATGCCGACGTCCGCGTAACCCGCCGAGCCGACGTTGCGGACGGTGGTGAACCCCGCCTCCAGCATGGCGCGCGCGTTCGCCGCGCCCACCACGGTCCAGAAGCTGTCGGTAAAGACGAGGCTGTTGTAGCCGCCGTAGACGGGCGAGCCGTCGAGGTGGACGTGCATGTCGATGAGGCCGGGCACGAGCGTCATGCCGGGCAGATCGACGCGTTTCGCATCCGCCGGGATGCCCGCGCCGCCGGAGACCGAGACGATCCGCCCGTCGGTGATCACCACCACCGGGTTCGCCACCGTCCTCCCGGCAACGACATCGACCATGCGGTCCGCGGTAACGACGACGGTTTCCGCCTGCGCCACGCCTGAAAGCAGCGCGGCGGCAGCAAGTGCCAGTTTCAGCATTTCACCCCCCTCAGAAGCGAAGGCTCAGTCCTTCGCGCCGTGGCAGTGCTTATACTTCTTGCCCGAGCCGCAGGGACAGGGCTGATTGCGGCCGACGGCGCCCGCCGTCTCCGCGAGCAGATCGGGATCGGCGGCGAGCGAATCGTTTTCGCCCGTGAACGGATCGATGTGCGTCGTCAGGAACTCGGGCGGGGTGCGCGGCAGCGGCGGCGGCGCCATTTCGAACTGCGCGTGGCTGAGCATCCGCGTCACCTCCTCGCGGATGTTGACGAGCATCCGCTCGAAGAGCGCGAAGGCTTCCTGCTTGTATTCGTTGATCGGCTGCTTCTGCGCATAGGCACGCAGGTGGATGACGGCGCGCAGCGCGTCGAGCGTCGCGAGGTGCTCTTTCCAGTGATGGTCGATCGCCTGGAGGAGGAAGCTCTTCTCAATCTGCGTCCACGTTTCCGCAGGGATGTTCGCCGTCTTCGCCTCAAGCGCGTCCTTCGCGGCCGCCTCGATGCGCTCGATGAAGATTTCCTGATCGACCGCCTGCTCGCCGATCCAATCCTCGATCGGCAGGTCGAGCGCGAACAGGCGCCCAAGATCGGCCCTCAGGCCTTCGACGTTCCACTGCTCGGGGTAGCTTCCGGCCGGGCAGTGCAGCGCCACGAGGTCGTTGGCGGTCTCGGAGCGCATGTCTGAAACGACATCGCCGAGCGTTTCGGAATCCATCACGTCGGCGCGCTGCTCGTAGACCACCTTGCGCTGGTCGTTCATCACGTCGTCGTACTGGAGGAGCTGCTTGCGGACGTCGTAGTTGCGGGCCTCGACCTTCCTCTGCGCGGTCTGAATGGCCTTCGATATCCACGGGTGGACGATCGCCTCCCCCTCTTCGAGGCCGGACTGCATCATGCGGTTCAGCATCGATTGCTGGCCGAAGATGCGCAGCAGGTCATCGTCAAGGCTGAGGTAGAAGCGCGAGAAGCCCGGATCGCCCTGACGGCCCGAACGACCGCGCAGCTGGTTGTCGATGCGGCGGCTCTCGTGGCGCTCGGTGCCGAGCACGAACAGGCCGCCCGCTGCCTTCACCGCCTCGCGTTCGGCGGCGATCTCCTGGCGGATGCGTTCGACCTCCTGTTCCTTGTCAGGCCCCTCCGACATGGTCTTCAGCTCGTCGTCGACACGGAACTCGACGTTGCCGCCGAGCTGGATGTCGGTGCCGCGGCCCGCCATGTTGGTGGCGATGGTGACGGCGCCGAGCCGGCCCGCCTGCGCGACGATATGCGCCTCCTGCTCGTGGAAGCGCGCATTGAGCACATTGTGCTCGACGCCTTCCTTCGTCAGGTACTCGGAGAGCATTTCCGACTTTTCGATGGAAACGGTGCCGACGAGCACGGGCTGGCCCTTGAGGCTCGCCTCGCGGATCGCCTTCACGATCGCGCCGTACTTGTCCTGCGCGTTCTTGTAGAACTCGTCGTCCACGTCGATGCGCTTCACGGGCACGTTCGTCGGGATCTCGACCGTGTTCAGCTTGTAGATATCATAGAATTCAGCCGCTTCGGTCGCCGCCGTGCCGGTCATGCCGCCAAGCTTGGGGTACATGCGGAAGTAGTTCTGGAAGGTGATCGAGGCGAGCGTCTGGTTCTCGGGCTGGATTTCGACGCCCTCCTTGGCCTCGACCGCCTGGTGCAAGCCATCTGACCAGCGGCGCCCATCCATCATGCGGCCCGTGAACTCGTCGATGATGACGATCTTGTCGCCCTTCACGATATAGTCGGTGTCGCGGCGGAAGATGATATTGGCCTTCAGCGCCTGATTGAGGTGATGAACCACCTGCGTGTTCTCGAAATCGTAGAGATTCTCGCCAACAAGCAGCCCTGCGGCTTCGAGCGCACGCTCCGCAGCCTCTGTGCCGTCCTCGGTGAGCGTGATCGACTTCTGCTTCTCGTCGACCTCGTAGGCTTCCTTGGGAAGCTGCTTCACCACGGCGTCGACCGAGACGTAAAGGTCGGTCTTGTCCTCGGTGGGGCCGGAGATGATGAGCGGCGTGCGCGCCTCGTCCACGAGGATCGAGTCGACCTCGTCGACGATCGCGAAGTTGAACGGCCGCTGCACCATCGACTCGCGCGAATATTTCATGTTGTCGCGCAGGTAGTCGAAGCCGAACTCGTTGTTGGTACCGTATGTGATGTCCGCGCCATAAGCGGCGCGGCGGGTCGCCTCGTCGATATTCGGGACGATGACGCCCACGGACAGCCCGAGGAAATTGTGGATCTTGCCCATCCAGCCGGAGTCGCGGCGGGCGAGATAGTCGTTCACCGTGACGACGTGGACGCCCTTGCCCTCGATGGCGTTGAGGTACGTGGCAAGCGTCGCCACCAGCGTCTTGCCCTCGCCGGTGCGCATCTCGGCGATCTCGCCGCGGTGGAGCACGATGCCGCCGATGAGCTGCACGTCGAAATGCCGCATTCCGAGCACGCGCTTCGAGGCTTCGCGCACCGTGGCGAAGGCTTCGGGGAGCAGCGCATCCAGCGCCTCGCCGCCCGCGATGCGCTGGCGGAACTCGTCCGTCTTCGCCTTGAGCTGCTCATCGGAGAGCGCCTCGAAGGCAGCTTCAAGATCGTTGACCTTGCGGACGATGGGAGAGAGCGACCGGACGTAGCGATCGTTGGAGGAGCCGAAGATACGCTTCGCGAGCGCGTTAAAACCCAGCATGGAGGACCTTGTGCGCAAAGGGCGGGGCCGCACAGGCGGGCCCCAACATCGCCGCCGACATAGGAACGGTGCGCTTTATAGTCAATGAATGCGGGTCTCGGGAATCTGTGGCGGGGCCACTTCCCGCACGGGCGGCACCTGCCAACGATACGTCTCTACCCGCTCGTGGGGAACGGCCTTGCCCCCGTAACGCCTGACCTCGTAGCGCTTCGTCCGGCGCAGCAGGGAGCACGTTCTGGCATCCAGCGTCGCGTAACCGCTGGAGCGAAGCACCCGGCATTCCGAGACCCGGCCATAAGTGTTGATCTGCAGGCTGACCTCCACGACACCGTCTGCCGCCACCGCCCCTTGAGGCAGAAAGAGCACGCCAAGCAGGATGAGATAGCGCATCGAAGGTCGCTCCGGTCCGAAACATCACCGATACGTCGCGGCACGTCGCCGTTTAGTTAAGCTTCGCCGCGAGCGCGTCGATGATCGGGCAATCGGGACGGGAGTCGCCGTGGCAGCCCTTCGCGAGGTGGATGAGCGTGCTGCGCATCGCCTCGATCGCCTTCATCTTCTCGCCAAGCGCCTCGGCCTGCTGAAGCGCGAGGCGCTTCACGTCGGCGCTGCTGCGCTCGCGGTCGGACCAGAGCGCAAGGAGCGTGCGGATTTCCTCGATGCCGAAGCCGAGATCGCGCGCATTGGCGATGAAGCGCAGGCGATGCACATCGTCCTCGCCATAGTCGCGGTAGCCGGACTCGCGCCGGGGTGGCACGGGGATGAGGCCGATGCCCTCGTAGTGGCGGATCATCCGCTGGCTGACGCCGCTTTTCTTCGATGCACCACCGATGTTCACAGTCTCGCCCCCCTCAGCCGCAGCGCATTGCCGATTACCGTGACCGAACTCAGGGACATCGCCGCGCCTGCGATCATCGGGCTCAAAAGCAACCCGAACACCGGATAGAGCACGCCCGCCGCGATCGGCACGCCCGCCGCGTTGAACACGAACGAGAAGAACAGGTTCTGCCGGATGTTGCGCATCACCGCGCGGCTCAGGCGGCGGGCGCGAACAATCCCGCGAAGATCGCCCTTCACGAGCGTGACAGCGGCGCTTTCCATGGCGACGTCCGTCCCCGTGCCCATCGCGATGCCGACATTCGCGGCGGCGAGCGCGGGGGCATCGTTGATGCCGTCTCCGGCCATCGCGACGACGCGGCCTTCGGCACGCAGGCGCTCGACGGCCTTCTGCTTGTCGGCGGGCAGCACCTCCGCGATCACCGCATCGATGCCGCCGATCTTCTTTGCGACGGCTTCTGCCGTGGCGCGGCTGTCACCGGTGAGCATGACGACGTGCAACCCCTCACGCTTGAGGTCGGCGATGGCCTCCGCCGCGCTTTCTTTCACCGGGTCCGCGACCGCAAGGAAGCCCGCGAAGGCGCCGTCGATCGCGAGGTACATGACACCCTCGCCCGCTGCACGCCGGGCATCCGCCTTCACGTCGAACGCCGATGTGTCGAGCCCCGCCATCATCGCGCGGTTGCCGAGGAGGACTCGGCGGCCATCCACCGTGCCCGAGACGCCCTTGCCGGTTTCGGACGCGAAATCGCTGACGGTCGCGGACGCGAGCCCCCGTTCCTCCGCCGCATCGACGATGGCTGCGGCGAGCGGATGCTCGCTGCCGCGCTCAACGGCAGCAGCGAGGCGCAGCATCGTGTCGGGGTCGTCGCCCTCTATGCCGACCAGGCGCGGTTTGCCGAGCGTCAGCGTGCCGGTCTTGTCGACGACGAGCGTGTCGACCTTTTCCATGCGCTCCAACGCCTCGGCATTGCGGACGAGCACGCCCCCGGCCGCGCCGCGCCCCGTGCCGACCATGATCGACATCGGCGTCGCAAGGCCGAGCGCGCATGGACAGGCGATGATGAGGACAGAAACGCCAGCGACGAGCGCATGGGCGAGGCGCGGTTCCGGCCCCACGAACAGCCACACGGCAAAGGCGAGCGCCGCAACCAGCACCACCGCGGGCACGAACCAGCCGGAAACCGTGTCTGCAAGGCTCTGGATCGGCGCGCGCGAGCGCTGCGCCTCCGCCACCATGCGCACGATCTGCGCGAGCATCGTGTCGCTGCCGACGCGTGCGGCGCGGACGACGAGCATACCGGTGCCGTTCACCGTCGCGCCCGTCACCGCGTCACCGGGCGCCTTTTCGGCGGGCACCGGTTCGCCGGTAAGCATCGATTCGTCGACCGACGAGCGTCCGTCCTCGACGATGCCGTCCACCGGGACCTTCTCGCCGGGGCGCACGCGCAGCCGGTCGCCGACGGCGATGTGGCCGATGTCCACATCCGCCTCGCTGCCGTCCGCCGCGATCCGCCGCGCGTGCTTCGGCGCGAGACCGAGCAGCGCCTTGATCGCCTTGCCGGTCGCGGCGCGGGCACGCAGTTCCAGTACCTGCCCGAGCAGCACGAGCGCGACGATCACCGCCGCCGCTTCGAGATACACGGGCACCTGCCCGTGCATCGTGTGGAGGCTTTCGGGGAACAGGCCGGGCGCGAGCGTTGCGACGACGCTGTAGGCATAAGCGACGCCGACGCCGAGCCCGATAAGCGTGAACATGTTGAGATTGCGCGTGCGCAGCGACTGGATGGCCCGCTCGAAGAACGGCAGCCCTGCCCACAGCACCACCGGCGTCGCGAGCGCGAGCTGGACGAAACTCATCGTGCGCATCGGCAGCAGGTGCCAGCCGAGCATGTCCGTGCCCATCGCCAGCACGAACAGCGGCAGCGCGAGCGCAGCAGCGACCCACAGACGTCGCGTGAAATCGACCAGCTCAGAGTTCGGGGCATCGTCTAGCGACGGCGCCTCCGGCTCCAGCGCCATACCGCAGATCGGGCACGTACCCGGCCCCGCCTGCCGGATCTGCGGGTGCATCGGGCAGGTCCACATGGTGCCGGCCGCGACGTTCGCGGGATCGACCGGCGGGGCGGCGTGGTGGCCGTGATGGTGATCGTGCTTGCAGCAATCGGACACGGTGTTTCTCCTATTGCTGCACAGATTGAACCCTTACACCATGTAAGGGTCAAGACCCCTTGACCTTATCACAGTGTCAAGGTGCAGAAGCCTCGCCATGACCGGACTTCCCCTCTCGCGCCGCGCACTGATCGGCGGCATCGGCGCTTCCGCACTTTTCCCCGCATGGGCGCGCAGCGGCACGCCCGGAGTCACTGGCGGCATCGGCACGGCACTCTCCGGGCCGGAGATTCGGCTGAACGTCGGCCATACGCCGTTCACCGTCGGCGGCCGTACCGGACATGCCGTAACCGTGAACGGCACGCTCCCCGCGCCGCTCATCCGTCTGAAAGAGGGCGAGCGCGCGCGACTGATCGTCACCAATCATCTCGATGAAGACACCTCGATCCACTGGCATGGGCTGCTGCTGCCCTTCCAGATGGACGGCGTGCCCGGCATTAGCTTCCCCGGGATCGCACCGCATTCGAGCTTCACCTACGAATTCCCGGTGATCCAGTCCGGCACCTATTGGTATCACAGCCACTCGAACCTGCAGGAGGCGATGGGCCACTACGGCCCGATTGTCATCGATCCCGCAGAGGCCGACCCGGTCCTCTATGACCGCGAGCACGTGATCGTGCTCTCCGACTGGAGCTTCATGCATCCGCACGCGATCATGAAGAAACTGAAGCAGGACGCCGAATTCTTCCGCCGAGACAACCCCAACTTCGCCGAGCTTGCCGCCGGCAAGGGCCAGACCCTGAAGGAGCGGCTGGAATGGGGCGCGATGCGCATGAGCCCTGCCGACATCTCGGACGTGACCGGCGCCACCTACACCTATCTCGTCAACGGCCACGGCCCGGCTGAGAACTGGACCGGGCTCTTCGATCCCGGCGAACGCGTGCGGCTGCGCATCATCAACGCCTCGGCCATGACCATCTTCAACGTCCGCATCCCCGGCCTTCCGATGACCGTGGTGAACGCGGACGGCGAGAACGTGCGCCCGGTGGAGACGGACGAACTCCAGATCAGCGTCGCGGAGACCTACGACGTGATCGTGACGCCGGGGGACAGCGCTTACACGCTCGCCGCCGAAAGCGTCGACCGCTCCGGCATGGCGCGCGCGACGCTCGCGCCCCGGATGGGCATGAGCGCGCCAGTACCGAAGCTGCGCGAACGCCCGACGCTTTCGATGAAGGACATGGGCCACGGCAGCGGCGGGGCGGATCACGCCGCGATGGGCCATTCCATGAAGATGCGCGATCCCGAGAACGCAGCGCGCGCGGGCGTGAAGCTGAACCCCGGCGTCGACATGATCGCGCCGATGGCGGTCGATCGCGTCGGTGATCGCGGCCTCGGCCTCGAGGACGAGACGCACCGCGTTCTCGTCTACACCGATCTCGTCGCGCTCGCGCCGAACCCGGACACGCGGCCGCCCTCGCGAAATTTCGAAATCCACCTGACGAGCAACATGGAACGCTACATGTGGTCGTTCAACGGCGAGCAGTTCAGCCCGGTGACCGAGCCATTCCGCTTCGAACGCAACGAGCGGGTTCGCGTGACGCTGGTCAACGACACGATGATGGCGCATCCCATCCACCTGCACGGCCACTTCTTCGAGGTGGTGAACGGCCACGACGGCCACCATCCGCGTAAGCACACGGTGAACGTGCTGCCCGGCGGCAAGGTATCCTTCGACCTCACCGCCGACGCGCCCGGCGACTGGGCGTTCCACTGCCACCTGCTGATGCACATGCACCTCGGCATGTTCAACGTGGTGACGGTGCGGCCCCTTGATGGCGAAGGAGGCGCGGCATGAAGCGGCTTCTCACGCTCCTGCTGATCGGTGCCGCAAACCCGGCGCTCGCGCAGGCGCAGCAGGATCATGCCGCGCATCAGGCAGCCCCGGCAGCGACCGAAGCCGACCCCCATGCGGGGCACGTGATGCCGGAAGCGGCCGATCCGCACGCGGGTCACGTCATGCCCGCCGCCCCCGCCGCGGACCCGCACGCCGGACACATGATGCCGCAGGCCGACGACCCCCATGCGGGACACGGCGCTGCGCCCTCCGGCCCAGCCATTCCGAAAAGCCCACCACCCGCCGCCGCAACCAGCGGCGCGACCCACGCCGCCGATGCCGTGTTCGGCGCCGACACCATGGCCGCCGCTCGCGCCGCGCTCTACAAGGAAACGGGCGGCATGACGGTGGCAAAGACCATCGTCGACCGGCTGGAGGCCGGCTTCGGGCAAGGCCACGAGACATACCTGTGGGATGTGCAGGGCTGGATCGGCCGGGACATCGACAAGTTCTGGTGGAAGACCGAAGGCGAAGGCGCGTTCGGTGGCCCGCTCGAATCCGCCGAGGTGCAGGCGCTGTGGAGCCACGCGATCGCCCCGTTCTTCGATGTGCAGGCGGGCGTCCGCTACGATATCCGCCCGGAGCCGGACCGCGCGCACGCAGTGATCGGCATCCAGGGCCTCGCCCCCTACAAGTTCGAGGTCGACGCGGCCGCCTTCGTCTCCACGAAGGGCGACGTGACCGCGCGCATCGAGGCCGAATACGACCAGCGCCTGACGCAGAAGCTGATCCTGCAGCCGCGCATCGAGGTGGAGCTCTCCGCGCAGGACATCCCCGAATACGGCATCGGCGCGGGCCTCTCCGCGATCGAGGCGGGCGCGCGGCTCGGCTATGAATTCGTGCCGCAGTTCCGGCCCTACGTCGGCGTCGAATGGCATAGCAAGATCGGCGACACCGCAGATTTCGCGCGCGCGGCGGGCGAAGACGTGGATGCCGTGCGCTGGCTCGTCGGCGTGCGCACCTGGTTCTGAACCCCGGAACGTCGAAATTCTTAACACTTTTTACGGAGGCGTTACAAAGCGCGACTCCGTATCGCGCGGAACAGCGTAAGTTTTCCGGCATGGCATGTGCATTGCATGGTTAACGCCATCAAACCGTTGCTTTGCTTGGAGAAAAAACTTGAACATTTTGAAAGTCGCCGCTGCGACCGCCCTGCTGGGCATTCCCGCTTTCGCTGCCCCCGCCAATGCCGGCCTCGTTTTCGACGTCGATCACGGCGGCTCCAGCCTCACCGTCGACACGAGCGGCTGCCTCGGCTGGTGCGGTGTTTCCGGCGGGCTCGCGTTCGCCAACGATTTCTCGTTCTCGCTTGAGGAAGGCGAAGGCTACACGTTCACCTTCGGCCAGATCACGCCGAGCGGCATCGGCGCGGGTCACGCGACGTTCACCGCGACGCTCGCCTTCTTCGAGCCGATCGCCGGTTCGGCCTCTTCGGGCGGTGAAGCCTACTACGTGACCGCCGGCGGCATCATCACCGGCGGCTGGCTGATCTGGGACGACATTCCCACGATCGTCACCGCCGACGGTTCCGAATTCTCCGTGGACTTCCACGACCTCGCCGGCATCGATTTCTTCGCGCCGATCGGCGTGAAGGCAACGGTCAAGGCCGTGACGGTCGTCGCGCCCGTGGAAGTGCCGGAACCGGCCGCGCTTGCGCTCTTCGGCCTCGGCCTCGTCGGTATTGGCGCCGCGCGCCGCCGCAAGGCCGCGTAACCGACCGCTTCGTCACGCAAGAGTGCCGCCGGAGACCTCTCCGGCGGCACTTTTCGTTTGCGCCTGCGGCATTCTGTCCGGACCCGCGCGCCGCTCGCAAAACCGCCGCGCGCCTGCTATCTTCAGCGGTATGAGCAGCCCCACCCCTTTCAGCTACGCGATCGAGATCAGCCCCGCCGATATCGATTTCATGGGGCACGTGAACAATGCGAGCTACCTGAAGTGGGTGCAGGACGCGGTGCTCAGCCACTGGCAGCGCTTCGCACCGGCCGAGGCGGTCGCCGCGCACCTGTGGGTGGCACTGAAGCACGAGATCACCTACCGGCGCCCCACCTTCCTCGACGACGAGGTCATCGCCACCGTGCTCCTCGAAAAGGTGCACGGCGCCCGCGCGTTCTACGAAACCATCATCAAGCGCGGCGAGGAGGTGCTCGCCGAGGTGAAATCGAGCTGGTGCTGCGTGGACGCCGAAACGCTGCGCCCCGCGCGCCTCGCGCAGAACGTGATCGACCGCTTCTTCGGGAAACCCTGACCGGTCAGATCTCGATCCGCGAGAAGCCTTCGCGGAGTGTGCGGCTCCATGCATCGGACATCGCAGAGAAGCCCGGGTCGCCAGGCTCGAAACGGTGCGTTTCGGAAACCTTGAGTTCATCCTTGCGCAGCACGGTGAGATCGAGCGGCATCCCGACCGAGAGGTTCGAACGCAGCGTCGAATCCATCGAGAGCAGCAGCGCCTTGCGCGCGTCGTCGATCGGCATGTCCTTCCGCACCACGCGGTCGAGGATGGGCTTGCCGTATTTGTGCTCGCCGATCTGCAGGAACGGCGTGTCTTCCGTGGCCTCGATGAAATTGCCCTCGGGGTAGATCAGGAACATGCGCGGGCCGCCGCCCTTGCGCTGACCGGCAAGGATCATCGAAGCGGTCGCGCCCTGCTTCATGCGTTCGAGCTTTTCCGAAACCTCCGCCGTAACGCGCGAAAGCGTGTCGCCCACGATCTGCGCCACCTCCAGCATCGTCGCCGCCTTCATGATCGATGGCGTTTCGGTCTGGTCCGGATCGTCGATAGCGTCGCGAAGGCGCGCAATCACCGTTTGCGTGACAGACAGGCTGCCCGCCGTCATCAGCGCGATCACGCGCTCGCCGGGCGCCTCGAACACGAACATCTTCTTGTAGCTGGCGATGTTGTCGAAACCGGCATTGGTGCGCGTGTCCGAAAGGAGCACGATGCCATCATTGAGGAGGACGCCGACGCAGTATGTCATGGTGCCGCAACCTTTATTGCTGCACCGCGGTAACCGCAACGGTCACATCGAGATCTTCGTTTGCAAGGCCAAACGAAACACCCCTTATGGGCGCCGCCGCCACGGAATCGACACCTGAGCCGAGGCGGATATAGCGTTCATCCGGCGAGCAGCGGTTGGCGGGATCGAAGCCGACCCAGCCGAGTCCCTCGATATGAAGCTCCGCCCAGGCATGGCTCGCCTCGTGCGGCGCACCATCGCCGCTGGCGAACAGATAACCCGAAACATAGCGCGCCGGGATGCCCACCGACACCGCACAGGCGATGAGCGCGTGCGCGTGGTCCTGACAGACGCCGAGCGCGAGATCGAGCGCTTCAGCCGCCGTCGTATGCGCGTGCGTTTCGCCCGGCGCATACACGATGCCGTCCGAAACGGCGGCGGACATGGCGTGCGCACGGTCGAGGCGCGCGGTTTCCGGAATGCCCGACACCGCCTTCGCGGCAAGCTTCCGGAGCGCCGCGTCGGGCCGCGTCGCGCGCGTGGTGCGCAGATAGACGAGCGGCGAGATGCGCTCGCGGTGGTTTTTCAGCACACCCGCGAGATCGACGGTTTCCACCGTACCCGTCACGTGGATATCGATCGCCTCCACCAGACCGTGCAGCGACATGGTGCGGATGCTGTCCCCCGCCCCGTCGGTGAACGGCTGCGAGAAGCGCCCCCCCTCCACCTCCACTTTCCAGTCGAGCGTGCGCTGACCGGCAAAGCGCGACGGCGTGAGGCGATGGCTCTGCACCACCTGCCGGATCGGCGCGGCATAGCGGTAGCGTGTGACATGCGAGACGGAGAGACGCATCAGCCGCCCCCGAACAGATACGTGTCCGCGATCTCGCTGCCGAGCGCGGCGGTGCGGCCGATATGGCCGGTGAGGAACTCGTGGAGACCGGAAAAGACGACATCGTCGATGTCGGCGTCGGCAAGCTCGGCGAGGATCGTGCGCGCCGTCTGGTGCGGCTTCGTGCGCTGACCATAGGCGCGGGAGAGGCGCGCGAGGTGATAGTTGGTCTGCTCGGCGCAGTGGATGAGCGAGCGCGGGCAGGATTTGTTGAGGATCAGGAAGTGCGCGATCTTCCCCGGCGTATAGTCCCCACCGTAAGCCCAGTGGAACGCACGGAACACCGACATGGCGCGCAGCAGCGTCGTCCACTGGTAGTTGTCGACGCCGCCGCCGACACGGTCCGTCACCGGCAGCAGCACGTAGTATTTCACATCGAGCATCCGCGCCGTGTTGTCGGCGCGCTCGATGTAGTAGCCGAGGTTCATGAAGTCGTAGCCGTCCTGCTGCAGCTGCGTGCTTTCGATGGCGCCGCGCAGCAGCGCGGTCTGCCGCTTGGTCCAGTCGCAGAGCGTCATCAGGTCGGTGCGGCCCGGCCCGCGCCGCTCGAAGCTCTTCAGGTCCTGGAAGGCGCCGTTCAGCGCGTCCCACACCTCGCTGGTGACGGCGGTGCGGACGACCCGCGCGTTGTCGCGCGCGCGGGCAATGCAGTTCGCCACAGACGAGGTGTTTTCGCGGTCGAAGAACAGGAAGGCTTCGACCGTGGCGGGCGTCGTCTCGCCATCGTAGCGCGAGGCGAAATCCGCCGCCCCGCCCGAGGCGGAAAGGATAGAGGCCCAGTCGTTTTGATGCCCAGCGCCGACCGAGGGCATCAGCGCGATCCGGTAGCCGACCTCCAGCAGCCGCGCCATCGTTTCGGCCCGCTCCATGTAGCGGGTCATCCAGAAAAGGTTCTCGGCGGTGCGGCTCAGCATGGTCATCTTCAGTCCGCCAACACCCACGTGTCTTTCACGCCGCCGCCCTGCGAGGAGTTGACGACGAGCGAGCCCTCGCGAAGCGCGACGCGCGTGAGGCCGCCCGCGCACAGGTGGATGCGTTCGCCGACGAGGCAGTAGGGCCGGAGATCGACGTGGCGCGGCGCAAGGCCGCTGTCGACGAAGGTCGGGCTCGTCGAAAGCGCAAGCGTCGGCTGCGCGATGAACTCGCCGGGATTGGCCTTGATGCGCCGGGCGTAGGCCTCGATCTCGTCCTTCGTCGAGGCGGGGCCGACGAGCATCCCGTAGCCGCCCGAGCCGTGCACCTCTTTCACCACCAGCTCGGGCAGATGTTCGAGCACATAAGTGAGTTCATCCGGCTTTCCGCACTGCCACGTCGGCACGTTGGAAAGCACCGGCTCCTCGCCGAGGTAGAAGCGGATCATCTCGGGCACGTAGGTGTAGATCGCCTTGTCGTCCGCGACACCCGCGCCGGGCGCCGAGGCGATGGCGACATTGCCCGCGCGGTACACGTTCATCAGCCCCGGTACGCCGAGCATCGAATCGGGGCGGAAGCAGAGCGGATCGAGGAAATCGTCGTCGATGCGGCGGTAGATCACGTCCACGCGCTTCGGCCCCATCGTGGTGCGCATGTAGACATGGTCGCCGTCCACGAAGAGATCCTGCCCCTCGACAAGCTCGACGCCCATCTGATCGGCGAGGAACGAGTGCTCGTAATAGGCGCTGTTGAGCGAGCCGGGCGTGAGCAGCACAACCGTGGGCTCCCCTTTGCAGCTTCCCGGCGCGACGCTCATCAGCGTGCGCCGGAGCTGGTTCGGATAGTCCTCCACCGGCTCGACGCGGTTCCGCTGGAAGAGGTCCGGGAACATGCGCATCATGATTTCCCGGTTTTCCAGCATGTACGAAACGCCCGACGGCGTGCGGCAATTGTCTTCGAGCACGAAGAAATCGCTCGGGCCGGTACGCACGAGATCGACGCCCACGATGTGGCTGTAGATGCCGCGCGGCGGCTGGATGCCCACGACCGCCGGTTCATAGGCGGCATTCTGGAAAATGCGCTCGGCCGGGATGCGCCCGGCACGGACGATTTCGGCGCGGTCGTAAACGTCGCGGAGGAAGGCATTGAGCGCCTGCGCGCGCTGCTTCACGCCGCGCTCCAGCCGCCGCCATTCGTGCGCGGTGAACACGCGTGGGAAGATGTCGAAAGGGATGAGCCGTTCGGGATCGCCGCCCTCGCCGTAAACCGCGAAGGTGATGCCGATGCGACGGAACAGGGCGTCAGCCTCGGCACGCTTCAGATCGAGGAGGTCGGGCGGCATGTCCGTCACCCAACCCGAAAGGTCGAGATAGGGTCCGCGAACCGTTTCCCCGTCGTACATTTCGTTGAACGTCGAAATGCGTTTCCCCCTTAAAACCTGCGCTCCTTCGTCTCTGCTCGCCGTTTGATCCTTATCGTTGGACATGAGCCTAACGCGGCGGAATCGGGTTGGCGAGTCCCCTCTTGCGGCTCGACCAAAACGCCGCAGTGGCCTAAACGCAGGATCAGTTCCATTCACGAGGACGATGATGCACGACCGTTCGCCGCTGGCCCCCGAGAAATTCCCCAAGCTGCCCGACATCGAAGGCGTACGCCTTGCGACCGCGCGCGCGGGGTACAAGAGCTGGGACCGGGCCGACCTGCTGCTCGGCGAGTTCGCCGAAGGCACCGTGGTGGCGGGGCTGACGACGACATCGAAGTGCCCCTCGCCTGAGGTCGAATGGTGCCGCGGTGCGCTTTCCGGCGGAAAGGCCCGCGCGCTCGTCGTGAACGCAGGCAACTCGAACGCCTTCACCGGGCGCCGCGGCAAGGCCGCGTGCGACACGATCCTCGCAACCGTCGCCGGCGAACTCGGCATCGCGCGCGATGAGATCTTCCTCGCCTCGACAGGCGTGATCGGCGTGCCCCTCCCCGAAGACAAGGCGAAGGACGGCCTCCGGCAGGCGTTCAGCAAGCTCTCCGTAGGCTCCGACGCAAGCTGGCTCCACGCCGCCTCGACGATCATGACGACCGATACGTTTGCGAAGGGCGCCGGCGCCACCGCCATCATCGGCGACCGCACCGTCGCGGTCGTCGGCATCGCCAAGGGCTCGGGCATGATCGCGCCCGACATGGCGACGATGCTCGCCTTCGTCTTCACCGACGCCGCCGTCTCCCCCGCCTACCTGAAGACGATGCTCGCGGCCGCGACCGACCTCAGCTTCCACGCCATCACCGTCGACAGTGACACCTCGACCAGCGACACCCTCCTCGCCTTCGCGACCGGCGCGGCGAAGAACGCCGAGATCACCGGCCCGGACTCTCCGGGCGCCGACGCCCTCCAGGCCGCGTTCACGCAGGTCTGCCGCGACCTCGCGCAGCAGGTGGTGCGCGACGGCGAAGGCGCGCAGAAGCTGATCGCCGTGAACGTCGAAGGCGCGACCGATGACGCCTCCGCCAAACGCATCGCACTCTCCATCGCCAACTCGCCGCTGGTGAAGACAGCTGTGGCCGGCGAGGACGCCAACTGGGGCCGCGTCGTGATGGCGGTCGGCAAGGCCGGCGAACCCGCCGACCGCGACAAACTCTCGGTGCGCTTCGGCGATACGGTCGTCGCGAAAGACGGCATGGTCGTCGACGGCTACGACGAGGCGCCGGTCGCCGCGCACCTCAAAGGCCAGGAAATCGAGATCGGCGTCGACCTCGGCCTTGGGCAAGGCCGCGCCACGGTGTGGACCTGCGACCTGACGCACGGCTACATTTCGATCAACGCCGACTATCGAAGCTAGGGAGACCCGCCGTGACGATCATCGGACCGCAGGCCCGGGCAGCAAGGGCGCTGGTACGCTGGCCTCGCGATCATGTCGCCAGGGCCGCCGGGCTGGACGAAGAGGTCCTGCTCGCGTTCGAGACCGGCGGCACCGACCTTGATCCCGATGCGCGGCACCGCCTGCGGTTGGCGCTGGAAGCGGGCGGCGCCGTGTTCCTGCCGGAGAACCGTGATGGCGGCATGGGCGTCCGCCTCAAGTTCACGACGAAGGATGTGCGCGCCATAGACCGCATGGAAAATGAAGGCGGCGCCTACGGCAGCGACGACGTCTAGACCTCGTCCCTAATCTCCCGCGTGACGCCGCGCCCGCGCGCGGCTATGAGCGCCCGGCCATGTCGTCCGCGTCATCCCGTCCCGCAATCGCTTTCATCCTCGCCGTCGCCGTGCTCGACGTGATGGCGATGGGGATCGTGATTCCCGTTCTGCCCGCCCTCATCGAGGGCTTCGTGGGGTCGGAGGCTGCGGCCGGCTACTGGAACGGCATCATGGTCGCGATCTGGGCGGGGATGCAGTTCCTCTGCTCACCGATCATCGGCTCGATCTCCGACCGCTTCGGGCGGCGGCCGACGATCCTGATTTCGACCGCCGGCCTGACACTCGACTGGATCCTGATGGCGCTGGCGCCAGACCTCTGGTGGCTCGCCGTCGGCCGCATGATCGGCGGCATCACCTCATCGAGCTTCACCGCCGTGTTCGCTTACATGGCCGACATCACCGAGCCCGATCAGCGCGCCCGCGGCTACGGGCTCGTCGGCGCGGCATTCAGCGCGGGGTTCATCGCGGGGCCGCTGATCGGCGGCGTCCTCGGCGAGATCAGCCCCCGCGCGCCCTTCTGGGCAGCGGCGGTGCTCTCCGGCATCACCTTCCTCTACGGTCTGTTCATCCTGCCGGAATCGCTGCCGCAGGAGCGGCGCATGGCGTTTTCGTGGACGCGCGCGAACCCGTTCGGCGCGCTCAAACTGCTGCGCTCGCACCCGGAACTCTCAGGGCTCGCAGTCGTGAACTTCCTGCTCTACTTCGCGCACCACGTGTTCTCCGTGGTGTTCGTGCTCTACGCCGCGCACAAGCACGGCTGGACCCCGATGTACCTCGGCTTTGCGCTCGCACTCGCGGGCATCCTCGAGATGATCGTGCAGGCGGGGCTGGTCGGCCCGGCGGTGAAGCGCTGGGGCGACCGGCGGACGATGGTGACAGGGCTGGTGATGGGGAGCCTCGGCCTTGCGAGCATGGGCCTCGCGCCCACCGGCCTCCTCTTCACGCTGGCGCTGTTCCCGAACGCACTCTGGGCGCTCGCTATGCCGACGCTGCAATCGCTGATGACGCGCCGCGTTTCCGAAAGCGAGCAGGGCCAGCTTCAGGGCGCGAACATGAGCGTCGGCAGCATCGCGGGCATCGCCTCGCCGCTGTTCTTCGGCTGGATGTACGAAATGACCGTGGGCGATGCGCCCGGCGTCAGCTTCCTGATCGCGGCGGGCATTCTTGCGGCAGGCGCCGTGCTGGCGGCGTTCGTTAGCCGCCGCGCAGCACTGGCGGAAACCGCAACGGGAGCGGAAACGCAGACCCCTGCTTAGCCCTGCTGTCTGGACACATCTTCGGCGAGCTCGCCGACCAGCCAGTCCTTGATCATCGATTTCGGCTGCGCGCCCACCTTGGTGGCGGCGGGTTTGCCGTCCTTGAACAGGATCATCGTCGGGATGCCGCGGATGCCGAACTGCGAGGCAAGCTCGGGATGATCGTCGGTGTTGAGCTTGGCGATCGTCACCTGATCGCCGAGTTCCTCCGAAAGCTCCTCGAGCGCCGGGGCGATCTGACGGCACGGCCCGCACCACGGCGCCCAGAAATCGACGAGAACCGGCTTTCCGGCGTTTGCGACCTCGGCCTCGAAATTTTCCGGGGTGATGGCGGTGGAACCCATGACACGTCTCCATAAACGACTTATTCCGCCGCAATCTGGAGACTGAACCGCACCGCTTCAAGGCCAAATATCCCGAGGCTTTTCTGACAGGACGGAAAGCCGGGCTTTCAGATCAATCGACGCGGATCAGGCGCAGGGCGGCCGTATAGAACAGCGCGATTTCGATGCGGCGGCCGGGAAAGATGCGGGCGAGCGCATCGCGGTAGGCGCGCATCTGGCGCAGGTGCGGAGACGGCACACCCGCAAGATCGGAAGGCGGGTTGCGGCCGGTCTTGAAATCGAGTGCACGCACAACGTCTTCGCCCACGATCAGCCGGTCGATCGTGCCGGTGATCACGACGTCCTCCACAACGGCCGATAGCGGCGCCTCCGCATAGGCATCCGCTGCGAACCATGGGCCAAGCGCCGGATCGGCAAGCGCGCCCGCAACTTCGATCGTGATCGCGTCCGCATCCAGATCGGGCGCATTGCGGCGAAGCCACGCACGCATCGCCGCCGCGCGATTCTCAGGCGCCACTCCGCCGATCCGCTCGAAAAGCTGGTGCAGCACCTGCCCGCGTCGCGCCGCAGCGCGCAGCGCCGGGCCGGGCGGCGGCTCCGCCGGATCGTCATCCTGCGGCGCGGAGGGCGCGAGAGGGCGCGGCGGGCGCTCCTCCTCCGGCGGCATCGCGAGCGCCCATGCGGGTATCGCGGTCGCGGCGCGTGGCTCCGCTTTGGCGGGCACCGCAACGGGTACGGGCATGCCGCTGGCATGGCGCAGCACGCCGCCCCACACGGCATCATCGACAGTCTCGGCACCCAATGCCGCGAGCGCATCAGCGACATGGCCGTGCCAACTCTTCGCCTTCGAGGGCCGCTTGCCAAGCGCGCCGCCGACATAGAGCCGGTCCTCGGCGCGGGTAAGCGCCACGTAGAGCAGGCGCATGTGCTCCTCGCCCTCGGCACGCGTCGCGGCCTCGTAAGCCTCGCGCGCGGGGCCGACGAGCATCTTCGAAGAGCCGAAGAACAATGGCGCGGGGCCGAGGCCGGGCAGATCGAGCGGCAGCGGCGCCCTTGCGCCCTTGGGCACGGCGGAGGCCGCGTCGGCGAGGATGACGATAGGCGCCTGCAGCCCCTTCGAGCCGTGCACCGTCATGATGCGGACGGCATCGTGCGCGGCCTCGGCGTCGCGCTTCACCTCCACGTCGTCCGCCTCGATCCACGACAGGAAGCCCTGCAGGGACGGCGTGTTCGCGCCTTCGTAAGCAAGCGCCTGATTGAGCAGTTCCTCGATCGGATCGCGCGCCTCCTCGCCGAGCCGCGCGATCAGGCGCAGACGGCCCTGCGGCTCGCCGGACAGCACGTATTCGAGGAACTCGTAAGGCGCCATGTAATCGGCGCGGGCGAGCACCCTGCCGAGCCAGTTTTCCGCGGCGCGGGCCTTGTCGTCGCCCTCACCCGTGCGATCGCGCAACGTGCGCCAGAGCGTGCCGCGCCGCTTGAACGCGAGGCCATAGAGATCGTCCTGCGACCAGCCGAGGAACGGCGAGACGAGCAGCGCGGCGAGCGAAAGATCGTCGCCCGGCTGGAGCGCGAAACGGACGAGTGCGAGCAGATCCTGCACCGCGAGCGGCTGGGTAAGCCGCAGCCGATCCGCGCCCGCCACCGGCACGCGCGCCGCCATCAGCGCCGAAACGAGCGCGGGCACGAGGCTGCCGCGCGAACGCACGAGCAGCATGATGTCGCCCGCCGCGATCGGCCGGCCCTTCGAGGCCAGTATCTCGCCGCGCTCAAGCCAGCCGGAGACCTGCCGCGCGATGCTCGCCGCAAGCGTGCGCTCGGCATCCTCGGGGACGGCGTCCTCCGCCTCATCCTCCTCAAGCGCGCCGGTCACGGGCGCCCACAGCACCACCTCCCCGGCCGCACCAGCGCGGTGCGCAGTGTGGCGCGGGATGTCACCCTCGATGCCGAAGGCCGCAGGCCCGACGGTTTCCACCACCGTATCGACGACATCGAGCACGGCGGGCGCGGAGCGGAAGCTGAGCGCGAGGTCGATCGTTTCGAAGGGCTTGTCCGCACCTAGCGCCCGGTGCTCGGCAGCGGCCCGCGCCGCCTCGAACGCGCGCGGGTCAGTGCCCTGAAAGCCGAAAATCGCCTGCTTGTAGTCGCCGACCGCGAACTGCGTGCGCGCGAACGTCTCCGCCTCGTCGCGTGTGCCCGTCCCTGCGAAGAACTCGTCCGCGATCGCCTCCACGATCGCCCACTGCGCGGCGTTCGTGTCCTGCCCCTCGTCGACGAGGATGTGGTCGATGCGCTGGTCGAGCTTGTAAAGCACGAACGGCGCGGCGAGCGTCGAGAGCAGCCGCGCGGCCTTGACGATAAGATCGGCGTAGTCGAGCGCGCCCGCGGCTTCCTTGCGCGTCTCGTATGCGGCGGCGAGCGCATGGCCAACGCGCAGGTGCAGCGCCGCCGTCTCGGCAAGGTCGAGTCCGGCGGCGAGATCGCGCACGGCACCGACGGCCGTGCAGAACCGCTCATGCAGATCGCCGAGTCCCTTGGGCGCGGCGCGACGTTCGCCATCCTTGCGGAAACCGGCGCCGACCAGATCTTCGAGGAAATTGGGCCGCACCTCCGCCGCCGCACCCAATACGCGCGCCAGCGCATCTGCGGCCTCAAGGCCTGTCTTCGTGCCCCATGCCGCCATCGCCGCCGCATATTCGCGCACGGTTTCCCAGTCGAAGGCCTCGTCGGCGAGCGCGGCGGCGAGCACCTCGTCTCGGCTGCCGCTGCCCGGAAGGCCAAGCCCCCGCCGCACGAGGCCGCGCCAGTCGACAGCGGTGTTGTAGACATTTTCGAACACCGCGCGCCCGGCGAGCAGCTTCGCGATGACCTCCTGCACGCGCGCCTCTCCACCCTGCACGGAGAGGTCCGCGAGATCGGCGAGCAGCGCCGCGTCGCCGCTGCCGATCCGTTCGGCGAGCGTTTCGGCGTGGATGCGAAGCGCGCTCCGATCGTCGAGCGTTTCGTAGCCGGGCGCGATCCCGGCTTCGAGCGGGAAAGCGGCGAGCAGCGCGCTCGCGAAGCTGTGCAGCGTCTGCACCTTGAGGCCGCCGCGCGTCTCCAGCGCCTCGGCGAACAGCGCGCGGGCGCGGCGGCAGGTGGCTTCGTCGGACGGTGCACCAATCGCGGCGAGTTCGGCAGCAAGCGTTTGATCATCCGCGCGCACCCAGCGCGACAGGGTTTCGAAGATGCGCGTCTGCATCTCCGCCGCCGCCGCCTTGGTGAAGGTGAGCGCGAGCAGCCCGTCCGGCCGCGCGCCCGCGAGCAGGAGACGCAGCACACGCGCGGTCAGCACCTGCGTCTTCCCCGTGCCCGCCGAGGCCGAAACCCATGCGCTGAGTTCAGGATCGGCAGCGCGTTTCTGTTCGGGGAGCAGGGGCCGGATGCTCATTTGCGCCCCCACCATTCAGCGAGGCGCGCGAGGTGATCGTAGTCCTGAAGGTGGACGGCGTATTCCGGCTTCACCTTCGCCTCGAAGGGGCGGCTGCCCGCGAGATATTCGCCCACCGCTTCACGGAAGGCGGCACGGCAGGTTTCGATGAAGGCGGGGAGATCGGCCCACGCGTCCTTGTAATGGCGTGCGCTCGTCGTCTCCCTGCCTGCCTCCCTGCCGCCCGAGAGCTTCCAGTAGGCGACCTCGACGACGCGCGAGGCCGGGCCGTCCAGCGCGCCTTCCTCGGCAAGCCACGCAAGGAGGCCAAGCTGCGAGGCGAGCCCATCCGAAAGCCGCGCCTGCCGGGGAACGGCGCCGGTCTTGAAGTCGGCGATCAGCAGGCCCCCCGGCCCGACTTGCACGATGTCCGCCTTGCCTTTGAGTTTGACACCGGAGACCTCCAAGTCCCCTTCGACTTCCGAGCGGACCTCACCCCAACCCCCGGCGGCACGCGCGGCCATAAGCTCTGAAACCCAATCGAGCATCCGCACGATGCGCGGTTTCCACAGCGCCGCGACCAGCGGCTGGTCGGCGTGCACCGCGATGGCCGCGTCGATCGCGGCTTCGCGCGCGGCGGTGTCATGGAGCGTGCCCGCGCCGAGCAACGCTTCGATGACAGCGTGGACGATGGTGCCGCGCTCCGCCGCCGAGAGATCGGCGTCGAGCGGATCAAGCGGCCGCAGCCGCAGCATCTTCTCGGCATAGAAGCTGTAGGGGTCGATGAGCAGGCGATCGACCTGCGTGACGCTGATCTGCTTCGGGCGATCGGCAGCGGGCGGCGAGGGGCGCGGGCGCTCGGCGGGCGGCACCGTCTCGCGTGCATCGAGCGCGGCAGCAAGCGCAGGTAGGTCCGTTTCCCACGCGACATGATCGCCCGCGAAGGCGAGCAGCCGCAGCCAGAAGCGCGAGGCGACCGTAGGCGCGGACGCATCGCGGCGCGCGCGCGTCAGCAGCACCTGGGGTGCGGCGGCGGCGAGTACGAAGTCGTGCGCGGCGAGGCCGATCGCGCGTTCGGTTTCGGGAAGCCCGAGGCGGCGGCGGATCGCAGGCGGAATCCACGGATCAAACGGATCGCCGCCGGGCCAGACACCTTCATTGAGCCCGCCGAGAATCATCAGGTCGGCTCGCTGCAGCCGGGCTTCGAGAAGGCCGTAGATGGCAAGGCGCGGATGCTTGCCAAAGGGCGGGCGCACGGCGACATCGTCCAGCATCGCGCCGAACAGCGCAGGCAGGTCCATTGGCGGAATGGGGAGGCCGATCCCCCCGTGCTGCACCATCTCCGCAACTGTTTCCGAAGCTGCGCGCCCGGCGGCACCTTCCCACGCGCGGCCTTCGGAGATATCCTCGGAAAAGGCACGGAGACCATCCGCGAAATCGCCGAGCGCACGGGGCTTCGCCATCAGCGCTTCGAGCGCATCGAGCCGAGGCCGAAGCGCCTTCCACCACGCCGCGAGTTGCGTGCGTTCGCTCTCGGGAAGCGTGCCCTGCGGCGGCGATTTGACGCGCGCAGCGATGCCTTTGAGCCCTGCGGCGGGCCGCACTCCGCGCAAGGCGAGATCGAGACGGCGTACCTCATCGAGCCAGTTCAGACGCGCCCTGCCCTCGCCCGGCCCGGCCAGCGGATGCTTCAGAAGCGCGAGCAGCGCGCCCGGCGCGAAACGCTGCGCACCCGCCTCCAGCGCGGCTAGCAACAGCGTGCCCGCAGGCGCGCGCGCGAGCGGTGTGCCCGCCGAATCGTCGACCTCGATCTCCCAGCGCCGAAGCTGCGCGGCGACGCGGCGGGCGAGGCCGCGATCGGGCGTGACGAGCGCGGCGGTGGCCCCCGGCGTGTCGAGTTGGCGCCGCATCGCGAGCGCGATGACACCCGCCTCCTCGGCCGGGTTCGCCGCCTCTGCAAAGCGGAGTCCGGGGAGCGGACCTGCGGGCGGCCAGTGCGCCGTGCTGCCCGCGAGCGAGAGCGCCGCGCCGATGGCCTTGGCGCGCGGCTCCGGGCCATCAAGCGCGCTATCCGCATCCCACAGCCGCACCTCTTCGCGCGCGATGCTCATCCGTTCGAGCAGATGCCACAGGCCGCACTGCGGATGCGCCGGGAAGCCCCCGATCTCGCCCCAATCAGCAGTATCCAAATCGAGCCCGGGCAGTACCACCGCCCCCTGCGGCAGGCCCGCGATGACCGCGAGCACCTCGGCAACCGCCGGATCGGCGCTCGCCATGCCCGCCGCCACGATCGGCCGCGCGGGTGGTGCCCCTCGCCAGCGGCGGGCGATAGCGGCGAGCAGCAACTGCCGCCGCGCCACGCGGTCCATGAGGCCACGCGCCGCAAGCTGCGGCGGCCACGCCTTCACCACGACCTCGACGAACTTCAGCGTCGCCTCCCAATGCGCGCCAAGCTCCGCCATCGTCTCGTGGAGCCGCGCGGGGTCGATGCCTTCGAGCTGGAGCTGGTCAAGCGTACGTGCGAGCGCATCGGCAAGGCGCAGCGTCTCGACACTGCTGCGCGCGCGGCCACCCAGGCTCTGCCAGCGGTGGACGAGCGGCATCAGCAGCATCCGCCGCTCGAACGCCGCGATCGCCGGCTGCACCTCCGCCTCCAGCGCCATCGCCTCGTCGAAAAGGCCGAGCGCCTCGTTCTCGCCGACGTCGCCGATGGGGAGCATCCGGGGCAGCAGCAGCGCACCGCCCGAAGCGCGCACGAACGCCTCCGTCACGGCGCGCACGGCGCGGCGGTTGGGGAGCAGCAGCAGCGCGCGCGGTAGATCATCCCTGCCGATACGGCCGAGCATCCCTGCCGCGAGCGCATCGGCGAAGGCGCGGTGCGCCGGGATCGTGAAGACGGCTTTCCGCTCAGCCATTGCCGAGCAGCGCCTCCGTCTCCTTCACGGCCTCGGGCGTGCCGACGTGGAACCACTGCCCAGTGTGCGCGATGCCATACAGGCGCCCGCTTTCGATCAGCCGATCGTAGATCAGATTGAGCGAGAAAGCGCCGTCCGGCACGTCCTCGAACAGCGAAGCCTTCAGAAGCTGCACGCCCGAGAATACGAACGGCGCCACACGCGCACCGCGCCTGCGTGCAAGCAAGCCCTCGGGCGTCATGTGGAAATCACCGCGCCCCTCATAACCGTGCGCGCGGGCGAGCGGCACCACGAGCAGTAGCGCATCCATGATCTCGGGATCCCAGCGCCGCGCCATCTGCCGCAGCGTGTCGATCGGGCCGTCCACCCACATGTTGTCGCTGTTCACGACGAAGAACGGGTCGGCGCCGATCAGCGGCAGCGCCTTCGCGACACCGCCGCCGGTTTCCAGCAGCGCCTCGCGTTCGTCGGAGACGACAATGTCGAGATCGGCGGCACTCCGCGCGAGGTGCGCCTCCACCTGCCCGGCGAGATAGTGGACGTTGACGACGACACGCCGCACATCCGAACCGCGCAAATTATCGAGCGCGTGATCGAGAAGCGTCTTGCCATGCACGCGCACGAGCGGCTTCGGCCGTGTCGCAGTGAGCGGCCGCATCCGCTTGCCGAGCCCCGCGGCGAGCACCATCGCTGCGGCGGGAAGCGGGCCTTCGGGATTGGGACGGAGCGACAGCGGCGCGCGGTGCGTCTTCATGCCGCCCCCGTGAAATCGCGCCGCGCCGAGCGCGGCAAGTTCGCCTCGAACCACTGCGCGACGGGCGCGAGCGCCGGGTGCGCGAGATTGCGGTCGAGCAGCGACCAGACGCGCGGGATGTGCTTCAGATAGCCGGGCTTGCCGTCGCGTCGCCACAGCCGCACGAACACGCCGAGAATGCGCGCGGCGCGCTGCGCGCCGAGCACGGCGTAGCTCGCAGCGAACGCCTCGCGGTCGAATTCCGGCCGCGCGGCGAGATAGCGCGCGACGAGTTCCGGTTCCAGCGTGGGCGGCACATCGCGGCGCGGGTCCTGGATCAGTGAGACGAGATCGTAGGCGGCGGGGCCCCGCATCGCGTCCTGAAAATCGAGCACGCCGACGCGGGCGAGGCCTTCACGCTCCGGCAGCCACATCAGGTTCGGCGAGTGGTAGTCGAGTTGGACGAGCCGGTCGTCGTGCGCGCGGGCGAGCGGCCAAACCTCTGCCCATGCGGTCGCATAGGCGGCACGCAGAGCATCATCCGCCGCACCCCCCATCAGCTCCGGCCAGTGCCAGTCGAGCACCAGCGCGACCTCGCGCGCCATGCGCTCTTCGGCATAGGGCCCGACCGCATGGCCGCCGACCGCGTCAGCCATCGGCTCGGCATGGAGATGCGCGAGCACGTCCGTCGCCGCGCGGTACAGCGCGGCCTCGTCGGCACCGCCTTCGATGGCGCGCACGAACATCGAATCCCCTAGGTCTTCGAGGAGCGCGAGGCCCTCGTCCGGCGCAGAAGCAAACACGCGCGGCACGCTGATTCCACGCGCGGCGAGATACGCATCGATAGCAACGAACGCCGCGCAGTTCTCATTGGGCGCCGGCGCATCCATCAGCACCGCGCGGCGATCGCCATCGCGTACGCGGAAGTAGCGGCGGAAGGAGGCATCTCCGGCGAGCGGCGCGATTTCCGCACCGCCCCATCCGTTCGCCTTCAGGAAAGCGCTTGCCCCTTCGGGCAGGTTCAGATCGGCCATCGCGCTTCCCAAGCGGGCGGCACGCGTGCTGTCAAGCGGCGGCTGCCTTCACCGCTATCGGTGAGCGTCAGATGCAGAGCCTCCGGCCAGCGTCCGCCCGCGCGTTCGGGCCATTCGATGATGAGCGCGCCATCCGCCAGAATTTCGTCGAGCCCGAGTTCCTCCACCTCGTCCGGGTCTTCGAGCCGATAGAGATCGACATGCCATACGGGGAGGCGCACGCCCGGCACATCGTAGCTCTGCACCAGCGTAAAGGTCGGGCTCGGCACCTCGCCCACATGCCCCAGCCCAGCAAGAATACCGCGCGTAAGCGCCGTTTTCCCCGCGCCGAGATCGCCCGACAGCAGCACGACATCACCCGGTGCAAGGCGCGCCGCAAGGCGGCGTCCGAACATGTCCGTCGCCGCTTCGTCGGCAAACACCGTCACGCCTTGTCCCCATGCCGGCGCGGAATGTGGAGGCTGACCGTCGTGCCCTCACCGAGCCGCGAGTCGAGCACCACCCGGCCGCCGTGCAGATCGATGACATCGCGCACCAGCGACAGGCCGAGCCCGACGCCCTGGCTTGCCGTGGCGTTGGAGCCCTTGCGGAAGCGATCGAACACCAGTTCCTGCTCGTCATCCGGAATCCCGATGCCATTGTCGCTGACACGGATCACGACGCTGTCGGAGAGACTTTCGACATAGATGGCAACGCGCCCCCCGGAAGGCGTGAAGCGGATCGCATTGTTGACGAGGTTGAACAGCGCCTGTTTCAGACGCACCGGATCGCCGTCGATAGCACCGATATCGGCCGGAACGTTGGTCTCGAACGCAAGGCCGCGATCCTCGGCGAACCCGCGCGTCATCGTCGCAACGCTTTCAACGAGTTCACCCACCGCCACCGCGCGGATATCGAGCGCGAGCGCGCCCGCTTCGGTGACGGCAAGGTCGAGGATGTCGTTGATGAGAAGCTGCAGCCGATCCGACGAGATCAGGATCGAACGGATATAGTCTTCCTGCTTCGGCGAGAGCCCGCCGACATAGCCCTGCGCCAGCATCTCGGCGAAGCCGCTGATCGCGGTGAGCGGTGTGCGCAGTTCATAGGACATGTTCTCGACGAACGCCGACTTCTGCCGGTCCGCCGCCTCCAGCGCCTCGTTGCGTTCGCGCAGCGCATTCTCGATGCGCGTCGAATCGGTGATGTCGAGAAACGTGATGAGTGCGTTGCCATCCGGCAACGGCACCGCCGAATACTGGAGCACGCGCGCACCCGTGAAGTCTACGCGGCCCGCCTTCGCCTGCCGCCCTACCGTGGAGGCCTGGATGAGATCGCGCAGCAGGCCGAGATAGGCGTGCTCTTCGCGCGGCGGCGCGACGGGATCTGCGAGTTCGTCGACGTGCGGCTTCATCGCGAGGTGCGCCTCGTCGATGTTCCAGAGATCGGCGAACACGCTGTTGTAGAGCTGCACGCGCCCGTCGGCGGCGAACACGGCAACGGCTTCGTGGAGGTTGTTGAGCGTCGCTTCCTGCACGCGCAGCAGCGTGTCCCGCGAACTCGCGAGGCGAAGCTGCTCGGAACGATCCTCGAAGATCAGTAGCAGCCCGCCGTCGGGGCTCGGTTGCGCGATGACGCGGAGCACGGTTGTGTCGGGGAGAACCCACGTCTCCTCGGCATTGTCCATCTGGCTCGTGAACCACGCGCGGCGCGCGCGGCGCCAGCTCGGGAAATCGCGCTGCTCGGGAAGGCGGTGCTGTTCCTGCATCCGCTCGAACAGCCGGTCGAACTCGGGGCCTTCATCGAGGAACGAGGCATCGAGACGGAAGAGCGCCGCGAACGCCGTGTTCCAGAACACGAGCGCCCTGTCCGCGCCGAAGCGGGCGACCCCGGCGGAGAGACGGTCGAATGTCGCAGTCTGCGCGGCGACGAAGCGTTCAAGCCCCCCCACCGCCTCGTCGCGCTCGCTGATGTCGATCGCGTAACCCGCCACCTCGCCGTTTTCGAGCGACTTGTCGATGATCCGCATCATGCGGCGCTCGCCGCCGACGATCGCCGGCTCCTCGCGCACCTGCGGCACGCCGGTCGCAAGCGCCATGCGCGCCGCCGATTGCGGCGTTGCCGAGAGAGGATTTGAGACGAGCTCGATGCCGAGCCGCACGGCAGCGGCGGGGCTTTCCGCCTCCACCGCGTCGGCATAGGCGCGGTTCACCTGAACGAGGCGCTGATCGGCACCGCGCCGCCAGATCGGGATCGGCGCGGCATCGATCACCGCCGTCGATGCGCCGAGCGTGGCGCGAAGACCGTCGCGGTCCGCCTCCAGCGCCTCCGTCCTGCGGTGTGCGCCGCTCGAATCCGAGAACCACACGACAGTGCCGCGATCGCCCGCAAGCTGCGGCGGAGCGGTCTTGCCCTCCGCTGTCAGCACGCGATCTCCGGCCGCTGAAACGGAAATGCGGAACGGCGCGCCTGAAATGGCGAGCGCCTGGATCGCCGCGCCGAGCGCCGAATAGTCATCCGGGGAAAGGCCGCTTTCGCCGGTGCCGAGCAGGTCGTCGAGCCGTGCCACCTTGCGGTCGAGCCCCAGCCACGAGCGGAGGGTGTCCGAACACGAGGCCGCACCGTCTTCGCCAACGACGAGATAGGCGCCGGGCGTGGTGGTCAGGAGCCCGCGCAGCCGGAGGCCCCATTCCTTCGCCGTTTCCGCCTGCACGCGTGCACGCGCCGAGCGGATCACCGCCCACACGGCGAACGCCAGCCACGCCGCGCCGATAATTGCCGTCGCCGTCACCGGCCAGCCGCGCTGCATCAGCGACACGGCAGCCGATGCCGGCGCCGCGGGCAGCATCAGAAGCGCAGCAAGAGGAGCGAGACGAAGGATCACGGCGGCGACCTTAGACGCAGTCGCCGCCGGTTTGAATCCCTGTTGATCGCGTCAGTAGCGGTATTGGTCGGTCTTGAAGGGACCGGCGGCATCGATGCCGAGGTAAGCGGACTGCTCGCCGGAAAGCTTCGTAAGTTCCACGCCGAGCTTTTCGAGGTGCAGCGCCGCCACTTTCTCGTCGAGGTGCTTCGGCAGCACGTAGACCTCGTTCTTGTAGTCGCCGCCGCGCGTGAACAGTTCGATCTGCGCGAGCACCTGGTTGGAAAAGCTCGCCGACATCACGAAGCTGGGGTGACCGGTGGCGTTGCCGAGGTTGAGCAGGCGCCCCTGCGAGAGCAGCAGGATGCGCTTGCCGTCCGCGAATTCGATCATGTCGACCTGCGGCTTCACCTCGGTCCACTTGTAGTTCTTGAGCGCGCCGACCTGAATCTCGTTGTCGAAGTGGCCGATGTTGCCGACGATCGCCATGTCCTTCATCGCCCGCATGTGATCGAGCGTGATAACGTCCTTATTGCCGGTCGCGGTCACGAAGATGTCGGCGAGCGGCGCCGCCGTCTCCATGGTGACAACCTGGAAGCCGTCCATCGCCGCCTGCAATGCGCAGATCGGGTCGATCTCGGTGACCATGACGCGGGCGCCCGCGCCCCGCAGCGAGGCGGCCGAGCCCTTGCCGACATCGCCGTAACCCGCGACGACGGCGACCTTGCCCGCCATCATCACGTCGGTGCCGCGGCGGATGCCGTCGACGAGGCTTTCCTTGCAGCCGTACTTGTTGTCGAACTTCGACTTGGTGACGCTGTCGTTCACATTGATCGCCGGGAACGGCAGCTTGCCTGCCTTCGCCAGCTCGTAGAGGCGGTGGACGCCGGTGGTCGTCTCTTCCGAGACGCCGCGAATGCTCTTCAGCGTCTTCGTAAAGAAGCCCGGCGAGGCGGCCGCGCGCGCCTTCACGACGCGCTGGAATTCCTCTTCCTCCTCGTTGGTCGGCGCGGGGAAGCTCTCCCCCGCCTCGAGACGTGCGCCCCAGAGGATGAACATCGTGGCGTCACCGCCGTCGTCGAGGATCATGTTGGCGGGCTCACCCGGCCACTGGAAGGTGAGGTCGATGTAGTCCCAGTATTCGGCGAGCGTTTCGCCCTTCACGGCGAACACGGGGATGCCCTGCGCGGCGATGGCAGCGGCGGCATGGTCCTGCGTCGAATAGATGTTGCACGAGGCCCAACGCACCTCGGCGCCGAGCGCGGTCAGCGTCTCGATCAGCGCCGCGGTCTGGATCGTCATGTGCAGCGAGCCGGTGATGCGCGCGCCTTTCAGGGGCTTCGACGCACCATATTCGGCGCGGAGCGACATCAGGCCCGGCATTTCGGTTTCCGCAATGGCAAGTTCCTTGCGGCCCCAATCGGCGAGCGTGATGTCCCGGACGATATAATCCTGCGCCATGATCTTTTTCCTGTCTCTGTGCGCGCGGGCGGCCGCGCGGATATCATGAGGCGGGATTACGAGAGGGCTCGGCTCAAGGCAAGAGAGAATATAAAGAACTCTTTATGTCCACAAAGAAAGGCGGCCGCGCGAGCATGAACCCGCGCAGCCGCAAGAAACCGCCCGCCACCGCCGCAAAAGGGGAGGAAAAACAGCGGCGACGGGTCAGGGGGACTGGGAAAACGGTAAGCGACGCGACGAGACTGAAACGCTTGCAGCGCCCGGCTCAGGAGCAGGTGCGGCCGACACCCTTGGGCGAAACGAACATCCGGTCGGCAATCGCCTCGACCTCGGTGCGGCCGAGTCCGGCGACCTGTTCGGCGAGCGCGGCGGTTTCCCTGCAGAATTCCGGATTGGCGGCGCCGGCCGAATGGCCGTTCGCCATCGCGGTGGTGAAGCGGTCGTAGTCGCGCGCTTTGCCGGCGCGGACGAAGTGCGTTTTCAGCACGTCGTTGTGCGCGGAAATCGTCGTGCGGTGCGCCTTCACGAAGCGATTGTAGTGGCCGAGCACGTCATACTGCGTGGAACGGCATTGCAGCGCGCCGACCATCAGCAGCGTCTGCAGGTCGCGCACCTTGGCGGCCTTCACCGCTGCGCCGTTCCAGCAGTTCTGCGCGGCCGCCGGCGTGGCAAGCGACAGGGACAGCAGCGCGGTGGCGCTGCTGACCAGCATTTTCGAAACTCTTTTCATGACGTGACCCCCAGTTGACACGCTGGGATGGACCCTCTTCTCCCGGCGGCAGGCGAAGAGTGCGACTCGGGTGTAAATCAGGCCTTAAACGGAACGGTTGCCGAACAATTAAGCGCGAATGCCTATGCGTGTCCGGCGCTCGCGCTGAGGAGGCCGACATCGATGCCCGCGCCTGCGAAGGCGGAGGGCCAGCGGCTTTCCATCGGCGCATCGAACAGCAGTTCGGGGGTTCCCGGCACCGCGAACCAGCCGTGGCGCGTCATTTCCTCATCGAGCTGGCCCGGTCCCCAGCCCGCGTAGCCAAGCGCGATGAGCCAGCGTTTCGGCCCCTTTCCGGCGGCGATGTCGCGCAGGATATCGAGCGTTGCGGTCAGCGCCCAGCGCCCGCCCACGGAGAGCGTCGACTGGCCCTCGTATTCCGGGCTGTGCAGCACGAAGCCCCGGCCCGGCTCCACCGGGCCGCCCGCGAACACCGGCACGGCGGGCGCGATGCCGGGATCGACATCGAGCTGTTCGAGCAGGCTGCGCACATCGATGTCGTCGCGGACCTTGTTGACGATCAGCCCCAGCGCCGATTCGGCATCGTGAACGCACATCGCGATCACCACGCGCTCGAATCGCGGATCGGCCATGCCGGGCATCGACAGCAGCAGCTGTCCCGAAAGATAAGGCGCGACGTCCATGGCGGAACTATAGGCAATCCTACTGGCTTATGCCAACGGACGCTTGGCGATCGGCGGGGGACCGGCTACGAAGCGCGTCCAGATTCCCCCGTCCAAGGAGCAAGTGTCATGACGATTTCGGTAGGCGACAAGGTCCCGAGCGCAACGCTGATGACGATGACGGACAGCGGCCCCGCGCCCGTCCACACCGACGAGTTTTTCGCAGGCCGCACCGTCGCGCTCTTCTCGGTCCCCGGCGCGTTCACCCCGACCTGCTCGGCGAAGCACCTGCCGGGCTTCATCGACCATGCCGAAGAGCTGAAGGCGAAGGGCGTCGACGAGATCGCCTGCATCGCCGTGAACGACGCCTTCGTGATGGGCGCGTGGGGCAAGAGCGCCGGCGCCGACAGCAAGGTGACGATGCTCGCCGACGGCAACGGCAGCTTCTCGGAAGCGCTCGGCCTCACCATGGACGCTTCCAAGTTCGGCATGGGCAAGCGCGGCCAGCGCTTCTCGGTGCTCGTGAAGGACGGCGTCGTCAGCGAACTCAACATCGAAGAGCCGGGCGCCTTCCGCGTCTCCAGCGCCGAGCATCTGCTGGGCCAGCTGGCCTAAGCCAATATGCAGGACGCCGCAGCCGTCGTCGCGGAACTCGATCGCCTCTACGAGGCGTCCCGCGAACGGCTGCGAACTGCCCTGCAAGCCTATATCGCAGACGGCACCCGCCCCGACGCGGCAGCGCGCGAGGCGGGTGCCTTTGCATACCCCGAGCTTCGCCTGACTTATGGCGGCGAGCGCGCGGCGCGGCCCGCCTCTCACGCCTGGGGGCGGCTCACCGCACCGGGCACCTACGCCACCAGCATCACGCGGCCCGCGCTGTTCCGCGACTATCTCGCCGAACAGATCAATCTTCTCGTCCGCGACTACGGCGTGACGTTCGAGGCCGCGCCCGGCCGCCAGGAAATTCCCTTCCCCTACGTGCTCGATGCCGGCGGCGTCGATCTCGGCGAGGTGACGGCGGAAGAGCTGGCGCGCTGGTTCCCGGCAACCGAACTTGCCTTTATCGGGGACGAGGTCGCGGACGGCCTCTGGAACCCGGCGCTCAGCCCGGCGCGGCCGCTCGCGCTGTTCGACGCGCTGCGCACCGATTTCAGCCTCGCGCGCCTGCGCCACTATACCGGCACGCCGCCCGAGCACGTGCAGCGCTACGTGCTGTTCACCAACTACCACCGCTACGTCGACGAGTTCGTGCGCTGGGCCTGCGAGCAGCTGACGCCCGGCGGCCGCTACATCGCGCTCTCGGGCGCTGGCGGCGTGGTGATGACCGCGGGCGACGCCGACCCTGAGCGTATGGCTTCCGACGCGGCATGGCGGCGCCACCAGATGCCCGCGTGGCATTTGATGAGCGAGGACGGCACCGGCATCAGCCTCGTCAACATCGGCGTCGGCCCCTCGAACGCCAAGACGATCACCGACCATCTCGCCGTGCTGCGACCGGAGGCGTGGCTGATGATCGGCCACTGCGGCGGCCTTCGCCCCACGCAGACGATCGGCGACTACGTGCTCGCCCACGCATATCTACGCGACGATCACGTGCTCGACGACGTGCTGCCGCCGGAGATTCCCATACCCGCCATCGCCGAGGTACAGCAGGCGCTGCAGCAGGCTGCGCTGGATGTGACCGGCGAGAGCGCCGATGCGCTGAAAAGGCGCCTGCGCACCGGCACCGTCGTCACCACCGACGACCGCAACTGGGAACTGCGCTACTCGCTCTCGGCGCTGCGCTTCTCGCAGTCGCGCGCCGTCGCGATCGACATGGAATCGGCAACGATCGCCGCGCAGGGATACCGCTTCCGCGTCCCCTACGGCACGCTGCTCTGCGTCTCAGACAAGCCACTGCACGGCGAACTCAAGCTGCCGGGGCAGGCGAACCGCTTTTACGAACGCGCCATCCGCGAGCACATCCGCATCGGCATCGCCACTTGCGACCTGCTCCGCGCCGCCGGTTCGCGGCTGCACAGCCGCAAACTCCGGGCCTTCGACGAACCGGCGTTCCGGTAGCGGCTACCAGCCGCAGGTCTTGCCCTTGTTCTGTCGCTGAAGCCACGTCATCAGCGGCTGGAAATAGGCGATCATCGCCTTGCCATCCATCTGCCGCGAACCCGTAAACGCCTGTAGCGCATCCGGCCACGGCTTCGAAGCGCCCATCGCCAGCATGGCGTTCAGCTTCTCGCCCACCTTCTTGTCGCCATAGATCGAGCAGCGATGCAGCGGCCCCTTCCAGCCCGCCTGTTTGCACGCCGCCTGATGGAACTGGAATTGCAGCAGCCGCGCGAGGAAATAGCGCGTGTAGGGCGTATTGCCGGGGATGTGATACTTCGCTCCGGGATCGAAATCCGCCTCGCTGCGCGGCACCGGCGGCACGATGCCCTGATACTGGAGGCGAAGGTCGTTCCACGCCGCGTTGTAGGTGTTGGGTGTGATCTGTCCCGAGAACACGCCCCAGCGCCATTTGTCGATGAGAAGCCCGAAGGGGAGGAACGCCACCTTGTCCATCGCTTGCTTCAAAAGCAGCCCGATGTCCTTGTCCGCGCTCGGCACCGCCTTCGGGTCGAGAAGCCCGATCTTCACGAGGTAATCCGGCGTCACGGAAAGCGCGATGAAATCGCCGACCGCTTCGTGGAAGCCGTCGTTGGCGCTGTTCATGTAGAGATACGACTGCTGGTTATAGGCGCGCTGGTAGTAGTTGTGCCCAAGCTCGTGATGGACGGTGACAAAGTCGTCGCCGTTCACCTTGGTGCACATCTTGATGCGGATATCGTCCTTGTTGTCGACGTCCCACGCGCTCGCATGACACACCACCTCGCGGTCGCGCGGCGCTGTGATCATCGAGCGCTGCCAGAAGCTCTGCGGCAGCGGCGCGAAGCCGACAGACGAGAAGAACGCCTCGCCCGTCTTCACGATCTGCTCCGGCGTATAGCCCTTGGCGGCAAGCAATTCGGTGAGATCGTAGCCGACATCGCCCGCGCCCTTCGGCGCGACGACGTCGTAGATATTGCCCCATTCCTGCGCCCACATGTTGCCGAGCAGGTCGGCACGGATCGGGCCGGTCTTCGGCTGCACGGCATCGCCGTATTTCTCGTTGAGCTTCGTGCGCGTGTAGCAGTGCAGCTGATCGTAGAGCGGCTTCACCTGCTTCCACGTGTCGTCGGTGAGCTTCGCGAACGCGTCCGGGTCCATGTCGTAGCCCGCGCGCCACTGTGCGCCGGTGTCGACATAGCCGAGTTCCTTCGAGCCCGCGTTCGAGATGGAGACGAACTGCGTATAATCATTCCGCATCGGCACGCCGATCTTGTGCCAGGAAATCCACATCTCCTTCAACACCTCGGGATCGCGCTCGGTGCCCATCAGTTCTTCGAGGTCGTTGCCGCTCTTCGCCTCGCCTTTGTAGGTGCCCTTGCCCTTGCCGTACGTGGATTGCAGCCCGGTGAGCAGCGTGGATAGCGTGTCCGCCGCGCCCGGCGTATTCGGCGCGGGCGCGACAAGGCCCTGCCGCAACATGTCAAGCTTGCGCTTTGTGTCGTAAGAGAGGCCCGGCAGCGGCGCATATTTCGCGGCTTCCGACGCGTAGCGCACGGCAGCTTCCGTGTAAGCGGCGCCCGTTCGCGCAGCGAGGATATCAGTGTCGTCGGTAATGTAGGTCGCATTCACCCACGCGGCGCGCGCCGCGAAGATGCCCAGCTCCTCCAGATCCTTTTCCGCCTTTGCGACGAAGGCGTCAGCCTCGGCCGCTGTCGGCGCGGGCGACGCGCCAGTCGCGAGCAGCATGGCGGCAAGTGCGAGCGCGGAAGTCAGGCTTTTCATGGTCGAAATCTCCCCTGAACCGTTATGGCATCAGGGTAGAACAGCCCATCCGGGGGTCAAGCAGCGAAGACGTCCGCGAGCGACGAGCCGAGTTCGGGGCGCGTAACGCTCGACATGTGCGTGCCGGGAATTTCGCACCACGTCGCGTTCGGCAGCGCTTCAGACAGCGCGTGCGCCTCGGCATTGTAGTGATCCTCCGCGCCGCACAGGACGAGCGCAGGCAGCGTGATCGCCTCGACATCGGCAAGCGCCGAGTCGACCTGTGCGTTCAGAAGGTGGATCGCGGCTTCCGGATCGACCTTGTTGGTGCGCATGAACTGGATCGCGAAATAGGCCTCGCTGCCGCGGGCGTGGGTATCGGCATTGCGCACCGTATCGATGAACCAGTTCGTGCTGGGCGCAACATTCACGACCGCGCCGAGCCCCATGCCGATAACGGCGATACGACGCGGCGTCGCCCCGCGGACCACTGCGCGCAGCGTCTGCCGCCCGCCGAGCGAATAGCCACCGAGATCATAGTCGGTGAGGCCGAGATGATCGATGAGCGCAAGCACGTCGCTTGCGAGCACGTCCGGCGGATAGGCGGCAGCGTCCGTGGGCGCCGCACTTTTCCCGTGTGCACGGAAATCCGGCATGATCAGGCGCAGGCCGGTTTCGGCGATGCGGGCCGCCGTTCCGAACTTCAGCCAATTAACGTGAGCGTTCGAAAACAGGCCGTGGAGCAGCACGAGCGGACGCCCGTCTTCCGGCCCTGCCTCCGTCCACGCGATGCGGACGCCATCGAACGATTCGAAATCCCTATCCCGCGTCTGGAGAGACACCCGCTTCCTTCCAACGTTTGTTCAGCGCCTCGTACTCATCACAGCGCTGGCCGGGAAGAGCGGACGTGTCGCTCCATGCGTCATGGCGGCTCTCGATGCCGAAATTGGAGGTCGGGAAAAACGGCGCGGGGTCGTCGAACGTGCCGACGGTGAGGTCCATGTGGTCGCTGTCCGGGAACGCGAAGCCGAGTGGGGTGCCGCAGGCGGAGCAGAACGGCCGCTTCGCGATCGGCGAGGAGGCGTACCAGTCCGGCTCCCGATTCCAATGCACCGCCGCCTTGGGCAGGTTCTTGAACGCGATCGAGACGCCGCCCGTCGCACGCTGGCAGTAGCGGCAATGGCAGAGATAGGCCTCGTAGTTCTCGATCTCCGCCTCGTAGCGGACGCGGCCGCAATGGCAGCCGCCAGTCACCTTTGTCATCGCGCCTCCAATCCCGCCTGCTTCATGCGCCAGACGGCAATGTCGATGCGATCCTGCCCGAAAAACGGCTCGCCGTCGAACACCAGCGTCGGCACGCCCCAGTGCCCGGCCTTTTCCAGCGCCTGCTGGTTCGCGGCGATCTCAGCGTCGAGCGCCTCCGCATCGGCTGCGGCTTCAGCCTCGATCTCCGCGAAATCGAGCCCGGCGCGCGCTGCCGCCCCGGCAAGATGATCGCCTTCGTGCCAGTTCTCCGTGCCACCCCAGATAAGCCGGGAAGCTTCATCCGCGAACGCCAGGCTTGCGCCTCGCCGTGCGGCGGCCTGTCCGAGCCGCGTCAGGCGAAAGATATAGGGCTGCTCGGCGGCAATCTCACGCGTGAACATGTTCTGCACGATAGGATCGGGCCGCGGCGGCGCCACAGGTATCTCCAGATACTGCGCCACGCGCACGAAATCGCGCATCGTGTAGCCAAGCCAGTTCGGGTGGTTCGTCTCGAAGAAGCCCGGCTGGCGGATCGCGAGCGGATAGACGGGCCGGAGGTTGATCCGAAGATCGTATTCCTGCGTCAGCGCGCGATAGCGCCGCGCCGCGAGATACGAATAGGGCGAGCGGAACGACCAGAAGACGTCGGCGGAAAGTGTCGGCATGGGCGACAAATTACACCGCTTGCCCGCGCACGCCACCCTGCCATTGCACATAGTAACTATGCTTACTATATGTACGCTCATGAGCGAATCACTCGGTTTTCTGCTTGCAGACAGCGCCCGTTTGCTGCGGCGCGAATTCGACGCGCGCGTGCGCCCGATGGGCATCACCCGCCCGCAATGGCGTGTTCTCACCATCCTGAAGCGCCGCGAAGGCATCAACCAGGGAGAGCTTGCGGAACGGCTTGAGGTGGAGGCGATCACCGTCGGCCGCATGGTCGACCGGCTTCAGGACGCCGGCTTCGTCGAACGCCACGCCGATCCGCAGGACCGGCGCGCGTGGCGACTGTTCCTCACCCCCCGATCCCACGCGATCATCAAGGAACTGCTGCCGATTTCCGACCGCATGATCGAGGATACGCTGGAAGGCTTCACCGCAGAAGAACGCGCAGCGTTCGTGGGTTATCTGGAACGCGTGTGCGCAAATCTCTCGCGGCGCGTCGAACAGGAGGCCGTCAATGGCTGACCTCGGCTTCGAAGTGAACGACGACACGGCACTGTCGCGCCGCCGTTTCCCCGCGTGGCTGCGCCCGCTGCTGATGCTGTCCGTGCCGCTGCTGCTGATCGTAGGCGGCACGTGGCTCTACATCGCCGGGCAGGCGCATGAATCGACGGACAACGCCTATGTCCGGCAGGACAAGGTTTCGATCGCCCCCGAGGTGAGCGGCCGCGTCGTCGAAGTGACGGTGCGCGAAAACATGCGCGTGCAGGAAGGCCAGCTCCTGTTCCGCATCGATCCCGAGCCCTTCCGCATCGCGCTCAGGCAGGCGGAAGCCGCACTCGCCAAGGCGAACGTCGAGATCGACGAACTCGGCGCCGAAGTGACGGTCGCCGACGTCGACATCGCCGCCGCACGCGACGAGATCGCCTTCGCGAAGGCCGAGTTCGATCGGCAGGCCGAGCTCCTCGACCGCGGCTTCACCACCCGCGCCCGCTATCAGGCAGCGCAGCTCGCGCTCGCCAAGGCGCGCGAGCAGATGAACACCGCCACCTCCGAGGCACGCAAGGCGCGCGTTGCGCTCGGCAGCGGTGCCGCGGCCTCCAGCCGGCCCGCAGCGGTCGAGGCCGCGCTCGCCGCGCGCGAGGAAGCAATGCTCAACCTCTCGCGCACGGAAATCCGCGCGCCCGCCAGCGGCATCATCAGCCAGACCGAGCGGCTGCAGGTCGGCGCGATGCTTCCGGCCGGGCTTCCCACGCTGAGTCTCGTTGCCGACGGCCATTCGTGGGTCGAGGCGAACTTCAAGGAAACGCAGCTTCGCAAGATGCACCCCGGCCAGAAGGCGACGGTCACGATCGATGCCTACGGCAGGGCGCTCAGCGGCCATGTCGAAAGCATCGGCGCGGGCACGGGCAGCGAATTCGCGCTGCTCCCGGCGCAGAACGCCAACGGCAACTGGGTGAAGGTGACGCAGCGCGTGCCCGTGCGCATCGCGATCGATTCGAAAAGCGACCGCCCGCTGATCGCCGGCCTCAGCGCCGAGGCGAGCGTCGACGTGCGCGACACCGACGCACGCTGATGTCCGCCAGCGCCGCAGGCGCGCACGGCCAGCCGGTCGTCGCGGTTCACAACAGACCGCTTCTCATCATCGGCATCATGATGGCGATGATCATGCAGGTGCTCGATTCGACGATCGCCAACGTCGCGCTCCCCCACATGCAGGCCTCGCTCGGCGCAACCTTCGACAGCGTGTCGTGGGTGCTGACGAGCTACATCCTCGCTACCGCCATCGCAATGCCGCTCACCGGCTGGCTCTCCGACCGGTTCGGATCGCGCAAACTGTTCATCGTCTCCGTGGCAGGGTTCATCATCACCTCGATGCTCTGCGGCATCGCAGTGAACCTCCCCGAGATGGTCCTGTTTCGCGTGCTCCAGGGCGCATCCGCGGCGTTCGTGGGGCCGCTGTCGCAAACCGTGATGCTCGATATCACGCCACGCGAGCAACACGCGAAGGCCATGGCGCTGTGGGGCATGGGCATCATGGTGGGGCCGATCATGGGGCCCATCCTCGGCGGCTGGCTCACCGAGAACTACAACTGGCGCTGGATTTTTTACATCAATGTACCGATCGGCGTCGCCACGCTCGCGATCCTGATCGCGCTGCTTCCCTCGCGCCCGGTGCGTCGCCGCGCTTTCGACCTGTTCGGTTTCTCGATGCTCGCCATCGGCCTTGCCGCTCTGCAACTGATGCTCGACCGCGGCCAGCAGGAAGACTGGCTGCAATCCTGGGAAATCCGCATCGAGCTTGGAGTCGCGATCGTCGGCATCTGGCTGTTCCTCGTCCACATGGCAATGGGACGACGGCCGATGTTCGAGCGCGAGATGCTGACCAATCGCAACCTCCTGATCGGCCTCATCTTCATGATCAATATCGGCGTGATCATGATGGCAACGATGGCGCTGCTGCCGCCGATGCTGCAGGCGATCTATGGTTATCCCGTGCTCGACACGGGACTCATGCTGGCCCCGCGCGGGATCGGCGTCCTCATCAGCATGGCGATCGCCGGCCAGCTCGCGGGGCGCGTCGATCCACGTGTGATGATCGGAGGCGGCATGGCGCTTGCCGCAACCTCGCTGTGGTGGATGACGCACTGGTCGCTCGATATGGACTGGCATCCCGTGATCTGGAGCGGCCTGCTGCAGGGCCTCGGCCTCGGCTTCATCTTCTCGTCGATCAACCTCGCGGCGTTCGCAACGCTGCCGCCGCGTTACCGCACGGACGCGGCGAGCCTGCTTTACCTGATGCGCAACCTCGGCGCCTCCGTCGGCATTTCGATCGTCACGGCGCAGCTCGCACGCACCGTGCAGACGAGCCACGAACTCATGGTGGGCAACATCACCGACACATCACTTGCGCCGCTTGACCTGCGCATGATCGAAGGTGCGGGCGGCGCGGGCGCGGGCCTGTATTCGATGATCGACGCGGAGATCACCCGGCAGGCGACGATGATCGGCTACATCAACGATTTCTACCTGCTGATGATCGTGACGCTGCTCTCGATCCCGCTGGTGCTGCTCTTGAAACGGCCGCAACCGACGCCCGGTACGGGGCGCTGAAGCGTTACGCCTTCTTGAGGTGCCGCCGGCCGAGCAGTTCGGCGATCTGCACGGCATTCAGCGCCGCGCCCTTGCGGAGGTTGTCGCTCACGCACCAGAGGCTGAGGCCATTCGCGACGGTCGAATCCTTGCGGACACGGCTCACGTAGGTCGCATATTCGCCGACACATTCGATCGGCGTCACGTAGCCGCCGTCCTCGCGCTTGTCGATGAGCATGATACCCGGTGCCGTACGCAGCGTTTCCTGCGCGGCTTCCACCGAAATCGGGTTCTCGAATTCGATGTTGATCGCTTCCGAATGGCCGACGAACACCGGCACGCGCACACAGGTCGCCGTCACGCCGATATCGGGATCGAGGATCTTGTGCGTCTCCGCGACCATCTTCCACTCTTCCTTGGTGGAGCCGTCCTCAAGGAACACGTCGATGTGCGGAATGACGTTGAAAGCGATCTGCTTGGTGAACTTGCGGGTTTCCTTGGGGTCGCCCACGAAGATCGCGCGGGTCTGCTCGAAAAGCTCGTCCATGCCTTCCTTGCCCGCGCCCGATACCGACTGGTAGGTGGAAACGACGACACGCTTGATCGTCGCAAGGTCGTGCAGCGGCTTCAGCGCGACGACCATCTGCGCGGTCGAGCAGTTCGGGTTCGCGATGATATTGCGCTTCGTATAACCGTCGATCGCGTCCGGGTTCACCTCCGGCACGATGAGCGGCACGTCCGGCTCCATGCGGTAAAGCGACGAATTGTCGATGACGATGCAGCCTGCCGCAGCCGCCTTCGGAGCGTAGATTTTCGTCGGCCCGGAACCCGCCGCGAACAGCGCGATGTCCCAGCCCGTGAAGTCGAAATGCTCGACGTTGCGGACCTTCAGCTCCCGCTCCGTCTCGCCGAAGGGGATCATGTCGCCCGTGGAGCGCGCGCTCGCGAGCGCGGCGATCTCGTCGATCGGAAATTCGCGCTCGGCGAGGATGTTCAGCATTTCGCGGCCGACATTCCCGGTCGCGCCCACAACGGCAACCCTGTAACCCATCTTGCACATCCTGCCTGAAACCGACGCGCGGCGTTCTGCGCCGCCGCGTCCGCGCTGGCAAGGCCGATTTGTCAGGCGGCGGGCAGGGTCGGCGGTTTGGCGCGCAGCCCTTCGGGCGGCAACATGCCGAGCGAGATGTAGTATTTGAACAGCTCATCGACGCTGACGCCCGTCACCTCGATCACCGACGCGGGCGGCACGAGGATCAGTCCCCCGGTCATCGGCAGCGGTGCGGTGGGGATATAGATCATCATGCGCGGCTCGCCGCCCACCATCAGCGGCTCGGGCGAGGCCAGCAGCGCCAGCACATCCGTTCCGCCTTCACCGAAGCGACAGGCGACGACGCGCATCGCGACGAGATCGCTCTCGCTCTTGGTACCGATCATGCGGATCAGCTTGGAGATCGGGCGGTAGACATCGCGCAGCACGGGAATGCGCCCGATGATCGCATCAAGCCGCCGCTCGATACTGCGCCGCGCGCGCTCCTGAAAGGCGAAGCCGATCGCCCAGATCCCGACGACGACGAAGATCAGCAGCAGCCAGAACCCGACCGTGCCGTCGCCGAAGATGAACGCGCCGCCGCTCGTCAGCGCGGAGCCGAGCAGCGTCTCCTCGCCGAACAGCCCCGCGACCTGCCGTACCAGCCAGTCGAGGATCATCAGCGTCAGAATGAAGGGCAGCAGGAACAGGAGCCCCGTGAGGAACTGCGCGACGATTCGGTCGAACACAATGCGCCACGCCGGACGCGGCGGTTCGGGGAGGTCGTCAGCGGGTGTCATGCGCCCCTTATAGCGCCGCGATGATCGCCGCGCCCATCTCCTGCGTCGAAAGCGTGCCGCCGATGTCGCGCGTGCGCGCGCCGCCGGTCAGCGCCTTGTCCACCGCCGCTTCCACACGGTCCGCAGCAGCAGCATCGCCAAGGCTGAATCGCAGCGCCATCGCGAAGCTGAGGATCGCCGCGCAGGGGTTGGCAAGGCCCTGCCCCGCGATGTCCGGCGCCGAGCCGTGGATCGGCTCGTAGAGCCCCGGCTTCCCCGCCTCGCCGATCGCGGCGGAGGGGAGCATACCGAGCGAGCCGGTGAGCATCGCCGCTTCGTCCGAAAGGATGTCGCCGAAGAGATTGTCGGTGACGATCACGTCGAACTGCTTGGGGTTCTTCACGAGTTGCATCGCCATGTTGTCGGCAAGCATGTGGCTGAGCTCCACGTCGGCGTATTCGGCCTTGTGCAGCGCGGTCACCTCTTCCTTCCAGAGCAGACCCGCTTCCATCACGTTCGACTTCTCCGCCGAACAGACCCGATTCGAGCGCCCCCGCGCCAGCTCGAAAGCCGTCCGCGCCACACGGCGAATCTCGGACGACGTATAGACCTGCGTGTTGACCCCGCGCCGCTCGCCGCCACCAATGTCTTCGATGCCCCGCGGCGTGCCGAAATAGACGCCCCCGACAAGCTCGCGCACGAACAATATGTCGAGCCCCTCGACGAACTCGCGCTTCAGGCTGGAGGCATCGGCAAGCGCCGCAAAGCAGCGCGCCGGGCGCAGGTTCGCATAGACGCCCATTTCGGAGCGCAGCCGCAGCAACCCGGCCTCCGGCCGCTTGTCATAGGCCTGTCCAGCCCACTTCGGCCCGCCGACCGCGCCCATCAGCGCTGCGTCCGAGGCAAGCGCGCGCGCGACCGTCTCGTCCGTGATCGGAAGCCCCGTCGCATCGATGGCCGCGCCGCCGAACAGCGCCTCTTCCACCGCGATGTCGAGCGCGAGCACTGCAAGCAACCGCTTCACCTCCCCGATCACCTCCGGGCCGATACCGTCGCCAGGAAGCAGGAGCAGGGATTTCGTCATCGGGCTTGATCCTTTTTTCGGTGTTACGCGGTTTCAGGCGGCCTGCGCGGCGCCTGCTATCCACGGCTGCTCGGCGGCGAGTTTCGCCTCGAACGCGGCGATATCCTTGTCCATCGCCTGCGTCAGGCCGATCTCGTCGAGGCCGTTCAGCAGGCAGTGCTTGCGGAAAGGATCGATTTCGAAGGCGAAGCGGTCCTGATAGGGCGTCGTCACCACCTGGTTTTCGAGGTCGACCGTGATCTCGTCGGTCTCGGCGACCTCCATCAGGCGGTCGATCTGTTCCTGCGGCAGGGCCACCAGCAGCATCCCGTTCTTGAAGGCGTTGCCCGAGAAGATGTCGGCGAACGACGGCGCGATCACGACGCGGAACCCCATGTCGGTGAGCGCCCAGGGCGCGTGCTCGCGGCTCGAACCGCAACCGAAATTGTCGCCCGCGATGAGCACGGGCGCGCCCTTGTGACGCGGCTGATCGAAGATGTTGTCGGGGTTCTCGCGGGTCACCGCGAAGGCGCCCTTGCCGAGGCCTGCACGCTGGATCGTCTTCAGGAAGCGCGCCGGGATGATGACGTCGGTGTCAACGTTCTTCGCGCCAAACGGCACGGCGATGCCGGTCAGGGTCTTGAAGGCATCCATCAGGCGGCTCCCATCAGCTGGCGCACGTCGGTGAGGCGACCGGTGACAGCAGCGGCAGCGGCCATCGCAGGCGACATCAGGTGCGTGCGTGCGCCCGGCCCCTGCCTTCCGACAAAGTTGCGGTTGGAGGTGGAGGCGCAGCGCTCGCCCGCAGGCACCTTGTCCGGGTTCATACCGAGACACATGGAGCAGCCCGGCTCGCGCCAGTCAAAGCCCGCCTCGATGAAGATGCGGTCAAGCCCCTCGGCCTCCGCCTGCCGCTTCACCAGCCCGGAGCCCGGCACGACGAGCGCCTGCTTGATGTGGCCCGCGACATGGCGCCCCTTCGCGACGGCTGCGGCCGCGCGCAGGTCTTCGATGCGACTGTTGGTGCAGCTCCCGATGAAGATATTCTGCACCTCAACATCCTCAAGCCGCGTACCGGGTGTGAGCCCCATGTAGTCGAGGCTCTTCTGCGCCGCGTCCTGTTTGGTGGGATCGGCGAAACTCGCCGGTTCGGGCACGACACCGGTGATCGGCACCACGTCCTCGGGGCTGGTACCCCAGGTGACGAGTGGGGCAATCCTGGTGCCGTCGATCACGATGCTCTTGTCGAAGCGCGCGTCGCGATCGGTGGCGAGCGTGCGCCAATACGCCACGGCCTTTTCCCAGTCAGCGCCCTTCGGGCTGCGCGGGCGATCCTTGAAGTACGCAAACGTTTTCTCATCGGGCGCGATGAGACCCGCGCGCGCGCCGCCTTCGATCGCCATGTTGCACACGGTCATACGGCCTTCGATGGACATCGCCTCGATCACCGGCCCGCGATATTCGATGACATGCCCGGTGCCGCCACCCGTGCCGGTGTGGCCAATCACGGCGAGCGTCACGTCCTTCGGCGTCACGCCGTGGCCGAGGCTGCCCTCGACGCGGACCTCCATGGTCTTCGCGCGGCGGAGCAGCAGCGTCTGCGTGGCGAACACGTGCTCGATCTCGGACGTGCCGATGCCGAAGGCGAGCGCACCGAATGCGCCGTGCGTCGCCGTGTGGCTGTCGCCGCAAACGACCGTGGTGCCCGGCAGCGTGAAGCCCTGCTCCGGTCCGATCACGTGGACGATGCCCTGCCGCGCGTCGTTCATCTCGATGAGTTCGACGCCGAAGTCCTTCGTATTGCGCAGCAGCGCATCGAGCTGCGCGGCACTTTCCGGATCGGTGATCGGCTCGAACCGGTGGTTCGTCGGCACGTTGTGATCCGGCACGGCGAGCGTCAGGTCCGGGCGGCGCAGCCGGCGACCCGCCGTGCGCAGGCCTTCGAAGGCCTGCGGCGTCGTCACTTCGTGGATGAGGTGCCGATCGATGAAGACGAGCGCGGTACCGTCGTCGCGCTCGGCAACGACGTGAGCGTCCCATATCTTCTCGTAAAGCGTGCGCGGAGTCTGTGTCATGCGCGCGGAATTAGGCGATGATGCGCAGGAGCGCAACGGGGCGCCCCTCATATTATTAGAATGCTATGCATTCCCGAAACGGCAAGGGCCGCACCGGTCGCCCGGCACGGCCCTTTCGAACGGCTCGAAACGCTTTTACTGAGCGCTGTCGCGCGTGTCGCGGCGCTCGGCGATGCGCGCCGACTTGCCGCTGCGGCCACGCAGGTAATAGAGCTTCGCGCGGCGGACGGCACCGCGGCGCACCACCTCAATCGAATCAACGTTCGGCGAATAGAGCGGGAAGACGCGCTCGACGCCCTCGCCGAAGCTCACCTTGCGAACGGTGAAATTGGAGCTGACGCCCTTGTTCGAGCGGGCGATGCAAACGCCCTCGAAGTTCTGGACACGTGTGCGCTCGCCTTCGACGACGCGCACACCGATACGGAGCGTGTCGCCCGGGCGGAATTCCGGAATGGTCTTGCCGGCGGCAAGCTTTTCAATCTGCTCGGCTTCGAGCTGCTGGATGAGGTTCATCTCATTCGTCCTTGTTCTCACGCCGCGCGCCAGAGGGCTCACCAACCCGAGCGCCACCATGGCGCTCCCATAGGTCCGGCCGCCTTAGCCGTGTATCGGTCTCCGCCCGACTTTGACGCCAGGCCCCGATCCGCGCATGATCCCCCGATCGCAGCACTTCGGGGATCGTGCGCCCTTCCCAATCATTGGGCCGGGTATATTGCGGATATTCGAGGAGGCCGCTTTCGAAGCTTTCCTCGGTTCCGCTCGAAGCGGCGCCCATTACGCCGGGAACGAGCCGAATGCAAGCATCAAGCAGCGTCAAAGCCGCCATTTCTCCGCCCGAAAGCACATAGTCGCCGATCGAGACCTGTTCGATGGGCCGCCCCTCGAACAACCGCTCGTCGATGCCCTCGAAGCGCCCGCAGAGGATGGAGACGCCAGGCCCCGCCGCAAGCGCCCTGACACGCGGCTGCGTCAGCGGCACGCCGCGCGGCGTCATGGCAAGCAGCGGGACATCCGGGCGGCGCGTCAGCACATCATCCACCGCGCGCGAAAGGACGTCCGCGCGCATAACCATGCCCGCGCCGCCGCCCGCGGGCGTATCGTCAACGGAGCGGTGCTTGTCCGTTGCAAAATCGCGAATCTGCAGGGTTTCCAGCGACCAAAGGCCTTCCGCCAGCGCTCGCCCCGCAAGGCTGTGCCCGAGCGGACCCGGAAACATCTCCGGGTAGAGCGTGAGGACAATGGCGGCGAAGGTCACGGCTGCGGGAGATCGAAACGCAGTGCCTGCAGCGTCGGCGGCAGCGTCGGTGCAAGCAGGATTTGCCCGCCGAGCGCGCCCTTCTCGCACGTCCAGCGGAAGGTCGCCGACAAGGCTCCGGTGGCGCGCAGCGATTCGACTGCCGTGCACGCGCCCGTCAGCGTCTTCAGCCGCGCGAACTCTCGCGCCCAGTTTTCGGCGGACCGATCGAGCGGGAAATTCATGGCGAGCCGCCCTTCGAGCGGCGCCAGCGTGCCGGCGGCATAGGCGGCGCGCGCCGCTTCGTGCATCGCCGCCACCTCGCCGCTCACCGGCGTTTCGGCCGGACGGATCGCACCTGCGCGTGCCATCGCCCACAGCGACTGCCACACCGGCACCGAAGGTGCCTGATAGGTGCGGCTCGCGAAGCCGAACGCCGCCGTCCCCGTTTCCGGCGCAAGCACGACGAAACTGCCGTAGCCCGGATAGCCGCCGGCATGGAAGAGCGCGAGGCCGAGATCGCAGTCCGGCGAAGACCGCAGGCCCATGCCGTAAGCGACCGCGTGCTGGCACTTGTCGTCGGCGGGTGCGCCGGGGCGCGGCATGATCCGCACGAAATTGAGGCCCTGCGCCATCTCGCGCACGGTGGCGCGGCGCACCGGCCCCGTCTCCGCCCCACTGCGCGGCGGCCATGCCGAAAGCAGGAACGATACCCACTTCGCATAGTCGTTCACGGTGGTGTTGAGACCGCCCATTGCACCGAACGTACCGTCGCGCATCGACGGTTCCTCCACCCACTGCTCGTTTTCCCAGCGGTAGCCGACAGCGAGCCGGTCCTTGGGCACGTCGGCGATCTCGTAGCCCGTGTTCGTCATGCCGAGCGGCGTGAGGATCGTCTGCCGGATATAAGCCTGGTAAGGCATCCCCGAGACATTCTTGATGATGCGCCCAAGGAGGGCGTAGCCGAAGTTCGAATATTCGTGCTGCATCTGCCCGGTGCGGCTCCACGGCACGCCCGCGGCGATCATGCGCGTGAAATCGGCTTCGCTCAGCACCTGCTGGCGGTCGCCCCATGGATCGTCGGTGACGAACCCGGCGACGTGCTGGAGGAGGTCGCGCACACGGATGCGCGGCGCGTCCGTGGTCGGGTAGGTCCAGCCCTTCATCTCGGGCACGTGCGTTTCGGCAAGGTCGTCGAGCGAGAGCTTGCCCGCATCGCGCAGCGACAGAATCGCAAGCGCGGTGAACGCCTTGCTCATCGACGCGATGCGGAAATGCGTATCCGCCGTCACCGGCCGCTTGCCGCCGATCGTCTGCACGCCCCAGAGGCCCTGGTGCACGATCTTGCCGTCCTTTACGACAGCATAAGCGAGCCCCGGCACCGGTGTACGTTCACGATAGGCCGCGAAGGCTGCGTCGATCTCGGCGGCGAGCGGCGCAGGGATCGCGGTGGCGGCAGGCACCTCGGCGCGCGCGGTTCCTGAAACAGGAACGGCCAGCATCACGGCGAGTGCGGCAGCTGAAATACGGCGCATGAGTCCCCCTTCGAAAAGACCGAAGCTTCGGATTATGCGACGAAGGCCGCGTTGACCACCAGCCGCTGATCGTCCCAGGCCGGCACGGCATCGGCGTTCATAGGCACCATGAAGCGCTTGCCGCCCGGTCGCTCGATCTCCAGCACGTCTCCCGCGCCGAAGTTTTCCACCGCGACGACATGGCCGAGAGCGGTGCCCTCATCGGTTTCGGCGGGAAGGCCGATCAGATCGAAATGATAGTATTCGCCCGCCTCGAGCGGCGGCAATTCCGAGCGGGGGACGGTAAGCGCAGTACCCCGCAGCGCCTCGGCAGCGTTCCGATCCGCAACCTCAGCGAAGCGCGCGATCGCACCCTTGGGAATGATGCGCAGCGACTTCAGCGTCAGCGCGCCGTCGTTGAAGCGCGTATAACGGCCGAGATCTTCAGCGAAGATCTTCAGCCGCACTTCGCCGGTCACGCCATGCGCACCGGTGACGGCGGCAAGCGTGACGCGGCGTTCGGACATGATTTACGCGGCCGTCTCGTCGGTAGCCGGCGCCTCTTCGGCAACCGCTTCCGGAGCCGCTTCAGCAACAGCTTCCTCGGCGGGAGCTTCGGCAGCCACTTCCGCAGGCGCTTCTTCCTCGGCCGGCGCGTTCGCGGCGGCTTCCGCCTCGGCGGCCTTCGCGGCACGCTCTTCGGCGCGCTCCTTGGCCTTCTCGCCCGGCTCGGCCTTCTTCGGGTTGTTCTTCGCAGTGCGCTTCATGAGGCCCGCGGCATCGAGGAAGCGGGCAACACGGTCAGACGGCTGCGCGCCGACCTTCAGCCAGTGCGCGGCGCGCTCGGTGTCGAGCTTCACGCGCTCGCCCGAATCCTTCGGCAGCAGCGGGTTGTAGGTGCCGAGGCGCTCCAGATATTTGCCGTCGCGCGGGTTGCGCGAATCGGCGACGACGATGCGGTAGACGGGGCGCTTCTTGGCGCCGCCGCGGGCGAGACGGATGGAAATAGCCATTTTCTTTGTTTCCTTGCTTGAACTGAACTCTAACGCTTGTTGAACCTGTCGAAGCCGGGCGGCAGCTGCGGCATCCCGCCTCCCCCCAATCCTCCGAGACCACCAAGGCCGGGGAGACCCCCGCCCATTTTCCCCATGAGACCGGCGAGCCCCTTCATGCCGCCCATCTTCCGGATCTTCTTCATCGCCGTGGACATTTCCTGGTGCATCTTCAGGAGCTTGTTCACCTCCTGCACCGTTGTCCCCGCGCCGTTCGCGATGCGGATTTTGCGCTTCGCGTTCAAAAGTTCGGGCTTGCCGCGCTCCTTCGGCGTCATGGAGAGGATCACCGCCTCCATGCGGCCGAGCAATTTGTCGTCGGCGCCCGCCTTCTCGGCCTGCGCGGCGAGCTTGCCCATGCCGGGAAGCATCCCAATGAGGCCCGCCATGCCGCCCATCTTCTGCATCTGCTGAAGCTGCGCGCGCAGGTCGTTCATGTCGAACTGACCCTTGGCGAGCTTCGCCGCCATGCGCTCGGCGTCTTCCTGCTCGATCGTCGCCGCGGCCTTCTCGACGAGGCTGACGACGTCACCCATGCCAAGGATGCGGCCCGCGACGCGCTGCGGATCGAACGCATCGAGCGCATCGAGCTTTTCGCCGACGCCCACAAACTTGATCGGCTTGCCGGTCACGTGCCGCATCGAAAGCGCAGCACCGCCGCGCGCGTCGCCGTCCATGCGGGTGAGCACGACACCGGTCAGATCGACCTGCTTCGAGAAGCTCTCGGCGACGTTCACGGCGTCCTGACCCGTCAGCGAGTCGACGACGAGCAATATTTCCTGCGGCACCTGCACGGCAGCGACGCTCTGCATCTCCGCCATCAGCGCGGCATCGACGTGCAGACGGCCCGCCGTATCGAGCATCAGCACGTCAAAGCCCTGCAACTTCGCGGCCTGCAAAGCGCGGCGGGCGATATCGACCGGCTGCTGCCCGGCGATCACCGGCAGCGTCGCAACCTCGGTCTGCTCACCGAGCACGCGAAGCTGCTCCTGCGCGGCCGGGCGGTTGACGTCGAGCGACGCCATCAGGACCTTCTTGCGGTCTTTCTCCTTCAGGCGCTTCGCGATCTTCGCGGTCGTCGTCGTCTTGCCCGAGCCCTGGAGGCCGACCATCATGACAACAGCGGGCGGCGTCACATCGAGCTCAAGCCCTTCGGCATCGCCACCGAGCATCGCCGCAAGCTCGTCGTGCACGATCTTGACGACCTGCTGGCCCGGCGTGACCGAACGGGTGACCTCGGCGCCGACGGCCCGTTCCGTGACCTTGTCGATGAAGCTCTTGGCGACGGGGAGCGCGACGTCGGCTTCCAGAAGCGCGACGCGAACCTCGCGCATCGCTGCGCGCACGTCCGCCTCGGTCAGCGCACCGCGACCGCGAAGGCGATCGAAGACACCGCCAAGACGCTCTGAAAGGCTTTCGAACATCCAACTTCCCTATGCCGGACGCCCCAACGCAAAACGCGCCGGTGGGCGAATCTTCGCTGACCGGCGTGCATCCGTGGACGCGTCTCGTACTCGTGCTTTCAAGAAAAAGCGGGGTTCCCCTAGGCCTACGCACACGCGATGTCAATGCAGCAGGCCCGCAATGTGGCCGCCCCGCAACACTACGGGCCGGTTTCGCCCCGCCGATGCAACCGGACACCCAACCCGCCAGTTATGTCCGGGTCGCCGGTTCAACCGGGCAATAGGCCGGCGAGGTGTTCAGCCCCGGGCCATGGGTTTCGCCCCATGGAGCCCCAAGCGTAAGAGGACAAATTCCATGAAAGCCATTCTGATCGCAGCGCTCGCCGCTGCCACCCTTCCTGTTGCCGCCGCGAGCGCTCAGGAAGCGCCGGACGGCAGCCGCGCCTTCGGCATCGAGCCCTATGTCGGCATTGGTGGCGGCTGGCATGATTTCGACACCGGCAACAAGGGCCTGCTGCAAACGCAGGGCAGCGCCAAGGGCGGTCTTGTCACCGGTTTCGCCGGCGTCAACATCCCGCTCGGGCCGTTCGTCACCGGCGTCGAGGGCAACGTCGCCAAGGGCTTCAACGACATCGACTGGGAGTATGGCGTCACTGGCCACCTGGGCATCCGCATCGGCGAGAGCGGCATGTTCTTCGGACGTGCCGGCTATCAGTGGGTCAACACCGATATCGGCGATGATCGCAACGAGTTGTATGGCTTCGGCGTCGAGGTCGGCCCGAAGGACATCGGCCTTGGCGGCGTGACCGGCGAGAGCGGCGTGCGCCTGCGCCTTGCTGTCGATACGTTCGACGTATTCCAGAGCATCCGCCCGACTGCGGCGGTCGTGTTCCACTTCTAACAAGCCTCACGGCGCCGTGGACGCCTCCGGGCGTTTACGGCGCCGACCGGCAGGGCTGGATGTCGATCGGACGTGGACGCGGCTTCGTCGCCGCGTAAATCGCAAGGTACGACTTGCCGTCCAGCTCGTGCAGCGCCTGCCGCTCGAAACCGATCGCCAGCACCTCGCATTCCAGCAGCCACGGCGGCGTGCCGTGGTTCCGTGTCGGCCGGTCGGCGTCGACGATACCCACGAGTGCGCCAGGCTTCAGGCTGGTGCGCAGGTTCCAGAGCAGTTCGTAAGGATTCTCGATCTCGTGATACATGTGCACGAGGAGCGCGCGGTCGAGGCTCTGCGGCGGCAGCTTCGGATCGCCGGGCGTGCCGAGCACCACCGAGACGTTGCTGAACCCCGCAGCGTGCACGCGGCCGCGCAGGTCGTTCACAGTGTTCTCGAAAATGTCCTCGGCATAGACGCGGCCGGCTTCGCCCACACGGCGCGAGAGGTTCACCGTGTAATAGCCCCGCCCGGCACCGATATCGGCGACAATTGAGCCGGGCGCGATACCCATCAGGTCCATCACGCGGCGTGCCTCGCCCGCCTGCTCGCGGCTTTCCTCGTCTGAAAACTGGGCGCTGACGATCTCGGCGACGGGCCGCTCGACGGACGGAAAGCTGTCCTCGCCGGGCGGTGACGGTGGCGCGGGCGGCGCCTTGCAGGCCGCCAGCAGCACGAGCGAAGACAGCAGGAGGACGCGGCGATTCATTGCGCCCTGTCTACCGCGAACGCTGCCGCGCAGGCAATGCGACGGGCACGTGCATGGACTTGCGCGTGTGCAATCCTTACATGCGGGCGCGATGACTCGCCCGTTTCTCAAGATGCACGGCCTTGGCAACGACTTCGTCGTGTTCGATGCGCGTCGCGATCCGCTGTCGCTGACGGCGCAGCAGGTGCGGGCCATCGCGGACCGGTATACGGGCGTCGGCTGCGATCAGCTGATCGTCATCGAACGATCCGACCGAGCCGATGCGTGGATGCGGATCTGGAACGCTGACGGGGGCGAGGTGGAGGCGTGCGGCAACGCATCCCGCTGCGTGGCGCAGGTGATCGGGGCGAATGCCGTGATCGAAACGGCTGCCGGCCTCATCGAGGGCACCGCGACGGCGGACGGCGCCAGCATCGACATGGGCGCGCCGCGCTTCGGCTGGGACGAGATCCCGCTCGCCTACGCGATGGACACGCTGCACATGCCCGTCGGCTGGGAAACGCTGGAGAACCCGGTCGCGGTGAATGTCGGCAACCCGCACGTCGTGTTCTTCGTGCCGGATACGGACGCGATCGACCTCGAACGGCTGGGGCCGATCATCGAGCACGACCCGCTGTTCCCGGCGCGCATCAATGTGAACGCTGCAAGCATCGTTTCGCGCGAACACATCCGCCTGCGGGTGTGGGAGCGCGGCGTCGGCCTGACGCGCGCCTGCGGCACCGGGGCGTGCGCCACCGCGATCGCGGCGATGCGGCGCGGACTCGTCGGCCGCGCTGTGACGGTGACGCTGCCCGGCGGCGATCTCTCGATCGCATGGCGGGACGACAACCACATCGTGATGACCGGCCCCGCGACCACCGCCTTCACCGGCGAGATCGACCTCGAGGCCTACGCTTGAGCGACCATCAGGTCATCAACCTCGGTTGCAGGCTCAACATCTACGAGGGCGAGATCATCCGGCAGCACCTCGCCGCCGCCGGAGACAGCGACACCATCGTCATCAACAGCTGCGCCGTCACCGGCGAGGCGGTGCGGCAGGCGCGGCAGACGATCCGCCGCCTGAAGCGTGAACGCCCGGAGGCGCGTGTGATCGTCACCGGCTGCGCGGCGCAGGTGGAGGCGGCGGGCTTCGCCGCCATGCCCGAAGTTTCCCGCGTCGTCGGCAATGCCGAGAAGCTGGACGCCGCCACGCTGCTGGGCGGAGAGCGCGTGCGCGTCGGCGACATCATGGCGGTGCGCGAAACGGCGCCGCACCTGCTGGACGGCTTTTCCGCCAACACGCGCGCCTTCGTGGAGGTGCAGAACGGCTGCGATCACCGCTGCACCTTCTGCATCATCCCCTACGCGCGCGGCAATTCGCGGAGCGTGCCCGCAGGCCTCGCCATCGACCGCATCAAAAGGCTGGTGGACGGCGGCGCGCAGGAGGTGGTGCTGACCGGGGTCGATCTCACCTCCTACGGCCCCGATCTTCCGGGCAGCCCAACGCTCGGCAGCCTCGTGCAGCGCATCCTCACCCACGTGCCGACATTGCGCCGCCTGCGCCTCTCCTCGATCGATTCGATCGAGGCCGACCCCGCGCTCGTCGAGGCGATCACGGGCGAGGCGCGCGTGATGCCGCACCTGCACCTGTCGCTGCAATCGGGCGACGACATGATCCTGAAGCGCATGAAGCGCCGCCACACGCGCGCCGACGCCGTGCGCTTCGTGGAAGCGGTGAAGACGAAGCGCCCGGAGATCGCCATCGGCGCCGACATCATCGCGGGCTTCCCGACCGAGACCGACGCGATGTTCGAGAACTCGCTGCGCCTGATCGACGACTGCGACATCGTGTTCGGCCACATCTTCCCCTACTCCGCGCGCACCGGCACGCCCGCCGCACGGATGCCGCAGCTTACCGTCCCTGAGCGCAAGGCGCGCGCCGCGCGGCTGCGTGAAGCGGCGGCCCAGAGGCTCGCCGCCCACCTCGCCGCGCAACAAGGCCACGTCATCGACATGCTCGTGGAGAAGGACGGGCGCACTGGCCACGCCGCCGATTTCACGCCCGCCGCACTCGATCAGTCCGCGCTACCGGGCAGCATCGTGCGCGCACGCGTGACTGGCGCGGAGGCGTCGAGGCTGCTAGCGACCCCACGTGAGTGAAGATTTGAGCGAAGAACAGGCAGAACCCAAAGGCTGGCTCGCGCGGCTCCGCGCCGGGCTTCAGCGCACCTCCGGCAAGCTCGGCGACAATCTCGCCGGGCTCGTTTCGAAGCGACCGCTCGACGACGCGATGCTGGAGGAGATCGAGGAGGCGCTGATCGCCTCCGACCTCGGCCCCGCCACCGCCGCGCGCATCACCGCGAAGCTCGCCGCCGACAAGTTCGATCGGCAGGTAAGCGACGACGAAGTGAAAACGGTCGTCGCCGCCGAGGTGGAAGCCGTGCTGGCGAAGGTGGCGCATCCGATCGAGGTGACGGCCTTCCCGCGCCCGCACGTGATCCTCGTCGTCGGCGTCAACGGATCGGGCAAGACCACGACCATCGCCAAGCTCGCGCACCTGTTTCAGGAGCAGGATTATTCGGTGATGCTCGCCGCCGGAGACACGTTCCGCGCGGCGGCCATCGAACAGCTTTCGATCTGGGGCGGGCGGCTCAATATCCCTGTCGTTTCCGGCACCGTGGGCGGCGACGCTGCGGCGCTTTCGTTCGAGGCGCTGACCAAGGCGCGCTCGGCGGGCGCGGACGTGCTGATCATCGACACCGCCGGACGCCTGCAGAACAAGGCGGGGCTGATGGACGAACTCGCCAAGATCAAGCGCGTGCTGAAGCGCCAGATGGAATCCGCGCCGCATGACGTCGTGCTCGTGCTCGACGCCACAACGGGGCAGAACGCGCTCAATCAGATCGACGTTTTCAAGGAAGTCGCCGGTGTGACCGGGCTCGTAATGACGAAGCTGGACGGAACCGCACGCGGCGGCGTTCTCGTCGCGGCGGCGGACCGTTCTAAACTCCCCGTTCACGCGATTGGCGTAGGGGAACAGATCGACGACCTGCGCCCGTTCGATCCGGCGGAGTTCGCCCGCGCGCTTGCGGGCATGGGTTCGAAGAAGGACGCGTAATGGCGGAAGACAAGACAGCGGCTTCGAAGAGCGGGGGTTCGGGCCTGCGCATGGCGCTCGATTTCGGGCCGCTGCTCGTGTTCTTCGCGGTGAACAGCCTCGCCCCCGGCGACGATGTCAATCAGGCGGTGTGGGCGACGGCGGCGTTCATGATCGCCACCGCCATCGCCATGGTCGTCTCCAAGGTGAAGACGGGCCGCATCGGCCCGATGCAGTGGTTCACCGGCATCGTTGTGGCGGTGTTCGGCGGCATGACGATCTACCTGCGCGACGAAAGCTTCTTCCAGATCAAGACGACGATCATCTACGCGATGTTCGCCGCGATCCTGTTCTTCGGCCTCCTGACCGGCCGCCCGCTGCTCAAGCTCGTCATGGAAAGCGGCTTTCCCGAAATGGACGACCATGGCTGGAAGAAACTGACGCGCAACTGGGCGTTCTTCTTCCTCGCGATGGCGATCCTGAACGAAGGCCTGCGCGCGTACCTGACCTTCGACCAGTGGGTCGCCTTCAAGGTGTGGGGCGTGCTCGTGATCTCGATGATCTTCGCCGCCTCTCAGGCGCCGATCCTGATGAAACACGGCAAGGATGGGAGCGCGGATTAGGTTATTTCTGGAAAGATACGCCCGAGTGTTTCCAGCCGGTAATGCCGAGATATTTATTGGGGGCGACTTTAGTTCGTGCGGTTTCCATCTTTGAGATGGCAAGGTCGACGTCTTTGACGGGGG
>NZ_JBHTIK010000009.1:0-2348 GCF_042676985.1 Sphingosinicella xenopeptidilytica | reverse complement strand
ATCGCCGCGCGCGGATCTCCCGTCGCAAGCCAGTACGCATAGCCATGATTGAACAAATGCGCTTCATCGCGGTTGCCGTGCGCCATGGACTTTCCCGGCGTCGCACCAAGCTCGGCGAGATAGGCGTAATCCGCCGGAACGATCCAGTTTCCCTCTTTGCCATAGTGATCGCGGCCGTTCGCCTTGCCCTCGTTGATGTAGGGCCGATCTTTCCTGAAGGGCTTTTGCGGATCTCTGAGAACATTGTGATTTTCGGACCAGATCGCGAGGTTGGGAAGGCTCAGGCCGTAAAGCATCTGCACGCGATTCCGCTTTGCGGCATCGCTGAAAAGCGACCTGTCGCCGTCAATCGCAGCGGCAATCAGAACGGCATCATCTCCTGAAACGAAGCCGCGCGAGGATGAATATTCCCCCCCCTGGCCCGTGACGATTCCGATCGCATTGTAGGAGCCCGAGAGACCGTAGATCCGATCGGGCCGGTAAACAGGGACCGCGCCTCTCGGTAATCTTGGAAGCGCCTTCGCCGGCGCCTTGGGCCAGCCGCGGAACGCCTGTCGGCTGTATGGCAGCACACGTCTTGCCGAAACGGCATCAAGGAGCCGCTCAATCGATGGAGAGACGGGCTCGCCCGAATCGGCGCACTTCATGCTGCCGGGCAATGCCGATATGCGGAAGGTCTCGCCGGAATAGGCGATGGAATACGCGCGGTCGTCGATCTGGCCCGACCCGTCGGGGCGGCGCACCAGACAAATGCTCCACCAATCGGGCCTGGATTCATATCGGAAGCGATAGGCATGTACGTCATCGAAGCGCCCGAGATCGTCCACCGGCCATACGCCGGTCGGCGTTCGAATGGCCCCGAGGGAAGCGATCGTGACAGCGCGCCCTTCGATCCGGATCTGCGCGGAAGCCGCAGCATATGCCGGTCCGCCGAGGAGCGCGAACATCCCGGCACAGAGTCCGCCGACCAAAGCGCTCCGCTGCCTCATTGCCTCTGAGCGTTCCTAACGATCAAGAACAGCCCTGATATGACGGCCGATCGAGCTTTGGCCAAGCCCGTGGTCGCCTTTCTGGGTCGTCCAGAAGGCGACATAGCTATTGGCTTCGATGATTTTCGGCCCCTCATCGGTAACCGCAACGTCCCAACCGATAAGGCTGGGCGACTGCAGCAGCGGATGCGCGCGCTTCGCCAGCGCAATCGCCTCCGCGAAAAACGGCACCTCGAAACCTTCGATGGGAGCGCCCGTATCGGGATGATGCGTGAAACGCGTGCGGCCGGCGCCGCTGAAACCCTTTTCCAGCCGCCCCGACGACAGATCGACATGGGCGCCCACGGCACCGTGATGCATATTGTCTATGCGGTGGCCCGTCCGTGCGATCTTCAAAAAGCAGGCGGCAATATCGATCTCGCCCGTGGGTCCGATATGGGTGATGACGCGCAGCGTATTGAGGGCCGGCGGGAAAACACCGAGTGCCTGATGCTGGTTCAGCAATTCCTGGAAGAGAATCCCTGCGCCCTCGCCTTCGGGCCCGGACAGCAATCCATCGATATCCCGCCATCCCCGCGCTTCAAAATGCAGCCGGCCGCCCGCTTCGTCGATATCCAGCAGAATATCGACATGCGGCTGCCCGTTTACAGGAGGCATTTTCACAAGCGTCGGCAGCGTCAGGCTTCGCAGCTGTTCACAAAGCGTTCTGGACGAGGGAACGAAGGGGGTGCCGTTCAGGACGCCGCGTGTTCCATTGACGAACCCGTAGGTTTCCGGCTGGGGTATGCCGTTCGCCTTGAAGAAATTATACTGCACCCACTTCGAAAAGCCGACCACGCCGGTGATACGCGGATTCAGCAGGCGCTCCGCAGCGTGGTAATCCCGATGCGGAATATAGTTTGGCGGCACGCCATCGTAGAGCGGTACCGAAAAATACTCTGAAATACTGTACCCTTTCGCACGCTTTGCAAGAAAGTCCAGGGTCAGCGCCAATCGTGACTTCCCTGTCTCCTGAACGGCAGGCGCGAGCCTTTTCAGAAAGCGATCAACTTGACGGGGGGGCATTCCTGGCTCTCCTGTTTGGGCAACGAACCCATACGATCCAAAGACTGAGCTCGCCGAAAGGGCTTCCGGCGAGCTCATTGTCATTTTCTGCGCAACGATTCGCTATGCGAATCTTGTTCTATTTCGAGAAGTTTACCACGGAGTTTGCATCAGACGTAAGTACCTGCACTTTCCGCTAGGGAATAGGTACGCCTGCGTGCTTCCAGTTTACGACACTGAGGTCTTTATTGGGGGCGACTTTAGTTCGTGCGGTTTCCATCTTTGAGATGGCAAGGTCGACGTCTTTGACGGGGG
>NZ_JBHTIK010000008.1:0-305667 GCF_042676985.1 Sphingosinicella xenopeptidilytica | reverse complement strand
AACGCCGCCTCCCAAAAGACAGCCTTGAATCAACCTCCGAGTCTCCAGTCAAGCTTTGTCCACGAAACCTAGTGCGCATCGTCCTTTCTCCCCTGCACTTTTCGAGGAACGCTTTGAGCCCTGCCACGGTCACGAGCGTGCGGCTGCCGACCTTGACGGTTTCGATCTCCCCGGCCTTGATGAGTTCGTAGAGCTTAGAGCGCCCGATGCCTGTCATGCGGCAGGCATCGGGGATGCGGACGGTGAGTGGGGTGCGTGGGGACGGTGTAAGCATGGGCAATCCTTCGGGTCGGGAACTGGCTGTCCGAAAGTGGCGCCATGCTGCGCTTCTCGCCTCGCCTCAAACAGGGCCTCCCCGGTGCACCGAAGGGAATCTCGGGCCTCGATGCGCGCGCGGAAGACCCCGCGCCCAACCCCGGCATGACAGAGGCGTGAGGGATGTCTAGAATGCTGGTCGCGGCGGTGCGTCGCGAGCATACCCCACGCAGACAGGTGGGTGCTCCATGCCGATCTCGCGGTAAAAACGGCGAATAGCCCGGATTTCCGCCACTTCTGACAAGCGGGTCTCGGGTCATGAGTAGCTTGCCTCCAGCCCAAGGGCGGGTGTCTCTATAAATTTCGACGTGCAGACAATGGCTTGCGAGAAAAGCGAGCAACCGCCTTTATCTTGCTTTCGCTTCCCTCCCGCTTCCTCCCCTCCCGCCCCCTTCCGATCTTCGGACAGACCGATCCTGTCCCGGACGCGCACGGACGTTCACGGCAACCCTCTGATCAGGGGGTAGCGCTTTTCGCTTTGCTAGACGGCAGTGGACGACTTTTCGGATGGAATGGATGCGAAGACGGATCGGAAGCAGGTCATGTTGCGCAGCATTCGTGCAGCATGGTGGCAGCCCAAAGCGATGCTTTGGGCATGCTTTCTGCGCACTTTCCCGCATTAACGACGTGTTCGTTTGACAGCGATTCCTCGGGGCCTCAGAGGGGCATTTCCACAACAAAAGGACGCTCAGACATGAACAATGCCGACCTCGCCGAAGCGCTTGCCGAGACGCTGGGGACCACCAAAGCCGATGCGCGCAAGGCCGTCGACGCCGTGTTCGCCGCGATCACCGATGCTGCCGCCAAGGGCGAGGAAGTGTCGCTGAACGGCTTCGGCAAGTTCAAGGTGAAGGCTTCTCCGGCGCGCGAAGGCCGCAACCCGGCAACCGGCGCGACGATCAAGATCGCGGCGTCGAACAAGCTCACGTTCAGCCCCGCCAAGGCGGTCAAGGACCGGCTCAACGGCTGAGGCCGGGACAGTACGGGCATGAATTTGGCCGCCAGCGACAGGGGGTAAAAGCGCTGGCGGCCGCACCATGACGGTGGAGAGGATGGAACGCCGGGCCATAAGGCCGGTTCCGTCATCGCCACTTCCGGGCACCCGCCCCGATAAAGGAACGCCGGCCCGAAAGGCCGGCGTTCAGTTTATGAAGGGGGAAGAATGGTGCCAGCCTATGAGGCAGGACGCTGCACGACAACCTGCCCGGATCGGCAGGTTCAGGAGGCGGAAGTGCCGGATGTTGTGGCGGCTTCGAGCTCGGCGATGCGCTCGCTGCACACGGCATGGACGATGCGGCCGAGTTCCTCGACCTGCGTGCCAAGCCACTCCAGCTCCTCGGCCGAGATGCGATAGTGCTTCGAGTAGCGGGCCTTCACATAGGCCTCCTTGAGCTTCTCGAAGAGCGCCCGTTCCTTCTTCGTATCGCGCGGCCAAACGTGGAAAAGACGACGGTCCAGACGCTCGGCCTGCGTACGCAGGAAGCCCAGATTGTGCACGTGGGGGGTGTAGAAGGTGCACACCAGAAGGGCGCAATGGTACAGACTCTCAGCGGCCTGATGGTATAGGAATGCCGCCTCTTTGGGGTAGCCGCGAGCTACCGCTTCCCCAGCCAGGTCGAACTTGCGAAGGCCTGCCGGTAACCACTCCTCGAAGTATTCCTTCGCCATGGCGAGCGCCTGTTTGGGCGTCTTGGGCTTGGGCGTATGGAACGGCATGTCATCGCTCTGGTAGAGTGCGATGCCATCCTTCGCGACGTCCATGAAGAAGTAGCGGCCATGCGCGAGGCCGTCGTTCACCTCTTGAAGCGTGTGCACGATGAAGTTGACCGGGGTCTTCAGAGTCTTGGTGATGCCGTACTCGCGCATCAGCTGATCCTCGGCCTTCTCCCAGTAGGGGATGCGGTCGGTGAGGCGCTTGTCGTTGACGACGACGAGCAGGTCGAAGTCGGACTTGTAGCCCTTGGCGGTGTGCGGCTCGTCGACCCATCCGCCGCGCGCGTAGCTGCCGTAGAGCACGACCTTGAGGATGCGGCCCTTCTTCTTCCAGGCCTGCGTGGCAAGTGCGGTGGCTTCCTCGAAACCTGCGAACAGCACCTCCAGCACGCGCTCGAGCTCGCGCTGCTTTGTGGGCGGAAGATGATCGAGGTCGGTGCGCATAGGACGCCTTCCTAGCAACTGGGGCGTGACTTTGCACTGCAAGAACAGGGGGCTACGATCACAACCCCCTGGTCAGAGGGTTGTGGCCTCATCGAGTGACACCAGAGCATCGGCCATGCGGGTCTCGACCTCGTCCAAGGCAAGTCCCAGCCGCACGCCGATCCGGTCATGCGAAAGCCCGTCCCAAGCCAGCTCCAGCACCTGCCGGGACATGAGATCGAGCGCCAGAAACGCCGTCCGGTAGCGTCCACCCACGTCCGCGATCCGGCCGATCGCGCGCACCATGTGGCGCTCGACGCGCCATTCGCTGATGCCAAGCTCGCGTGCGATCTCGGCATAGCGCTTACCCTCGACCCGGTGCGCCATGAACACGATCAGCGTCGTTTCAGGCAGGCCTTCGAGCACCCGCCGCATGACCGAAAGCCGGTCCATATCCTGCGGCACGGCGGCTCCATTGATACGCTGCTGCACCCCTCTTCTCCCTCTCCATCAGCCGCACCCGGCGGAAGAGCGGGGTGGGCGGCGGAGCGCCGAGAGGTCCGGCCTAAAGGGCCGGGCCTGCACCCGAAAGGCTGAAACGAAGTGGAAGACCCGCTACGCGGGTTGCAGGACCGGCACAGCCGGACCAAAGGCAAAGCGACCCGCACACACCGCGCGAGAGCCGGATCAAACAGGATTCAGACCGCCGTAGGCGGGATGGCACCATGCAGGTGTGCAAACCTTATGACCGCTTTGCGCCCCGTTGCTGACGTTCGGGCTAGTCCTTGCCCATCCCAAACCGGCCGTTCGTTTATTTGTCGACCACAATGGCAGCGACGTACTCAGTCATGCATGTCCACGTCCGAGAATGTGTAGTGCAGTTGTTCGACCTGTTTCACAGCCGATGCGCTTTCGTCGAATGCAAATCTCGAGGGATCGAATACGCAGAGATTTATACCTGTTCCGACCGAGCTTCGATACGCGATCCCTTCGAAGCCGCGGCGAATGAGTATGTCAGACAGAAGCTGGGTGACGGCATAGCGGTGTCGTTCCTCCGGAATGATCGGAAAGCGGAGCAGCCAGTCGATGTGATAGATGATCGTGAACAGATCGAGGCGATCGTCCGATGACGAGAAGCTTCTGATCGGGAGATCGAAGCGCGCGACCCGAAGGTTCTTTCCAGCGCGGAAACCGCCCATGGAGATCAGATGTCCTGGATGGGGTCGAATTTCCGCCAGCGCGGTTTCCACTTCCGACGCCAGATAAAGAACGGATACGCCCTCCCGGTTTGTGCGGCCCGCCGTCGCATCGGGTGGCAGGCGTGCGCCGATCGCTGTTCCCTTGTACGGCGTAGCGACCCGGACAACTTCTCCATGTGGCATGCCGAGGCGATCCCGAGCTACGCCGATCCGTCCTCGATACCAGAGCGAGTCTTCTGTCACTTCGAACTCAATATCGGCCTCGATCCTGGCAACGAGTTTCTCCATCGCATTCTCGACAGCGTGGAAGTTTTCCTGCTTCAGCCTCTCTCCGAGCCTCCTGAACGATGAGACCGTTTCGGGAATCGAGAAATTCAGCAGCTGTTCCAGATTGGGTTCTTCCCCGGCGTAGAGCCGGATACCCATGTCAGGGTCGGGGTACATCCCGTCTTCCCATGTGATCCGGTGGATGAAGGCCTTGGCATGAGGACCGGGCTTCGCCGTCTCGACGATCGGATTCGGGTCTTCGAGAAGGATGTTATGGATCGATGTTCCACCTTCGTCAGGATTATAGTCTGGCTCGCTGAAGTGGAACCGTGTCAGCGCCCTGATGAGGTTGCGCGCCTCCGCGAACCGTTCGGGATTGTAGACCCTGGAGGCACTCGAACCGCAAACCCCGCAAACGCCATCGCGGAGGTCGCTTTCGACCAAGGCTTTCAACTCAGGATCTTTGGCGCAATGCCTGCAAAGGCTCACCGTCTTGGGATGCCAATCATCATTTTTTGTCATTCAATTACCGAGTCTGCTCACGGATCGAACCATTCGAGTCCCTGTTCATCCTGACATTGATGGAGAAAACCGTCACCCTAATAGGACGAATTCTGAGGCAATGACATCGCACACGCCAGGAGTTTCGGATTCGGCCCTGCGGGCAACCGCCGCGATGCGAACCTCGACGGAAACGCCCGTGGTCTCCCGATGCAAGCGCCAGTACCGGAGCAAACTGTCGAAGTTGTTGGTCGGTGCGAACTGGCAGTTGTGGACGAGACAAACTCTCCCCTACGGCGTTCAGCTGTCCGACCATGACCATATAGAATCATGTAAACGAAGAGCCGCTTCCCGTGATTCTCGCTCGAAACCGTGCAGTCAGCTAACGGCCCAGAAGGGGCCATCACTCGCCGCGCGAATGAACGGCCGGTTTTGACGGCCAACCGGAGCACCACGAACGTCGGCTCTGTTGGCGGCAGGAGACAAGCTAATTATCCAATAACTCCGAGCCTTCGACGTGTACGCGACCCGGCCTTGCTTGCCGCGTTGGAAATTGCCGATCCGATCTCGGCGCTGGCGGTAATGCCCTGGATGAAGGGCCGATCATGTATGAGGTAAGGCAGTGCCCCGAATGCGACACGGCCACGCGTGACGTCCGGTGCCAGCAAAACATAATCCTCCCCGACATCGGGAATATCCTCCCCAACCGCGAGTAACTGGCGGCGTAGGCTGGGGAAGGGCAGATCTTTGGTCTTCAGCGGTCTCTGGCCCCGCGCATCGATAAACACGTCAAAGTGATGCGGGGTCCCATCGACGTCGATGTCTGTGCCAGTCTCCTCGACCTGCTTATCGTAATCCGATCCCAGTTCCAGCAGGCGGATGACGTCCGCTTCGCGCAGCGCGAGCAGTCTGCGGATCGATTCTGAGGGAATTGCTGCATAATTGTCGATGAACACCCTGCTGAGTCCGGCATCGAAGCGGTCCCGGTCCTCGTCGGACAGGTTGGGCACTATCTCCTGCACGGTTTCGTGGAGGCGCAGGATCGCATAGCGCCAGGGCACGGTGTGCCGTCCGCGCTTGTTCCGCTCGACCTCTCTCAGATTATATTCGGCCCAACGGAATGCGTCGTGACGCTGGCGATCCGAAAAGTAGGCGTCGGCGAAGCTGTCGGCATCGAGATCAGGTAGCGAAACGCGTGCGCTCCAGGTGGGATCGGCTGCTTCAATCTCCCGCGCCATGAGCGCGAAAATCCTATCCAGCAGGTTATCCGATCCAGCGCCGATTTCCCGCTCAATGGCTTCCGGCGTCGCGACGCGGAGTGGTTCATAGGGAATGGGGCAGTAGAAATCGGCTTCGGGCAGGATTCCTGAGCGAGACATCAGCGTGATCGTCAGCCCCTCGCTGCCCTCATCACGCTTGAACCGCAACGCCTCGTCCACCTCCTCGACAAACCGGCCGTGCTGAGCAGCCACTGCCATCGCCGCGTCGATGGCGCTGAGCGACGTGCCCATTATGCCGACCTTGCGAGGCGGGATGTCCGCATCGAGTAAGCCCGACCAGGGGCTGGGGAAAAAGGAGCGCGTCGCCTCTTCTCCATCGGGCCAGACATGGCCTGTGGCGATGACGGCAAGGTCGAAGCACTGCGGTTCGCTCTGGCACTCTGCGGAGAGCCAGACTCCATTCTCCCGCGCTTCCAAATCGGTGATGCGGCAGGATTCGTACACGGCGATGTCGAAACCTGTTGCCTTTCCCCGCTCCACCAGCGCCAGGAACTGATCCCGGAAATATTCCCCAAGCAGGATGCGCGGCAGAAACTGGCGCTCATGCAGACCATCCTTCTCCACACCATAGCGCGCCAGGCGATCTGCGTCCTGATCGAGCAACCAGTCGAGATAGGTTTGGATGAGCGGTGGTATCTCGATGCTGGCGATATTGGCCAGCATCAGCCGGATATTCTCGTCATCATTGTAAGGCATGCCGACGCCCGCTTCCTCCGCCTGTTCATAAATGGCAATGGCAAGCGGCGTGCCGGCTTCCAGCAGCGAGAAGAAAGTATAGAGTCCGGTCGGCCCCGCGCCGACGATCGCGACCCGTTTCAGCGCCCCCTCGTCGGACATGGGCTCAATCCTTCAGACTAATCTTCTTCTCGATCTTCGCGACGGCCTTCCCTTCCTTTTTGCGGCGATTGAAGATGCGGCGCATATAGCGAACATCGGTCGCCTTGAGATGCTTCTGGGCCGCGACGAACTGCTCCTGCTCCTCTTCCCGGATATGGTGCAGATACTCTTGCCTGAGGTCCGCGAAGCGTCGCAGCCAACCGGGCGAGGCCATGTCACGTGCGGCGAGATCGGCAAGCATATCGTCGATCTCCTTATGCTCGGCGATGGCGTGGCGGGCGTCGTCGGTTGTTTCAGGATCGCGCAGCACCGTGGACCAGAGCGCCTGTTCCTCCGCGGCGGCGTGGGACTTGAGTTCCTTCACCAGTTCCAGGAACAGCGTCTGACGATCGGGCGATTTGCCCTGCGTCTCCTCGATCATCGCCAGCAGGGCACGGTGCCGGTCATGATCCTCGACTAAACGCCCGAATACGTCCGGGTCTCCGCGAAACTTCGTCTTCGGCGTGCTGCCGATCCGGGCGGCAAGATCGGGCGCGATCGCTTTCGCCTTCCCGATCGCGGCGGTTTTTGCCTTCGCCGGCGTGATGCGCTTCCGGCTGCGGGTTTCGATGGTCTGTGTTGCCATATCATCCTCCCTGTCAGGCGAGATCGCGCACTTTGGGCTCGCGTGCCCAATGGCGTTTGACACCAGCCTTCATGAAATTCTCGATGGAAACCACGCCACCGTCCGGTTCGACATTGGCCTTGTCGAGCAGAATCTGCGTGCCTTTGCAGTGGGCGATGGTCTTGCAATGACCATAGGCGTCCATGAACCATTGAACCGCAGCACCATCCTTGGTCAGCTTTTCAGCGGCATCGGGCATCAGAATCGAGGCGACTGCGTCGAACAGCACCGAAGGCGATCCAGCCAACTGGCCATCGGCCTTGAGCGTGCCACCCTTCACCTTGATCCCGCCGACTTTGGGAGCAACGAGAAAGGCGGTTCCGCCAGCCTTCTCGATTCCGGCCTTCAGCGTATCGATGCTGCCCTTGTCGGAGCCTTCCGAGAACAAGATGCCGACCTTGCGGCCTTCGAGCATGTCCTTCGCCTGCTTCTGGATCGACAGCGCATCGGATGGCGGCATGTCGACGGGGGCTTTCGCTGCCTTGGCCTTTTCCGGCAGATCGATGGCGAGGCCGTCGGCGACCCGCTTCGCCAGATCCTCGTCAATGTTGCGCAGCCGGGAGACGACCCGCGCGCGGACATGGTCGAGCTGCACCTTGGACAGTTCGAACACCAGCGCCGAGGCAATATGCGCCTGCTCATTCTCCGTTTGCGAACGGTAGAACAGACGCGCCTGACTATAGTGATCGGCGAACAACTCCGCGCGGATGCGCAGCTTCTGCGCGGGATCGTTGCGCTCGTCATTCGCCGTGAAGCTGGAAAAGCCGGTTTCAGGGCAGGCACGCGGACCGCCATCCTCGCCGGCGTCGGCGAGGCTGTTCGGCTCATAATTGGCGCGGCCGGTGGGCACCAGAGTCTGCATCATCCCGTCGCGCTGGAAATTGTGGAACGGGCATTTGGGCGCGTTGATCGGAATCTGGTGGAAATTGGTGGTTCCAAGCCGCGATTTCTGCGTGTCCAGATAGGAAAAGAGGCGGCCTTGCAGCAGCGGGTCGTTGGAGAAATCGATACCGGGAATGATGTTGCTCGGCAGAAAAGCCGCCTGCTCGGTTTCGGCGAAGAAATTGTCGACATTGCGATTGAGCGTCATCCGCCCGACGATTTCGACGGGGATTTCCTCCTCAGGGATGAGCTTCGTGGCGTCGAGGACATCGTAGGGCTGCTGCGCGGCCCAGTTCTCATCGAAGACCTGCACGCCGAGATCCCATGCGGGATAGTCGCCGGCTTCGATCGCCTCGAACAGGTCGCGCCGATGGAAGTCGGGGTCCGCGCCGGCGATCTTCACCGCTTCGTCCCATGTCGTGGATTGGATGCCCAACACCGGCTTCCAGTGGAATTTGACGAAGCGCGCCTCGCCCTTGGCATTGACGAAGCGGAACGTGTTGACCCCGAACCCTTCCATCATCCTGAGCGAGCGCGGGATGGCGCGGTCTGACATCGCCCACATGATCATGTGCATGGCTTCGGGCATCAGGCCGATAAAGTCCCAGAAGGTGTCATGCGCGGAAGCGGCTTGCGGATAACCGCGATCCGCCTCCATCTTCACGCTGTGAACCAGATCCGGAAACTTCATCGCGTCCTGAATGAAGAAGACCGGGATGTTGTTACCGACCAGATCCCAGTTGCCGCTGTCGGTATAGAGCTTGACTGCGAAGCCACGCACATCACGCGGCGTATCGATCGACCCGGCGCCCCCCGCCACGGTCGAGAAGCGCACGAATACCGGGCAGCTATTGCCCTTCTTCTGGAGGATCGACGCCTTGGTGAGTTCAGGAATGGCCTTGGTGCATTCGAACACGCCATGCGCGCCAGAGCCGCGGGCATGGACGATCCGCTCGGGAATGCGCTCATGGTCGAAATGGAAGATCTTCTCGCGGAGGACGAAGTCTTCCAACAGCGTGGGGCCGCGCTCTCCGGCCCGCAGGCTGTTCTGGTTGTCCGAAATACGGTGACCAAAATTGTCGGTCAGATGGGCTGTGCCGTCCTGGTGATCTCCATCAGAAGCGATGGTCTGCTGCGTTTCGCCTCCGACGCCGACACCCTCGTCGACATCGATCTGTCCCGACCCTGGCGCATGGTGGTGGAGAGAGTTGGTGAGGCTAGGTGAACCGGCTGGCTTGCTGCTTTTGGGCATGATCGCTCCTCCCCGTGGAATGGTATCGCGATGAATGCCGTGAGCCGCCCGGTCGGCGTGCCGGTTTTACGATGCCCTCTCCAGAATTCACCGCTCTGGATCAGTTACGCTTCATCCCGGCAATAGTTCCAAAAGAGCGATGACGCCGAGCCCTTGCCGGCTGCCTCGCCTAACTGGCCAGAACGCTATGCGCAGGCGCTTTAAATCGCCATATGAAGCCTGTGGGCTCGTAGTGACAACTCACCCTTGCACCGGAAATGACGCGTGGATTGCGCTCCATGATGAGCGAGCCGAAGCCCCTGCGATCCGGCTCGTCGACCGGCGGCCACCCGTCTCCGTCCAATCTATGCGCAGCTGGGAAACCATCGCTATCCCGGACGGACCAGCCCGCCATGCCGACCGTCTCCCCGCTTGTTTCGGCATGCAAGCTAACCCCATTCTGTCACTGCGTGAGTCCGGGCTCGGCACTTCCAGAGGCACAGGCGCAGCGATCGGTTGCCTAAAGTTGCGTAAGAACATATATAGAACATATGTCCAGTTTGAGTTTGAGCGAGCGCCTGGAAATTCTGGCGGACGCTGCAAAATACGACGCTTCCTGCGCTTCGTCCGGTACGGCTAAACGCCACAGCCGCGATGGAAAGGGGCTGGGCTCAACCCAGGGCATGGGGATCTGCCATGCTTATGCACCCGATGGGCGGTGCATCTCCCTGCTCAAGATACTGCTGACCAACCACTGCATCTTCGACTGCCACTATTGCGTCAACCGCAAGAGCTCGAACGTGCGTCGGGCGCGCTTCACGCCGGCCGAAGTCGTGGACCTGACGCTGAGCTTTTACCGGCGCAACTATATCGAAGGGCTTTTCCTCTCCTCCGGCATCATCAAATCCTCCAGCCACACGATGGAGCAGATGATCGAGGTCGCCCGCTCCTTGCGGGAGGATCATCGCTTTCGCGGCTATATCCACCTCAAGACAATTCCCGAGGCTGATCCGGAACTTGTCGAGCGAGCCGGGCTGTGGGCGGACCGGGTATCAATCAACGTCGAACTGCCGACCGAGACGAGTTTGGCGAAGCTCGCACCCGACAAGAATGGCAAGCAGATCGAGGGAGCCATCGCACGGATCGGCGATGCCATCACTGAAGCCAGGGATGCGCGCAAGCGCTTTCGCCATGCGCCCTGCTTCGCCCCGGCTGGCCAGTCCACCCAGATGATCGTCGGCGCGGATGACGCCAGCGATAGCCAGATCATCGGAAGGGCTAGCCATCTTTACGACCGGTTCAGGCTGCGCCGGGTCTATTATTCCGCATTCAGTCCCATCCCCGATGCCAGTGCCGTGCTGCCGCTTAAGCGCCCGCCGTTAATACGCGAGCATCGATTGTATCAGTCGGACTGGCTGGTGCGCTTTTACGGATTTACGGCGAACGAGGTGCAGCAGGCGACCGATGCCGATGGGATGCTGCCGCTCGATATCGATACGAAGCTGGCCTGGGCGCTGGGACACCGGGAGGGCTTTCCGGTCGACATCAATCGCGCGCCACAAGAGATGCTGCTGCGGGTGCCAGGGCTGGGTACGCGCGCAGTGGCGGCGATCATTCAGGCGCGCCGCCATCATCGCTTGCGACTGGATGACCTCGCCCGGCTGACACGATCCATATCGAAGATACGCCCCTTCATCGCGGCGGCGGATTGGCGCCCGGCATTGTTGATAGACCGGCTTGACCTGCGCAGCCGGCTGGCGCCGCCCCGCCAGATGGAGCTGTTCGGATGAGCATAGCGCCCGGCCCGGCCGGCGACCTCCATCATCTGGCAATAGGCCGTCCCGACGACTTCGAGGGATGGCGCAATCAGGCAAGGGTAATGGCGGCCGCGTGTATTCCGCCTGAGCGCATCGTCTGGTCGGCGGATCGGCAAGGCGAGCGCGACCTGTTCGGTGCGGCAGACCGGGATACCGCTCCAATACCTGCTGCACGGCGCTCCGTGCGGGCGAACAAGGCCTTTTTGCGGCTGGCGGGCAGCGTTGTCCTGCATAACGACCCGGCGCGGTTCGCCCTGCTCTACAGGCTCCTCTGGCGGCTTCAGGACGATCCCCATCTGATGGAGAAGGCGGCGGATCGAGATGCCCATCGTCTCACCATCATGATGGGGCATGTTCGTCGCGACATTCACAAGATGCGCGCCTTCGTCCGGTTTCGCGCGATTGAGGAGCCAGATGGGGTGGACCGCTATGTCGCCTGGTTCGAGCCGGATCATCATGTCCTGCGGGCCAATGCGGATTTTTTCCTCAACCGCTTTGCCAGCCAGCGCTGGTCGATCCTGACCCCGGACCTCTGCCTGCATTGGGACGGTGAGGTGTTGACCGAAACGACGCGCCAGCCGAGGATGCCGCCGAGGAGCTGTGGCAACGCTACTACGCTTCGATCTTCAATCCAGCGCGGCTGAAAGTCGCCATGATGGTGAAGGAAATGCCGCGCCGCTATTGGAAGAATCTTCCCGAGGCGCGACTGATCCCCGAACTGATCGCCGGGGCCCAGGCACGCGAAGCCGTCATGGTGGCGCAGGGTGGCGGGGTGTTTCCGGAAAAGCCACCGTCCACGTTCGAGGAGATCGCGGAGGGTATATCCACCTGCCGGCGCTGCCCCATCGGCTGCAACGGAACGCGCGCCGTGCCCGGCGAAGGGCCAGAGCAGGCGCAACTGCTGATCGTTGGCGAACAGCTAGGGGATCAGGAGGAGCAGGAGGGGCGACCGTTTGTCGGACCGGCAGGACAATTGCTCGACGAACATTTGAACCAGGCAGGGTTCGACCGGTCGCTGATCCGCGTGACCAATGCGGTGAAGCATTTCAAGTTCGAACAGCGCGGCAAGCGGCGTATCCACCAGAACCCCACCGCCGGCGAGATCGACCATTGCCGCTGGTGGCTCGACGCTGAGCGGCGGCTCGTCAAGCCAGTCATCATACTGGCTCTGGGCGCAAGCGCAGGGCGAGCGATACTCGGCCGGACCCCGAGTATCGGCCGGGAGTGTGGTCGCGCGATCGCCTTGCCAGAAAACTCACGCCTATGGCTGACCGTCCATCCGAGCTATTTACTGCGCGTTGATATTGCTGTCCGGCATCGGGAAGAGAAACGCTTTCAGACAGATCTGTGCGCGTTAAAAATTTCACTCGATGCGCTGACGCACTCTCCCAAAGCGCATTGCGATAGGCTTCGGCCCTCCGCTTCTGTCGGTAGACAGTCCTGATGGATCACATTTTCACGGAGGCATTATCGCCAAGTTCCGGCGCACCGCCCGTTACCATGGCCTTGAGCATTTTCACGCCTGAAACCAGAGCGTTCGGGCTATCCCATATCTCTCCGCGATCCGGCGTTACGGTAAGCAATCTGATGGTGGGATCATTCGCATCTTCCCACCAGATCTTGTCCATGGTGCCCCACAGTTCCGTGATTTTCGCCCGGTCATTCGAAATTACGCCCTCGCCTGAGACAACGACGTAGCGATGGGTGCCGTTGTCCGCCCATGAGAGCGACACTCTGGGATAGGATGCAATCTCGGCGTTCTTCTCACCTTCGACATCGGTAAGAAAATATACAACGCTTTCGCCTCGTCGCGGCCTTGCCGACATGGGCCGGCTACGTTGCTCATTCCCATTCCAGGTCGTCAGCATGCAAATGTCGATCTTATGGGCCAGTTCCCATATGCGGTCCGTGATTTCTTCAGGGGTGGCGGGATTGTCGTGTTGGCTTTCCTTCATATCCAGGCTCCTTCTCCCATTGGGGAACGCGGCAGCCAGCGTCTTCGTTCCAAGTATCAAGCACAGCAATCACGTGTGGTAGTGCCACAATCCTTTTTGCGACGATTCAAATTAACGTGCTTTTTTGTGCTAATCTAAAGTTACCGGCTCGATAGTTGCCTACCGGCAGTTGCATGAACCAATGGCAGGTTCCAGAAGCTGACTCCCGCACCGGAAACGTCGGCTAAGTTGGCGGCAACCGTCACGACATTGTTGGCGACAAGCACAGTCGCGGCAACGCGCCCAATTGTCGGCGTTCCGCCTGCGCGCGAGCTATCGCGGATAGCCAGCATTTGTTCATGTGGCGGACCTAGCGCTTTATGTTTTCAAGGCCGGACACCACACCTCGTTTCTCCGATGGCTTGGACGCGTTGGTCTTTGGCTTTTCGGCTTTGGGCTTACGAATTTCACGGTTGGATTTCTTCTGGGACTTGGCCATGGGCTTTTCCTTTCAGGAGTGATGAACTGAGATGCCTGGGTCTGCGTATCAGGCGAAGACAGCGTCCGGCGTGTTTGAATATGATGGCGTTCTCGGCGGATGAACCCGCGATGGATAGTGGCTCGCGGCCGGGGACCGTAGATGATGTTCAAGCAGGGACAGGATTCGCGAGCCGTTCTCGCCATCGAATTTGCGCGCAAACAGGTCGGGGCTGCGTTGTAGCTGACCGAAATCCGCTTCATCGTAGTTGCGGGGGCGCAGCTTGATATCTCCATCGGGAACCCAATCGATCATCCGCAAGTCGTCATTCATGACGATGCCTTGATCATCGCTGTTCATGATTACGGTTTGGAAGAATGCCTCATCCGCAATGAAGCTGTTGCGATAGAAGGTCTTGAATCGTTCGACCCGAGGATCATGACAGACAAATTCGCAAAAGCTGCGGGTGACGGCTTTCCACTGCGTACCGATGAAGGGCGTGTCACCGAACAGATAGGAGCGTGGCACACCCGTTGCGGTCATCGCACCATGTTCCTCGATAAAGAGATGGCTGATCCGGTTCAGTGTGTCGGGTCGTTCCTTGCGCTGATCGAGGGCGCGTATGAATTGTTTGCCCGGGTTCGCAGCGAAGAACTCGCGAATATAGTTCTGGCTTTTCAGCGGAAAGTCTTGGCCGGACAGATTTATGTAGTGAGACCAGTGCTTATCCATTTCGAGCAGGCGAGCCATGCCGCGCAGTTCTGCATCGACGAGGCTATATCCACCCCAGAGCGCGTCCTGAGACTCTAGGAGTTCGACTCCCTGATAGGGTTCAAGGAAAGCTGAAATTTCTTTTGCGAGAGCCATACCCGAGCTCTTGTCTACATGAACAACATATTGATTTCCCGGCAGGTAAATCGCCTTGAAGAGACGTTTGAACTGCGTCGGATAACGGTGGACGAGGAGGAAATAGGCAATCATCAGGCAGGCCTCTCCAGATCGCCCCACCCGGCTGTCGAAACCCCGGAGCACGGCGATTGCGTTTCCTGCCTCAGGAAAGCCAATCAAATGAATTTCTGATCGTAAAGAGACAACGCCTGACAGGATTCGCTCAGTTGAGCGAACAGCGCATCGGACATATAGCTATCGAAAGCCACCTTTACAACCAGCAGCAGTTTCACGCTGTTTGTTGAAAGCCGATGGCTTGGGGCAACTCAAAGCTGCTCGATCCCTACGGAAGTGGGCGCCATCAATGGAACACTAAAAATCCACTTGGTGCCGAGCGACCGCGCAAACTGCGAAATCTCTGGCAATCCGCATCTTCTTCGATGAGGGTCGTCGCCAACGTGACAGCATCTTGTATGATCTTTTCAAAAGCCAAACTCTGGATATTCGCCATTTCGCATTTCTGAAGAAACAGGGCGCAATAAGATTGAATGTGCTAAGAGTATCTCAGCGGGATTGGCTTCAGGCGTTCCAGAGGAAAGGCACAATGACGATCCGTACCACTGTAGCATCTGTTATTTTCAGGTCGCCTTTCCTTTTGAAACCAATGAAGGAAATGCAGCCTGAAGGCACCTACGACATCGAAACCGACGAAGAGATTATCGAGGGCAATACGCACACGGTGTATCGACGGATCGCAACCGTTATCCTGCTCCGCAGCACTGGAGTGATCAGGCGGGTGACGATTGACCCCGACGATCTCCGGGCGGCATTGGATAACGACGGTAGGGGATATGCTGGCCAATCATGATGTCGGCATGAGCCCTTATCCTTCTTCGCCGTCATCCGCACGATATACCCGCAACTCGGGCGCATGGCGCGCCGGAATATCCGGTCGCCGCTCGAAGGCCCCACCTTCTCCGGACACACGTTCGTTCTGGATGATGCAGTATGCTTCGGCCTGCGAAATGCCAAGACTTCGAAGCGCATAGTCCGCCAGGCCAAACGACAGCTCGCGTGAGCCCATGATAGCAAGACCCACACCCTGACTTTCCAGATACGTGACCTCGGAGTCGCTGTGCGTGCGGACCGCTGTATCGATCTCCGGATTGAGCAGGCGGGCGAGTTCGATGATCCTCCGTGTCTGAAAACCTTCGGGCGTGGCGATGATGAGCAGGCGAGCACCGGCAACGCCGGCGGCGTCGAGGATGCCAGGTGTCGATCCATCGCCGTAGATTGCCGGAACGCCGCGCTCGCGCAGCGCCTCCACGCGGCGGCGATCCTTGTCCACGACGATGACCGGGAGGTTTTGTTCCTTGAGCAGTTTGACGATGATTCTTCCAATTCGGCCGTAGCCGATGACGATGGCATGCCCTCCCGGCGCCGCTATGCTCGCTGCTTCGGCCAGATGCAGAAGATTGTCATGGCTGCTGCGTTCCATTCGCACGAGCAGGCCGGGATGGCGACCGAGCCAACTTTCCAACTTGTCGAAACTCCAGAATACAAGTGGATTGAGCGCGATGGAAAGCACGGCAGCTGCGATGATGAAGTCCTGTCCTGATGAAGGGACCATGCCAAGCGTGACGCCGAGGCCGATGAGAATGAAGGAAAACTCCCCGATCTGGGCGAGGCTCGCCGATACGGTCAGCGCTGTCCGGATCGGGTAGCCGAAGGCAAGCACGATTCCGAAGGCTGCGATTGACTTGCCGATCAGGATAATCGCCAGCACCGCCAGTACGGACAGCGGTTCCTGAACCAGGATCGCCGGATTGAACAGCATGCCGACCGACACGAAAAACAGGACAGCGAAGGCGTCCTGGAGCGGCAGGGAGTCCGCCGCAGCTTGATGGCTGAAGTCGCTCTCGCTCAGAACCGCGCCTGCGAAGAATGCGCCAAGCGCAAACGATACGCCGAAGAGCGCGGCCGAGCCATATGCGATACCGAGTGCGGTTGCGAGCACGGAGAGCGTGAACAGTTCGCGCGAACCTGTTCGCGCGATGCGTTCGAGCACCCAGGGTATCAGACGTTTTCCTACCACCAGCATGAGCGCCAGAAACAGCGTCACCTTGCCGAGCGTCAACAGAAGTGTGAAGCCGATGCCGCCGCCGCCGATCCATCCCGCCATACCGGCAGATTGGCCTCCCAGCACGCCTGCAAGGGCTGGGAGCAACACCAGAGCCAACACCATTGCCAGATCCTCAACGATCAGCCAGCCAACAGCGATGCGGCCGTTGATGGATTCCAGCGCGCCGCGCTCCTCCATCGCGCGCAGCAGCACGACGGTGGATGCAACCGACAAGGCCAGCCCAAAGACGATACCGGCACCGACCGGCCAGCCCCACAGCCACGTCAGTCCAGCACCGAGCCCTGCCGCCACGACAATCTGTGCTACGGCACCCGGAATGGCGATCCTGCGAACCGCCATCAAGTCCTTGATGGAAAAGTGCAAGCCGACGCCGAACATCAGCAGGATGACGCCGATCTCGGCGAGCTGGCCGGCCAATGCCGCATCGCCAACAAAGCCAGGTGTGAACGGTCCCACCGCCACGCCGGCAGCCAGATAGCCCACCAGCGGCGGCAGTTTCAGTCTGCTGGCAACGAAGCCGCCTGCGAACGCAAGTACAAGACCCATGACGAGCGTGGTAATCAGTGTCGTGTCATGCGGCATGCAGAAGCCTTGTTCCGGAAGGACGGACACCGCAGCATGCAATGTGCAGCCAACATAGGAAGGCTCAGTCTGATTTTCCAGAAAATCAGAAAATAATCGGATGTGTCAAGAATATAACAGCAATGACATTTTGATTGCGATATGAATAGCTAACAATCTTTCAATAACCGTTACAGACTATCAATTACATGATAAATATGGATTTTCGATTTAATTTCAAAATTTTGGAACTTTGTTTCGCTTTTTACAAAGAAAAGCATTAAACCTCAAATATCGCCGTAGCCCAACCAGCACCGCAGCGACTGAGAGACAATATGCGCTCCCGCTTCGAGGAGGCACCATGCCCTATCAGCCGGATATCCAATACTTCACGCGTCGCGCGGCTCAGTCGAGGCAGGCGGAAGAGAGCGCCGCGAATGACAGTGTAAAGATCATCCACGGCAAGCTCGCAACGGCCTTCGAGGCACTCGCCCGTAAGGCTGTGCTCGCACACACGGCACCAGAAGCGCCTGCGATCTGCGAGCCCGCAGCCCCGCGCACGATCTTGCGTCCGTTGTACCGCATGCCGGCTGCGAGGCCCCTGATCCCGGTGTCCGCTCCAATCAGGCTCAGTGTTGCGGCAACCGCATGAGTCAACGCGATCTTTGCCGGAGCCGTGCCGCCGATGCGGAACGCCAGGCCGCCGATGCCGCGCCCGCGATTCGGAGCCGGTGTCTGATGTCAGCCCGGTGGTGGACCCGCCTTGCGGACGCCATCGATACGGGAGATCCGGAACTGGTTTCCGAACTTACCCGTGATATCGTACCGTTCTGCTCTGGTGCAGCGAGTTCGGACGCAGCGGGGGATTTCCTGTCGTGACGCTGCACACTCTGCTTGGCTTCCACACGCCCGACCACGACCGCAGCCGATGGGAAGGCGGATGTTTCGTCAGCGAATGTGAAAAATGCGGCCGGCCGATGATCAAGAATCCCGGTGCGGACTGGGTTCTACGCAAAAGACCCTGAAGCGTTCAGACATGGCACGGACCATGATCGGCGCAGGGCCTTTACATCCTGCATGGGTCGAGACCGGCAACGCACATTAGCGGGCAAGATGCGCCAGACGACAGCTCGTCGCTCCGTTTCGAAGGGATTTAAAATGCAACCATCATCCAGCCTTTGTCGCACGCAGGAACGTTTTCATCTCGATCAAGCGGCGAAGGCCGTGCTTCCCAATCTTCGGCAACTGGCGACCGGCGCCGCAGCAGCATGGGCGCGCGAAGCCGAGGCAGCGGAACACCGCGACAAACGACGTGCCGCGGTTGCTGGGCCTGCGGAAGGGCGCATCGCATTGTCCGTTCCAGATTCGGATACCATGCCGGAAAACGAGAACCCAGACCGCGGTTTCGCGCACCCCTGAAACCGGCCGGAACCGCAGTGGTCACGCTCGATATTCATCACCGGACTTGCTACCGCTATCGGGAGCCGATCAGTCTTGGGCCGCATCGCATGATGCTGCGCCCACGCGAAAGCTGCGAGCTTCGACTGATTGAGTTCGAAGTGAAGACGGACCCGGTGGCGGAGATACACTGGGCGCAGGACGTACATGGAAATACGATCGCAACCGCCATCTTCAACACCCCGACGGACAGTCTTGTCATCGAAAGCACGTCCCGGCTTCGGCTTGATGCCGCCCAGTGGCCGGTGTTCGATATCACGGCATCGGCGGCCGCATTTCCATTCGACTACAGCGCTGACGAACGGCTTGATCTCGGCGCGATGTTGGTCCGGGAATATCCGGACCCGGAAGGGCGGCTCACCGCTTGGGCAAGAGCGTTCGTCCGTGGCACCCCTACCGATACGCTCTCACTTCTCAGCGACCTGAATGCCGGTATCCAGGCGCAGATACGGTATCAGGCGCGTGAAGCCGAAGGCACGCAATCGCCTATCACGACGCTCGATCATCGCTCCGGCTCGTGCCGTGATTTCGCCGTCCTGCTCGTCGAGGCCGTGCGCAGTCTCGGTTTCGGCGCGCGCATTGTGTCAGGATACCTGCACAATGCCGACGGCACGATGCTGGGTTCTGCCGACGATGGGTCCACGCACGCGTGGGCCGAAGTCTACGTGCCAGGCGCAGGCTGGATCGCCTACGACCCCACCAACCTCGGCGTCGGCGGGTTCAGTCTAATCCCCGTTGCCGTGGCGCGTAGCATCGGGCAGACCTTGCCCGTGTCCGGCAGCTTTGCCGGCACCGCTGAAGCCCTTGAGACAATGTCGGCCTCCGTCCGCATAGAACCCGCTGTGAAACTGGACTGATCTAGGCCCTGCCTTGTTGGGCATCACCGCTTCGAGAAATTGATCACACAAATCTGCAGAGTTGGGCTCAACAAAACAAACAGTTTGTTTGGATCATTCGAGCTTGACGGCGCATCGTCCGCTACTTCGCGAATGTCAGCTTTTCTCGTGGCCGTGCAAAAAAGCGGACAGGCAGAACACGGCCCAATTCATGCCGCTCCGAACTTCGCCCTGATGACCTTCGCGCCGTCGCGGAGTTGGTCGAGATAGTCCGACCAGTGCTGCATCATGCGGACGCGCTCCTCCCAGTACTCACCGCGCGTGTAGGCACGACGCACGCCGTTATTCTCCATGTGGGCAAGCTGGCGTTCGATGGCGTCGGCGTTCCAGATGCTCATTTCGTTGAGGAGTGTCGCCGCCATCGCCCGGAATCCATGGGCCGTCATCTCGTCCTGAGCGTAGCCAAGGCGCCTCAGCGCCGTGTTCACGGTGTTCTCTGACATGGGGCGGCGCGGGGTATGAAACGCGGGAAACGCATAACGACCGTGCCCGGTGTGCAGCTTCAGCTCGCTGAGGAGCGTCAGTACCTGCCGCGACAGAGGCACGCGGTGCTGCCGGCGCATCTTCATCTTTTCGGCCGGGAGCACCCATAGTGCCCGGTCGAAATCGAACTCCGTCCATTCCGCCTGCCTGATCTCGCCGGGACGTACGAAGACATGTGCGGACATCTCCAGCGCAATTCGGGTCACGGCATGTCCCGTGTAACCTGCGATGGCCCGCATGAGGGCGCCCGCGTCGGCCGGATTGGTAATGGCGGCGAGATGTTTGACCTTCGGCGTCACCAAGGCGCCGCGCAGGTCCGCCGCCACGTCTCTGTCGGCGCGGGCTGTCGCGATGCCGTAGCGGAACACACGGCTGATGACGCTGCGCATACGCCGCGCGCTTTCATAGTGTTTCGCGCCTTCGATGCGGCGGAGCACCAAAAGCACTTCCTGCGCGCCAATATGCTTGATCGGACGGTTGCCGAGCGTCAGGTAGGCCTTGTCGAGGAGCCAGCGGAGTTTCGCGAGCGTAACGGCGGAAAGCCCCTCGCGCTCGTTCTTGACATACCATTCCTCGGCAATGGCCCGGAACGTGTTGCTGGCCGCAACCTCGGCACGCATCTGTTCAAGCTTGCGCTCCTCGGACGGGTCCAGCCCGGCCGCAAGGCAGCGACGGGCTTCGTCTCGTTTCTCCCGCGCCTCGGCGAGGCTGAGCAACGGCCATTCGCCGAACGAGAGCGTCTTCTGCCGCCCCATGTGCGTGTAGTTCATCCGCCAGAGCCGCGTACCGCTCGGCTTTATGAGCAGATAGAGACCGTGCCCGTCGCCAAGCTTGTATGCTTTCTCGCGGGTTTTCGCGTTGCGGATCGCCAGCGCTGAGAGTCGCATGGTACCTCCTTCCGGAGGGCAACTCGATACCACGAAAAATACCATGGCATCGTCGTGGTATCGGGTGAATTTGCCCGATTGCCTGCGGACACCATAGCAAAAATACTTGAGAAAAACCAGTCACTTGGCGGACGAAAATGGACGTCCATGGACTGTTTCTGGTGCCCAGGAAAGGACTCGAACCTTCACGCCGTTACCGGCACTAGCACCTGAAGCTAGCGCGTCTACCAATTCCGCCACCTGGGCACGGGGTCGGATGCTCTCGCCCTGCGAGGCGATGCGGGTTACGGTCCGTCCCCGTGCTTGTCAATGGGCGTGCGTATGGAATATGCGGCGCGGGAACGATTTGGACTGGCCGGAAGGATTTGGGTTGTGGCGAAGCTGATTACGATCTTCGGCGGTTCGGGCTTCGTGGGGCGCTATGTGGTGCAGGCGCTGGCGAAAACGGGCGCGCGGCTGCGGGTGGCGACGCGCGATCCGCACCTTGCGCTGCATGTGCGCCCGCTCGCGGCGCTCGGTCAGCTTGATTTCGTCCGCACGGACCTCGGGAACGCCGCCTCGCTCGCCCGCGCGGTCGAGGGGGCAGACGCCGTCGTCAACCTCATCGGCACGCTTTCCGATTCGCACGGCGGCTTCGAGGCCGTTCACGTGAAGGGCGCCGGGGCGATCGCGAAGGCGGCTGCAGCGGCGGGCGCGACCTCGCTGGTGCACGTCTCGGCGCTCGGCGCCGACGCTGAGAGCGAGTCGGGCTACGGCCGAAGCAAGGCGCTTGGCGAGGCGGCCGTGCGCGCGGCCTTCCCGAAGGCGACGATCCTGCGCCCGTCGGTGATCTTTGGCCCCGAGGACGGCTTCCTGAACCGCTTCGCCGGTATGCTTCGCCTGCCGGTGGTGCCCGTGGTGGCGCCGGGCACGAAATTCCAGCCGGTCTATGTGGTGGACGTGGCGCGCGCCATCGCGGCCGCGGCCTCCGAACACGCGCTCCACGCTGGCAAGACGGTGTCGCTCGGCGGCCCCGACGTGCTGACGATGCGCGCGCTGCTCGAATGGCTCGCCGAAACCACGGGGCGGACGCCCACGTTCGTCGATGTGCCGGATGCCGCCGCAGGCCTGCTGGCGCGCTTCACCGGCTGGCTGCCCGGCGCGCCGCTCACAAGCGACCAGTGGAAGATGCTGCAGAGCGACAACGTCGTGCCCGAAGGCGCGCCCGGCCTGGCCGCGCTCGGGGTGGACGCGACGCCGATGGCGGCCGTCGCTCCGGGCTGGCTCGTGCGGTTCCGCCCGCACGGCCGCTTCAGCGTCGCCTAGAAGAAGGCGAGCAGTACGACGCCCAGCGCCACGCGGTAGACGACGAACACCAGCATCGATCCGCGGCGCAGGAAGCGCATCAGGAACGCCATCGTCGCCACGGCCGCGAAGAAGGTGAGCACGCCCGCGATCACGGCGTCGCGCTGCATCCCAGCCGACGCGTCGGCGAGGTCGAACGCCGCGAGCAGCCCCGCGCCGAGCACGGCGGGCATGGAGAGCAGAAACGAGAACCGCGCCGCTTCGGGCCGCGCATAGCCAAGGAGGCGCGCCATCGTCATGGTCACGCCGGAGCGGCTCGTGCCGGGAATGAGCGCGAGCGCCTGCGCGAGGCCGACGAGTGCCGCATCCTTCAGCGTCAGGTCTTCATAGGCCTTCACCTGCTTGCCCCAGCGGTCCGCCGCCCACAGCAGCAGGCCGTAGACAATGAGGTTGATCGCCACGAGATGCGTGGAACGAAAGCCTTCAAGATAGCCGCCGCTCTTCAGGAAGAAGCCGAACGCCACCGCCGGGATCGTGCCGATCACGATCCACCAGAAGAGTTTCCGCTCGGCCGGCGCTTTCACGATGCCGACGTTGGAGAGTCCGCCGCGCACAAGCCCCAGCGCATCGCGCCAGAAGTAAACGATGATCGCCGCGAGCGTGCCGACGTGCACGGCAACGTCGATCATCGGGCCCTGATCGGGGAAATCGGTGAGCTTGGGGATCAGAATCAGATGCCCGGAGGATGAGATGGGCAGGAATTCGGTAACGCCCTGAACGATGGCGATAATGAGCAATTGCAGAAACGACATGAGCCCTCCGGCGACAAGGTCGCGCGGAAATAGCACACCCGATTCGCGCCGTCCTCCCAGGAGTTAGGACCGAAATGGCCATTTATATACCCTTCGAACCTGAGAACGATTCTTGATAAGGCCATTTTCAGCCCATATTAGGTAATAATAACTTACCTATCTGCCGAAAATTGCGTGACAAGCGCCGTTTGCGACCGTAAAAGCCGCGCCGGAACCGCAAGGGGAAATCGGGTGGCCGAAAAGGATATGCTGAAGTTCGTTGGGCTCGCGCAGGCGTTTCCGGAAAAACGCCCGGCCGCCGAACGCGACGACGACTTCCTCGAGATCAACCGCACCTACATCCTTGCGAAGGCCGAGGAGCAGGCCTCGCGCTGCTCGCAGTGCGGCGTGCCGTTCTGCCAGGTCCACTGCCCGCTTCACAACAACATCCCGGATTGGCTGCGCCTCACCGCCGAAGGCCGGCTTCAGGAGGCGTACGAGCTTTCCGAATCCACATCGACCATGCCCGAGGTCTGCGGCCGCATCTGCCCGCAGGACCGGCTGTGCGAAGGCAATTGCGTGATCGAGCAGTCGGGCCACGGCGCCGTCACCATCGGCTCGGTCGAGAAGTTCATCACCGATACTGCGTGGAAGGAAGGCTGGGTCCGCCCGCTGCGTCCGCTCAGCGACCGTTCCGGCCAGTCCGTCGGCATCATTGGCGCCGGCCCCGCGGGCGTCACCGCCGCCGAGTATCTGCGCCGCCGCGGCTATGAAGTGCACGTCTACGATCGTCACGATCGCGGCGGCGGCCTCCTCACCTATGGCATCCCCGGCTTCAAACTGGAAAAGGAGGTCGTGATGCGCCGCCTCGCGCGGCTCGAGGAAGGCGGCATCGTCTTCCACTATAATTTCGAGGTCGGCCGCGACATGACGCTCGCCGCGCTCCGCGCGAAGCACGATGCGCTGCTCATCGCCACCGGCGTCTACAAGGCGCGCGACATCAAGGCGCCGGGCGTCGGCGCAAGCGGCGTCATCCCCGCGCTCGATTACCTGATCGCCTCCAACCGCAAGAGCTTCGGCGACAGCGTCCCCGCGTTCGAGGACGGATCGCTGAATGCGGAAGGCAAGCACGTCGTCGTCATCGGCGGCGGCGACACGGCTATGGATTGCGTGCGCACCGCCGTGCGCCAGGGCGCGGCTTCGGTGAAGTGCCTCTATCGCCGCGACCGCGCCAACATGCCGGGCTCGCAGCGCGAAGTGGCCAACGCCGAAGAAGAAGGCGTCGAGTTCGTCTGGCTCTCCGCACCGCAGGCATTCGACGACAAGGGCGGCAAGGTCGCGGGCGTTCGCGCGCAGCAGATGCGCCTCGGCGCGCCGGATGGCTCGGGCCGCCGCGCGCCTGAAGTCGTTGAGGGCGGTGATTTCCGCGTCGAGGCCGATCTCGTCATCAAGGCGCTCGGCTTCGATCCCGAAGACCTGCCGCAGCTGTTCGGCGCGCCCGATCTTACCGTCACACGCTGGGGCACGCTGCGTACAGACCACAAGACGATGATGACGAGCGTGGACGGCGTGTTCGCCGCCGGCGACATCGTGCGCGGCGCAAGCCTCGTCGTCTGGGCAATCCGCGACGGCCGCGACGTCGCGAAGACGATGCACACGTATCTCGCCGCCCGCGCGGGCGCGTCAGCCAAGAAAGCCGCCGCATGAAGCTCCGTCTCCTCACGCTCACGGCAGCGCTTCTGCTCGCCGCGCCCCCTGCCCTTGCGGCAGAGCCTGATCGCGCGTCGCAGCTCGTCGCCCTCATGGGTGTCGAAGCGAAGCTCGACGAGGTTTTCAGCGCGCTCGTACCGATGTTCGGCACGCAGGTCGTCGCGCAGCTCGAAAGCGACAAGGGCACCAGCGGCGCCGTTCGCAATCTCATCGAGAACGGTCGCGGCGGCCGGGAGCGGCTGCAGAAGATTCTGGCCGAGGAATTCCTCGCCGAACTGCGCAAGGCGTATCCGGCGATGCTCGCCGATTTCACGGCGGCCTATCGGGGCGCACTCTCGCCGGCCGAACTCGATGCCGCAATCGCCTTCCTGAAAAGCCCGGCCGGACAGAAATTCATCGCCGCCGAGAAACAGACCCAGGCGAGCATGAAAGCCATCGGCGAACGCGCCGGAATGACTGCGGGAATGGCCGCGGTCTCGAACGGATTTGCCCGCGCGCAGCGCGAAATGCTGGATGAAGCGAAATGATCAACTCGGCCGAACGTGAACGCATCGCCCGCGAGGGCATGTACCGCCCGGATATGGAATCCGATGCCTGCGGCGTGGGCCTCATCGCGGCGACCGACGGCAAGCCGTCGCGGCGCGTGGTGGCGCTCGGCATCGATGCGCTGAAGGCGGTCTGGCATCGCGGCGCGGTGGATGCGGACGGCAAGACCGGCGACGGCGCGGGCATCCATGTCGAGCTGCCCATCGCCTTCTTCTCGAAGCACATCGAGCACGCCGGCCACAAGCATCGTATCGACCGCCTGCTCGCCGTGGGGCAGGTCTTCCTGCCGCGCACCAACCTTGCCGAGCAGGAAACCTGCCGCAGCATCGTCGAATCCGAGATCATTGATTTCGGTTACGAAATCTATGGCTGGCGGCAGGTGCCCGTCGACAGCTCGGTGATCGGCGACAAGGCGAAGCTGACGCGCCCCGAGATCGAGCAGATCATGATCAAGGGACCGCAGCCCGGCGAGAACTACGAGAACCAGGCGTCGTTCGAGAAGGATCTGTATCTGATCCGCCGCCGCATCGAGAAGAAGATCATCGAGGCGCAGATTCGCGATTTCTACATCTGCTCGCTGTCGTCGCGCTCGATCATCTACAAGGGCCTTTTCCTCGCAGAGGCGCTCTCCGTCTTCTATCCCGATCTGCAGGACGAGAAGTTCGTCAGCCGCTTCGCGATCTATCACCAGCGCTATTCGACGAACACGTTCCCAACGTGGTGGCTGGCGCAGCCGTTCCGCTGCCTTGCGCACAACGGCGAGATCAACACGGTTCGCGGCAACAAGAACCTGATGAAGAGCCACGAGATCAAGATGGCCGCGCAGGCCTTCGGCGATCTTTCGGAAGACATCAAGCCGGTGATCCCGGCGGGCGCATCCGATACCGCCGCGCTCGACGCGACGTTCGAGGTGATGGTGCGCTCGGGCCGCGACGCGCCGACCGCGAAGCTGATGCTGGTGCCCGAAGCGTGGAACAAGGACACGACGCTCGCGCAGGCGCACCGCGACATGTACGCCTTCTTCGCCAGCGTCATGGAGCCGTGGGACGGCCCCGCCGCGCTCGCCATGACCGACGGGCGCTGGATCGCCGCCGCGGTCGATCGCAATGCCCTGCGCCCGATGCGCTTCACGCGCACCAGCGACAACTTGCTCATCGTCGGCTCGGAAACCGGCATGGTCGTGGTGCCCGAGGCGACCGTGATCGAGAAGGGACGGCTTGGGCCGGGCCAGATGATCGCGGTCGATCTCGATGAGGCGCGCTACTACGACGACAAGGCGATCAAGGATCGCATCGCGGGTGAGGCGGATTACGCATCGCTCGTGAAGGGCTTCCGCAACTTCGCCGACGTGCCGGGCGCGGACACGCCGGAGCCGGGGCAGACGCTCGATGCCGATGAACTCCGCCGCCGTCAGGTCGCCGCGGGTCTCACCATGGAAGACATGGAACTGATCCTCGCGCCGATGGTGGAGGACGCGAAGGAAGCGGTCGGCTCGATGGGCGACGACACGCCGCTCGCGGTCATCTCCGAAAACCCGCGCTGCCTGTCGCACTTCTTCCGGCAGAACTTCAGCCAGGTCACAAACCCGCCGATCGACTCGCTTCGCGAGACGCGCGTGATGAGCCTGAAAACCCGCTTCTCGAACTACGCCAACATCCTCGACAAGGATGCGAAGCAGCAGGGCGTCGTGGTGATGGAATCGCCCGTGCTGACGAACCGGGACTGGGCGCGGCTTCTCGCGCACTTCGGCGACCAGGCGGCAATCATAGATTGCACGTACGAGGTTGGGGGCGGCCCCGCCGCGCTTCGCGAAGCGATCGCGCGCGTGCGCGCCGAGGCCGAGCATCTCGTGCGTTCGGGCAAGAGCCAGCTCTTCCTCACCGACGAGAACGTTTCGAAGACGCGCGCGGGCATCACCATGATCCTCGCGGCGGCGGGCGTGCACACGCATCTCGTGCGCAAGGGCCTGCGTTCGTTCGCCAGCATCAACGTGCGCTCCGCCGAGTGCATGGACACGCATTATTTCGCCGTGCTGATCGGCGTCGGCGCCACCACGGTGAACGCGTGGCTTTCGCAGGAATCGATTGCGGCGCGCCACGCCAAGGGCCTGTTCGGCGACATGGACCTCACCACCTGCGTGAACCGGTTCCGGAAGTCGATCGAGGACGGCCTGCTCAAGATCATGGGCAAGATGGGCATCAGCGTCATCTCATCCTATCGCGGCGGTTATAATTTCGAGGCGGTCGGCCTGTCGCGCGCGCTCGTTGCCGATTTCTTCCCCGGTATGCCCGCGAAGATTTCGGGCGAGGGTTTCTCGTCGCTGCATGTGAGCGCGGGCGACCGGCACGCACTCGCCTATGACGAGGAAGTGACGGCGCTTCCCGTCGGCGGCCTCTATCGCTACCGCGCGAACGGCGAGCCGCACGCTTACCAGGCGAACCTCATCCATCTGCTACAGCAGGCGGTTGCGAGCGACAGCTATTCCACCTATCTGCAGTTCAGTCGCGGCGTGCGCGATCTGCCGCCGATCTATCTGCGCGATCTTCTGGAATTCAATCACACCCGCCCCGCCGTGCCGGTGGAAGAAGTGCAGTCGATCGCCGAGATCCGGAAGCGCTTCGTGACGCCGGGCATGTCCTTGGGCGCACTCTCGCCCGAGGCGCACGAGACGCTGTCGATCGCGATGAACCGCATCGGCGCCAAGGCGGTTTCAGGCGAAGGCGGCGAGGATCGCTCGCGCTACAAGCCTTATCCCAATGGCGACAATGCGAACTCGGTCATCAAGCAGATCGCGTCTGGCCGTTTCGGTGTCACCGCCGAATATCTGAACGCCTGCGAAGAGATCGAGATCAAGGTCGCGCAGGGCGCCAAGCCCGGCGAGGGCGGCCAGCTTCCCGGCTTCAAGGTCACCGAAATGATCGCGCGCCTCCGCCACTCGACCCCCGGCGTGATGCTGATCTCGCCGCCGCCACACCACGACATCTATTCGATCGAGGATCTCGCGCAGCTCATCTACGACCTGAAGCAGATCAACCCCGACGCACGCGTCTGCGTGAAGCTCGTCTCGGAAGCCGGCATCGGCACGATCGCGGCGGGCGTCGCCAAGGCGCACGCGGACGTGATCCTCGTCTCCGGCAACGTCGGCGGCACCGGCGCGTCTCCGCAGACCTCGATCAAGTACGCGGGCACGCCGTGGGAGATGGGCCTTACCGAGGTCAACCAGGTGCTGACGCTGAACAGCCTGCGCGGCCGCGTGAAGCTCCGCACCGACGGCGGCCTCAAAACCGGCCGCGACGTCGTCGTCGCCGCGATCCTCGGCGCCGAGGAGTTCGGCATCGGTACGCTCAGCCTCGTCGCGATGGGCTGCATCATGGTCCGCCAGTGCCATTCGAACACTTGCCCCGTCGGCGTCTGCACGCAGGACGAGAAGCTGCGCCAGAAGTTCGCCGGTTCGCCGGAGAAGGTCATCAACCTGATGAGCTTCATCGCCGAGGAGGTCCGCGACATCCTTGCGAGCCTCGGCTTCCGCAGCCTCGACGAGATTGTCGGTCGCACCGAGCTTCTCCGCCAGGTGAGCCGCGGCGCCGAACATCTCGACGACCTCGACCTCAATCCCATCCTCGCCAAGGTGGACGCCCCCGACAGCGAGCGTCGCTTCAACCTGAAGACGCGCCGCAACGAGGTGCCCGACAGCCTCGATGCGCAGATGCTCGTCGATGCCAAGGCGGTGTTCGACCGCGGCGAGAAGATGCAGCTCACCTACTCGGTCCGCAACACGCACCGCGCCGTCGGCACGCGCTTCTCCTCGGCGATCACACGCAAGTACGGCATGAACGGCCTCGCGCCCGGCCATGTCCACGTGCGTCTGCGCGGTTCGGCGGGCCAGTCGCTCGGCGCCTTTTCCGTGCAGGGCCTGAAGCTCGAGGTGTTCGGCGACGCCAACGACTATGTCGGCAAGGGGCTTTCGGGCGCCACGATCGTCGTGCGCCCGCTCGTCTCCTCGCCACTGAAGTCGAACGAGAATACGATCATCGGCAACACCGTGCTCTACGGCGCCACCTCGGGTCGTCTCTACGCGGCCGGACAGGCGGGCGAGCGTTTCGCCGTGCGCAATTCGGGCGCCGAGGTCGTTGTCGAGGGCTGCGGCGCCAACGGCTGCGAATACATGACCGGCGGCATGGCGGTGATCCTCGGCCCCGTGGGCGACAATTTCGGCGCGGGCATGACCGGCGGCATGGCGTTCGTCTACGACACGGCCGGAGACTTCGACACGCGCGTCAACCCGGACAGCGTGATCTGGCAGCCGGTGCGCGCCGCCTACTGGGAAGGCGTGCTCCGCGCCGCGATCGAAGCCCACCATCGCGAAACCGATTCCGCATGGGCGCAGACGATCCTCGAGGATTGGGAAACCGCCCTTCCCCGCTTCGTGCAGGTCTGCCCGAAGGAGATGGTGAGCCGCATCAAGCATCCGCTGGAGGATGCGGAAAGCGTGGTCGCCGCGGAGTAAGGTTGCAGCGCCGCGGGCTTCCCCGTATCACCGGGCTTAACCATGTGGCGCCTTTACCAATATCCGCTCTGCCCGTTCTCCCGGAAGGTCCGCCTCGCGCTTGCCGAGAAGGGCGTCGAGGTCGAACTCGTTCCCGAATTGCCGTGGGCGCGACGCGATGAATTCGTCGATCTGAACCCGGCCGGGCAGACCCCGGTGCTGATCGGCGATCGCGGCGCGGCGCTCATCGACAGCACCGCGATCTGCGAATATTTCGAGGAAACCATCGAGCGGATGCCGCTGCTCGGTGCGAGCGCCGCAGACCGTGCCGAGGTGCGCCGCCTGTGCGTGTGGTTCGATCAGAAATTCTACGCGGAAGTCGGCCACATCCTGCTCGCCGAGCGCATGTTCAAGCGCATCGTGCAGCGTGCATCGCCCGATGGCGGCGCGCTCCGCACGGCGGGCCGCAACCTCGAACATCACCTCGGCTATATCGAATATCTGCTCGATCACCGCCGCTGGCTTTCGGGCACGACGTTCGGCCTCGCCGATATCGCGGCGGCCGCACATCTTTCGGTGATCGACTATCTCTCCGCGCTCGATTGGCACGGCCACGCAACCGCGAAGCAGTGGTATTCGGCGATCAAATCGCGCCCTACGTTCCGCGCGCTCCTCTCAGAGCGCATGGACGGCCTCTCGCCGCCCGCGCACTACGACAAGCTGGATTTCTAAAAGGCCGTTTTACTTCGGCTTCGGAACCTTCTCGCGCGCCTTCTGGAGTTCGCGCTCGCGGCGCCACTGCTCGTATTCGTTTCGGCTGCAGCCGACATCGCCCGCAGGGCCGACCGCGCTGCACGCGCTGCTCGGCGCGACATTGCCCGGCTCGGTGAGCTTCAGCCGCTCGCTCGGAACGTCTGTGCCCGGCTCGCCCGGCTCCGGCGGGGTTTCCACCGTCGGCTCCTCGTCGGGGCGGCCGCAGACCACGATCTCGCCGCGGCGCTCCGGATTCGGGCAGTTTTCCGGCATCCACTGGTCGAGCGGCACGCGCTTCAGAACGCCGCTGTTCGTCACCGGCGGTTTGGCGCTCTCCGGCTGGGCGGCCTGAGCCAGCGCCGTACCGGATACGGCCGCGCCCGCCATTCCAATCGCTGCAACCAGTGCCAGACGAATCATCACGTTCCTTTCCGCCGCCGCCCGCTGGTGGACGGCGTCCTCACCCTTACCCAACGCCGCGCGGCGTGAACAGTGCCTGAACTTTTGGCTCAGCTCACAAGGAGTGCACGCGCCTGGCTGCCGAGATGCGCGAGCATCGCGGTGGTGACGACGCCGGACTTGCGCGCCCGCGCCGTGGCGTCCGCCATGCGCTGGATAAGGACCGGATTGGCCGCGCTCCACGCCTCGATCGCCTTCACCGGATCGCCGCCCTTTTTCGTCTGGCGCTTGATGAGGTCGATGCGCAGCTGCTCGAAATCGCGCAGCAGGCCCGCGACGAGCAGCCGTTCCCACGGGTCGGACGGTGAAAGCTGCGCGGTAACGCCCTTCGCCCAATCGAGCCCAAGCGTCTCGCCGACACGCGTGTAGGCATCGGCAATGGCGCGCTCGGGAACGCCGAGTTCGGATGCAAGCCGCGCGTTGCCGATCGCCCCGTCGAGACCTTCGAGTTCGACGAGGCGCTCGGTGATTTCGGCGGGCGCGCCGTCGCGCAGCAGTTCCTGCCGCAGCCGCTCGACCTGCGCGCGCGGTTCCGGCCGCAGCAATTTGTCGAGTTGCTTCGCGAGCCGCTGAATACCCGGTTTCCACGCCGAAATGCAGGCGGAGGGCAGATCGCCCGGCGCCGAAGCGCGGAGCGCATCCGCCATCTGGGCGCGCAGGCCGCGGATCGATTTCGCGTGCAGCACGATGTGCGTGCGCGCATCCACAGCCGCCGCGTCGATCGTCCGCCACAGATCGCGAAGGTCGAACAGCTCACGCGCCATGACGAAGGCGGAGGCGACATGCGCAAGGCTGGTGCCCTGCTCCTCCGAAAGCTCGAACGCGAGCGTGATGCCGCCGCGGTTGACGATCTGGTTCGCAAGCTTCGTTGCGATGATCTCGCGGCGCAGCCGGTGGCCGGTCACGCCCGCCTTGAAGGCTTTCAGAACGGCAGGTGGAAACGCCATTTCGAGATCCTGCACGAGCAGCGGATCATCGGGCAGCGGGCTTTCCACGATCGTGTCGTAAAGCGCCATCTTCGCATAGGCGAGCAGCACGGCGAGTTCGGGCCGTTCGAGCCCGCCGCCGGCAAGCGCGCGCTGAGTCAGTTGCTCGTCGCTCGGCAGGTTTTCGACCACGCGGTCGAGCCGCCCGCTCGCTTCCAAGAGCTGGATGACGCGCTGATAGGCGGGCAGCGCACCGCTGCCGCCGCTCTCGGCGACCGAAATCGCCTGCGTCTGCATCACGTTGTCGCGCAGCACGAGCTGGCCGACGTCGTCGGTCATCGATTCGAGCAGCGTGTTCCGCGCCGCCATGCTCATCTTGCCGGAAGCGAGCGCGGGCTGCAGCGCGATCTTGATGTTCACCTCGTTGTCCGAACAATCGACGCCCGCCGAATTGTCGATGAAGTCGGTGTTGATGCGGCCGTGGGCCCGCGCGAACGCGATGCGGCCCTGCTGCGTGACGCCGAGGTTGGCACCCTCGCCGATCACGCGTACGCGCATCTCCTCGGCATTCACCCGAACGGGATCGTTGGCGCGGTCGCCGACATCGGCATTCGATTCCGTCGCCGCTTTCACATAGGTGCCGATGCCGCCGAACCAGCAGAGATCGGCGCGGCTCTTCAGGATCGCGTGAATGAGGTCGCTTGGCGACAGGCTCTTCGCGTCCACGTCCAGCATCGCCTGCACCTCGGGGGTGAGTGCGATCGATTTCTGGCTGCGCGGGAAGACCCCGCCGCCCTTCGAAATCAGTTTCTTGTCGTAATCGTCCCACGACGATCGCGGCAGCTTGAACAGCCGGTCGCGTTCCTTCCAGCTTTTCGCCGCATCGGGTTCGGGATCGAGGAAAATGTGGCGGTGATCGAACGCCGCGACCACCTTCAGCGTCTTCGAAAGCAACATGCCGTTGCCGAACACGTCGCCCGACATGTCGCCGACGCCGATCACGCGGACCGCGTCTTTCTGCACATCGACGCCGCGCTCGCGGAAATGCCGCTGCACGGAAATCCACGCGCCCTTGGCGGTGATGCCCATCGCCTTGTGGTCGTATCCGTTGGCGCCGCCGCTCGCGAACGCATCGCCCAGCCAGAAGCCGTGATCGACGCTGATCGCATTGGCGATGTCGGAGAAGGTCGCCGTGCCCTTGTCGGCGGCGACGACGAGATAGGGATCGGGCGCATCGTGGCAGACGATGCCCGCGGGCGGCACGTCCTTGCCCTCCACGATATTGTCCGTCACCGAAAGCAGCGCGCGAATATAGATGCGATACGCCTCCTGCCCTTCGGCAAGCCACGCCTCGCGGTTCGATGCCGGCGGCAGCTGCTTGGGATAGAAGCCGCCCTTGGAGCCGGTGGGAACGATCACCGCGTTCTTCACCATCTGCGCCTTCACGAGGCCCAGCACCTCGGTGCGGAAATCGTCGCGGCGATCGGACCAGCGCAGGCCGCCGCGCGCGATGCGGCCGCCGCGCAGGTGGATGCCTTCCACGCGCGGGGAATAGACCCAGATCTCGCGATAGGGAACGGGCGGCGGCAGGCCCGGCACGGCATGGGAATCGAGCTTGAACGCCAGCGCTTCCGGCCCGGCGCCGGTGCCGTTCACGAACGCATTGGTTCTGAGCGTCGCCGAGATGATGTCGCGGTAGAGGCTGATGATGCGGTCTTCGTCGATCGCGGAGACATCGGCAAGGCCGCCGTCGATCCGCGCGCGGGCTTCGCCCATCGCTGCCTCACGCCCCTTCACGCCCGGCGTGAAACGCGCGCGGAACAGATCGACGAGCGCCGCCGTGATCGCGCCGTGCGCGCGCAGTGCATCCACCACCGTCTGCTGGCTGTAGGAGACGCCCGTCTGCCGCATGTAGCGGAAATACGCACGCAGCCACACGACATTGCCGATCGGCAGCGCCGCACCAACGACGAGCGCGTTGAATACGTCGTTTTCCTGCTCGCCCTTCAGGACCGAACGGAGCGCGGGTTCGGCGCGTTCCTTCACGAACGCCATGTCGATGGCTTCGCCGCGGCCGCTTTCCACCATGAAATCGTGGATCCAGCCGAGCCGTCCGCCCGCGAGGTCGAACGGATATTCCTCGATCACGCGGAAGCCGAAGTTCTCGAGCGCCGGGACCACCTCCGAAAGCGGAATGATCTCGCCGAGCCGGTAGATCTTGATGCGCAGCCGGTTTTCCGCGTCGCCGGGGCGGCGATAGATGAACACGTCGCGGTCGTCGCCGGTTTCGAGCGCGGTGAGGCGCATCACGTCCTCGGCCGCCTCGTCGGCGCTGAACTGCTCGCGGTACGATGCCGTGAAGCTGCGGCCGTGGCTGAGCGCGAGGCGTGCTGCGCGGGTCGCGCCCGCGCGCTCGGAAAGCGCCGCTTCCAGCGCCTCTTCCCAGCCGCGCACCAGCGATGTCAGCCGCGCGTCGAGCGCAGCTTCGTCGACCTCAGGCACCTGCCCCGGCGTTGTGCCGAGATAATATTGGACGCGCGCGAGCCCTTCGGCGCGCAGTTCCACGTCATAGCGCGAAAGCCGTGCCTGGAAGGCATCCTCCAGCATCGCGCCGACACGCTCGCGAATGCCGCTGTGATAGGCATCGCGCGGCACGTAGACGATCACGGATACGAACCGCCCGAACGGGTCGAGCCGCGTGAACAGCTTGGGCCGCGGGCGTTCGAGCAGCGACAGCATCCCGAGCGCCATGCCGGTCAGGCGCTCGGCGTCGACGAGGAACAGGTCCTCGCGCGGGAACGTGTCGATGATGTGCGCGAGCGCCTTGCCGGTGTGGCTGCGCGGATCGAAGCCGAGCGCCGCTTCGACGCGTTCCACCTTGCGGCGCACGATCGGGATCGACTTCGGCGAGGCCGCGAGCGCGGCGGAGGTGAACAGGCCCGCGAAACGGCGTTCGCCGATCACCTTGCCCTTGTCGTTGTAACGCTTGACGCTGACGACATCGTAGAAGGCGTTGCGGTGCACCGAAGAGACCGTGTTCGCCTTGGTGACGAGCAGCGGATCGGGCGTCGCCATGTAGGCGCGCAGCGCCGGGGGCAGCACCTCGAAGCCTTCGGCGCCGCGCCACAGCGGGAACGCCGGGTCGCGCAGCAGCCCAAGCCCCTCGCCCGCCTTCGGCTCAGCCTTGGTATCCGTGAGCGCGCGACCAAACTCATAGTCGCAGGCGCCGAGCAGTGTGAAATTGTCCTGCCCCAGCCAGTCGAGGAAGGCCTTCGCCTCCATCACGTCGTCGGCAGGCACCGGGATCGACGACCGGCCGAGTTCGGCGCGCGCATCGCCGAGCCGGGTGAGCATTTCCCGCCAGTCCTCGACCGCAACGCGCACTTCGGCGAGCACACGCGCGAGATCTTCGGCAAGCGCTGTGCGCCCGCGCGCGCCGACGCGGTCGGCCTCCACATAGATGAAGGACTCGCGAAGCTTGCCGTCGGCCTCGCCGCGCGCGGGCGCGAGGGCTTTCAGCTTGCCGGCCTTGTCGCGCTCGACCGCGAGTATGGGGTGCAGCAGCCGGTGGATGGTGATGCCGCTGCGGGTGAGCGCGGCGGAAACGGAATCGACGAGGAACGGCATGTCGTCATTGAGGATGCCAATCCATGTGCGGCGGCGGCCCGGTTCACCGTCGGAAGAGGCGATCTCGATAACCGGCGTACCCGGCGTACGGGCGTCGAACAGCCCGGCCGCGAAATCGACGATGGCGCTCGCAGCCCCCTTGCCCAAATCTTCGGTTTCGCCCGGAAGCGCGTGGTCGAAGAGAGCTTTTTCCAGTGATTTCAATAGGGTACGGGAAACTTTGGGTTTCGGCGCTTCGTTGGTCGCCGCGGCGGTCGCCATCTCAACACTCCGGATAGAGAATGAAATGGCCTTATGCGATTTTGCCTCCCGCGAGGCAAGTTTAGTGCGCGGCGAGGCGTTTCAGGGCCACTTCGAGCAGATTTTGGGTGTGCGGAACCGCTTCCAGCACATCAATTCCGCCCGAATCGCTCTTTTTCGCAACGAGCAACACAAACTCCTCGTCCGACTGCAGATCGATATGCGCAAGCGGCTCGGTCGCACGCAGCCGTGCCCGCACCGTCTCGGTCGTCTTGATCGGCGCCGGCTTCGCCTTCGCCGCCCGCTCCCGCTGCACCAGCCCCTTGAGCCCGCCTTCGGCACTCACGACAAAAGCAATAAACCCACCCGCCGGAATCCCGGCACGCACCGCCGCGCCCAATGCAGACGCGAACTCGGTAAGCCGCGTCTTGTCATAGTCCGAACCGAACACCAGCTTCGCCACCGCCGTCAACGGCGCCCGCGCCTGAACCTTGAGCCCGGCCTCGGCGAGCAGCCTCGCAAAACCCTCGGCATCCTCCTCAGAGGCAAGGTGGAAATCATAAGCATTGCCCAGCGCCCGATAGAGCGCGGCGCGCGAACGCTGGTCCGCCGTCTGCACCGCCGCCGCATTGGCACGCGCCACCGCGAGCCGGCCCGCAAGATCGCCCGGCTCCAGCTCGACGACCGCGGCTTCGGCCTTCTGCACGATGATCGGTTCGTCACCGTCGGCTTCATGTGCCTCGAACGCCAGCTGCGCCTCGAACTCAGCGCCCGCCAGTTCTTTCCAGTTGATCACGCCGTATATGAAATCGATGCTGTCATCGTCCGATGAGAGCGGCATCAGAATGCCGCGATACAGCGTGTTGTTCCCGCGCTGCGACACGAACTCGGCCTCGAAGCCGATCGGCGCGCGATTGGCGATGATCTCGAAGAAATGGTCGGTCAGCCGCGAGACGAGCGAGCGGCTCGGCACGTGGTCGAGCGCGATGTCGGCACTCGAAAGCCCGCACTCCTCGCGCAGCAGCGTCCCGATGTAGCGCAGGCGCGGGTTCTCGCGGTCTTCCGTGAAATCGAGCAGGATCGAGTGCGGTCCGAAATCGTCGAGGCTCGCCGGATCAAGGTCGGTCACGCTCGGAAACTCGCGCCCGCGCAGCAGCGACGCCCAGTAGTTGTAAGCGCGCACGTGCATCCGCCGCTCGTCCTGATCGGCGAAAATCGGCGGCGCCTCGAAATCCGGCTCGGAAAGATCGAGAAAGTCTTCGCTCATGTCGCTCATTTTCGAACCCAATTCGCCCCGCTGTGCTGAACAGTACGGACCATGCCCGCGAAGCCGTTGAATAATGGTTAACAGCCTGTTTCGCCGCCCCCATCCGCCGCATGGTCAAAGCCTCGTTAAGAAATCTCCGCTAGCGTCCGCCCATCAGGTGATTCAGGGGCGCAGCGGGTGACACGGGCTATTCAGGACTGGGCGAAATCGGGCGGGGCCGGCGTGATCGTATCGGCACCGTCGACACCACAGCTCAACGTGGCGGACCGGCGACAGGCGATCGACCCCGAGGGCACGCTCGTTGCCACGCTCGCCGAGTTCTGGCCGCACGTAGAGCCGCAGATCGACGCGTTCGTGCGCACCTACATCGATCATTTCGCCCGGCTCGCCCCCGGCCATGCCCGCGCCGACGACCCGCACGGCCGCAAACTCGCTGAGGGCGTCGCCTACGCACGAGAGAAATGGTGCGACCCGTTCGGTTCAGCGTTCGGCGAGCGGCTCGCCGCCGCCGCGCGTGCCATCGACCGGCGCGGCATCCCACACCACGTCGTTTTGGCCAGCTATCAGGCGAGCGACGAGGCCGTGTTGCGGCACCTGACCGTCGCCCTCGCCGACACGCCCGCACAGTTGCTACGCGCCACGACGGCGCTGATGCGCCTTGCCTCCTACGAAGCGAGCGTCCTTATCGCCGCGCTTCACGACCTTGAACGCGCGCGTGTCGACACGCTGCTCCGCGAACAGGCCAACCGTTTCCGGCAAGAGATCGCCGCTGTCGTCGAGCGCGCAGGCGCACAGAGCCGCGCGCTTCGTGAACGCTCGCAGGCCGCCGCGCGACGCACGCGCGAGATGCTGGGCAGCGCCGCCGAAGTGTCTTCAGCCGCCGAGCAGTCCGCCGTCGCGATGCGTCAGGCCGCCGAAACCGCCGCGAGCCTCATTCGCGTCATCGAAGAAACCCGCCGCGATGTCGACGCCACCACCGGCATCGCCAACGAGGCGACCGCGCAGGCCGACGCCGCCGCAACCACCGTTTCCATGCTCGAAAGCCACGGGCAGGCGATCGAATCGATCGTTAGCCTGATCCGCGACATCGCCGGGCAGACGAACCTCCTCGCGCTCAACGCCACGATCGAGGCAGCACGCGCGGGCGAAAGCGGCCGTGGTTTTGCCGTGGTCGCCTCCGAAGTGAAGTCGCTCGCCGGCCAGACCGCGCGCGCTACCGACGAAATCGCCGCCAAGATCGCCGCCATTCAGGAAGCGACGCGCAACACCGTGAACGCCAACGGTGCCATCCGGCGCACCGTGGACGGCGTCCGCGTTTCCGCCGACAGCATCCGCACCGCGATGGACAGCCAGGCCGCCACCGTCACCACGATCAGCGGTTCGGTCGACGAAACCGCACTTTCCGCTGACGCCATGTCCCACGCCATCGCCCGCATCCGTCAGACGACCGAAGCCATGGCCTCGGAAATGGACATGGTGGAGACCTCGTTCCGCAGCGTCGACGACGACCTCGCCGCGCTCCAGCAGGCTGTGCACAGCTTCACCACCAGCCTCGCTGCATGAGCCGGCACACAGCTTGGCGCTTGTCTTGACCCGCAAGCACTGTTAAGGGGACCGCCGTTTCCGGGATCAAGCCGCTTTAGCTCAGCCGGTAGAGCACATCATTCGTAATGATGGGGTCAGGTGTTCGAGTCACCTAAGCGGCACCACCCATTTTAAAATTGCCCATATTCAATCACTTAGATTCGGAATGGCGCTAGGACTGGCGCAGTTCTGCGGGCTTTGGGTATGCGGCCATTCTGCCCTGGGGCGAGAGCGTCTCTGCTTTCAGGCCGGCTGCGCCTAAGTATCCCCGGCGTCTCTGTCAGCGATGTTTCAGACCCCATTTGCGGGATACGCGATGGTAGGTTGATGGGGCGGCGTTGCAACGAGAACAGCGCCCGAAGGCGCCATTCATCTCCTTGAAGCTGTGGTTCAAGCGTTATGCAAACCCCAGCACCACACGCTGCTCTTGCCACTGGATTGGAAGCACCGTGCTGAGCAGCTTCTGATGCGTGAGGGTGGCAGGCTGAGAGCCTTGCACGATGGCCTCAACGATGTCGGGCGCGAGCCACGCGAGCGGCGACAACCGCATCATGCGCTTGCGGCATTTGCCAGCTTCTGCAGCGATCACGCTCACCGGCTTGCCGGTCTTCAGCATCGTCTCCCTCAAGGCGAAGGCTTCCGCGACGAGCCCAACGAGCTGTGGGTCCGGCGCCCGTGATGGCATGGTGCCGAGTCCCGGAACGACCAGCTTTAACTCGCTCCCCCGACGTACACGGGTGACCGGAGCCATGATCGCGATCACCGCGTCATGATCATCGGGAACCAAGATGCTGCAGGCCCCGAGTAACGCCCGCTCCCCGATCACCATGTCGATCCTGTCCTCATGGAGATCGATACGCCGGAGACCAAGATGTAAGAGCCTCGGGAGCAGCGCTGCGCTTGCAAGCTGCGTAGCCGCGCGTGCCGCTATCTCCGCCTGTCGCGGATCGGCACCGATCGCCATGCGCCGGACGCGGTCTGCGTCCAGCAGGAGCGCCTTGACCCGGTCCTCAACAATCACCTCGATGTCACGAGCCCCGATGCGCCACGCCGGTTCCTCGCCCGATGGCTCGCGCGTCACATAGTAGCGATACCGTCTGTTGCCCCTCTTCGCGTGGGTCGCGGTCATGCGGCGCCCGACACCATCGTGCAGCAGGCCGATCAGCGGGAGCCTCCGGCGCGACGCTCGCCAGCGAACAGCCCGGGACCACGCAATGCCAGCTTCTGCTGTACCGTGTTCCAGAGGTCTTCGTCGATGATGGCGCCGTGCTCGCCAGGATAGGCCGAGCCTTTGTGCACGACCTCGCCGCGGTAGATGCGGTTCTGCAGCAGGTAAGCGAGCGGTCCAACCGTGAACGGGATACCACCGACGATCCGTCCATCCCGGTATGGGCGCCGCTTCGTGCGATGACCGTCCCGTTCCAGTTCCTCGGCCAAGGCACGGAGCGAGCGAAGGTCCGCGTAGCGACGGAAGATGTGCTGGACCTGCTCGGCTTCCACAGGGTTGATGATGAGCTTTCTATCCTTGAGCTCGTAGCCAAGGGGAACAGGGCCACCCATCCACAGGCCCTTCTTCTTGGAGGCCGCGATCTTGTCGCGGATACGTTCACCCGTCACCTCGCGCTCGAACTGAGCAAAGTCGGCAAGGCTTCGGGTCAGACGGTCCACCTTGTAAACCACGATGACGTCCACCCTGCCGGCTTCAACATCGGCCAGCAGGCGCGTCAAGCCAGGTCGGTCCATGCTTCCACCCGAGAAGCCACCGTCGTCATACAGGCCTGGGAGTAGTGTCCAGCCTTCGTGGCGCTGGCTCAGAATATAAGCGGTACAGGCTTCTCGCTGCGCGTCGAGACTGTTGAAATCCTGTTCGAGGCCGTCTTCCGTGGACTTCCGTGTGTAAATCGCACAGCGCACACGCGCCCTCGCCGAAGCCCGTCCGTCAGACGTCTTGCCCCGCCTTGCCATCAGCCCGCGCTCCCATCAGCCATCATGGTCGTCGCGGGCTTGCTGCCCCGCTTCACGAGGCCGAAGAAGCGTGGACCCGACCAGCGTGCCCCGGTAACTTCGCGTGCGACCTGCGTCAGCGAGTCGTAATGCCTTCCGTCATGCACATAGTCCCGGCCCTGCTTCGTGACGACGATGGTGTGGCCGTGCCATGTCCGCACGAACTGTGTGCCGTCCCCCATCGCCGCGGCGACAGGGACTGAGGGACGTCCCTCCCTGGTCCGCTGCAGCGCCCGGAGCGTTGCCGCCGGAAGGCTACCATGACGCTTCTCTTGCAGGCGGTACGCAAGGTCCCGCAGCAGCAGCTCGTGTGGCAGGCGTGGCGGCGGCATGCCGACATGCTCCTGCCATGCGGTGCGGAGCGCGGCTGGAGACAGGGTCTCCAGCCGGTCCAGTCTGCTCCCCATCCTCTCCATGGTCAGGCCGCCGCCTCGCCGAGCCGGTAGCAGGTTGTGCCATCCTTGCGGACGTCGCGCCGAAGCAGCTCTCCCCGCTTCCGGAGACCGGAGAGATATGCGCGAGCACTGTGCGGTTGCCACGCGGTGACGCCGGTGATCTCGGCAAGCGTCGCGCCGCCGGTACGGCGCAGCATCTTCTGCACAGCCGCCGTCTTGGTGACCGCTACGACTTTACGAACACTGGACATGACTTGGAGCTCCTTCTCGTTAGGGCGCCTGCACCGTGCAGGCGGTCCCACGAGCCGAAGCCCCGGGCGTTCTCAGCCGGGGCCGGAGCCGCAGGGTTCTCCCCGCCAGCTCACGGAGCCCAGAACGCTCTGTTCCGACCGGAAGTCCAGTCTCAATCTGCACTCAGCGCAAATGCTGCATATGGACTTCATGCACGGCATAACGCTTCGTCAGGATATGGACGACGCGCGCCACGACGAACGACGAAACTGCATCCGCAGACTGTTCGCCGTCCTCACCGCACAGCTCGAAGACGCCGCCATGCTCGCCGCCCAAGGACAGGCAAAGGCAGTGACCTTCGACACGGCCGCAGACCTCGCCGCACAAATCCACGACATCGCAACCGAGGTCACCACCATCGCCGAAGCCATCGAACTCCTCTGCAAACAGACATAACGACGGCTTCGTTCGACACTCCGGAATGCCTCCTTCCAAGGGCGCCGACCGGGCTAGCGAACATTCCGGCGGCGACCGCTCCTATCAGCTTCGCGCCTATCTTGGCCATTCAGATGGTCGGTCCGTCCATACCATCTGAAAGCAGACATTCGACTGGAGGACGATCGCCGGCAACCTCGCGCTTGAATCTAAGTCAGTGGTGAGCCCTATTTCGAAACTAATAGCGGCGATTTAGACTGGCTGGACTCGGTGAAACTGTAGCTGCCGTCAAAACGGCACACAGTTTTGTCGCGATCGATGAAGGATCGCTCGCAATGAATGATACCTAAATGTTCGAGCTTCCGGACGACGACATCGATTTGAACCGACTGATAAAGTGGGTTCAACTTGCCAAGCTTGCTCTATCGACGAACTTTTGGCCACCTCAAGGGCGTTTTCCATTTCGCCAAAACGATCTTCTGTATTCGGTCGGAGTCTGCATCGTCTGCTCACGAAACGCTGTGCTGAAATACGCACTGCTCGGAAAGCCGCACTCGTACGCAATCTCAGTTATGGATTTGCGGTTATAGCGCGGGCTGCTTAGCATCTCTTGAGCGCGGCTCAATCGGAGCGATCTGAGATAGTCGCGCACCGTCGTTCCTGAATCCTGAAAAAGCGACTGAACATAACGTTCGGATATGTTTAGCTGAGCTGCGATATCCCGGGCAGTGAACTCTGCGCTGAAGACTTTCTCACGTATGAGGAATTTGATACGCTTGAAGGTCGCCATACGGACCGCGCTATTGGATTTTGAGCCATGCTGCCCGCCTTCGATAGCCAGCGCGAGGAGATCGACGAGGTGATGGCAGGAGGAGTGGAATTCCGCATTATCCATGCTGCTGCTCTCGCGCTCGATGGATTGAAACAGGTCGATAGCCAGGCGCGGCAGTCCAGCTAAGCATGTGATCGGCCGACCGCAGATAGCTTCGACATCGGGAAAGCGACGTTCGATTTCCGGTCTGGAGACCTTCAGCATCAATGCCGACATCCGCTTTGGCTGAACTATGCGAAATGGCGCGCTTGCATCAAGGAGAACAAACTGGCCCGCACGGCAGTCGGCCACATATCCGAATTGTTCGACAGTGCATTCACCAGAGGTCGGCGATACCAATTCAATATCAGTGCTTGGATCAGCCCTGATATGCGCAGGTTCGCGGCGGAAACTACACTGCTCCTCGTCAAAAGATATGAGGCGAAAATCAGCGGTAGCGTAGGACTTGAGAGCTCCTCTGTAAGGCGTCTGAACATGTGCTTCGAATGACATTGCAAAATGTAATGACTCGACGGCCTGGCACCATGCCTGGGTGCGCGCCTCCGGCGCCACTTCTGACGTGCTGAAGGTCCGACCGACTGCGGTCATCACGCTATCTTCTGCCTCTTGCCCACCTGCCTCCGCTAACCTTCAAACGTACCTCTCCGCCTGAAAGTGTCAACTGGCGACGGGATGCTCGCCCGATAAGAGCCGCCAAGACGCAGCTACCGCTCACGCAATCGCTGTGCGCCCGGGCGAAAACAATCGTGCGTTCACATGGAAGCTAATTGCCGCGGTCAAGCTTAGCATCCTCACAACAAGCGCATGGCGGAAAACGTCATATTGTCGAGGGGAGCGAGAGTGCAGCCGATTTCACCTCATGGTCCGGTCAAAGTGGCTGTCACAATCGATGATTTATTCCTTTGGGATGGGACACCGATACCTGACGGAAGATCGCCTGCGCGCACGGCTCGCGAAATGACCGCAGCCTTTGCAGTTCATGGTATAAAGGGAGTCTACAGTTTTTCGAGCACGGCGCCCGCGGAGAGCGATCCAAGGCTGTATCAGGTATTCGATCATTGGGTGGAACAAGGGCACCATGTAGCCAACCACACCCACCTCCATGGCAGTCTCAACTGGGTCGACGCTCCCAAATATATTGCCGATATCGAACGAACCGAAAAGCTTATCGGCAGATGGTCGTCACAGGCCCCGACGAAGTATTTCAGATACTGCATGGATATGTGGGGTAACAGCCGGGAGAAACGGGACGGCGTGGAGGCGTTTCTCCAAAGCGAGGGCTTCACCTCCAGTCCGCTGAGTGCCTGGTTTTACGACCATGCCTGGATCGTGCCCTTCTGGCGGGCCCACAAGCTTGGCGACCAGCAGGCGCTGGCGTTTCTTCGCAAAAGCTTCGTGGACACTGCCATCGATCAGTTGCGCCTTCACACTGCAGCTGGCCATGCGATGTTCGGGCGCATTCCGCCGCAGATCTGGCTGGCGCACGGATCGCCGATCGCGGGTGAATGCATGGGCCAGATTCTCGACGCCTTTGCCGCCGCCGGGGTCGAGTTCATATCGCTCGAAGAAGCCATGAGCGATCCATTTTATGCGGTTCAGCCTGTCATTACGGAGCGCTTTCGCAATCAGACCCAGAAATGGGCCCAGTCGAAGTCGGTTCTTATGCCGGGCGTTCCGCCCCTCATTCTAGACGAGCTCGATAATGTTGCCTTCATGGAAGGCCACAGCACAGGCGAGGTATTCCACGACATACTTCTAAGGCTTTGCAAGGCCATGGATGGCGAATTCTCGTGGCCAGGTTGGGATTGACGATGGGCACGACCCCCGAAAGCGGCGCATTGGACGGAGATTGGAACCCTCTGCGCTGCCTCGGCGACGTCGAGGAGATCGAGCGCGTGCCGATCGACGAACGCATGCCATTCTCGACAACTTATGACGTGATCCGAGCCACCGCCAAACGGCTTCCGGATCGGCCCGCATTGACGGCTCTTCCGCTGGGCAGACCGTCGGACGCCGACGTGACCATGACCTATGGTCAGCTGTTCGAAAAGATCACCCGGGCAGCCAACCTGTTCCGTCGGCTTGGTCTAAAGCCGGACGAGTCCGTTTCAATCCTGCTGCCAAACATCCCCGAGTTTCAGGTTGCGCTATGGGGGGCTGAGGCGGCGGGGCGGGGCAATCCCATAAATCCTTTGCTCGATGCAAAGGCCATCGGTGCGATCATCCGCGCCGCGAAAACCCGGATCGTCATCACCTTGCCGCCGGGGCACCCATCCGGCCTGTACGAAAAGGCAAAGGCCGGGTGTCCGCAAGACGTGATCATCTTGAGCGTTTCGAACGCTCCGCTGGACAGCGAACTTGTCGAATTCCACGCCGAGTTGGCGTGTTGCAATGGCGACAGCCTCGATTTTTCGCCGCCGGCAAACGGCGGGGAAATCGCAGCACTTTATCACACTGGCGGTACCACTGGTGAGCTCAAGCTTGTTACACACTCCCATCGCAACCAGATTGCCAATGCCTGGCAGAGCTGTTGCGGGTTCGGATATACCGCTGACGATACAATCTTCAACGCAGCCCCGCTGTTCCACGTCACGGGAACAATCCTGTTGAGCTTGGCTCCATTTGCGGCTGGCGCGCATGTTGTCATGGGCGGTCCCGATGGGTTTCGAGCTGCAGCCACCATCACGAATTTCTGGGATATCATTGCCAGCTATCGGGTCTCTATCTTCTGTGCCGTGCCGACGGTCTATTCCGCACTGCTGGACAGTCCGATCCAGCAACAGGATATTTCCAGCCTGCGTTTCGGAATCTGCGGTGCCGCGCCGTTGCCAAACAACATCATTTCCGCATTTCTTGAAAAGACGGGAGCATCGATCCTCGAAGGGTACGGGATGACCGAATCCTGTTCGACGTCCGTCGCAAATCCGCGGAATGGCGAGCAGAGAATCGGGACGATCGGCATCCGAGCGCCGTATCAGGACGTCCGCATCGCTATACTCGACGATGAAGGCGGTTTCGTCCGTGAAGCGGATGCTGGCGAACCCGGGATCCTTCTGCTTCGAGGACCAAATGTAACGCCAGGCTATCTTCCTCATTCTGCCAACGCAAAGGCTTGGCCACTGCCTGATTGGCTCAACACGGGCGACACAGCCCGCATGGACGATAGCGGTTACCTGTTTCTGACCGGGCGGAAGAAGGATATCATCATTCGCGGTGGGCATAACATCGATCCGGCCATCGTCGAAAATTCTCTTGCTGATCATCCCGCCGTTGCTGCCGTGGCGGCGGTGGGCAAGCCCGACCGCTACGCCGGCGAACTACCCGTAGCTTATGTCGTCCGGAGCGCGGCACACGACGTGACCGAAGCAGAGCTTCAAGCCTACGCGCGCGAACGGGTTGCCGAGCGGCCCGCTGCACCCGCCAACATATATTTTGTGGACACCCTACCGCTGACCGCGGTGGGAAAGGTGTTCAAGCCGACGCTTCGCCTCGACGCCGCGCGCCGGGCCTGTGTCGACCTTCTCGCGCCGGTTCTCGACCAGGCCGAACACGAGATTCGGGTTTTGGACGATCCCGTGCACGGGCTTGTGGTTCGCGTCCTGCTCGGTGCGAAGCCTGATGCCGCCGTAACGGAGTCCGTGCATTCCATTTTGAAGGATCTTGCAATCCGCCATGAGGTGGCTTGACGGCACCGGCCGGAATCGAGCGGCCCGGCGGCGCGCGCCGCAATGCGCCGCAATAAGCATAACAGCACAAACAAGACGTCCCGAACAACCATGGGGACGGAGTTGGGGAGAGAATCTTATGAAAATTGCAAAAGGGATGTCGACAGTTCTAATTTCGTCCACGAGTGTATTCGCGGCGGGCGCGGCACAGGCTGCCGAGCCCGTGTCCGAGCGCGGTGCAGCATTCCCTGCTTCTGCGGAAACCGACGAGATCATCGTCACCGCACAAAAAAGGGCAGAACGGCTTTCCGATGTGCCGATGTCCATCACGGCCGCTTCGGGTGAGCAGCTCGACAAGCGGGGCGTGTCCAACGTTGCTGACCTCGCCAAGATTGCGCCGGGTCTCACATTCCAGCCTAGCGACTATGGCTCTCCCGTATTCACCATCCGGGGCATCGGGTTCAAGGACATCTCCGTTGCGGTCGCGCCCGCCGTGAGCGTCTATGTCGATCAGGTGCCCCTTCCTTATTCGTCGATGACCCCCGGCGCCGCTCTAGACCTTGAGCGCGTCGAGATTTTGAAAGGACCGCAAGGTACGCTCTTTGGACAAAACTCCACGGGGGGAGCTATCAACTTCATCGCTGCCAAACCGACATCATCGTTCGAGGTGGGGATCGAGGGCAGCTATGGGCGCTTCAACCAGCTGGATGGTCAGGCATTTGTAAGCGGCCCCATATCGTCCGGAATCAACGCAAGACTCGCGGTTCGCACGGAGCAGCGTGGCGCATGGCAGCGCAGCGCCACACGGGATGATGGTCTTGGATCGCGCAATTTCCTCGCTGGTCGCTTTCTGATCGATGCGGAGCCGACCGACACGCTTCGCCTCGAATTCAATATCAATGGATGGCGCGACAAGAGCGATAGCCAGGCGGCGCAGTTCGTCCGCTTCGCGCCTGCGGTCGCCAACGGTTACCAGGACCTCGTTCCGGCCCTGACCGCTTATGCGCCAGCGCCACGCAACGCTCGAATGGCCGATTGGGATCCCGGTACGAACCTGCAACGGGATGACCGCTTCTTTCAAGGCTCTGTGCGGGGGGATCTGGATATTTCGGACCTCGTCACCCTCACTTCTATCACCGCCTATTCGGATTTACGGCAGAACGCGCCGATTGATCCAGACGGAGTGAACGTCAACGATTTCTTGCTGACGATCCGCGCAAAGATTCGTTCCTTCTCCCAGGAACTGCGGCTATCGGGAAAGACTCTCGATGGCGGCATCCGCTGGATGGTGGGAGGCAATTTTCAGGACGACAGTTCTAGCGACAATCAAACCGGCCACTATGTCGGGACGAGTTCGGGTATCGGCCCTCTGCGGTTCGTGGAATTCATCAACAGCAACCGCCAGAAAGTGCGGACCTATGCGGGCTTCGGAAGTGTTGATGTCGCATTGACCGACCGGCTCGGCGTGCAGGCGTCTGTACGTTATACGACGTCGACCAATAACTTTAGCGGATGCTTGTACGATACCGGTGACGGCCTCCTGGCCGCGGCCTTCTCGCTGATAGCTGCTGCCCCCATTTCCGAAGGGAGCTGCGTCACCATCGATCCGACAACCTTCACGGCTGTACCCGTGGTCAACAAGTCGCTCCGCGAAGATAATCTCTCCTGGCGTCTCGGCGTGACCTACAAGCCGGGATCGAACCAGCTATTCTACGCGAACGTGACCAAGGGCTATAAGGCCGGCAGTTTCCCGACCGTACCTGCCTTCGTGCCGGACCAGTTCAATCCCGTGGAGCAGGAATCGGTCCTAGCCTATGAGGTCGGCATCAAACAGTCACTGCTCGACAGGAAGGTCCAGCTTTCGGGATCAGCCTTTTATTACGATTACCGCGGCAAACAGCTGATCGGTTATATCGATGGCGCATTCGGCCAGGTCCCGGCATTGATAAGCATCCCCAAGTCCGATGTGCTTGGTGTGGAGATCGACGGCGTATTCAAGCCTGTCGATGGCATAACCATCACGGCCAACGGAATATATCTTCGAACCAGGGTGCGCGGTGACTTCTTGGCCAATGATCCCTTTGCAAACTCCGTTAACCTTGGCGGGGAAGAGTTTCCCAACTCACCGAAATGGCAATATTCGATTGATGGCGAATATATGTTTCCGCTCACTGCCGACAGTGAAGCCTATGTCGGCGCGTCCTATGCACATCGATCCGACAGCGTAGCCTCGTTCGGAGGCAGTCCCGATTTCCGTCTCCCCGCCTATGGGCTGCTCGATCTGCGCGCCGGTATCACGAAGGGCCGTTGGCGCGCTCAGATATGGGGGCACAATGTGACGAATAAATTCTACTTGCAGAGTGTAACCCACGTCATCGACACCGTCGCGCGTCTGACCGGCATGCCTGCGACCTATGGCGTGACAATAGGGTATAAGTTCTAAACTAAATATTTCATATAGAAGGGTTTGGGTATGAACGTAAACTACGACAGGTACGAATATATTTCCGTCAAGAGAGACGGGGATATTTTGAACATTACTCTTGATAGGCCGCAACAATATAATGCCATACATCATGAGTTGCATCGCGAGCTTGCCGACATTTTCTACGATGTCGCGCTGGACGACAATGCAGCCGTCGTAGTACTGACAGGGGCAGGGAAAGCCTTCTGCGCAGGCGGCGATCTCAAGGCCATGCAGCGTCATGCCGAGGATTATGGAGCGCCGGGCCATTATCTTAGCAGTGTCGACGCGAAGCGAATTGTCTACGGGCTACTCGACCTCGAAAAGCCCGTCATTGCGAAGGTGAATGGCCACGCGATAGGGTTGGGCGCCACGATCGCGCTTTTTTCCGACATCACCTACATGGCCGACCATGCTGTGATAGCCGATCCGCATGTCAGTGTCGGCGTTGTAGCCGGCGATGGTGGTGCGATCATCTGGCCGCAACTCATCGGATATTCCCGTGCCAAGGAATACCTTATGACCGGAGATCAGATCACGGCGCCGGAGGCTGCGCGGATGGGGCTGGTCAATCACGTACTGCCAGCGGCCGAACTCGACGATGCGGTTCGAAAAATGGCGCAGCGTCTCGCCGATGGGCCTCGTGACGCAATCAGGTGGACCAAAGTGAGTGTCAATATCGGGCTGCGTCAGCTCGCGCACTCGATTCTCGACGCGTCCATGGCTTATGAGACAGTGACGCTTCGCAGCGCGACGCACAAAGAGGCCATCGAGGCATTTGCCGAAGGTCGCCAACCCGTCTTCCAGAATCTGTGAGCGAGACCGACATCACATGGGACGGCTGGTTCCGCTTCCGCGCCCCAGAGGTGGAGCCATAAGATGAGTCGTATGAGTTACAAAGCAGCTTATGAGGCGTTTGATCTCGCAATCGCAGCGGATGTTCTGTCGAATGGTTTGCGTCCCGGCATCAACGCCGCTTTCGAATGTTGCGACCGGCATGCGACGGTAAGGCCGGATGCGCCGGCGCTGTTTTACGAAAGCGATGATCAGTCGACCGCCCTCACTTTCGGTGAGTTGTGGACCAAATCGGCAAGGTTTGCCGACTTTCTTGCCCGGCAGAATATAGCGCCCGGTGATTGCATAGCCGCGCTGGTTCCGCGTGGTTGTGAACTGATGATCGCTGCCGTTGCGACATGGCGCCTGGGCGCTGTGTTCCTGCCTTTGTTCACGGCTTTCGGCGACACCGCCATCGATCATCGTCTTCGACATGCGCAGGCGAGACTGCTGCTGGTGGACGAGGGCAACCGGAACAAACTAGACGGCCTTGACCATCTCCCGACGGTCATCACAGTTTCGAAATCCGGTGCGCGAGATGGAGATTTTGACTTCTGGACGGAGCTGAATGCAGCTTCGCCTCGCCTCGAACCCGTGGGCTTAATGCCAGAATCCCCATTCTTGCGCATGTTCACGTCGGGCACCACCGGAAAGCCCAAGTCGCTCGATGTCCCGCTACGCGCCCTGGTTGCATTTGCCGGCTATATGCGTGAGGGCATTGAGCTTATGCCGGAGGACAGGTTCTGGAATTTAGCGGATCCAGGCTGGGCATATGGCTTGTACTACGCATTGATTGGCCCTTTGCTGCTCGGCCATTCCACGACGTTTTACAGCGGCGCGTTTGACGCGGAAAAAACAATCCGGGTCATCCGCCGGAGAGGTATCACTAATCTTGCAGGCTCGCCAACAGCATTCAGGCTTCTTATGGTGGCGGGCGCTGAAGCGGTAATGCCAATTAAAGATCAACTCAGGATGATCTCGAGCGCGGGCGAGCCATTGCCTCCAGAGATAAATCGCTGGTTCCAGGAGCATCTTGGGGTCGCCATTCACGATCATTACGGTCAGACTGAGCTCGGCATGGTTGTAGCAAATCACAATGCTTTCGATCGCTTCGCTCGCGCTGGTTCGGCTGGATTTCCGTCCCCAGGCTATCGTGTCGCAGTATTGGACGATGCAGGGAGCGAAGTGGGAATAGGAGTTCCAGGCGAGATGGCGATCGACCGTTCGCAGTCGCCTCTTTTCTGGTTTCAAGGCTATAGAGAGGCACCGCCAAGTCCCGACCGCTATTATCGTACAGGGGACGCTGCCGAGTGGTGTTCAGACGGAAGCCTGACCTTCGTCGGGCGTACGGATGACGTAATTACGTCTTCTGGCTATCGCATCGGCCCGTTCGACGTCGAAAGCGTCTTGGCGGAGCATGCGGCAATCCTTGAAGCGGCTGTAATCGGAAAACCAGACCCAGAGCGCACCGAGATTGTAAAGGCTTTTGTCGTCCTCAAGCCGGAAATAGAACCCGCTCCAGCTTTGGCTGAAAGTTTGAAGCAGCATGTTCGTAAGCGGCTTTCGGCCCATGCCTATCCTCGCGAAATCGAGTTCGTGAGCGAATTGCCGAAGACACCAAGTGGAAAAGTTCAACGCTTCTTGTTGAGAAGTCTCTGACAGATGGGCCTTCGTGGTATCGGCTCTCGAAATCTTTCAAGCGCAACCTCGTGAAGGTGGCAAGCTGTTGCAATAAGCAATTTTGGCTTCCGATCACTTCTCAGAGTTCACAGAGCAGTCATTTCTATCTGCCCTAGTTGCGTCGGCCTAGAGACTCGTACGGGCTGACGGAGCATAATGAAACGATTGGCCATCCGAGGTCTGGTTTTCAGGACTTTGCCCATAAGCAGATATGCCTCTAATCCGTCGTTGTCCTCCCCGGCAAGTGCCTGAAGGTGGGGCAGCTTATGGCGGGCTAAACCGAAGCAGGGAATGACGGCTATGTCTGCGGAACCCATCTCAAGATCTAGGCGCCGTTTACCCGCCCAGAACCACCTCCAAGGCACGACTGCATTGTTCGATACAGAGCTGAGAACGCGCAGCTGGCTATGGATAACCTCAAGGCCGTCGATCGCCCGGATACTGGCCATTGGCGCCACCTTTCTCACCGAAGAAGATTTTGCCGGGATTCAGAATCCCTCGCGGGTCGAGAGCGTGCTTTATGCGGCGCATGATATCGACGCTATCGCCCAGTTCGTCCACAAGAGCTTTTTGTTTGCCTAGGCCGATACCGTGCTCGCCGGTGCAGGTTCCGTCCATCGACAACGCCCTACCAATCAGGCGGGCGTTAATCGCGGCCGCCTCTTCCATTTCTTGGGGTGCGGAAGGATCGAGCGAAAAAATTACGTGGAAATTTCCATCGCCGACATGTCCCAGGATCGCCGCCGGAATGGATGCTGCTTCCAGATCGCGCTTTGTTTCCGCGATGCACTCGGGAAGTCGGCTGATCGGCACGCAAACGTCGGTCGACCAGCCGACCGCGCCAGAACGCAGATTGACCGCCGCATAATAAGCTTCGTGCCGCGCCTTCCACAGTCGGGCCCGCTCCTCGGGAAGATTGGACCACTGAAAACCGCCACCGCCGTTTCCAGTGGCGAGTTTCTTCACAGTCTCGACCTGCTCTGCAACTGCCGATGGCGACCCGTGGAACTCAAAGAACAGGGTTGTCTTCTCAGGATAGTCAAGCTTCGCCCAACGATTGACCGCCCCCATCGTAACGTCGTCGAGTATTTCAGCGCGAGCAAGCGGCACCCCGCATTGGATAGACTGGATCACGGTCGCCGCTGCGCCTTCGAGCGTCTCGAAGCTACAGACTGCCGACGAGATCACCTCAGGGATCGGGTGAAGGCGCAAGGTCAACTCGGTTATGATGCCGAGCGTGCCCTCTGAACCGACAAACAAGCGGGTTAGATCATAGCCGGCGGCGGATTTGCGCGCGCGGCGCGCTGTGCGGATTTCCTGACCATCGGCCATGACGACGCGCAGGCCGAGCACTGCCTCGCGCATCGTACCGTATCGGACGGCATTGGTTCCCGAAGCACGGGTTGAAGCCATACCACCGATCGTTGCGTCAGCACCGGGGTCAACAGGAAAGAAGAGTCCCTGATCGCGCAGGTGATTGTTGAGTGCGATTCTGGTCACGCCAGGCTCGACAACGACGTCGCAATCTTCTGCGTTGACGCGAAGGATACGATTCATTCGGCTCATGTCGAGCGATATACCGCCGCTAAGCGGTATCGCATTGCCCTCCATCGAGGTGCCCGCTCCGTATGCAGTGAGCTTGACATCATGTTCTGTGCAGAGCCGGGTAACGAAAATTACATCTTCGCTGCTCTCCACGAACACCACGGCGTCCGGCAGTCGCGCGGCATAGTGAGCCTCGCTCTGGCCGTGCTGCAACCGGATCGCCTCAGAATAGCTAACGCGCTCTCCAAAGCGCCCGTCGAGCGCGGCCCTCGCTTCGGCTGACAGGTCACTCGTCGAGAGCGCTTTCAAAGCCGTCATCTTCCTCTCCCCTTCAAAATCAATCCAGGCAGTATCCATCGTCAGAAGATACGGCACAACTCGCAGCTTAAATTAGCGGAGTCCTGGCCTGTCCGGGGGTGATGCCAGACGTCGTTGTCTTGATCACGGTTGTCTTGATCACGACATCAGCGGGATCATTGATCAGGTCGCCGGCGTCAAAGGTAGCAAACCGCAGCTTCCGACACGAAGTAGTACTTCTCGGCCGTGACCTTCAGCCCCGCTCAACCATCCGAACCTCGGATAGATCGGACTCGAGTTGTGTATTCGTGTGGAATAATCCGTCACGGTGCGCAGCACCGAAGTCGCCAGAGTATCAGGGCAGAAACGGCCTCTTAGATGTGCGAACCCTTTGCATTCAAAAGAGCGGCTTGCCGACCTGCACTTCATAGTGTCCGGGGTTCCAATAGTCGGTTTGCGACAGAACCTTCCCGTCGGCATCCAGGCTTCCCCAGGAGGTTCCATGGATCGCATAGGTGCGATCCTGCTCCGCGGCACGGCCCTGAAGCTCCCAACGGACGACCCAGGCATCATCGGCGACGATCCGCTCCTTGACCACCATCAACGCCCCGGGGAGCAGGCCCGATGCCAGGGCGCACATCTGGCGGACGCCCTCATGCCCTTCGAAGGCGTCGGCCAGATTGATGTCGCCATACACGATACCGGGACTCGCGCCCTCGACCATGGCAGAGGCAGACGCATCCTGGCCGTCACAATGCCGAGACCAGCCGCCCAGATAATGATCGAGCCATTTTGCGTTCACAGCACCGTCTCCCCAATGATGATATTGAACAAGGCAGATTTTTGACTGCCTGAAGTCACGGAAAATATGGGGAGGATCGACCCCTGTCAACGCGGAAAGACATATGTATCAATAGATTTATTGAACCGACATATCTGAACGGGGCGCAGCGCTGAGTAGCGGGATATACGCCGCCAACCCGATTGACATTCCGAATGACGCCCCCGTCAAATCACCATAAACGGTCTCACGCGCCGGATAATGCCGTCCGCGGAGCCGGGATATGTGCCCGCCACACCAAGGCCGCCGAAAACGCAGAGCGACTGTGCCTCCGGAAGACGATTCCAGCCTCTATCGATATCATAATTTGCCATATAGATAGTTCTATTGACATGCATTCGATCGCAAGTATAGGCTGCACCCCATAAGCTCGGCCACCACAAGGCGGCCTATGGAGAATGGGGAGGCGTTGGCGCGGCAGTCTGTCGTGCACTGAGCAGTTGCACCCGGCCGAAGGCGAAGGACTTCCTCTTCGCGGCGGCCATGAGGCCACCAGACCTCAGCGCAACGATTCATGACATTCCATTGGCGAGGATTTCTGCGGAAGGCCCGGCGGGGTTTCTGGCGGACTGTCGATGTGCTGCTTCATCTGTCTGGTGCGGTTCGTATTGGGGAGTTTTGTCCATTGAAGATTACAAGTGTCGATGTCAGGGCCGTGGCGGTACCCCGCCCGATGCCTGCGTCCTTGCCAGACAGCTTGCGGGCAGCGCTGAGCGTGCCGCTGGCTGCCGTGGTGGTGCGCGTCGGCACCGACGCCGGGATCGAAGGCGTGGGCCACACGCTGACGCTCAACCCGGAATTTCATGGATCGCTCTGCAAGATCACGGAAGAACTCGGCCAGCTCCTGATCGGACTCGATCCGCGCCAGCCCGAACAGATCGTCGCCCGGATGTACTATCCGGCGAACTGGATCGGCCCCGGCGGGCTTCTCAACATCGCCGGCGCAGCCCTCGACATCGCGGTCTGGGACATCATTGGCAAAGACTATGGCCAGCCGATCTGGCGGCTGCTGGGCGGAGCCTCGAACGCTGCGCCCGTCTACGATAGCGGCAGCCTGCTGGCCGAAGATCTCGACGCACTGCAACGCGCGGCGGAAGCATCGGTGAAGGCAGGCTACAAGGCCATGAAGATGAGGCCGGGCAACGACCGGTTCGGCCCCGTGGCCGATGTCGTTCGCCGGGTTCGCGCCGTGCGCGATGCCATAGGGCCCGATATCGCCCTCATGTACGATATCAATCAGACCTGGTCGCCAAGCCGCGCGATCAGCATGGGCCGCGCCCTCGAGGATCTCGATCTCCACTGGATCGAGGACCCGACGTTGATGCACGACATCGACGGTCAGGCGGAGATCGCGGCAGCGCTGTCGACGCCGATCTGCTCGGGCGAGTATCACTATGACGCGCCCAGCCTGCTTCGGCTCCTCAAAGCGCGCGCTGTCGATATCCTGATGGTCGACCTGCTGAGGGTTGGCGGAATCACGCAGTTCCGCAAGGTTGCCGCACTGGCGGAAGCCTTTGGAATCCAGATCGCCAGCCACATCATCCCGGAGGTTTATGCCCATTGTATCGCCGGCATTCCCAATGGGCAGATCGTGGAAGGCATGCCCTGGACGGAGGATCTCTTCCTTGAACGGCCAGCGCTGAAAGACGGTCAGCTGGTGCTGACGGAAGCACCGGGGCATGGGCTCGTTCTGGACGAACAATTCATCAAAAAGAATCTCGTTTCATGAGATCGTGGAGGTCTTGAGATAATATGTCGTTGATCGGGAAAATATCGTCTTTCAGACTGCAAGCGGAATGGCGTGCGCCATTGCTCGACGCGATGCGCGATCTGCACGCTTATGTTGAGGCGGAAGAGCCGGGCACAATTGTTTTTCTGGTGCATTCGGATCAGGAAAAGCCGGATACGATTTGGCTGTATTCGGTTTTCGCCGATGAGGAATCCCGTCTTCGCCATCATTCCAGCACAGCTTATGCGAAGCTGACCGACCTTCTGCCCCAGGTCACAAGCGCTGTCGAGGAAACCAATCTTCTTGTCATCGAGAACAAGGGGCTTGGTGGCGGCGAGGGAACGCCATCGTGAAGCGCTATATCGTTTATGGCGCAGGCGCGATCGGCGGCGCGATCGGAGGTCGGCTCCTGCAGGCCGGCGCGGACGTCACCTTTATCGCCCGCGGCGCCAATCTCCGGGCGCTGAAGGAAGGTGGTATGCGCCTGCGTACACCGTCCAGCGACGATCGCCTGAAGGTCGATGTCGTCGGGAGCCCGGATGAAGCCCACATCGGCGCTCAGGATATCGTCGTATTGGCGGTGAAAACGCAGGATACCGCAGCGGCGCTTCAGGAACTCGTCGTGGCGGTACCCGACACGATAATCCTGTGCGCGCAGAACGGCGTTGAGAACGAACGACTGGCGCTTCGTCAGTTCTCTAAGGTCTATGGCGGCTTCGTATTCATCGCCTCGGCCCATATGAAACCCGGTCACGTCGATATTTATACGGGCTCATCGCCGGGCATTCTTGATATCGGTCGCGTTCCGGGTGGGGCGGACAGCACGGCGGATCAGATCGCGCGCGATCTCCAGGCGGCCGGCTTCGATGCCGTGGCCCGCCCGGACATCATGGCCTGGAAGCGTGCGAAGCTCCTGATGAACCTCAACAATGGGCTTCAGGCCGTATCCGGCTCCACGATTGCCGAACTCGTCGACCTTGCAAGACTGGCGGGTGAAGAAGGCAAGACGTGCCTCGACGCCGCCTTGCTTTCGTACGTTCCTTCCGATCAGGTCATAGCGCGCCTTGGCAGCGTGCTGAATTTCAGCACGATCGACGGGCAACCCTTTCCCGGGGGCTCATCCTGGCAGAGCATGGCACGCGGAACCAGCAGCGAAGTGGCCTATCTCAATGGCGAGGTCGTACTGATCGGGCGGGAGCTGGGCATACCGACGCCGATCAATCTGTTTCTGCACGAGACCGTGCAGCGAATGGTTCGCGACGGTTCCAAGCCCGGAACTCTCGGTCTCGATGAACTCTACGCCGCACTCACCGGACTCACCTCGCAGCAACGCCCAGCGGCCGTCTCCCAAGGGTAACACAAAATGGCACGGACAAACGGACATATCGCGAAATTCAAGATAGCCCCCGGGCGGCGGGCGGAAGCGATCGAGATGCTGAAGCCAATGTTCAGCCAGGTCGCCAAGGAACCCGGCGCGCTTCTTTACATCATGCACCTGCCGGAATCCGATCCCGATACGATCTGGTTCTACGAACGCTACGCAGACGACAGCGCGTTCGAGGTTCATTCCAGCAGTGCCGCGCATGACAAGGCTCTCGAGGACCTTCTCACGGTCATCGATGCCCCTTGGGAATTGCATTGGCTGAATCTGGAATTTGGAAAGGGCCTACCCAGCCCGAAACAGGATTGAACTTCCGGGTAAGACGAACGGGCCAAATCTACAAATAGTATCAAAATTAAATATTTAGGGGAGGATATATATGTTGAAGGGATATCGAACAGACACCGCATCTCGGTCGAACCGGTCTCCGCGCCTGGTTCCGTTGATCGGCGCGAGTTCCATCGCACTCACGCTTTGCGGCGCGTCGGCCGCGGCCGCCCAGACGGAGAATGTCGTGGACAACGACAATAACCTCGGCGTCCAGGAGATCGTCGTGACGGCACAGCGTCGCAGCGAAAGGCTACAGGACGTTCCGATCTCGGTCGCCGCCGTGACCAGTTCCCAGATCGCGGTTGCCGGCGTGACCGGCACCCAGAGCCTGACGCTTACCATTCCCGCCCTGACCTTCAACAGGACAGGCAACGAAGGCAACGTCTATCTGCGCGGTGTCGGCACCAATCTGGTCGGACCCAATGTCGAACAGGCCGTCGCGATCTATGTGGACGGCGTGTACTATGCGTCGCCGCAGGCCAGCGTGTTCAGCTTCAATAACATTGAACGTATCGAAGTTCTGAAAGGTCCGCAGGGAACCTTGTTCGGCCGCAACACGACGGGCGGCGTCATCCAGATCATCACAAAGGACCCATCCATGGTCCCGGCGGTGAATGCCGAGGTCACATATGGGAACTACGATACTCTCGAAGCCAATTTCTACGGCACGACCGGCCTTGGGGACAAGGCCGCCATCGACCTGGCGGTATCTTATGCCAATCAGGGCAAGGGTTTCGGCAAGAACCTGTTCAACGGCGAGGAAGTCGGCAAGCAGGCCAAAGACAATATTGCGCTGCGTTCCAAACTGCTGATCGAGCCGACCGATACGACGAAGATCGTGATCGCAGGCGACTATGCCTACGCATTCGATAACAACACCTATCGTCTGGCCAAGGGTGTCGTGGGCCCGGATGGCTCGGTATTCCCCGGCCGCTACAACGCCAACTCGAACTTCCCGGAATTCGCCCGCAGCAAGTCCGGCGGCATATCGGGAAGGATCGATCAGGAGATCGGCGCTATAACGCTGACCAGCATCACGGCCTATCGCAAACTGAAATCAACCTGGTCCCTCAATCAAGACGGCGTGCCGGCAATGCTGACGGAAGATGTCTTCCCGCAAAAGGTGAGGACGTTCAGCCAGGAGCTTCAGCTCAGCGGTGACACCGACAAACTCAACTGGGTGGTCGGCGGTTACTACTACGATGCGAAGGCGGGCTTTGACGATGCGACCGTCGACCTCGCCGGCACGCTCATCGTTCTGAACGACTCCCAGTCGACCCGCTCCTATGCCGGGTTTGGCCAGGCGACCTATGAAGTCTTCGAAGGGACTCGCGTGACCGCCGGCCTGCGCTACACGTCGGAACGTCAGAAGTTCGTCACGGACATGTTCAGTGTGGGCGGCGCGGAGATTCCGGTGCCGGATGCGCGCCAGCGCTTCAATCGTCTCACCTGGCGTGTCTCGCTCGACCAGAAGCTGAACGACGACGTGATGGCCTATGCCTCGTACAATCGTGGTTTCAAAAGTGGCGGCTACAACGTCGCCGCACCCGCCGACGCGCCTTACAAGCCGGAAACGAACGATGCCTATGAAGTCGGTCTGAAATCGACGCTGTTCGACAGGCAGCTCCGCCTCAACCTCGCAGCGTTCTGGTATGACTACCGCGATATCCAGGCGCAGATCCCGGTTCCCGGAGGCACCACGGTGCTCAACGGTCCGAAGGCACGCATTCGCGGCATCGAGGGTGAATTCGAAGCCCAGCTTTCCAGCGCGCTCCGGATAACCGGTGGTCTCGCCTATCTGGACGGGAAATATCTGTCCTATCCGGACGCTCCCTACGTCGACAGCAGTGGTGTACTGGCCCCGCCGCCGACAACCGCGACCGGCAACGGGACGATCAGCACACCGAAGTTCACCGGGAATCTGGCCGTGCAATACGAGATCGAAAGTGAAATCGGCACCTTCACGCCGAACGTTTCCGTCTCCTACAACGATGGCTTCTACTACTATCCCGACAATCGCATTCGGCAGCCGTCTTATGCCGTCCTCAACGTGGGGCTGTCCTGGACATCGGCCGATGAGCGCTACCGGGCAAGTGTGTGGGGCCGCAACCTCACGGACTCGCTGTATTACATCGGACGCTCCGAACAAGTCGGCAATGCGGATATCGATCGGGCCGCACCGCCACGGACCTACGGCGTGACGCTCGGCGTCAGCTTCTGATCCCCCCTCCCCCACCGGTGACACGCATTATGTCGTCTCTGCATGACAAAATCGCACTGATCACCGGTGGGGGATCCGGCATCGGCCGTGCCACGGCATTGCTGATGGCGGAACGTGGCGCGGCCGTCATGATTGCGGGAACCAATCGAGACGCCGGCGCCGCGGTTGCCTCTGAAATCCACGCGATGGGAGGCAGAGCGGAGAGCATCCACATGGATCTGCGTGTGGAAGCCGACATCAAGGCGGCCGTTGAGGCCACCGTGGCACGGTTCGGCCGCATCGATATCCTGCACAACAACGCCGCCTACGCGCCGACCCACGTTCTTGGCGAGGATGTCGACATCCTCTCGATCTCGACCGAGACATGGGATGCCGTCATGGCCGGGACGCTGCGAGGCACCATGCTGGGCTGCAGGTACGGCGTGATCGAAATGCTGAAGACCGGCGGCGGCGCGATCATCAACACCACCTCGATGTACGGCGTCAGTGCGTTCAACAGGATGCCCGCATACAGCGTTTCCAAGGGCGCCATTCACATTCTCACGCAGCATGTCGCCACGCGCTTTGGGCGGCGCGGAATCCGCTGCAATGCGATCGCTCCGTCGATGGTGCGGACCCCGATGCTCGAGGCCGCGGTTCCGGAAGCCTTCATCTCTATCAACGAGGATGCCTCGTTGACGGGGCGAATTGCCGATCCGGACGATATCGCCCGGATCGTCGCTTTTCTGGCATCCTCCGACGCCGCGCATCTGACCGGGCAGATCATCCATGCGGACGGAGGTACGACGGCTCATCTGGCGACCTACGCAGACACCCGGCGCTTTTTTGGAGAGGAATAGTTCAAGTCACCGCGATGGGCGATGGTGCGGCTCGACCAAACAGCTGCGGTCGATCGTGTCAACACGCGTTCGGCCGGTCAATACGTATACGGCGGTCCGATTCGACATTGCCGTGCCTTATATGAAAACTCCCGACACCAACGAATGATGGCCATATCCGACGTGTCGAACATGCTTGATACTTCTGACGATATCACAGCCAATCGGCCGGCTACGGAATGAGAGCGATGGGTGCCGTGACGGATCGTTCCTCGAGCATGGCCTGTGCCTCCCCTGCCTTGGCGAGGGGAAGGCAGAGGGGATCGGGAAAGCGCAGCACGCGGGCGTTGACCATATCTGTGAGACTGCGCATCATCGAGCCACGCCGAACGGCGTCGGCGATAAAGTCGAATAGGATGGGGCGCGTTATCGTGAGCGACTTTACAGCCAACCTGTCGACGTCAATCTGCTCCACCTTTCCACCTGACTGACCAAACAGCGCAATATGGCCGCAGGACTTCGCTGCCTTGAGCGATGTGCCGAAAGTGGGAGTGCCGACAGAGTCGCAGACATAATCGAATGTCGCGCCTTGTTCGGCCACCAGCCGCTCGCTCCAGCCGTCTTCGACATAGGAATAGATGTTATCGCAGACAGCTGCGATCTCGGGAGGAACCGACCGCTTACCTACCGTTCCGACCACCGCGGCACCGATATGCCGGGCCCAGCTCGCCAGCATTTGGCCCATGCTGCCGGCGATCGCATGTATCAGGCAGCGATCGCCCGGCCGCACCTGATACACCTCTTCCAACAGCATCGCGGCGGTCAGGCCGCGAACGAGCGATGTCGCCACAACGCCGTCCGAAAGACTCTCCGGCGGTTCGGCAAGAAGCGAAGTAGCGACGTTCCGTTCCTCACAATAGGCACCATAGCCGCGATCTACATAGGCGACGCGCTGGCCGACACGCCAATCGCCGGAACCCGGCCCAACAGCGATGATTACGCCTACCGCTTCGATGCCGGGGACGCCGGGTATCGTCAGCGTCTGATACAAACCCGTCCGAACGTAGATGTCATGAAAGTTCACGCCAATCGCACTATGCCGTACACGCACTTCACTTGGCCCAGGATCACTGGAATTTATCATCCGCAGTTCGAGGACAGAAGAATTGCCATATCCTGTTTGCACAACTGCTCGGAACTGACTACCGGCCATCAGGAAGAACTGCGCAGTATCGCTATCGGATGCCGCATCAAACACCTTCCACGGCGATAAGCTCCACCGAGCTAAATGGCGCACGGCGTTTCTTCAATATCTGATATTCCTGTGAATTATAGAAGCCCTCAGCAGCCGCCATATCGGGAAATTCGATGATAACGACCCGGCCCTCGAAGACGGCCCCCTCCAGGCCGACCGTCCGGCCACCACGGGCAAGGAAACGTCCGCCAAAGCGGCGAACGACCTCGGGCACATCCGCCGAATAGGTCGCATATCCATTTGCATCAGAGATCGCCGCACGGGCCAGGATGTATGCTTTCATGAACAGCTATTCCTTCAGCAGTTACTCAAGCAGCGGTCACTAGATTCCTGACATCGCTTCCGTCAATGACATGGTGCTGCGCATTTCTTCACCGACCAGACGCAACATATGACAAGACGCCCACCGTACCGCCACCCGCCGGAGCATAGGCTTAAGCACGCCCGGCAGTGTACACAGAGTGGAGGGAACACCGCCAAGCTACCGACCTCCATGACTGAAAATGACAATCCCATCGGTGCCCAGATCAGCGGCAGCACTCGCGGCCCCCGTCCCCCGGATAAAAACGAGATCGCGGCAGGTGACTGACCCTCGCTCGTCACAAGCCTATGGTAGGAGTGTCGGCTTTAGGGTGGCTGCCTCAAGCCAAGTCAGAACAGGCCCGATCCCGTCCGACCGAATGCAAGTGCCTATCCTGAAATCCCAGTGCCTGTGTCAGTGAGAACGGCCCGTATGTCAGAACGTGGGAGTCGCCGTCGCGGTGGTTGGTGTCTCGGGACGAAAGAAGTTCACGATCGCAACAGCGTTATTGTCGAGTGCAGGCACCTTGAGATCGACGATCAATTCTCTGAGCGTTCTATCCTCGGAGACATTCCGCGCTGCTTCCGTGCGAGCGCCCTTGGGTATGTAGTAAGCTTGCCTGTCGTCGACATCCAGGCAGATCCGTTCCCCATCCGCGTACACACCTTCGATCTTGGCACCGTCGTATGCAATCAGGAGATGATCGTACGGGTGATCATGCCAAAGACAATATTCCCCTGGCCCCAGAATGAGTTCCCAGATCCGAATTTGTGCATTCTCGAACAGAAGCGTGCCAGGAGGTCCGGGCTTCTTCGCGGAACGTCCCTCGGCATCAAGAACTGCATTCATTATTCGCACCTCCACAAGGCTGGTATCCAGCGCGACTGACCTCACGCTGGATACCGTTTTTGCCATAGGATCAGGCTGCAAGCCCGAGTTCATCGACCGTCGGGCCAATACGATCGACAATATCCCGCAGGTTGCCGGCCGCCGGATAGGCTCGCGGCAAGTCCTCACCCAGGAAGCGCCGTAGTTTCGGAGCAGGCAGCCGCTCGATCACGGGTCTCAAAACTTCGCGGCCTTGCGGCCAAAAACCCTCGCCGTGGCCGATATCGGCGCCCCAGATCACGTTGGGGACACGGTCGAGCAAGCCCGATTCCAGGCCATCCCGAAGGACAAAATTGGTCGCCGAGTGACACAGGAAGCAATTACGCGCCCAATATTCTGAAGGAATCAGTTCGGGAGCGCTTTCGTTGGGAAAGCGCGTGAACAATTCATCCGGATTCGTGACCAAGCCGTCGAGGTCCCTCAGCAGGGGCGAAACCCAGTCCGCTCCGATTTCCGAGAAAACAAAACGCAGCTTCGGGAAACGATCGAAAACGCCGCCGAACATCGCGCACCAAAGCGGACGCTGCGCAAACCACATGGCTTCCGTGAACCAGAGCAGGGATATCGTATTCAAACTATTGCCAACCCAATCCGGCCCGCCCTTCGAGAGGTGGATATTGATCGTGAGATCCAACTCTTCGCAAACCCTCCAGAACGGATCGTAGCGAGGGTGATGATAAAGGGGCAGATAATAGTCGAGCGGAAGCATCACGGCCGTGCGGAGACCGCCCTCGTAACAGCGCCGAACCTCTTCGATAGCCCAGTCGACATCTTCGAGCGTACCCAGAATGATGCAGCCGAGGAGACGGCGTGGATCGGTAGAGCAAAAATCCGCCAGCCAACGATTATAGGCGCGGGCACCACGCCGCTGCCACTCGGGCGAGTAGTTCTCGCCTTTGCTTCTGGCGACGGCGCTCGTAGCAAGCCCAGAACCCCATGGGGGATCATTGCGGTTCTGATCGTCCGGCACCAGAACCTCGGCGACTATACCTTCTTCATCATAGGCACGAAGCCGCAGGTTCGGGTCCCAAGCAACCGGGCTGCCCACACCTGGAATGAAGCTTTCGTCGATGCGCAGCTTATCATGACATTTTGCCGGAAGCATCGACGTCGGCTCCGCCGGCGACCACATCCATTGATGTTTGGCCAAATACGCGTCGAAATCCTCCCGAAACTCGGGGTCGACATAAGGCCTGTAGTCCTTGGTTTGAGGGCCCACATGCCCGTCTCCGGACGCCAGAATAACCTTTTCAGTAACAGCCATGGACCCTCTCCCGATTCGACGCCCGAAACACGTGCGACTGATTAATTTTTCGGGGCGGACGCTATATCACTATCTGCGCATCGTCAATAGACCTATTTGCCCTTCAATCATCCACCCATGCGCTAGATTGCACGAGACTTCCACCCATTCTCAATCTCAAGATTATTCAGCATATTCGCCGAATACTTAGGCACCTTTGACGGTATGTGCGTTGGGTTTAGAGGCTCCGCTCCATCAATCAGGCCGGACGCTCCCATATGAATCTTTGACATATTGTCCGTTTTATCATTAGATTTATCGGCACATTCGATGTATTTATCCGTTGCTTGAGAAGCAGGCCGTACGTAGCGCGTCGAGGGCAAGGCGCACTGGCGCTCGGAATCACTGTGATATCGGATCAGCGCCAACTGGAATTGCCAGAAGACTGCAGCACGAAGCCGAGAGGTCTATCGACTGAATTGACGATCAAGCTGAAAGGCCCCAGAGGTTGAATATCGAAGACGTAAGCGATAGCGGTCAAAATGACCGCATAGTTGTTCTGTTTCCGCAAGGGGAAGATATGGCAAAGGCAAAGGGGGCCAAGGCCGCCGATCAGCGTGAGGCACAGCGCGTGCCGCCTCGCCGCGGGAAAAAGTCTCGATCCGACATTGCGGCGCAACCCGTGTTGACCGACACCAACCGCTCCCGTGACGGATTGCTATTGGTGGCCGCTGAACTTTTTGCTTCGCATGGCTATGCGGCCGTCAGCACGACCATGATCGCCAAGGCCGCGGGGCTCACGCAATCGATGGTTCACTATTATTTCGGGTCAAAGGAAGCGCTTTGGAAAGCGGCGGTCGACCATATCGTCGAACGCCGAGGCATCGTATTCGGTACGGTTCCTCACGATCTAAAGGACATCGACGCGGTATCAAGGCTGAAGATACTGGTTCGCCGTCTCTTTCGCGCCAATCTTCAAAACCCGCAATTCACGCGCATAATCCTCCATGAGGCCGTCACGATCAGCCCCAGGCTGGAATGGCTTCTCGACCGCCATCTCATGAGAGGCTTTGACGTCATCGGCATCATGCTGGCTGACGCCCTCAAAGACAAGACGATTAAAGACCTTCCCTTTCACAATGTCAGTGCGATCATAACAGCTGTCGCCGCCACAGTAGTATCTCAAGGGAATGTCACCCATACAACGAAAGGCATCGACCTTAATTCTGAGGAGAATGCAGATTCTTTAGAGGATTCCATTATAGAAATCTTGTTCAATGGACTATGTGAGAGCCGAAAGCGACCTGAAATCATTTAAAACTGGATGAACGCCGACAGGGTGGTTATTGTCGGCCTTTTCGACAAAGGCCTCCGCAGAAACATTTGTCACTCTCCAGAATATATGATGCTGCGTGAATATCGCGGTCTGGACTGCCCGTGACGACTGGTCCGATTACGTAGTTAGCACCACTTTGGCAGACATTCATCTTGGAGCGACCCGCCCGAGTCTCGGTATAGGCATTATCTGTCGGTTTGCCGGGGCAGCTGAAGTCGGTCCGGACACTATGGTCGTAAGCCCATAAATCCACCAAGCGGTCGGTAAATTCTGCTCCGTTGTCAGCAAACAAATATTTGGGTGCTCCACGCTGCCGAGCCAGACGGTTGAGAGCCTCGACCACATGCTCGGCCCCACCCCGATCTCCAGCGCCTCGCGAATGAACACATCCACCACCGTCAGCATTCGGAACTTCTGCCCATCACTCAGTTGGTCGTAGAAGAAGTCCAGACTCCATGCTCCGTTCGGCCGCTGCGGCGTGGGCCGGGCTTGCCGATGCACGACCATCTTGCGCCTGCGCAGCTGTTTTGCACGCAAAACTAGGCCTTCCTCACGGTTCAGCCTATAAACGATGTTCTTGCCGACCTGTTAGCCTTTGCGCTTCATCATCACATAGACATGTCGGCTCTGCGTCGCGCGCAGCCACTTCCGGCGATCTCGGAAGACAGGCCCGATATCGTTGAGCTCTCTATTCCCGTCGAATTCTTTACGCGATGAGGATGGTGTGCTGTCCGCTTCGGCATGGCATGTCGTCGCGATTGGTTTACCGAATGCCTGATGGCCCCGCATCGTCCGTCAAAAGAGACTAGCACGTGGTCCGCGCGATAGACGCTTTTTAGAACGAAAAACGCTGCATTTAACCCCCGTCGTGAAGCGCGAAGTGGCCTGCATCATGTAAGGTGAACGAGGGGCAGGTATCAGCGGCTGCAATTTCACCCCTGAACGTCTTAATTGTTAGCGTCAGCCGCTCCGGTCGTATGCACTTCGAACGTTGCTCGTACGATATCCCACGCTCGTTCCAAGCCTCATTTCGCCTTGGTGCGATCACTTGAAAAGATAGGGTATGGGCCCACTTCTGTTCAGGTCTGAGGCGAGAGATCGTCCGATTGGCGGAAAGGCGCGCTGTGGGCAGGATGGGCGTTCACAGACTTTGCAGCCGGCGCCGATGGGTGTGGCTGAACTCGAATCTTTCAGGTCGAGGCCTTTCGAGTAGATCAGCCGGTCCGCGTGGCGGATGTCGCAGCCGAGGCCGATTGCGAAGGTCTTGCCGGGTTCGCCGTAGCCTGTGCCGCCGCGCCCCACGGTACGGGCGATCCAGAGGTAGGTGCGGCCATCGGGCATCTGCGCGATCTGGGTGAGGATACGGCCGGGCTGGGCGAAGGCTTCGTAGACGTTCCACAAGGGACAGGAGCCGCCGACGCGGGAGAAGTGGAAGTCGGTAGCGGACTGGCGCTTGGAGATGTTGCCGGCACGGTCGACGCGGATGAGGAAGAAGGGGACGCCGCGCGCGTCGGGGCGCTGGAGGGTGGAGAGGCGGTGGCAGATGGTTTCGAAGCCGACGCCGAAGTGTCGGCTGAGCCGTTCGATGTCGTAGCGCCCGTCTTCGGCGGCGCGGAGGAAGGGGGCGTAGGGGAGAAGGAGGGCGCCGGCGAAATAGTTGGCGAGACCGATCCGACAGAGACTCTGCGTCTCTTCGGTGCCGAGCGCGGGGTCGGACGCAAGCGTATCGATCACGTCGCCGAGTTCGAGGAAGGCGAGCTGCGTCGCCATCTGGAAGGCCTGCTGACCCTGGCGCAGATGCGCGGCGAGATGGAGCGTGCGGGCGCGCGGATCGAACCGGCGCTGCAAGGCATCGGTGTCGTCCGGAACGACACGGATGCCGTGCCGCTGATCGAGCCAGCGGACGAGCCCGGCATGGACCGAATGCGGCCCGAGACCGGCTTTGGCGTAAAGCCGTTCCGCCGCTGCATCCAACTCGGGGATATGATTGCGGCGCGCGTAGAAGAAATCGCGAACCTGCTCGAACGGCGTGCGCGCGGGCGCATCTCCCGTCCAGTCGTCGCCGAGCTGCGCCGCCATCGCCTCCGCACGCTCCACGACCTCGCGGTAGCGATGATGCAGCGATACGAACGCGCGCGCCATCGCCGGCATCCCGGCCGCAAGCTCGCGAACTTCGGCAAGAGAGACGTGCTCGGTCTGCGCTTCGTCGGACAGCGCCTCGCGGACGTCGCCGATGAGCCTCGCCTCGTCGGCTTCCGAAAAGAGCTGCACGTCAACGCCGAACACGGCGTTGATGCGAAGCAGGACGGGCACCGTCAGCGGCCGCTGATTATGCTCGATCTGGTTCAGATAGCTCGTGGAGATACCGAGCGCCGCGGCGAGTTCGATCTGCTTGAGGTTCCGCTCCTCCCGCAGCCGCTGCAGCCGGACACCCATGAACACCTTGCGCACGCTTCGACTCTTTCGCAATTTTTGCAATTCCGTCGAAATCGTCCACAAATCTTTGCAAATTCAGGACTTATCGACTCACCGAGAGTGTGAATATTGCGAATTTGCTGCGACGGCAAGCGTCCGGCGGAGGAGCGCGATGCGGATGCACAATGATCGGTCGGACGAGACCCGCTTCGTGGAGATGGTCTTCCCCGAGCAGGCGAACCACTACGGCACGCTGTTCGGCGGCACCGCGCTCAGCCTGATGGGCAAGGCAGCGTTCGTCGCCGCCAGCCGCCGCGCCCGCCGAACCGTCGTGATGGCCACCTCCGACAAGGTCGCATTCCATATGCCCGTCGCGGTTGGCCAGCTTGTCGAGCTGGCAGCGCACGTCTCCCGCGTCGGCCGTACCTCGATGACCGTCGAGGTCGCCGTGACGGTCGAAACCCTGACAACCGGCGATGCGCGGCCAGTTCGAGATGGTCGCCGTCGACGCGAACGGCAGGCCGGTACCTGTCGATCCCGAATACCCCGCAACGAAGGAAGCGTGAATTCATGAAGCTGCACACCGTCCGCACCTATAAATCCGCCGAACCGCTGGCGCGCGAGGACCAGCTCGCGTGGAAACTTGCCGCCGTCGCGACCGATCCGGTTGCCGTCGAAGCGGACGTGATCGAGATGATCGGCAACCGCATCATCGACAACGCCGCCGTCGCGGCGGCTTCCGTGGCGCGCGGCCCGATTCGCTCGGCGCGGGCGCAGGCGCTCGGCCATCAGGCGGCGCGCGGCGCGGCGGTGTTCGGCCTGCCGCCGGATGTGAAGGTGAGCCCCGAATGGGCGGCATGGGCGAACGGCGTCGCCGTGCGCGAACTCGATTTCCACGACACGTTCCTCGCCGCCGATTACAGCCACCCCGGCGACAACATCCCGCCGATCCTCGCCGTCGCACAGGCAAAGGGGCTGGACGGCGCAGCACTCGTGCGCGGCATCGCGGCCGGATATGAAATCCAGGTCGATCTGGTGAAAGGCCTCTGCCTTCACGAGCACAAGATCGATCACATTGCGCATCTGGGGCCGAGCGCGGCGGGCGGTATCGGTGCGCTGCTCGGGCTTTCGACCGAAGTGACGTATCAGGCGATCCAGCAGGCGCTGCACGTGACGACGACGACGCGCCAATCGCGCAAGGGCGAGATTTCGACGTGGAAGGCCTATGCTCCCGCGTTCGCGGGCAAGATGGCGATCGAGGCGGTGGACCGCGCGATGCGCGGCGAAGGCGCCCCCTCGCCCGCCTATGAAGGCGAGGACGGCTTCATCGCGTGGCTGCTTTCCGGCCCGGCGCACAGCTATCAGGTGCCGCTGCCCGAGCCGGGCGAGCCGAAGCGCGCGATCCTCGACACCTACACCAAGGAATATTCAGCCGAATACCAGAGCCAGGCGCTGATCGACCTCGCGAAGCGCATGGGGCCGAAGGTCGGCGATTTCGGCGATGTGGAAAGCATCCTCATCAAGACCAGCCATCACACGCATTACGTGATCGGCACCGGCGCGAGCGACCCGCAGAAGATGGACCCGAAGGCGAGCCGCGAAACACTAGACCATTCGATCATGTATATCTTCGCGGTCGCGCTGCAGGACGGCGGCTGGCACCACGCGCGGAGCTACGCCCCCGAACGCGCGCAGCGACCGGACACGGTGGACCTGTGGCACAAGATCTCCACCGAGGAGGACCCGGCGTGGACCGCGCGCTATCACGCCAAGGGCAGCGACAAGGCGTTCGGCGGCAAGGTCATCATCAAGATGAAGGACGGCCGCTCGATCGTCGACGAACTCGGTGTTGCCGATGCCCACCCGGCAGGTGCGCGGCCGTTCGCACGCCCGCAATACATCGAGAAGTTCCGCACGCTGGCGGAGGGAATCGTCGAGCGGGCCGAGCAGGATCGCTTCATCGGCCTCGTGGAGCGCCTGCCGCTGCTGAGCGCGGCCGAGGTCGCGCAGCTCAATTTCATCGTACCGGCCGAGCGGCTGGGCGCGGCCGCACCGGCCGGCATCTTCTGAACCGGAGAAAAAAATGGGAGCCCAGTTCAAGCCCAAGAAGTCAGTGGCGCTTTCGGGCGTCGCCGCGGGCAACACCGCGCTCTGCACGGTGGGCCGTACGGGAAACGATCTGCATTATCGGGGCTACGACATCCTCGATCTCGCCGAGACGAGCGAATTCGAGGAGATCGCGCACCTGCTCGTTCACGGCGAACTGCCGACGCCCGTGCAGCTTGCCGCGTACAAGGCAAAGCTGAAGGGGCTGCGCGGCCTGCCGCAATCGGTGAAGGCGGCGCTGGAGGCGATCCCCGCCGCCGCGCACCCGATGGACGTGATGCGATCCGGCGTCTCGGCGCTCGGCTGCATGCTGCCGGAGACGCACGACCACAACCTGCCCGACGCGCGGGATATCGCGGACCGGCTGATGGCATCGCTCGGATCGATCCTGCTTTACTGGTATCACTTTGCGCACCACGGGCGGCGGATCGAGGTGGAAACCGACGATGACAGCATCGGCGGGCATTTCCTGCACCTGCTGCGCGGGCGGGCACCATCCGACAGCTTCGTGCGCGCGATGCACACGTCGCTGATCCTATATGCGGAACACGAGTTCAACGCCTCCACGTTCACCGCGCGGGTGATCGCGGGTACAGGCTCCGACATGTATTCGTGCATCGCGGGCGCGATCGGCGCGCTGCGCGGCCCGAAGCACGGCGGCGCCAACGAGGTCGCCTTCGAGATCCAGAAGCGCTACGCGAATGCCGATGAGGCCGAGGCCGATATCCGCCGCCGCGTCGCCGCGAAGGAGGTCGTCATCGGGTTCGGCCATCCCGTCTACACGGTGGCCGATCCGCGCAATGTCGTCATCAAGCGTGTCGCGCAGGCGCTCGCCGACGAACAGGGCGCACACCGGCAGTTCAGGGTCGCCGAGCGCATCGAGCAGGTGATGTGGGATGCGAAGCGTATGTTCCCCAACCTCGATTGGTTCAGTGCCGTTTCCTACCACCTGATGGGCGTGCCGACGGCGATGTTCACGCCGCTGTTCGTCATCGCGCGCACATCCGGCTGGGCGGCGCACGTGATCGAGCAGCGGCAGGACAACAAGATCATCCGCCCGTCGGCGAACTATATCGGCCCCGAGAATCTCGCCTTCGTGCCGCTCGCGCGGCGCGGCGAGATCCCGGCCGCGTAAGGAGCGAATATGCCGTATCTGATTGCAGACGAATTGCCGAAGCAAAGTGCGGGGAAACGGTTCCGCGCGCTTCTGGAACGGCCGCAAATTTTCCAGCTTCCGGGCGCCCACAACGGCCACGCCGCATTGCAGGCGAAGGCGGCCGGGTTCGAGGGTCTTTACCTTTCGGGCGCAGCGATGACCGCAAGCATGGGGCTTCCCGACCTCGGCATCATCACCGTGGACGAGGTGGCGTTCTTCATCCGGCAGATCGTGCGCGCATCCGGCCTGCCGCTGCTGGTGGACGGCGACACCGGCTATGGCGAGGCGCTGAACGTGATGCACATGGTGCGCAGCTTCGAGGAGGCGGGCGCGGGCGCCGTGCATCTGGAAGACCAGATCCTGCCGAAGAAATGCGGGCACCTCAATGGCAAGAAACTCGCCGATGCACACGACATGGCCACCAAGGTTGCCGCCGCGAAAAGGGCCGCGCGGGACATGGTGATCGTCGCGCGCACCGATGCGGCGGGGGTCGAAGGTTTTGAAGCGGCGGTGGCGCGCGCGAAGCTGTATGTCGAAGCGGGGGCCGAAGCAATCTTCCCCGAGGCGCTGGTGACGCGCGAGATGTTCGAGGCGTTCGCGAAGGCCATGCCGGGCGTGCCGTTGCTCGCGAACATGACCGAATTCGGAAAGACGCCGTTTTTCACCGCCTCCGAATTCCAGGAGATGGGCTACAGGATGGTGATCTGGCCGGTTTCCAGCCTGCGCGCTGCCAACAAGGCGCAGGCGAAGCTCTACGCCGCCATTGCGAAGGACGGCGGCACGCACAACATGATCGGCGAGATGCAGACGCGCGCCGAACTCTACGAGACGATCGGTCTTCACGATTATGAGGCGCTGGATGCCTCGATCGTGAGGACGGTGCTGCCATCGCAATAAGGATATAAAGATTTCTTTATGTTCGTGTTGACACCGGCGGCGGGCACGGTAAGGTGCATGGGTCGAGGTTCCCGGCGTGCGCAAGCGCGCCGGGCTAAGACGGGAAGCCGGTGGCGCCTGCGTGCAGGTGGAATCCGGCGCTGCCCCCGCAACTGTAAGCGGCGAGCGGCGGTTCCTTTCATGCCACTGGCGCGTGATTGCGTCGGGAAGGCCGGAGCCGCAGCGATGACCCGCGAGCCAGGAGACCTGCCTCGTCGCGATACGTTTCCTCGGGCGGGGTGCCCCGGTGGATCGCGCGAGATGCCGTGCACGGGCCGCTGGTCCATGCCTCGCGCGCCCATCGGTGTGTCTGCCCATAGTGCAGGTGTGAACCGATGACCCGTCCGATGTTTTCCGTCCGAATGAGCAGGCGCGCTGCGTCCCGCTGACGCGGCGCGCCATTTCCCCAGCAGCATTTTCGCACACCAGAAACCGGCAGGCGGAGCGCCTTGCCGGAAGGAGATTTCCCATGCCCGTTTACGTCAGCAACCTCGGCTTTCCCCGCATCGGCGCACGCCGCGAACTGAAGACCGCGCTCGAATCCTGCTGGTCCGGCAAGACCACGCGCGAGGCGCTGCTCGGCACCGCGAAAGAGCTGCGCGCCGCGACCTGGCAGCGCCAGCAGGCGCTGGGGCTCGATGTCGTGCCGTCGGGCGATTTCTCGTTCTACGATCAGGTGCTGGATACCAGCGTGATGCTGGGCGCGATTCCCGCGATCTATCGCCCGCTCGGCGCGCCGGATTCGCTCGACGTTTATTTCGCGATGGCACGCGGCACGCAGGCGGGGAACAGCGACACCGGCTGCACGCATGGGCACGGAAACGGGCACGGGAAAGGCGATGTGCCCGCGCAGGAAATGACCAAGTGGTTCGACACCAACTATCATTATCTCGTGCCGGAGATCGGCCCGCGCCAACGCTTCGAACTGACCACGACGAAGCCGGTCGATGAATTCCGCGAAGCGAAAGCGCTCGGCATCCACACGCGGCCCGTCATCATCGGCCCGGTGACATGGCTGCTGCTCGCGAAATCCGCACAGGAAGGATTCGAACCGCTGTCGCTGCTCGGCGAACTGCTGCCGGTGTATGTCGAACTGCTGTCGCGGCTGCGCGATGCCGGTGCGGACTGGGTGCAGATCGACGAGCCTGCGCTGGTGCTCGACCTCGATGACAAGGCGCGCGCGGCGTTCCGCACCGCCTATGCCGAATTCGCCGAGCGCGTTTCCGGGCTGAAGCTGATGCTGGCCACGTATTTCGGCGGGCTCGGCGACAATCTCGATACGGCGGTCGGCCTGCCGGTCGCGGGTCTGCATGTCGATCTGGTGCGCGCGCCGGAGCAACTGGATGCCGTTGTGGAAAAGGCGCCCGCGAACCTCACGCTGTCGCTCGGCGTCGTCGACGGGCGCAACGTGTGGAAGACCGATCTCGCCGCCGTGCTCGACCGGATCGCTCCGGTCGCGGCGCGGCGCACGAAGCTGCTGATCGCGCCTTCGTGTTCGCTGCTGCACGCACCGATCGATCTCGACCTCGAAACGAAGCTCGATCCGCAAGTGAAGGACTGGCTGGCGTTCGGCGTGCAGAAGCTGGAGGAACTCGCGCTGCTCGGCAAGGCGCTGAACAATGGGCGCGAAAGCGTTGCGGAGGCGCTGGCGGCGAATGCGGCCTCGATCGCCGCGCGGCGGGCCTCGCCGCTGGTGCGCGACCCGGCGGTACGCGCGCGGCTGGCGAGCGTGGACGCGGGCTGGTCCGTGCGGGCGACGCCGTTCGCCGAGCGTATCGCGGCGCAACGGGCGATCCTCGATCTGCCGCCGCTGCCGACGACCACCATCGGTTCCTTCCCGCAGACAGCAGAGGTGCGCAAGGCGCGCGCAGCACACGGCAAGGGCTTGCTCGACGACGTGGGATATGACGCGTTCCTCCGCGAGGAGACGGAGCGCGCCATCCGCTGGCAGGAGGAAATCGGGCTCGACGTGCTCGTCCACGGCGAGTTCGAGCGCAACGACATGGTGCAGTATTTCGGCGAGCAGCTTTCGGGATTCGCCTTCACGCGCGGCGGCTGGGTACAGAGCTACGGATCGCGCTGCGTGCGGCCGCCGATCATCTACGGCGACGTCGCGCGGCCGAAGCCGATGACGGTGGATTGGTGGCGCTACGCACAGTCGCTGACCGACAAGCCGGTGAAGGGGATGCTGACAGGCCCGGTGACGATCCTGCAATGGTCGTTCGTGCGCGACGACCAGCCGCGTGCGGATACCTGTCGTCAGATCGCGCTCGCCATCCGCGACGAAGTGGTGGACCTTGAAGCCGCGGGGGCGAAGATCGTGCAGATCGACGAAGCGGCGCTACGCGAGGGCCTGCCGCTGCGCCGTGTCGATTGGCAGTGTTACCTCGATTGGGCGGTCGATGCGTTTCGCCTCGCTGCATCGGGCGTGAAACCAGAAACCCAGATCCACACGCACATGTGCTATTCGGAGTTCAACGACATCATCGCCGCCATCGGCGCGATGGATGCCGATGTGATCTCGATCGAGACGGCGCGATCGAAGATGGAGCTTCTAGGTGCATTCTCCGCCTACAGCTACCTCAACGAGATCGGGCCGGGAGTCTACGATATCCACTCACCGCGCGTACCTTCGACGGCCGAAATGGAAACGCTTCTCGTCAAGGCAAGCGAAAGCCTGTCCGCAAGCCAGCTATGGGTGAATCCCGATTGCGGTCTCAAGACTCGAAAATGGGAAGACGTAAAACCGGCGCTGGTCAACATGGTGGCTGCAGCTGCCGCGCTGAGGGCCTGCATTTCGAAAATTTAATCGTCCGCGCTGGTTTCTCTGCCATGTTCAATGACCGATAATACCATCGGGCGTTGGACATGGCGTGCCCGCTAAAACGATGAGCAGGTTTTCGATAGAGAGCCATTGCTTTAAGCGGCTGTGCTTCCGCCAGCATCGCGCCGGTCGGCTTCTCGATCAGCGGCGGTTCGCTTAAACCAACAACCTGCCTCAGGACGCATCACTCATTCGGACTGCGCGCCCGGATAAGGTGCGCGGGCGACCATGATGCTGCCTGGCCGGTTCGACAGGCGCGCTTCGCGCGTGTCTCCGTGGACGGACGACATCGCGAGGAATAGGTCGCGCCCATCAACGCCGCCGAGCGCGACGGCAAAGGCGCTGCGGCCTTCCGGCAGGCGAACGTGGTGCGTCACCCGCCCGCCCGCCTCGTAGCGCAGCACACGCCCGGGAATCGCGCTTGCCACCCAGATTCCGCCGGCGGCATCCAAACAAATACCGTCCGGCGTTTCTCCCTCCATTTCGGCCCACGTACGTGCCTCGCCGAGCGAGCCGTCCTCCGCGATCGAAAATGCGGTCAGTTTTCCGCCCAGGCTTTCCGCAACGATCAGCGTCCGGCCGTCCGGCATGATGACGCTGCCGTTGGGGAAGGCCAATCGGTCGGCGACGACCCGCACCGATCCGTCAGGATCGACGCGACAGATGTTGCCGGGCTTGAATTCCGGGTCGGCCCAGATGTCGAAGCCCATGCTTCCGACATAGGCGCGGCCCTTGCTGTCGACGACCATATCGTTCGCATAGGAGAGCGCATGGCGGGCGAGATCCGCATGCACGCGGACCTCGCCGTTCGCCAGTGCCAGCACCTGCCGGCGTTTCACCGATACGACGAGCAAGGTGCCGTCGGGCAGCCAGCCGAGGCCGGACGGATAATCGTCGAGCACGAGTTCGTCGCGGACATCGCCGCCGGGGCCGACAGACCGGACGCGCATGTCCTCCATGTCCGAGAACCACAGCCGGCCCGAATGCCAGCGCGGCCCCTCGGGGAAAACCAGCTTCCCGGCCAGATTGTGAAGCGGCCCTTCGCATTCTTCGCCGATCGCTTCACCCGCTTGCACAGGAATCTCCCTTCCGGATGCGCCTTGCTCCGCCGTCTATCCGATCAGAACGAAAGGCTGGCCTGCACGCCGTAGGTCCGCGGCGGTGCCAGCACGCTCGCGGTGATGCCATCGGCGAGATCGGCCCAGTAGGTCATGCTGGTCTTCACCTTCTCGTTCGTGATATTGTCCACGAAGGCCGCGATCTTCCATGTCTCCGACGGGGCGACATAGGTCACCCTGGCCTTCAGCCAGCCGAACTTCTTCTGCGACATTTCCTCGATCTTGAAGGCATTGAAGTACTGCCGCGACTGCAGGCTGTAGTCGCCGCGAAGGATGACACGGCCCGCATCGCCGAGGTCGGCCGTGTACTGCGCACCGAGCACCATCTTGAACTTCGGCGCGCGCGGCAGCGGAGAGCCGTCGAGATTTCTCTGATTTGGCGCCGTGCATCCCGGCTCCGGCGCGGGAAGCGGATACTTGGGATCGGCAAGGCAGGTATCCTTGAACGCGCCGTCGAGATAGGTCGCGCCGAAATCGATTTCGAATTCAGGCGTAAGCAGCGCCTTGCCTTCCAGCTCGACCCCCTTGATCACCGACTTGGCGGCATTGCGCAGAATCGTGTTCTGGCCTTCGACATCGAGAACCTGAAGATCGGTATAGTCATAATAGAAAGCGGAAAGATTCATCCGCAGTCGCCGGTCGAACAGGTCGCTCTTGATACCGGCTTCGTAAGCCCAGATCTTCTCGGGATCGAACGGCGTGTTCTGATAACTGCCCGCGTTGAAACCACCGCTCTTGAAACCGCGCGATGCCGAGGCATAGACAAGCACCTCATCGTTTGCCTGGAAGTTGAGGCCGACTTTCGGCGTGAAGGCGTTGAACGTCTTCGCGTCGAACGGTGCCACGTTGTCCAGGGCCGGCGTCAGGAAGTCCACGAAAACGAGGTCATTGCTGCCGTCGCGCTTCTCGGTGCTGTAGCGGCCGCCGAGCACCAGCTTCAATCGGTCCGTCAAACCGTACTCGGCCTCTCCGAACACGGCGAACGCATCAGTCTTGGTCGATCCGTTCAGGCGCAGCAGGCAGCACTCCGGATCATCGGGGAACCCGAACAGGGCATCGACATGATTCAGAAAATACTCGTTACGAATGTCGTTCTTCTCGTGGAAATAGTAGAGACCCAATATCCAGCTGAAGTTTCCGGTATCCGGAGAAACAAGCTGAAACTCCTGGCTCCATTGCCGGTGGTCTTCCTCCTTCAGCTGCGTGAAGGCGTTTACCGTCGTCAGGTCGGTGTCGTTGAAATTGTACGGATTGGTCTTCTTGTAAGCCGTCAGCGACGTCAGCGTGTAGTCGCCCAGCTGCAAGGTTCCCTTGAGGCTGACACCCCAGATTTCCAGCTTGTTGAACGGCGTGATATCGGACGAGATATGGCGCGACCCCGGCGCCGGAAGCGCGCCGCCGTTGTCGGCGAGATAGTCGCGATAGAACGGATTGTTGGCAGCGCCCGGCCCGTTGTAGAACCACACGATCGCGGAATCGTCGGCCCTGTAATAGTCGCCGATCAGAAGGAAATCGAGCGTGTCCGACGCCTTGTAATCGAGCGTCAGGCGCGCGGTGATATCGCTCTTGTCCTCGATCCGGTCCTTCGAGCCGCCAGGCCGCGTGACGACGGTGTAGCCGTCGCGATCCTCGAGCTGGACCGCGGCCCTCACCCGCAGCTTGTCCTCGACGATCGGCCCACTCGCCGCTGCGAAGACCTGATACCGGTCGTAATTGCCCACGAGCAGCGATGCATCCATGCTGAATTCGTCGGTCGGCATCTTCGAGATGACATTGACCGAACCGCCGGTGGCATTTCGCCCGTAAAGCGTGCCCTGCGGTCCGCGCACCGTCTCCACGCGCTCGACATCGAAAAAGCCCGGCACGGCGGCCGACGAGCGGGACAGGTAGACGCCGTTGACATGGAGCGCGGTCGAGCTGTCGGTGCCGCCGATCACGCCGGCATAGCCGATGCCCCGGATGAAGATCTGCGCCTCGCCCTGATAGAAGGCGACGTTCATGCTCGGCGACAGCTGGCCGAGCGCCTCGATGTCGGCAATCGAACGCTGCGCAAGATCATCGCCGGAAAGCGAAGCCACGGCCATGGCGGTCGCCTGAAGACTGGATTCGCGGCGCTGCGCCGTGATGACGATATCCTCGAGGCCGACTGTATCAACGGTATCGTTCGTCTGCGCGAAACTCTGCCCGGAGACGGACAGGGCACCCCCGACGAGCAGCGCCGCATAGCCAGCGGACTTCAACAGGGATGGCATGGTTCCAGTCTTCATAGTCTCTCCCCCCAACTTTGGTTTTCGGGCAGGTCAGGCCCTTCATTCACCGGCTGAGCCGGCTGACCGTTTGCGGAATTCCGGAAAGCGCCCGATGCGGATCAGCGGGCGCCTTCGCTCCTCAGGTTCTGAACGAAACCGTAGAACGTGTTGGACGGCGTTCCGCCATTCGCGAGGTAGTCGGTCTTGACGGCGCTGAGCCTGTCGTTCCGCCACGCCCCGTTCGCGATGTCGTTCCCCAGATTGAACACGCGCGCGGCATTGCCGCTGAAAATCGCCTGCTTCACCGGTCCGTCCGCCGCGCCCAGCGGCGCGAAGCCGTACGCTTTCTGCATATCGTCCGGTATCTCGATGCGGCGCAGCGCCTCGATCTGCCATTGCGGCGAACCGTACCAGACCGAATCCGTGCCCCAGATAACGCGGTCGGACCCCATTTTCTGGATGAGCTGACCGAGGATCGCGGCCGCGAGCCGCGGATGTGTGACGGCGCAGCTGCCGAATGTGGTTCCAAGCTCGGCATAGACATTGTTGACGCCGTACTTCTCGGGGATCTCCGCCAGATCGGTGACCCAGTCGATGCGTTGTTCCTTTTCGAAGCGCTGCAGTTCCGGCTCCGGCGAGCTCAGCAGCGGACGAAAGCCCGAATGAAAGATGACGAACGTCAGCTCCGGCCAATCCTTCGCGGCCTTGCCCACGTCATCGACCTTGGCGTGGTGCCAGTGGTCGAAGATATCCTTGTAATTGTCCGGCAGGAGGCCCTTGTGGACGCAGACCGTGCGGATTCCGGACCGGACCATCTTTTCATAGCCCGGATACATCACCTTCTCGTCGTCCATCCGCCACGGGTACTTGGAATTCACGAACGGATCGCCGAGCGTGTATCCCTTCCAGCCGTCCGGCTTGTGCACTTCGATCGCCTCGTCGATCGCGTCCAGCCAGCCGTCCTGCCCCGGCCAGATCACGGAATGGCAAAGCATCCGGCGTGATCCCGAAACGCGGTTGAAGGCATGACGCGTCGCCGCCAGCGCGGCATTGTCCATGAAGACGTTGTCGCCATGTTCGGCAGGCGCCGCGCTGATCAGGCCGATCTTGGTGTCACTGTCGAAAAAGACTTCCTTGGCGAAGTTGTCGAGCTTGAAGCGATCGTTGGTGATCCCTTCCTTTTCGAGAATCGGATTCCATTTCTTCGCATACTCGCCGAGCGCAATGAGGGATTCGGAAGGCTTGAAATCGCTGCGCACGAAATGGAGCTGCGAATCGACGATCATCTGGTCGCGGTAGCGTTCGCGTACCTGCAGCGCCTCACCGAGATCGGCGGCCTCCGCCGTCGAAACATTGAAGAAGTCGCCGAACACGCGATTCATCGCGAGGAACGAGGCCGCCATCCCCGCCGCGCTGACAAGGAACGAGCGCCGCGGCATGTGGTTCTTCGAAGCGAAAGTCTCGCTCAGCGATTCGATTTCCCGTTCGACGCGCTTCTGGTCGTCGGTCTGCTCGATCGGCATGAACTCGCCGTTGGTGATCATGCGGGTCGGGATCGGGTATCCCGACGAGACTTCATCCGCACCGACAAGTGCCTTTTTCTGTTTCTCACTGAGCCACACGCCGCCACCTCCATTTCAGCTTTCCGGCCAGCCGGCCGGCATCGTTCTCAAGCCTCGCCGATCGGCTTTCCGATGACGAGCTCGCACACCTCGCCCGACGTCCTGATCGCTTCGGGCAATCCGGTGGGATCGAGCAATCCGCCGAACTTCAGACGGTTCTGCGCGTGGGCAAGCTGGTGCAGCGCGAAGCCACGATCAATCGCCTGCTGCAGACCTTGCGCGTCCAACGAGCCGTTGATCGCCTCCTTCGCCATCTTCAGCGCGAAAGCGGGTTTCGCGGCGATCTTTCGCGCCAGTTCCAGCGTCGTCTGCTCAAGCGCGTCCAGCGGCACCACGCGGTTCACCATGCCCCACGCCAGCGCCTCGTCGGCGGTCCACCGGTCCGTCGTGAAGAGCTTTTCCTTGGCCTGCCGCGCACCCAGTTCCCAGGCGTGGGACAGGTACTCGACACCGCCTACGCCGAACGCGACCACGGGATCCTGAAAGAATGCGTTCTCCGCTGCTATGATCAGGTCGCAGACCCACGCCAGCATCAGGCCGCCGCCGATGCAGGCACCGCGCACCTCGGCGATGACCGGCTTGGGGATCGACCGCCAGCGTCGGCACATGTCGAGAAAGGCCTCGCGTTCCCAGCCGTACCAACCCTCGATACTGTCGAGATCGATGTCGGCCCACGTGGATGTCAGCGGATAATCGCGGCCCACGGCATCGAAGGTCTGGTCCTTCAGATCGTGCCCGGTGGAAAAATGTTTCCCGGCACCGCCGAGGATGATCACCCGAACCGCGTTGTCGTGCGCCGCCCGCACGAACGCGTCGTTCAGGGCATAGGTCATCGCGACATTCTGGGCATTTCCGGTCTCGGGCCGGTTGAGCGTGATGCGCGCGATACCGGCGCTGTCTACGGCATAAAGAACGGGAGACGACTCGATTTGCACCAATATTCCCCTCACCCGGATCATCGCGATATTGATATTTTTGATTTATGATTCATAGATCATTTTTAAGCATGTGACTACCGAAAATTTTGCGCGTTCGCATTGAAATCCTTGTTACTGCCGTTCAGGCGTCCGTGGGACCGCCGGAACCGTCCGCGACAAGTGCATCAGTACCGCCGCGCGGGCCTCAGGCGCGATGGTCCGACACGAGCGCGCGCAAACTGTGCGCGGTAAAGCGTTCATAGGCATCGAGAACGCCGGGCGGGATCGGGTGGATCATCCAGTCCTTCACGCCGTAGTTTCGCAGCAGGTTTATCCGCGCGCCGACCAGCGCGGTCGCGATCACCTTCAGCTCTTCCAGTTCGAACTGGCCGGCCAGTTCCGGGGCCATGTTCCGCTTCAGCGACTTCGCGTATTTCTCGACCGCGGACTTCTGGTAGCGCATATAGGCCGCGGGCGCGAAGAGTTCGGCCTCGGCCATCACACGGTACATGTAGGGATGCCGGTTCAGATATTCGAAGTTCGCGAGGAATCCGCGACGCTCGGCTTCCACGACGTTCATGCAGTCGCGAACAGCATTGCCGATCTCGTCGGCCATTTCGGTGCCGAGGGTCGGCAGGATCTGGTCGAACAGATCCTGCTGCGAAGCGAAGTGCAGATAGAAGGCGCCGTGAGCGATACCGACGCTGAGCGTCAGGCGCGCGATCGAGCAGCCGGCATAGCCATGCTCACCGATCAGCTTTCCGGCCGTCTCGATGAGAAGCAGGCGGGTCGCCTGATCCTTCTTGATACGCGCGTCGCTCTTTCCGCGCCGCGCTGCCGCCTTCACCACGTCCGTACGCTCCTTTCCGGCCCTGTCCTCATCCGCCGGCAGCGGGGCTTTCCAGCGCCATCTGCCGCAGCACGTTTTTCCTGACCTTACCAGATGGAGTCCGCGGAAAGTCCATCAAAATTTCCAGCCGCTCGGGCACCTTCTGCGGGGCGAGCCGCTCGGCCAGCAGAAAGTCCGCGAGGTCTGGCAACGAGAGCGCCTGCCCTTCTTCCACTATGACATAGGCGCATACGCCCTCGCCAAGCCGGGCGTGCGGCATGGCCACGACGGACGCTTCGGAAACGGCCGGGTGGCGATGCAGGTAGTGCTCGATTTCCCGGGCGCTGATGTTCTCGCCGCCGCGGATGATCAGGTCTTTCTTGCGATCGGTGATCAGGATCGCCCCGTCGTCGCGATAGATGCCGATGTCGCCGGTCAGGAAGAAACCGTCCGGCGTGAAGCTGTCCTGATTGTCCTCCTCGCGCATGTAGCCGCGAAACAGCGAGGGGCCGCGCACGGCGATCTCGCCCTCGCTTCCGCGCGGGAGGTCCGCGCCGGCATCGTCCAGCACCCGCACCTCGTAGTCGACGACGGCGCCGTCCGTCGTGGCGCCGCGGCGCGCCGGATCGCTTCCCGGAAAGCCCAGCGTGATATAGGGCGCCTCTGTGCTGCCGTAGACGCGAAACGCCGGCTTCTGCCTGAACGCCGCATTGGCCGCATCGATGACCGTCTCCGGCACCGACGCGCCGCCGCAGGCGAAGACCCGCAGGCTGGGAAGATCGGACGCCGCCGCCAGCGCCGAGGCCGTGAGTTCCTTCAAAAATGGCGTGGCGCCGACCGTTACCGTGGCCTCGTGCGTGTCGATCAAGGTCACCGCGGCGGTCGAATCCCATCGCTCCATCAGCAGGCCGCGGGTTCCCGCCATGAACGGAAGCTCGAGGGCATTGCTGTAACCGGTAGCGTGCGTGACCGGGGACGGCATGAACACCACGTCGCCTTCCCGCACGCCCCAGTGGTCGGCGCTCACCGAGATCGCGCGCGCCAGCGTGTTGTGATCGTGCAGCACCGCTTTCGACAGGCCGGTGGTGCCCGATGTGTAGAGCAGCAGTTTCGGGCTATGCGGCGACACTTCAGGCCAATCGAGGCGGCGTCCGGCGCCCGCCGTCACCAGATGCCGGAAATCGAGCATCCCCGGCGCGCCGCTGCGCACGGTCACGATGTGCAGGTCGGGCAGCGACGGCTTCAGCCGTTCCAGCATCTCCGTATAGGAAAAGCCGCGAAACGTGCCCGGGATGAACAGGACCCGGCTTCGCGAATCCCGCAGCATGAACGCCAGGTCGTTGTCGCGGTAGATCGGCACCAGCGGACAGCACACGAGGCCAAGCCGGCAGGCGGCGAGGTTGATGACCGCGGTCTCCGGCCAGTTGGGCAACTGGAAGCTGAGGACATCGCCGGGCCGGAGGCCGAGATCTTGAAGGCTCGCGGCCAGCGCCTCTGCATCGGACATCACCGACGCATATGTCCACGGCGCATCCTCGCCGACGAACACGGCGCCGTCCGGATCGGCAAACGCGTGGTCGAGCGCATCCATGGCGACGGTCCGCTCGCGCCAGACACCCGACGCAGCATAGTGGTCGACGGCCATGCAGTTACGCGTCGTGCCGGACATCAGCGGCTCCCTGCTCCGTGAGTTCACATATCACGGCGTCGGCCAAACGATCGAGATGCGCCTCGGCCACGCCCCAGTTCTGGGCGAGATACAGCAGGCTCTTGAGATACCGGCCCGCCGCGCATTCCTCGCTCATCCCCATGCCCCCGTGAAGCTGGATCGCGGCCTCTCCCACGAAGCGCCCGGCCCGGTCGGCCGTGATCTTCGCGGCGGCGGCCAGCCGGGCCGCGAGCGGCGAGCCCGTATCGATCGCTTCCGCCGCCGTCTTGACGATCGCGGCGGACCGGCGCTCCGCGATCATCATGTCGACCAGCCGGTGCTGGAGGACCTGGAAGTCCGCGAGCGCCCGGCCGAACTGCCGCCGCGACCTGACATGCTCCAGCGTCAGCTCGTTGAGCGCGCGCATCGCCCCGGCCGCCTCGGCCGCGGTCGCCACCGCCGCTGACAGGCCCGCCTTCTCCATCGCCGCGGCCACCGAAGGTACGGCAAGCCTGCGATCGCGGGGAACGAACACGCGATCGAACACCACCGTGGCTGCGTTTCGATCGTCGATCATCGGGTAGCCATGCAGTTCCAGCCCCTCCGACACCGGATCCACGAGATAGAGACCGTCCTCCCGCCCCGCCGACTGTGCGACGACCAGCAGGAGGTTCGCATCCCCGGCGTGCGGAACGCAGAAGCAGCGCCCCGTGAGCCGGACGCCGCCGGAGTCCGCCGACGCCGCCACGCGCCCGTTCTCGCTGCCCGGCGGATCGTTCCCCGACCCGACGAGGCCGAGGACCAGCGAGCCGTCGCAGATTCCGCCCAGCAGCGTTTGCCGCTGAGCCACGTCTTCCACGTGCAGTGCGAGTTCCGTGCCGACGACCGCCGTCAGGGTGATCGGTGCCTTCAGCAACGCACCGCCGATGCCGCGCGCGACGATCAGATAGTCGGAAAGCCCGCCGCCCATGCCGCCATGCGCTTCGGGGACCATGATCCCCAGCCAGCCGAGATCGGCGTAAGCCTTCCAGCCCTCCACCGCCGTGCCCGCATGATCCGCCGGGCCGTGGTCCGTGAGAAAGCGGCCCACCTCGTGCTCGAACAGCCGGGCGATTTCCGGTTCAAGCGTCGCCATTACCGGCCGAGCCCGAGCACGGAGCGGGCGATGATGTTGCGCTGGATCTCGTTGCTGCCGCCGTAGATGCTCAGCACGCGCGAATAGAGATATTCGCGGACGCTGCCGGCGAACTGCGCGGCGCCGGTCATCGGACTCTCGGCCGAGAGCCCCGAGGTGTCGTAGGCCAGCCCGTGAAGGCCGATCGCATCGATCGTCATTCCGTTTATCCTTTGCAGAAGCTCGGAACCGACGATCTTGAGCATGGAGGCGACGGGGCCGGGATCGCGGCCGTTCTGCGCCTCCGTCAGCAGATCGAGGCAGGTCGCCTCGAGCGTCAGCGTTTCCGAGTAGATCTCCGCGAACTTCAGGCGCCAGTGCCGGTCCCCGGAGAGCGATCCGCTTCCGGACGGCGTCGCGCGCGCGATATCGAGCAGCCGCCGCAGCAGCCGGCGCGCCTTGCCGACCTCGGCGGTCAGCAACCTTTCCCGGTCCAGCAGGAACTTGGCCTGGGTCCAGCCCCGGTTTTCCTCGCCGACAAGGTTGGCGACAGGCACCTTCACGTCATCGAGGAAAATCTCGTTCACGTGATGATACCGGTCGATCGTCGGGATAGGGCGCACGACGATGCCGGGCGCCGACATGTCGAGCAGCAGGAAGGATATGCCGTCCTGCGGCTTGCCCTCGGTCGAGGTCCGCGCGAGCAGGAACATCTTGTCCGCCCAGTGCGCATAGGAGATCCAGATCTTCTGACCCGTCACGCGATAATGATCGCCGTCGCGCACCGCCCGCGTCGAGAGGCTGGCGAGATCGGACCCCGCACCCGGTTCCGAATATCCTTGTGCCCACCAGATTTCCGAACGCCGGATCGGCTCCAGATGCGTCCGCTTCTGCGCCACGTTGCCGAAGGTGTAGATGACAGGCCCCACGTAGGACACGCCGAAGGGGACCAGCCAGGGCGCCCCGGCGGCGTAAAGCTCTTCCTCGAAGATCCAGCGCTTCAGCGCGCTCCAGCCCAGCCCGCCGTGCTCGGCGGGCCAGTGACCGGCGAACCAGCCCTTGCGGTCCAGCGCCCGCTGCCACGCGATGTAATCGTCCTTTTCCAGCTTCTGATTGCGCAGCACCTTCGCGCGGATATCCGCAGGCAGTTCCTCCGCACAGAACTGCCGCACCTCTTCCTGAAAGGCCTGCAACTCGGATGAAAGCAGCACAAGCTTCCTTAAATTTGATTATTGAATCATTGGTCATAATTCTCACCCGGCACGGTATAATGTCAAGGGATGTCGCTCCGGAAACGCCCTGCATCGCAAACGGCGAGGGGCCCAATTCCTCGAATGAACGCGGAAACAACCGGCAGAAATACAAGAATAATTTTTCCCGTGACCCAGGCTGCCGCATGACGGCGCCACCCATTTGCCTCAGTCGGCTCCCCACAATGCGGTATCGTCGCCCAATACCGGCCTCGTTATCCGGTTCTGCCGGAGCAGACCCGGCGACCACAGCCAGACCCGCGTTCCTGTCCTGCGACACCCGGCAGCAGCAGGTCCGGATGAAACGACCTTGACATCCCGTCGCCGTGCATGAAGATAATGACTAATGAATCAATAATCAAAAATATTCCGAACGCGAACGATGGCCGGGCCGCACAGCTTGACGACAGGGGATCGCACATGGCTACCGAGGCGAAACATCTGACCGATCTCTGGATGTCGGCGGAGATGGAACGGTTGCGCTCCGGTCCACAAGAACGGGCGCAGGAGCTTGCCGCGTTGCAGGCGGACATCGAACGCCAGCTGCTCGAATTGCCCGTTGAAGAGACCCGCGCCCCTGCCCCTCCCCTGATTCCGGCCGAATTCAGGGCGCACGATCCCCGGCGCAAGCAGCCCGCGATCGTGATCGTCGGCGCGGGTGTCGGCGGCATCTGCATGGCCGTGCGCCTGCGGCAGGCCGGGTTCACCGACATCACCATTCTTGAAAAGGCGCAGGGGCCCGGCGGCACGTGGCATCACAACCGGTATCCCGGCGTCGCCTGCGACGTGTCGTCCTATTATTACTGCTTCAGCTTCCATCTGAACCCCGCATGGTCGCAGATGTTCGCGCCCGGTGAAGAAATCCGGGCCTATCTTCAGAATGTCGCGGACGCCTACGGCATCACGCCATTGATCCGCTTCGATTCCGAGGTCAGCTCCTGCACCTATGAGCAGGACCGGTGGCGTATCCGCCTCACCGGAGGCCGCGCGCTGGATGCGGACATCCTCATTTCGGCGGTCGGCTTCCTACACGTCCCCTCCCTTCCGGACATGGCGGGCCTCGGCACGTTTCGCGGCAAGGCCGTGCACAGCACGCAGTGGGATCCCGGTCTCGATCCCAGGGGATTGAAGATCGGCGTCGTCGGCACCGGTTCGAGCGCCGTGCAGATCGTCTCCGCGCTTGCGGGCAAGGCCGAAAGCGTGTCGGTGTTCCAGCGCACGCCGCAATGGGTCTTTCCCTATCCGAACGAGCACTATTCCGAACAGCGCAAGCAAATGCTGTCGCGTTACCCGGAACTCACAGGCCGTTTGTTTGAATTTTTCGCCGCTTGGTACAATGGCGAGTTCGGCACGGCGGTCGTCGGCAACCGGGACGCGCAGGATATCTTCCGTGCCGCCTGCGCCGCCAACCTCGAAGCGATCGAGGACGAGGAACTGCGCCGCAAGCTGACGCCCGATTATCCCATCATGTGCAAGCGCCTCGTCTTTTCGAGCACCTATTATCGCGACCTGCAGAATCCATCCGTTCATCTGGTGGCGGAGGCTGTCGGCAAGGTCGTGCCCGAGGGCATCGTGACGGCGGACGGCACGCTGCACGAACTCGATGTGCTCGTGTTCGCGACCGGCTTCCAGACCCACGCGTTCTGTCAGCCGCTGAACATCTCCGTTGCGGGCGGCCCATCCCTGGAAAACAGCTGGAAAGATGGCGCGGCGAGCTTCGAATCCGTCGCCGTCAGCGGCTTTCCCAATTTGTTCGTGCTGGGCGGGCCTTATTCGACGGTCGGGAATCTCTCGACGATGAGCTGCACCGAATTGCAGACCGCCTACATCATGCGTCTGATCAACGCGCTGGAGGACAGCGGCGCCGATACCGTCGTGCCGCGCGCCGAGGCCCAACAGCGGTTCATCGCCGAAATGCAGAGCCACGCGCGGGACACGATCTGGCTCTCAGGCTGCAAGAGCTGGTATCTTGACGCGAACGGCACGGTCACGATCTGGACCCGGACACCGCAGGAATTCCGGGAACGGATGCTGGGCGGGCCGGACCTCTCCGATTTCGCGTTCCTCCCATCCCCGAAAAGCAGGGATCGCGATCCCCGAACAGGCGATAGCCCGGGCGCTGGGCGCGGCCTATCCGTCAGCACTTCACGTCGTGGATGAAAGACCATGGGAAAAGACTCTGTAGCGTGGCTGCTGCTCGGCGCAGCCTTCATCGGTCTCAGCGCGCCGGCTTCGGCAAGGTTCGTCGGGCGCGTGATCGGCCTGCACGACGGGCAGCCGGTTCCGCAGGCGATGGTGACGCTCTCCATGCCTTCCGGCACGGCGGGGCCCGCCGCCATAACCGTGTTCACCGACGATGAGGGGCGCTTCACGTTCGAGGATGCGAAAACCGCTCCCGACACCGGACTCGCGGCGGATAAGCTCGGCTTCCGGCAGGTCAAGAGCGCACCCGACGCGCAGACGGGCGGGGAAACGACGCTGTTCCTCGAACCGACCGCCAACATAGCCTTTCAGGCCCCGGCATCGGCATGGTTTGCCCGCGCCCCCGCTAGCAACGCGCGGAACGTCACCATCGCCAGTTGCTCGAGCTGCCACCAGACCGGCAGCCCGAAGATGCGCGACTATGCGGCGAAGATCGACGCCGTCCGCGGGGGCCCGGACGGAGACCGCCGCGCGCTCGAGGAGTGGCGGAAGGTGGTGCGCCACGAGGCATGGCGCACCATCGTCAAATACATGCGGACCCAGCACTACTCTGTGCTTCCCATCGAAAGCGCGATGAACCTCAACGCCATCGACTGGCCCACCGCGATCGACGCCAATCTGAATTTCTTCACCGAAAACCAGGGTGAAACCATCGCGCAGTATCTCGCCGGGAATTTTCACGGGGCGATGGACCAGCTTTCGGTCGATGACTATTCTCTCGGCGCGCCGCTCGGCGTGACGGCCAGGACCACCATCAGGGAATATCCGTTCCCGAGCGACGCGCTCGTGCGCGAGCTCGTGCCGTCGCCCAAGGACCCGTTCTTGTGGGGTGCGGACGTCAGGCGCAACCTGCTGGCGAGGCTGGACCCGAAAACCGGCATGACCAAATGGTATCCCGTCGATTTCAAGGGATCGACCGGACCGCACACGATCGTGCCGGACGATGCCGGCCATCTCTGGGTCTCGATGGTGGACAACGACCAGTTCGGCCGCTTCGATCCGAAGACAGAACGCTGGAAGCTGTGGACCCTGCGGCCGGGCAACCTGCCGACGGACCCGTCGCTCGCCGGCGCCGCGATCGTTCACGACATGTCGATCGACTCGCGCGGGCATCTGGCGCGCGATCAGGCGGGGCGTATCTGGATCACGCTCGTCGGCACGAACCAGATGGGGTCACTGCACCCGGATTCCGGCGAGGTCTCGTTCTATGACACGAACACGATCAGCGGCCTCAGCGCGATCAATCACCTGATCTATTCGACCGTCCTGTCGGAAGATGGCCGCTACGCATGGTATTCGCAAGTCAACGGCCATGTCGGCTGCTTCGATACGCTGACGAACAAAGTCACGAAGCTGGTCGAGTTCGCGGAAGGCACGGGCCCGCGCCGGATGATGCGGGACAACGCGGGGCGCCTGTGGGTCGCCCTGTTCGGCACCGGCCAGGTGGCAAGCATCGACATGCGCGCGGGCCGCGTGCTTCAGACCTACGATCTGCCGGACCGTGCCAGCGCGCCCTATGCCGTCACATGGGATGAAAAGCGCAAGGCCGTGTGGGTCGCAACGGCCAACAGCGACTCCATCTACCGGCTCGACCCGGGCAGCGGCGACGTGACCGTCTATCCGCTGCCGCGCAGGATGGCCTTCCTGCGCCAGATCGCCGTGCATCCGCACACCGGGCAGCTCGTCGCCACCTACGGCAATTATCCGGCCGGGTCCGGTCCCTCGATGGGTCTTCTCATCGACGTCGGCGACTGATCGGAAAGGAGCGATCGATGCATTTCCTGTTCCCCGCCATCCTTTTCGCCGGTGCGGCCGCCGCCGGAAACCCGGCCGAGGAGGGCACGCTCTGGACGCGGGACGAGGCGCGGATCGTGTTCAACGATCTCGGCTGCAACGGCTGCCATGATATCGAAGAAACCCGTATCGGCCCCGCCTTCCGCGATGTCGCCGCCGTCTATGAGGGCGCGGATGCCGTCGCGGTCGAGCGCCTGAGGCTCAAGATCCAGCGCGGCGGCGCGGGGACGTGGGGGCAGGTGCCGATGGTCGCCTACCCGCGCATGTCCGACGAGCAGGCGCGCCGGATCGCGATCTGGATACTGGCACAGCGCGAGTCCGGCGCCTCCGGGGACGATCGCCCCAAATAGCCTCTCTCGCCACCATTTCGCGTGATGGAAACCTGCATCGGTTGGCTCCAAGTGCATGGGCATGGTCCCTCCGGAGCCCCCTGATGACGTACACGGTTGAAGTTCGCTATTCCGACGGCGCAAGTCGCACGCTGGCGGTTGGACCGGCGCAGACGATTCTCGATGCCGCGGAAGATGCCGGTGTTCCGATCGTGCATGCCTGCGAGGCCGGTGTGTGCGGCACGTGTGTGGGAAAGTGTCTGTCGGGTCGCTATGAGCAGGGCCATTCGATCGGGCTCAGCCAGCCCGAGAAGGACATGGGCCATATCCTCGCGTGCCAGACCCGTGCCGCATCCGACTGTGTCATCGCGTTCGACTATCCTCTGGCGGACAATGCCGCGCGCGTCCTCTCCGGCACATGCACAGTGGCCGCGGTTCGCAGGTTGTCCGAAAACGTCGTATTGCTCACCCTCGATATGTCCGGGTTCGACAGCGCGTTCGCAGCGCGGCCGGGACAATTCGCCCAGTTCAAGGTTCCCGGAACATCGGAATGGCGCAGCTACTCCTTCACCGACGCGGATTTCGCGGGCGATGAAGCCGTGTTCCTGATCCGCCTGCAGCCGGGCGGCGTGATGTCCGCCTATCTGGAAAGCGCTCGCTCCGGCGATCTCATCGAGATGCGCGGCCCCAAAGGCAGTTTCTGGCTGCGCGACGTGAAGCGGCCGATCGTGCTGGTGGCGGGCGGCACCGGCCTTTCCGCCGTGCTGGCGATGGCCGAGCGGCTCGTCGCCGATCGGGCCTCCGTACCGGTCACGCTGTATTACGGCGTCAATGAGGCCCCCAACCTCGTGCTGACGGACCGGCTCGAACGGCTTGCGGCGGCGGTTCCGCATTTCCGCTGGAAAGGCATCGTCTCGGCAGCCTCGCCCGGCTGGACCGGTGCGACCGGGTTCGTGACGGACCTGTTCGATGCAAGCGATTTCAACGACGGCAATGCCGACATCTATCTGTGCGGCCCCGCACCCATGGTGGCGGCCGCGCGCGACTGGGTTGAGAGGCACAAGCTCACCGCGACGAATCTCTATTTCGAGACGTTCCTGCCCAGCGCCCGCAGGCAAGGCGCCAACGACGCGAAAACGCCGGTTGCCCTCCCCGGCCCGGACGCGATGCGAGCGGCAGGCCGGGGAACCGCTGTCGTCATCGGCGGCTCGATTGCGGGAATCGTCACGGCGAAGGCGCTTTCGGAACATTATGAAAAGGTGATCGTCCTCGAAAAGGACCAGACGCACCGGCGAAGCGAAGGGCGCCCCGGCGCGGCGCAGGGCTGGCATCTGCACCATCTGCTGATCGCCGGCCAGCGGGAAGCCGAAGCCGTCTTCCCGGGCATCATCGACGACATGGTCACGGCAGGCGCATTCCGCGTCGACATGGGCGAGCAATACCGCATCCTGCTTGCGGGCTCGTGGAAGAAGGTCGTCAAGAGCGGCATCGATATCGTCTGCGCCGGCCGCCCCCTGCTCGAATGGTGCCTGCGGCGGCGGCTCGATGACGAGCCCGCAGTCGACTACCGCTACGAGCAGACCGTCCGCGATCTGGTGTTCGACCCCGATTCCGGAAACGTGCTCGGCGCGGTCACGGAATCCGGCGAGGTCGTGGCTGCGGAACTCGTCATCGACGCGGCCGGCAAGAACACGCCGGTCCCGGAGATACTTTCAAGACACGGCTTTCCGGTGCCTACGCTCGAGGAAGACCACATCAGCTGCTTCTATTCCACGATGTATCACCGCGTTCCCGCCGAGCGCGTCTGGAACGACAAGGTGATGGTTCTCAGCTACTGCTATCGCCCGCACCAGAAATACTATGGATGCCAGTATTACACCGACAGCAGCAGAACTGTCATGGCGACCACGCTCGTCGGCTACGATTGCTATGATCCGCCCCGCAACGCGCAGGAATTCAGGGCTTTCGCCGACCGTATGCCGACCCCGGTCATGGGGGAGGAACTCGATCACTACGAAGCGTGCTCGCCGGTCTATAATTTCCGCTATCCGACAATGCAGCGATACCGCTACGAAGCGCTCCGCCACGTGCCCGGCGGGCTGGTCGCGGTCGGCGATTCCCTGTCCAGCGCCGATCCGATTTCCGGTGCGGGCATGACCAAGGCATTGCTCGAAATCGGCAAGCTCCGCGATGCGCTTCGCGTCTCCGATCTGCGCGATCCCGAAGCGGTAAGGGCCTATTATCGGGACGTGTCCGGCCTCGAAGATCTGGTCTGGGCCGTGATCCGGGAACAGAACCTGCGCTTCCCGTGGATCAAGGACGTTGAGAAAAAGCGCCCGCGCTTCGCAAGGCTGCAGAACTGGTACATCGACCGCATCATGGAACTTATGCACGACGCACCGGATATCTATCGCCTGTATCTGTCCGTCACCCACTTCGTGTCGCCGCCGGGCGTTCTCATGCGCCCGGCGGTAGCAGCAAGGGCGATCGGAAAGTGGCTCTTCACGAAACTCACGTTCCGCAAAACTCTTATCGAACGGAATTTCGGCAAGGCGCCCGTCGCCTGACACGGCTGCCTGTCCGGCTGCATGGGGAGGAAAAGAATGGATACGTGGAAACACGGCTTTGCCGATGTCGGAGGCGTTCGCCTTCATACCGTGGAAATGGGAGAAGGCCCGCTCGTCATTCTGGTCCACGGCTTTCCGGAACTCTGGTATTCGTGGCGCTATCAGATCCCCGCGATCGCCGAACAGGGCTACCGTGTCGTCGCGATCGACCAGCGCGGCTACGGCCTGTCCTCCAAATTCTGGCAGACGGATTGCTATCGCCTGCGCTTTCTGGTCGCGGACCTCGTCGGGCTGGTCCGCGCGCTCGGCGAAAAGACCGCGATTCTCATCGGCCACGACTGGGGCGCGCCGGTCGTCTGGACGGCGGCGTGGCAGCACCCGGAGATTTTCACGGGCGTGCTCGGCATGAGCGTGCCGTTTTCCGGCCGGGGCCAGATCGCGCTGCCGGGCAACCCGTTCGGCGAACTGCCGCCGCACGAAATCCACAGCCGTATCTCGGGCCCCGATCTCGATTTCTATCAGGTGTATTTCAGCGGGCTTTCGGACATCATAGACGAGATTGAGGCCGATGTGTCCGGCTGGGTCCGGGATCTCACGTGGAGCGTTTCCGGTGACGCCATGATCGCGGCCGGCTTCTCCCTCGAAGGCGCCGACCCGATCGAACTGATCCGCGGCGGCGCCCTGTGCCTGCCGCGCGGCGCCCGCCTGCGCGACCGCTTCGCGGTACCCACCGCGATGCCACACTGGTTCACGGAAGATGATCTCAAGGTCTTTGTCGACGCGCTGCACGGCAGCGGCGTTTCGGGACCGCTCAGCTTCTACCACAATCTTGAGAACAACTGGCACGATCTGGCGCCGCTTGCCGGCCGTCCACTCACGTCTCCGGCGATGTTCCTCGGCGGCGAATTCGACGTCGCCACGTGGTGGGGCGCGGAGGCGATAGACCGGGCGTCCGAGCACATGCCGAACTGGATGGGCAGCACCGTGCTGAGGGGTGCCGGACACTGGATACAGCAGGAAAAGGCCGAGGAGACCAACGCGGTCGTCGTCGATTTCCTCCGCCGCCTGCGCCCCGGAGCCTGATCCCTCGATTGCGCGGACGCTTTCCCCCGGACGCGTTATCGCGGGCATCACCTGCAGCAGGCTAGCTTGTCCATCCGGACGGCAGGTTCCCCTCGAACGACACACTCGATCGAAAAAGGAAGATTCGTGGCTTCACTCGACGGCAAAACGGTGCTGATCACCGGCGCGGCAACGGGAATCGGGCGGGCGATCGCGCTTGCATGCGGCGGTGCGGGCGCGCGCCTCGTTCTCGGCGATATCGCGGAACAGGAGCAGGATGATCTCGCCGCCGCGCTGCGTGCGCAGGGCGTGCCCGTCCATGCGCAGCGCTGCGACGTGCGCAGTCAGGACGAGATCGACGCCCTCGTCGAATCTGCTGCTGCGCGCTTTTCGGAGCCGGATATCGTCTTCGCCAACGCAGGCATCGAAGGCCGTATCGGCCAGCTCTGGGAATACGAGGCCGATGAGGTCGAGAGCGTCATGAACATCAACTTCATGGGCGTCTGGCGGACCCTGAAGGCCATACTTCCGCGCATGGTTGCGCGCGGCCGCGGATCGGTCGTGGCGACGGCCTCGGTGGCCGGTCTCGTGGGCGCGGAGGGGCTGCCGATCTACGTCGCCAGCAAACATGCGATCGTCGGCCTCGTGCGCTCGGCCGCCATTTCCGTTGCGGCAAACGGGGTCCGCGTGAATGCGCTCTGCCCCGGCATGGTCCAGACGCCACTACTCGATCGCTTGATCAGCCACGCACCCGGCCTCGGCGAGACGCTCATGGCCAAGAAGCCGATGAAGCGCCTTGGGCAGGTCGACGAGATCGCGCGGGCCGCGCTGTGGCTGGCATCGGACGAGGCCAGCTTCGTCACCGGCCACGCACTGGCCGTGGATGGCGGCTACACGGCGCAGTAGATCGCGCCCTGACGATTGCCTCAGGCGAAGCAGACGCACGCAAGGGGCTACAATGCGGAACTATGATATGCTCTCCTCATGCGAGGGGAGCAGGAAAAGCCGCATGGGTTCACTGGGCGTCTGGATTGGAAAGAAGGTCGAACAGGTCCTGGGCCGGTTTGAAACATTGACCGAAGATCATGACGGGCGCCTTCGCCTGTTCAAGGTTGAACGCGAGCTGATCTGGATCCGGCGGCTGACGCTGCTTGCCTGGGGCCTGGCGCTGTATGCGGAAAACCGGTTGCATATCGCGGGCACGGCCCTGCTGTTGTCCGGCTTTCTGTATATGGAAGGCTTTCACTGGTATCTTCACCGTGCCGGTAATACCGCCCGCCTAACCCGGATCACCGCCGCCGCGGACTCGATCCTGGCCTTCACGATGGCTCTCACCGTTGGCGGCAGCGCCTCTCCCTTCATTCCGCTTTTCTACCTGACGATCGTCGCCGCGGCATTCCGTTTCGGAGCCCGGGCATCCGTCAACATCCTTCTCCTCAACCTGTTTCTCTTCCTTTCGCTTGTCGCCAGCGATCTTGCGCAGGGCCATCCGGTTTCAACGGCACCCTATGTCCTGCTCTACATGGGCGTTGCATTCGCGCTTGGCGCGATGCTCTCGAACTGGGCCGCGGCCAATCTCCATATGGCGATCAACCGGGCGCGCGATCTCGGACGGGAACGCGACCGCTCGCTGTCGCTGCTCCGCCGCCTCATGAACGCGCAAGAGGAAGAGCGCCGCACGCTTTCCGAGGATTTGCACGACCGCATGGGAGAACGCCTCTTCTCGCTGGGTCACGGCCTCGACGCCTGCGTTGCTACGGATATTCCCGAAACCGTGCGGACCCAGCTCGTCGGGCTGCGGCGGGAATTGTCGTCGTGCACGTCCGACATGCGCGCGTTCATGAACGAGTTGCGGCCAAACGTCCTTGATGAACTTGGTCTTTGCGAGGCGGTCGTCGAGTATGTGTCATCGATCCGGGCGATCATTCCGTTCGAGATCGCGCTCGATCTTGATCCGGACCTCGCCAGCTGGCGTTCGCGTCAGGACGCGATGCTGTTCCGGCTGATACAGGAAGCCATTTTGAATGCGCGCAAGCATTCCGGAGCCTCGCGCCTCGACATTCGCCTGAAGCGCGAACAGCAGGGCACGAGCCTCATCATTTTCGACAACGGCTGCGGCTTCGATCCGCAATCCGTTCCGGCGAGGCATTTCGGCCTGATGATGATGCGGGAGCGCGCCGAGGCCAGCGGCGGGGAATTGAAGATCGAAAGCACGCGGAACGCGGGCACGCGGATAATCATAAGATATGGGGATGATCATGGCTGCACCGATCAAGGTTTATCTTATCGATGACCATAATGCCGTTCGCGAGGCCGTCGCCACGATGCTCGAAAGCATCGATTCCATCGTCGTCGTCGGGCAGAGCGCCGATGCGGAAGGCGGTATCGCGGAAGTCGGCACCCTGAAACCAAGGGTCGTGCTGCTGGACCTTCGCATGCCCGGCCTCAGCGGCCTTGCGGCGATCTCGAAAATTCTTGAGAACAGTCCGGAATCGAAGATCGTCGTTTTCTCCATGTACGACAATCCCGCCTACGTGTGGGAAACCATCAATGCCGGCGCGAGCGCCTATCTGCTGAAGACCGCGACGCGCGACGAGCTGGTGCGTGCGATCCGGGCCGTCGCGAAAGGCGGCGGATATCTTCAGGCGGAGGTGACCATGCCCCTTCTCAAGCGGTTCGCGCATGATGCGCGCAGCCTCGACAGCCGCAAGACCCTGACGCTCAGGGAAATGCAGATGCTGGAATGCCTTGCCGACGGCCTGTCCAACAAGGAGATCGCCAATCGCCTAGCCCTCAGCGAGGAAACCGTGAAGTCTCACATAAAGAACCTCTATGAGAAGCTCGGGGCTTCGGACCGTGCGCATGCCGTAGCGATCGCGCTTCGCCAGAGCATCATCGAGTAGACCCCCCATCTGCGCCGCGGACCTCACCGGAAAGCGGTATCGCGGACCACCCCCGCGCACTCTACTCTTCCTTGTGCTTGGGGGGAGCACGGCCAGACCCGAAAAGGGCGCGCCGAAAGATCGGGATCGACCGATTGAATGCCGACCACCCGAAAAAATGGGCGCTATGGGAGGATCGGAATGTCGAACAGATTTTGGATGTTGTCGGGTGCGAGTGCCGGAACGCTGATCGCAGCCTGCGCCCTCCCGGCATCGGCATTTGCCCAAACCGACCGTCCCGTTGACGACACGGGCATCCAGGAAATCATCGTCACGGCGCAAAGGCGCGAAACCAATCTCCAGACCACCGCCGTCTCCGCCGCGTCCCTGTCGAGTTCGGCGCTGGAGGACCGTTCGATCGGAGACGTCGAAGCGCTCGGCAAGCTCACGCCCAGCATGGACGTCTCGATCTATCAGGGCGAGGCCCAGATCTATATCCGCGGCATCGGCTATTCCGGCCTCATCGGCGGCACTGACAGTTCGACCGCGCTTCACCTGAACGGCGTGTATCTCTCACGTTCCTCCGCCGCGGTCCCGGGTTTCCTCGACGCCGAACGCGTCGAGGTCGTGCGCGGCCCGCAGGGCACGCTTTACGGCCGGAACGCGACCGGCGGATCCGTCAACATCATCCCCAGGGGCCCCAATTCCGAATGGGGCGGCGAGGCCTCGCTGATCGTTGGAAACTACGATCGCTACAGTCTTTTCGTCGCCGGCGGCGGCCCGCTCGCCGGCGATGCGCTCACCTTCCGCGCAGCCGTGCAGATGGAAGACCGCGACGGCTACACGCGTGTCACGCGCCCCGGTGGAACCCATGACCGCATCGAGGACAAGCACGATATCGCGGCCCGGCTGAGCGTTGGCATCCAGCCCTCCGAACGTCTCGAGATCCTGCTCAGCGGTGACTATTACAGGGCCGACGATGCCGCCACGCTCTGGCTCTACAAGGGCCCCGGAGCGGCGAACAACCCCTACCTTCGCGCCTATATCGCCGAGCACGGCGGCACCCGCCCCCTGCCCTATAGCCGGGACATCGAATCGGATGTCGAGAACATCAACAAGCCGGAAATCTGGGGCCTGTCGGCCAAGGTGACGCTGGACCTCGATTTCATGACGGTCAGGTCGCTCACCGCATACCGCCGCACCCGGCCCTACAGCTTCAACGATCTCGACATCACGTCGGTCCACGCCACCACGCAGCTGCGCGTCGAGGATCATGACCAGTGGAGTCACGAATTCCAGTTCAGCTCTCCCGGCAACCGGGATCTGGAATGGATTTTCGGGCTCTATTATTTTCAGGAGAAGAATAACGTCCGCAACGAATATGATTTCCCGTTCGTGGACGGCATGCTCGGGCTCCCGCCGGTCCCGGATTGCTGCCTCCTCAAGCTCAACGGCACGGCCAAGACAAAGGCTTACGCGGCGTTCGGCGAAATCAACTACGACGCCACCGATGCGCTGAACCTCGTGGTCGGCGGCCGCTACAGCAGCGAGAAGCGCAGCGGCGGAAACGCTGTCGAGTTCGTCAACGTCCTCAACCCGTTCTTCGATAACATCGCCGCGTTCGACCCCAAGACGTTCAAGAGCTTCACGCCCAAGGTTGGCGTGAATTTCATCCCGGCGGAAGGCATCTTCCTGTACGCGTCGGCCTCGCGCGGCTTCAAGAGCGGCGGCTTCAACGTCGGCAGCTACCAGAACACGCCGTTCGATCCGGAAAAGATCTGGGCCTACGAGATCGGCGCCAAGGCCGACCTTCTCGATCGCCATCTCCGCCTCAACATGGCGGCCTTCTACTACGACTACACCGATCTCCAGATTCAGGACGTTGAGGGGCAGAACATCGTCATCCGGAACGCCGCGAGCGCGGTCGTGAAGGGCTTCGAGTTCGAAAGCGTGGCATTGCCGGCGCCCGGGCTGCAGGTCGATTTCGGATTCACCTATCTCGACAGCAAGTTTCAGGACACCTGCCTCGCGGACCCCAAGAACCCTCTCCCCGCGCCGCAGCCCGGATGCACCGGGCCGGGCGAACGGAATCTGGACGGCTTCCAGCTGCCGCGCGCCCCCAAGCTGAAGCTCGCGGTCGGCGCCCAGTACGAGCTCGACATGGGAGATCACGGCCGCCTCGTCCTGCGCGGCGACTACGCCTGGCAGAAGCGCGTCTATTTCAGCGCCTTCCAGGTCCACGACCTCTCCCAGAAGGCTTACGGCTGGTCGAAGGCGCGTCTCACCTACGTGGCGCCCGGCGATCGCTGGCGGCTCGCCGCCTTCATCGACAACATCTCGAACGAAAAGGTGATGTCGAACGCGACCTACATCGCCGATATCGTGGACGCGCCGATCTTCGGCGTGATGGCGGCGCCCCGCACCTACGGTGTTCAGGCCAGCGTCAACTTCTGACAGGATCGGAGACCGTCATGGGAAATCAGGACAGCGACACCCACGCGCGCAATGTCGCGGCCGTTCACAGGTGGGCCGAGCTTTACAATACCGATGTCGCGCGGATGATCTCGGAACTCTACCATCCCGATGCGACGATGGGCGTGATGGGCAGCGGCGAGATCTCCGACCCGGAACCGTTCAAAGAATTCGAACAGGCCGTCCTGCGCGCCGCGCCACGTCGGTACATCCGGATTCAGGCGACCTATCCCTTCGAAAACCATGTCGTGGTCGAATCGCTCCTCTTCGATCCGGACAAGGGAGCGAACTGGTCGCTCCCCTTCTGCACCATCCTGACGTTCCGGGACGGGAAGATCGCCACCGACCGCAACTATCTCGATTTTTCGCAGTGGCCCGCGGCGGCATCAATTCAGCCTGAGACGGTACCGGCCTGACTGGCTTTCGATTTTCCGACCTTTGCAAGGCTCTCCCCGAGCAGATCAGTACCTTCTGGACAGGGCTAAGATACGAGGCGTTTGGTAATCCATACCTGGTTTGAGCGCTTTGGCGTAAAGTCCGCGCGCGATAGCGCGTTCGATGACATAGCGCCCGGACGTGCCTGGGAGAACACGTTGCAGCTTCGTCGCTTGCCCAAATCGTGGGGCAAGGCTTTGGCCACAAAGCTACTGCCGAAGCAATCTCTCGACTTTCACGATCAGCGGTAAACCGAGAAGGAGCAGGATGACGGAGACAAGAACAAGAGCGTGGCGAAGACCCGCTGCATCCCCTGCGCTGGCCGAGGAGAGAGCCCCGACCAGCGTCGGCGACAGGCCAAGGCCGATCAAATTGACCACCAAGACATAAAGCGCGGAAAGCTGGCCGCGAACCGCCGCCGGAGAAATCGTTTGGATAAGTGCCGGAATCACGCCGATCGGCAGGGCCAGCACGAGATGGAGTGCCGCTGCGGTTGCAAGCAATCCGGTGGCAGTAGATACAAATCCCATCGCGAATGTTAGGGGAAGCGCGACGGCTGCCGTAAAGATTGCGATCCGCGCGTGCGGTGAGGGTGAACCGCGCGTCTGAAGATAATCGGCCGCCCATCCCCCCATAAGCAATCCGGCAGGGCTGGCGATAAGAACAACGAGACCGTAAGTGGTGCCCACCACTTCAGGCGACATACCGTATTCGCGGCCCAGGACAGCCGGCATCCAGGCCAGCAAGGCATAAGATGATGCGATGACCCCGGACATGCCCAGGAAAAGACTTGCGTAGAGCATCGGCTTTTCGCGCAGTGCGGTCACCAGCGACAAATTTCCAGCAGCCCCGCCAAGTACATTTGCCTCTGGCCGGACTTCACGAATCATCGCGATCAAGGGCACGAACAGAAGACCCGGCAGGGCAAGAACGATGAACGTCTTCTGCCATGGAGCAAGGTCAAGGAGCCAGTGCCAACCCGCATCGCCCGACGCAGAGAAGAAACCATAAACCTTGCCTGCAAGATACATCGCTACTCCGGCGCCGACCATGCTGCCGAGCTGGAAGAGGCTCATCGCGCGGCCCAGCGAACGCTTTGGGAAACGATCGTGGACGATCCCGTAGCTCGCCGGTGCCAAACCCGCCTCCCCCGCGCCGACCAGTATCCTGGCGAGGAGGAGCTGCGTGTAGTTCCCGGCAAGACCGCAGGCCGCGGTTGCGGCACTCCAGACACCAACCCCGACCATGATCGTGCCCTTGCGCGACCAGCGATCCGCAAGCCAGCCGAGCGGCAAACCCATGCCCGCGTAAAACAGGCCGAAGGCGACACCATGGAGAAGGCCGAGTTGGGCATCCGAAACGCCCAGATCATCCTTTATCGGATTGACAAGCAGGGACAAGGCGAACCGGTCGACGAACGAAAAGATCATCGCGCTCATCAAAAGCGCCACAACCAGCCAGTCCGTCCAGCGACCTTTCGCCCTCTCCCCCACCCGCTCCGTCATCATGCTCCTGCCCGTCAGAACCGATACCGCAAGTCGATCCCGTATGTCCGCGGCTCCCCGTACACAGCCTGATCAAGCCCCGCAAAGACACGCGCAAAAGTGCGATAGTCTTTCTTGCCGAGATTCTTGCCCCAGAGCGAGAGCGAAAACCCGTTTTCCATTTCATAGCCGACACGGGCATCGAAAAGCAGATAGCCATTTTCAAAATTCCGGTCGAGATTGTCGGCCTGGAGATGGACATCGCCCGTATAGCTCGCGGTGCCGGAGAGCACGAGATCGCCGTGGTCCATGGCATAGCGATATTCGGCGGTCGCCGAAGCGGTCCAATCCGGCGTACGCTCTATACGATTGCCGGCATAGGAGAGCAGCACGCCTCCGATCGACGCGGCGCTGTCAAAACGCGTGTACTTCGCATCGAGATACGCGGCGGTCGCCGTGAGAGTGAAACCCGTGAAGGGCTTCAGCGTCGCGTCTGCTTCGAAACCCCGAATGCGGGCACGGCCTGCATTCGTCACCTGATTGGACGGTATCGTCGTAGCCCCCGTCGAAATGAACTGGGAGACCTGCTTATCCTGGTATTCCAGATCGAAGACCGCGAGGTTGAAACGCACCAGGTCGTCGCTCGAACGCCCCTTGATGCCGAGTTCGTAGTTGGTGACCTCCTCGGGGCCGAACGTCAGGTCCGATGCGATGAGATTGGGCGCGCCGATGGTATCAAGGTTGAAGCCTCCCGATTTGTAGCCGCGCGAGACACTCACATAGCTGGTCAGATTGTCGTTAAACTCATAGCGCAGACTCCCGACCCAGGACCAGTTGCTGTCCTTGCGCCGCATATCCTGGAAATCATAGTTGAGGTTCGGTCGGATCTGCAGGAATTCACCAGACTTCTTTTCCTGGGTGTAGCGAATGCCAGCGGTCAGTGTCAGCTTGTCGGTAAGTTTGTAATCGGCATTCAGATAGCCCGCATAGCTGTTCGTCAGAACCGCCGCATCGTTGATGGCGCCGTTGGCAAGCAATCCGCCGATGTAGACGCGGCGGATACCATCGGAATCCTGCCGGAAATAATAGAGACCCGCCACATAGGTCAAAGGGCCGTCAGATGGCGACACAAGGCGCAGTTCCTGGCTGAACATACGCGAATTGTCCGTGAACGGGCCGCTGTGGAAGAGATCGAGCGGTGTCTGATCGATATCGCTATAGACCAGAATCTGGATGTCTCTGACCGCTGAAATCGAGGTGAGAACGTGCCCACTCGCCAGTGTATAGTCTGCCGTGAGGCTCACGCCCCACATGTCGCGGCTGTCCTCGTTGCGCTGATCCGTGTTCGCTTCAAAGCGATCGCCCGTGTAATAGGGCGCCGCCGCGCCTGAGGTAGAGTTCATCTGATTCAGAACTGCGTGGCGGCGATCTCTGGTGACATCGGCGCTGACGTTTATTTCGAGCTGATCAGTGGGAAGCCAACGCAACTGAAGACGTCCGCCACGACGATTTTCATCGTTGAGATCCCGCCCATCGTACACGTTGTGAATATAGCCGTCACGATCCCATGTGGCGACCGTGACCTTCGCAAAGAGATTATCGGAGAGCGGGCCCGAAAGCGATGCCTGCGTGCGAAGCGCGTTGTAATTCCCGTAACTTGCGAAAACCTGACCTTCGGTTTCGTCAGTGGGCTTGCGCGAGGTAATGTTGATGACGCCGCCGATCGTGTTCTTGCCGAACAGCGTGCCCTGCGGACCGCGCAGAACTTCGACCCGCTCTAGGTCCGTCAGGTCGGCGTTGTAACCCGATGTGCGCGCGACATACACGCCATCGACATACATACCGACGCCGCTCTCAATACCGATGTTGCGAGAATCGCCACCGACGCCGCGAATTGTCAGTTCCGTCTGCAAATTGCCACGGTCGGAATATTGAAGGCCCGGAATGGCATGCTGAAGATCCTTGAGCGTCGACACACCCCGACCCTCGAGCTGCGCGCCGCTGAACGCAGAGACGGAGAGCGGCACGTCCTGAACGGTCTCGTCGCGACGGCGCGCCGTGACGACAATCTCATCGGACGGTTCAACGGTTTGCGCGAGTGCACTGCCCGTAAAGGGCAGGCCGCAGGCATCGGCAACAAGCAAGGACGCGCCCACCAGAAGGCTGCAACGAACATTCCGCAAGTTTACAGCTAGAACCCCTGTGTCCATCGGTATCCCCCTCAGCCCTGTCTCCCCACCTTTTTGCAGGCGGGGAGAGATCATGATTTTTTTGATCTATCGGGCGTAGGGCACAACACAGACCGGGTCCAATGGGATGTTATTATTGCGCACCATCATCAAAATTGATGCGCTGGTTTGCGCGCTGATCCAGCCAAAATTGCGAGGGATCGTAGCGCAGCGCGCAAGCAGCGGCGGCGGCGTTCGCCATATCGATGACACGATGTATGAGCCGGTTCGCAACCGGCTCCTTGCAGCACGCCGTGATCGTGAAGTTCGGTGGGCGCTGCCGAACGGGCATACAGGCCACGCGTCCCTCACGCAGATCTTCATTGAAAAGGAAAACCGGCAGGGCCATAATGCCGAGCCCCGTGCGAACGACCTGCATCGCCGTCCCGAGGGAATAAATACAATCGATCACCAGCTTCCGATCGTGCGAGGGCACATTGTGAATTCCATACCCTCGAAAATATTCGATCAGCATATCGTAACCCGAGCTGCCGGGCCCGTTCAGAACCACCGGCATACGCGAGAGGTCAACAACGTCGATCTCTCGCGTGCAATCGTATTTTCCAGGGGCCGCGAGCCATTCCAGCGCGACGTTGCAGATAGGAATCGACAAAGTGTGAGGTTCGTTCACAGGACCGACGATAATCACCAGATCCATCTCGTCCTGACGCAGTTGCTGCAGAAGCTGCCCCGTCGTTCCGGTTCCAATTTCGAGAACGGCTTTCGGAAAGCTCTCGCCCACCATGTCGACGAGATCCGGCAACCAAGACATGGTGACGATTTCGATCACACCGACACGAAGTTTAGCATCAATCGCCTCGTCGCTGATGGACGCTTCACGCAACTCGCCGGAAAGATCGACGATCTGCTCCGCAAGGCGGATGATCCGCCTCCCCGCCGGAGTCAGTTCAAACTGGCGGGCGCTGCGGTCGTAGAGTTTTACGCCCAGCAGTTCCTCAAGCTTGTTGATCCTGTTGGAAACCGCAGGCTGAGTCGTATTGAGCTTTTCCGCCGTTCGGCTGAAACTGCGCAGTCGGGTGAGCCAGACCAGTGTTTCGAGAAATCTCGTGTTCATCGTACACCGACCCTCTCACGACCGCCTATCTACACTTTGAGCTTCGCTCCCACGATCGCGCTCGCCCCCGTGATGTCCGGGTAGCACAGCGACGGATTTTCGGCGAGGGCCGACAGTAGCTCCTCCTCCTTCCGCCGGAACGCAAGCGCGTCGCCGATCACCTGCGGCAGGTCCGATGGGCGGATCACGAGAACCCCGTTCTCGTCCGCAAGGATGGCGTCGCCCGGATTGACGGCCACGCCCCCGCACGAGATCGGCACATTGATCTCGCCGCCAAGCCCGCGATATTTCGTCGTGATCGGCGTGACGCCGCGGCACCAGATCGGCAGGCCGGCGGCATTGGCCTGCGAAATGTCATTTCCGGCACCATCCATGATAAGGCCCGCAAGCCCGGCCTTCACGCCACCAACGGATGTCGTGCCACCCCAGCAGGCCGTCTCGCGATCCCGGCCACGTTCGATGACCAGAATGTCGCCGGGCCGGACGAATTTCAGGGCATAGTGGCCGATAACGGAATCAGGGACCGTGACCCTAACGGTCACTGCAGTACCAGCGATACGCGCACCCGGCATCTTCGCGCTTACACCGACATCCATGAAACCCGAATCAAGAAAATGGCCGATCGTTCCCGTATCTGTTTCCAGAAGCTGGCTGAGCAGGTGGTCAGAAATTTGCGCGGGCATCGGGTTGACGACGTACATTCCGGTTCCTCCCCTCAAAGGAAATGAGCGTGCCATTAGACCGACTGGCACCCGAGACTCCCAATCAATTCTCGCGATACCGGCGCATAATCAACGCTTATGGGGCCAACGCCCCTGCATTCCAGACGCTTATTGCACGCTATAGAAATTCCACATTGGACCCCTGAACCCACGTCCCGCTAGCTAATGTCGATATTATCGAGGGCGTCGAATCCATGAAATTTTCCGTAATACAGCTCAACTCTTCCGACGATCAGGCAGCGAATATCGACAATATTGTCGCACTCGTCGAAGCAGCAGTGCAGGAGGACCGTCCAGACTTGGTCATCCTGCCGGAAATGAGCGCGTTCATTTCGGGATCTGCCGACAAGCTGCGGAACAGCGCGCAACCGGTTCTCGAGGGCGGATATCATCAGGCGATGAGCGCGCTTGCCGCACGATTGCAGGTCAATATCCACGCCGGCAGTTCAGTCGAACTGCGAGACGGGGCCTGCTACAACACATCGGCCGTGTTTTCGCGCGACGGAACCCTCCTTGGCCGGTACAGCAAGATCCATCGTTTCGACGCTACGCTGCCCGACGGCACCGAGTTGAAGGAATCGGCCACGATCGCCGCCGGAAGCGATATCGTCGTCGTCGTCATCGAGGGCGTGCGCGTCGGCCTTGCGATCTGCTTCGATCTTCGCTTCGCTGAACTGTTCCGTCGTCTCGCCGACCTTGAGGCGGACCTGATCGTGGTCCCTTCGGCCTTTACGTTCCAGACCGGCGCGGATCACTGGGAGATTTTGCTGCGCGCCCGCGCGATCGAAACACAGTGCTATGTTGCCGCACCCGGCCAGGTCGGCACATTCGACAACGGCAAATACATGAATTTTGGCCACTCGATGATCGTGGATCCATGGGGACTCGTTGTCGCCCAGGTTTCGAACGGCCCTGGCTTCGTCAGCACACGGCTGGATTCGCGGTATATGGAACAGGTCCGCACCCGGCTTCCGGTCCGCCAGAATCGCGTTCTCGTCTGAGCAAGAGGAAATCGGAATGTTCGATATTCGTCCGCAACCGGAACCACTGCCTCAGTCACTCCTCGACCGGGCCGTCCTCGCGGAACCTGCAACCATCGGGCACTTTCGCCTCCGCGGTTTTCCTGCCCCCGTGATACGGCCCATCGTCCCCGTCGGCCGCGTTGCCGGAACCGCCGTTACATTGTGCCTTCCGGCCGCCGATTCCACGTTGCTGCATCATGCGGCAGGGCTTGTCGGTCCTGGCCAGATACTGGTGATCGACAGGCTGGGAGACAGGCATCATGCATGTCTTGGCGGAGGCGTCGCGCTCTGCCTTGCCCGTGCCGGGATCGCTGGCGTTATCGTCGATGGCCCGTGCGCCGACCCTCACGAAATCAGGGCGTGCGGACTGCCCGTGTGGGCAAGCGGCATCAGCAGCATCACTACGCGCGTACAAGGCATTGGTGGCGCCATGAATGTTCCGGTCAGCGTGGCGGGTGCCGTGGTGATGCCGGGCGATCTCGTGATCGCGGACGAAGGCGGCGTGGTCGTCCTGCCTCCGGATGAGGCCGAGGCCGACATCGAACGAGCGATCGAGATGCAATCCGTGGAACGCGAAATGCTTCCGGGAGTGAGCCAGGCACGCCCTCTGGGAACAATCTCCGGTGCCACGAAGCTGGTTGTGGCAAAGCTGTTCGTCAGATGACGGCGTCCTCTAGTGGCTATGCCTCTGTTCCAAGGGCATTGCTGCAAAATCGCCACATGCAACGCGGCGAGCCGAAGCGAAAGAAAATTGAACTTCGGGAGACGAAATACTCCCGCTCACGATACTGATCGATCTAAGGTACAAGCCCGTCGAATACCTTACTCTGATCGGCTGACCGCGCTCCTCGTTCTTGAAGGTGTTTTCCGTGTTCTGCACGGCCCAGGCATTAACTCGCCCATAGCCCATGCTCTTTTCTGGATTTCTTCAGAAACGACCAGCTTGGCGGCGCAAAGCCCACAAATCAATCGCCAATCAGAGCGCCGTCCGCGCCGTCACCACGGGCTGTCCGAAAATTACCGTCCAAAATCACAACATGGGTGTCAGGCGCACGATCGCGCCGGGGTTGTTCAACGCGAGATAGAGCGAACCGTCAGGCCCGAATTTTACTTCGCGAATGCGTCCGTAGCCTTTGAGGATGATTTCTTCGCGCGTGATCCGTTCACCATCGACCACGAACCGAAACAACGTCTCATGTGAAAGCGAGCCGATAAACAGATTGTTCTGCCATTTCGGGAAAAGACACCCGCCGCAAAAGTCGAGGGAACTGATGCCGGGAGCAGGCGTCCAGTGGCGGACGGGCTTCTCAACCCCTGCCTTTTCCGTGAACTCACTGATCGTGCTGCCGTCGTAGTCGACGCCGTAGGTTGCGATGGGCCAGCCATAGTTGGCGCCGGCCCTGAGGATGTTGAGCTCGTCTCCCCCATGTGGCCCGTGCTCGCTGCTCCAGATCGCGCCCGTTGCCGGATGCTGGGCGAGCCCCTGGATGTTGCGGTTTCCATAAGAGAAGATGACTCCGCGGATAGGATCCGCGGACGCAAAGGAATTACCAGGCGCCGCAGTGCCGTCGGGGCGGATGCGAAACAGCTTGCCGCTCGGCTTTGAAAGATCTTGCGAATCCTTCGGCGCACTCATGTCGCCGATGCTGAAATAGAGACTGCCGGACCTGTCGAAGAGCATCCGTCCACCCCAGTGGCGACTGCCGGGAAGATGCATGGAGTCGGGCACACGAAACAGGGATTGTGTCCTCTTCCATTCGTGTCCTTCAATCTGACCACGAATGACGCGCGTCATGCCGGGACTCTTGGCATCCGTCGCGCGCTCCGAATGCGCGAAGGCCAGATAGACCCAGCCGTTTTTTTCATAGTCCGGATCGATCTCGACATCGAACAGACCGCCGGTCGACGTCGCTCGATCGACAGGAGGGAAGCCGACGATCGGATTGGGGTCGATAGCGCCGTCGATCATCCAGAAGAGCTTTCCCGATCTATCCGTTATCAGTGCCCGGCGCGCGTCGATGAAAGCGATACCCCAAGGCGCGCTCAGCTGCGGATCGACGATGACATCGACTTTCAGTCGATAGTCCTCTGTTTGGATCGTGTTCGGCAGGGCTTTGGGAGGAAGCGGCTTGGCAGCCTGCGTCTGGAGAATATACTCCACGAGGCTGTTCTGCTCATCCTCTGTCAGGATATCACCCCAAGCGGGCATCCCCGCTGACGGAATGCCGTTTCGGATATTGTTTCCAATCGCAAAGCGGCTGCGTCCGTAGGACCATTCACTCTTTACAAGCGCCGTTGCCGACGCGCCCTCGAGAGCCCTGCCATGACACCCCGCGCAATTGGTTTCATAGATGAGGCGTCCCGGGTGTGTCGTTGATACGGCACCAGCCTCTTCGAGCGAGCCGTTTGCCCAGCCGGCAACGGACGTGCCGTAGATCGCACATGAAGCGAGCGTCATGGCGATCGGCAACGCGAATCGGCAACGCCTTACCGCAGCTTTCCTCCATCCACGCTGCCACCTTGCCAGAACCGGCAGCATGGATATTTTCGACAGCCTCATCTGGGAATCTGCCCGGAATCGGTAGCCCTGAGGTCGCTTGAAACCTCGATCACGAACAAAGCGGATGGCGGCATCAACGGCATGGATTTCTGTAAGATATCGAACGCGCCCTGACCGGGCAACTGGTCAAACGGGGAAGCAGGCCTTACTCAGCCGAACAGTAAATTCGCACATGCCTCGGGTCGCTCAAAACAATTGCCGTTCGCACTCGGCGGGTGCGAACGGCAATCTTTCTGCTTGTCTAAGCCGCATCCACGAGCACGATCTCGCTGTCTTCAATCGCGGTGATACGCAGAACATCCATGTCGCTGATCGCGGCACCGTCACGTGCCGCAATGCGAACATCACCGACCTGCACTGTACCCGTCGCAGGGACGAGATAGGCCTTGCGATCTTTCCCGAGCGGATAGTCCGCCGTCTCGCCCGCCTTCAGCGTCGCACCCACCACCCGCGCATCGGTGCGGATCGAAAGCGCGTCGTTGTCGTTGTCGAAGCCCGACGCCAGCGTGACGAAATGGCCCGAACGATCGCCCTTCGGAAAGGGCCGCGAACCCCAGCTCGGCTGCTCGCCGCTCCGGGTCGGCAGGATCCAGATCTGGAAGATGCGCGTCGTCACGTCCTCCAGATTATATTCCGAATGGCGGATGCCTGTGCCCGCCGACATCACCTGCACGTCGCCCGCCTCGGTGCGGCCACGGTTGCCGAGATTGTCCTCGTGCGTGATCGCGCCCTCGCGGACATAGGTGATGATTTCCATGTCGCGGTGCGGGTGCGGCGGAAACCCGGTGTGGGGCGCGATCGTGTCGTCGTTCCACACGCGAAGGTTGCCCCACTGCATCCGCTTCGGGTCGTGATAGCCGGCGAACGAGAAGTGGTGCTTGGCGTCCAGCCAGCCGTGGTTTGCGCCGCCGAGGCTTTCAAAGGGCCTGAGTTCGATCATCGGATATCTCCTTATCAAGCGGCGGTCCTGCCGCCGTCTCCTCACGAACTGTATTTAGGGATTGCAAGCTTTCCTGCTCAGACGGATAAATCTGCATGAAACGTTCGAAGGACTTGAATAGTGAGCACTCCCGGAACGCCGACGTTCGATCAGCTCCGCATCTTCCTCGCCATTGTCGACACCGGCAGTTTCGCTGCGGCCGGACGCAGACTGAACCGTGCCGTGTCCGTCATCAGCTATGGGATCGCGAACCTTGAGACGCAGCTCGGCCTCACCCTGTTCGAGCGTGAGGGTACACGGAAGCCGAAGCTGACGGTCGCGGGTCGCGCCGTGCTCGCCGAGGTCCGCGCCGTGTCGCAGGGCATCGACGGCCTGCGCGCCACCGTGAAGGGGCTTCTGGAAGGGTTGGAGGCAGAGGTCGATCTCGCCATCGACGTGATGCTGCCGCCGGAACGCGTCGGCCGGGTGCTGAGAGCCTTCGCCACTGAATTCCCGACCGTGCAGCTCAAACTCCATGTCGAGGCGCTCGGCGCGATCACCGCGATGGTGCTCGATCGCAAGGCGGCGATCGGCATATCCGGTCCGCTCGCCGCGGGGATCGAGGGTGTGGAGTGCATTTCGGCGGGATCGGTACCGATGGTGCCCGTCGCCGCCCCCGACCATCCGCTCGGCCGCATGGAACGCATCCCGCCGGGCGCGGGCCGCGAGTATACGCAGCTCGTCCTCACCGACCGCTCGCGTTTCACCGAAGGCCGGGACTATTCGGTGATGAGCCCCAAGACATGGCGACTCGCCGATCTCGGCGCCAAACATGCACTGCTGCGCGAGGGCATCGGCTGGGGCAACATGCCTCTGCCGCTGATCGAACCCGACCTGATCGCGGGCACACTGGTCCGTCTTGCCATGCCCGACCATCCGGGCGGCATCTACCGCTTCGCGGGCGTCTGGCGCCGGGATGCCCCGCCCGGCCCCGCCGCCTCCTGGCTTCTCGACCAGTTCGTGATGATTGGCCGCGACGATGTTGAGGAAGGCGGGCTGGGAGATATCTAGAATCTGATCAGGCCGGGCGCAGCAGGTGGCGAACCACCGGCGGCGTATCGCCGATGTGGAAGGCGTTCAGCGTTTCCTGATCGATGCGATCGGCGTGGGTCACGCGCGCGTGCTGCCGCTGATGTTCTAGCCAGCTTTCGACGACGAAGCCCTCGGTCACGCGGCCGGGTTCGGCGGCATCCTCCCACACGTCCCAGCGGATCGCGCCGTCGCGGCGGCGGACGGTGCTGAACCGGCGCAGCGCCGCGATGAATTCAGGTGCCCGCGCGGGATCGACACGGTATTCGATCTCGATCAGCACCGGGCCGCGATCCCCGGCGGGCGGCACCGCGACGACCGGCTCCGCCCAGTGGTTGGACGGCGCCAGATCGACCGCACCGCCGCTGGGAAGCCGCCAAAATATGGCCAGCAGCAGCGCCGCGCCCTGCCCGATCCCGGCGAGGGTCAGCGCGGTCGCAACATCGGTGCGTGCCGCGAGCGCGCCCCACAGCACGCTGCCGCCCGTCATCGCCCCCTGAAAGACCAGCAGGTAAAAGGCGAGCGCGCGCGCCTTCACCCAGCCGGGCGAAGCCATCTGCGCGGCGACATTGAGCGAGGTGAGCATCCCGATCCACGCAAGGCCCGCAACGAGCATCACGGCACCCGCGAACACCGCGCTTCCGGCCAGCGCAAGCGAAAGCGTGGCGAGCGCGAACAGCACTGTCGCGCCGATCGAGATCGTGTTCGCGGCAACGCGCTTCCGCAGCCGCTTCAGCAACAGCGCGCCGATCACCGCGCCCGCGCCCATGCAGCCGAGGAGCGCGCCATAGCCTGCCGCATCGAGCCCGAGGCCGCGCCGCGCCACCAGCGGCAGCATCGCCCAGAGCGCACTGCCGAACACGAAGAAACCGACCGCGCGGATCAGCACCAACCGCAACGCGGGCGCATGGCGCGCGTAGCGGTAGCCGGCTTTCAGCGCGCCGAAAAAATGTTCGGGCGGCAGGGCGTGCGCCGTTGCCGGGCGCTGCCAGCGAAGCAGCACGAAGAGAACCGCGACCACCGAGAGCGCGTTGAGCGCGAAGACGGCGGGGGTTCCGGCGAGCGCGACGATGACGCCGCCGAGCGCCGGGCCGATGGCGCGCGAGATATTGACCCCAAGGCTGTTGAGCGCAACCGCCTCCGGCAGGGTCTTCGTGTCGACGAGTTCGGGCACGATGGCCTGGAAGACCGGCGCGCTGAGCGCAGCGGCGATGCCGAGCACAAAAGTGGCTGCGAGCAGCACATAAGGCGTTGTCAGCCCCTGCCACGTCAGCACCGCGAGCACCGCCGCCGCCGTAAGGCCCAGCAATTGCGCCGCAAGCAGCATCCGCCGCCGGTCGAGGATATCGGCGAGCGCGCCGGACGGCAGCGCGAGCAGGAACATCGGCAGTGTCGTCACTGCCTGCACCATTGCCACCAGCAGCGGACTGGGGCTCAGCGAGGTCATCAACCAGCCCGCACCGACATCGTGCATCCACGTACCGACATTGGAGACGACCGTGGCGATCCAGAGCGCACGGAACACCGGAAAGCTGAGCGGCCCGGCGGCTTTCGCGACACCGGCAGCAGCGGGCGTCATCGCTAGACCGCCCAGCATCCGCAGCCGAGCGCACCCCAGAAACTCTGGACGTCGGCGGCGGGAACGGCTGCTCCGAGCGCCGCGGCATGATCATGCCCGTGCACGGTGCAGGCGGAATGACAGCCGCAGGCGGAGGCGAGTTTCTTCGCGGTTTCCGGCGCGCTGTAATATCCGCCGAACGTGGCGACCGGCGACCAGTCCGGCATCGCCTTCGGCAGCGCCGGGGCGAGCGGCGTGAAATCGCCCTCTCCATGCACGACCTTGCCGCCGAGCATCGTGAGCACCGCGCGCAGGTGCACGATCTCGCTTTCCGTCACGCCGAAATAATCGTCGGAGAGCAGCGCGAGGTCGGCGAGTTGTCCGGTCTTGATCTGCCCTTTCTTGCCTTCCTCGTTCGAGAACCAGGTGTTGGCCTCGGTCCACAGGCGCAGCGCGGTCTCGCGGTCGAGGCGATTGCGCGGCGGATAGAGCGTGAGACCGCCGAGCGTCTTGCCCGTGACCAGCCACGACAGCGACACCCACGGATTGTAGCTGGCGACACGCGTCGCATCGGTGCCCGCGCCGACAGGAATCCCCGCTTCCATCATGCGCCGGATCGGGGGCGTCGCCTCGGCCGCCTTCGCGCCGTAGCGTTCGACGAAATATTCGCCCTGAAATGTCATACGGTGCTGCACGGCGATGCCGCCGCCGAGCGCCGCGATACGATCGATATTGCGTTCGCTGATCGTCTCGGCGTGATCGAAGAACCAGTGCAGGCCATTGAAGGGCACGTCGCGGTTCACCTTTTCGAACACGTCGAGCGCGCGGCCGATCGTCTGGTCATAGGTCGCGTGGAGCCGCCACGGCCAGCGCCGCTCCGCGAGCAGGCGCACGACGGGTTCGAGATCGGTTTCCATGTTCTGCGGCATGTCCGGCCGCGCGACGCGGAAATCCTCGAAGTCGGCAGCCGAATAGACGAGCATCTCGCCCGCACCGTTGTGCCGATAGGTGTCGTCGCCGTCGCCGGGCTTCACCATCGTCGACCACGTCGCGAAATCCTTCAGCTCTTCCTTCGGCTTCTGCGTGAAGAGGTTGTAGGCGATACGCAGCGTCAGTTCGCCGTCCTCATGCAGCTTCTCGATGATCTCGTAATCGTCGGGGTAGTTCTGCGAACCGCCGCCCGCATCGACGACACTGGTGACGCCTAGTGAATTCAATTCGCGCATGAAATGCTTTGTCGAATTCAGCTGATATTCGGGCGGCAGCTTCGGGCCCTTGGCGAGCGTCGAATAGAGGATCGTCGCGTTCGGCTGGGCGAGCAGGAGCCCCGTGGGATTCCCGGCGGCATCGCGCACGATCTCGCCGCCCGGCGGGTTCGGCGTGTCCTTCGTGTAGCCCACCGCCCGCAGCGCGGCGGCGTTCAGCAGCGCACGGTCATAGAGGTGCAGGATGAACACCGGCGTCTCCGGCGCGGCGGCGTTGATCTCATCCAGCGTCGGCAGGCGTTTCTCCGCGAACTGGTGCTCGGTGAAGCCACCCACGACACGCACCCATTGCGGCGGCGGTGTGTTCTCGGCCTGACGCTTCAGCATCGCCATCGCGTCGGCGAGCGTCGGCACGCCTTCCCAGCGCAGCTCCATGTTGTAATTGAGCCCGCCCCGGATCACGTGGATGTGGCTGTCGATGAGGCCGGGAATGAGGCGGCGGCCCTTCGCGTCGATCACCCGCGCGCCCGGCGCGGCGGCGCGCACCTCCTGCTCGGACCCGACCGCGAGGAACTTGCCGTCCCGGATCGCCACGGCCTCGGCGCTGGGGTTCTCCCGGTCCAGCGTCGTCACCCTGGCATTCGTGATGATGATGTCGTCGCGGTTCATGGCAAGGCTCTCCGATGCGGTCAGCAAAGCTGTAGTGGCGGCGCCGGCAAGCGCCTGTCGCCGGGTGATCGTCTTCATGCGTCACGCTCCGTGTTGGAAGGGAGCGATCCGAGCACGTGCTTCGCGCAGTCGCCGCGGACGAATTCGGCAAACGCAGGGCGGTTGCCGATACGCTTCGCCAGCGGCAGCAGCTGCTCGCCGAGCAGGATGCCCGCAAGGCCGACAAGCGCGATCACCGGCGGGGCGGGCGAACGGACGCCGAGCAGGCTGTAGACGACGCCGACGAGCAGCCCCGCGCCCAGTGAAAGAAGATAGAGTTTCATGATCCGGCCCATCCTTCCCTGTCAGTTGTGGATGAGGGGGAACGGCCGGGCCTTGGGGGATAAGGCCCGGCCGCGGGGGAAAAGGCGATCAGTGACCGCCTTCCGAGGCACCGAACATCGCCTTGGCGTAGGTGATGCCGAGTCCGTAGGCGCCGCCCCACTTGCGGGCGATGCCGGTGGTGAGGTCGTAGGTCTCGGCACGCGCCCAGTCGCGCTGCAGTTCGAGGAGGTACTGGAGCGCGGTCATCGGCTTCGCGCCCGCCTGCACCATGCGCTCGACGGCGCGCTCGTGCGCTTCTTCTGAAATGTCGCCGCTCGCATCGGTGATGACATAGGCATCGAACCCCTGCTCCAGCGCCGAGAGGACGGGGCCGACGATGCAGACCGAGGTCCAGAGACCGGCAAACACGATGCGGTCCTTTCCGATGCGGTTCACCTCATCGATCACGGCGGCGTCTTCCCAGGTGTTCATCGACGTGCGATCGAGCATCGCCTGTCCCGGAAACGCATCCGTGATCTCGCTGAACATCGGGCCGGAGAAGCTCTTCTCCGCAACGGTGGTGAGGATGGTCGGAACCTTGAAACCCGCAGCGCCGCTCGCCACGAGCGCGGCATTGTTCCGCAAGAGCTCGGGAGCGATCGACTTCGTGGCGAACGCCATCTGTGACTGGAAATCGATAAGAACGAGGGCGTGGTTGCTCGGAGAAAGCAGCGCCTTGGCAGGGGTCGGGGTCGCTTTGATCGACATGGCTGAAACTCCTCTGGAAATCCTGTGCCCCCGATCCGCTCGGGGGTGAGGACAGGTTTACGGTGAGGCATTTCTACGAAACAGGCATATAAAATTATTCTGAATGTTCGATAAACTTGAAAAGAAATGCACCTCTGACTACTCGATGGCCCACCCGCCCCCCATCGCCTGATAAAGCGCCACGCGCGCGACGAGAGCGTCGGCGCGGGTCTGGATGAGGTTCAGTTCGGCGGCAAGCAGACCTCGCTGCGCATCGAGCTGTTCGAGATAGGGGGAATAGCCCGCACGGTATCGGTTGGTTGCGAGTTGCAGCCCTGCGGCAAGCACATCGCGCTGGGCGCGGACGTGCTCCATCTGCACCGACAGATGCTTTACCGCCGCCAGATTGTCCTCGACCTCGCGAAATGCCGTGAGCGCCGCACGCCGATAGGCGAAGGCCGCTTCGTCGCGCCGCCCGGCCGTGCTTTCCGCCTGTGCCTGCAATCTCCCCCCTTCGAAGAGCGGCGCGAGCACGCTGCCGCCGACCGACCAGATCGTGATCGGATCGGCAAGCAGGGTGGAGAAGGCTGCACCCGCGCTGGCGGTGAGGCGGACCTGCGGAAGAAACCGCTTCCGTGCCGCCGAAAGCGAAGCATCGGCTGCGGCAAGCTGGAATTCCGCAGCTGCAATATCCGGCCGTCGCTGCAGAAGTTCGGACGGCAGGGTATCGGGCACGCCGGGTTCGGCGAGCGCCAGAAAGTCCTTGCCGCGTCCGATCGTGTGGGGCGTCTCGCCAACGAGCTGACTGAGCGCATCTTCCTGACGCGCGATGGCAATCTCGATCTGCGGAACGAGCTGGGCCGTGCCCTCATACTCCGCCTCCGCCTGCCGAAGTTCGAGCAGCGGCGCATAGCCGGCCGCAGCGCGTGAACGCGCGATCCGCAGCGCCTCGCCGCGCGCGGCAAGCGTTTCGCGCGTGATCTGCAATCGCGCATCGAGAGCGCGAAGCGTAATATAACCGCTTGCGACCGCTCCCGAGACAGTAAGCGTGGTTGCATCGTGCGCCGTCTGGCTGGCAAGCCACGCGGAACGCCCCGCCCGCGCTTCATCGGCGATCCGGCCGAACAGATCGACCTCGTAAGCCGCCTGGAATTGCGGCTGCGCGAAGCTTTGCTCAGCGGGCCGCCCGAACGCATTGACGCTTCGCGACCGGCCCGCCGCCGCCCCGAAATCGAGCGAGGGAAACAGCAATGCTCGCGCCGCCATCTCCTGCGCGCGCGCTTGCCGGACACGCGCTGCGGCAATCCCGACATCAGGATTGTTCGCCTGCGCCTTCTCGACAAGCACAGTTAGCTCTGCATCGCCGAATGCCTGCCACCATTGCCGCTCGATCGGCGCACTTGCCCCCGCCTCGACGCGCCATGCGGCGGGCGCCTGAATCGGCGCAACCGAAGCCGTTTCGATCGCGGGCCCGGCACATCCGGCAAGCATCGAGACCGCAAAGAGCACCGCGGCTAATCTCATCGGTCGCCCTTCGTGTCGATACGCGCGACAACGGACATGCCGGGGCGAAGCCGTTCCGCCAACTTCTGGCCGGGATCGATGCGGATGCGCACGGCGATCCGCTGCGCGACCTTCACGAAGTTGCCGGTCGCATTGTCGGCTTTCAGCACCGCGAATTCTGATCCGGCGGCAGGAGCCATGTTCTCGACGTGCCCCGTCAGCTCCGCATCGCCGAGGGCATCGACACGGAAGGTCGCGGGCTGCCCGATCCGCATGTTGCTCGTTTGCGCCTCCTTGAAATTGGCGATGACCCAGAAATCGCGCGGCACGAGGAACATGAGCTGGGTACCGGCCGTAACGAACTGACCGGTGCGGACGCCGATTTCGCTGAGCTGCCCGGCTTCGGGCGCGCGGATGATACTGTGGTCGAGATCAATTTCGGCAAGCCGGATTTGCGCCTTGGCGGCTTCCACCGCAGCCGAAAGCCCGCCCCGCCCCACGGTGACCGAACGAAGATCCTGCCGTGCAATCTCGCGCGCCGCATGCGCCTGCCGAAGCTGCGCCTCCGCCTGCCGCAAGGCGGCGCGGGTCTGGTCCTGCTCGCGTGCCGAAACTGAACCGTCGGCCACCAGCGCATCGGCGCGTCTCATGTCCGCCTGCGCACGGAGCAGCTGCGCCTCTGCACTGCGGATCGCCGCGTCCTGCGCCTGCTCGCCGGCCCTGCGCGCACGTTCGGCCTGCAACGAATTGTCGAGATTTGCGACCTGCGCGAGCATGGAAGCCCGTGCCTGTTCAACGCGAGCGTGATACGTTCGGTTCTCAATGCGAATGAGCACGTCTCCCGCTTTCACCTGCTGAAAGTCGCGCACGGAGACGGCGCTCACGTACCCGGAAACCTGCGGGCTGATGACCGTCGTGCGACCTCGCACATAGGCGTTGTCGGTCTGCTCGAAACGCCCAGCGAACGGCGGCAGGCGCCAAGCGTAGAGGATGGTGAAAATGGCCGCGAGGACGAGGGCCGCGATGAGCGCGATCGCCTTGCGATCCTTGCGTGGCGGTTGCCATGACGAGGGTTCAGCCGCCCCATCGCCTTCCACTTCACCGTCAGGCCGTTTTTCCTCACTCATGCGTCTGCCCCGTTTTGCTCTGTTTCATCGCCTCTGCCATCGCGGCCTGCATACGTTCTGCCAGCTGAACCACCGGGGAGCGCTCTCCCAGCCTCCACATGCGGAATTGGATCAGGATACCCCATACAAGCGCAAGGCACGCCAGCATGCCAAGGAGGAGAAAAACGTCGTTGAAGGCAAGAATGTTGGCTTCAAGCCGCGCTTGCAAACCCAACAACGCCGTACCTTCCGCCGACCTCAGCGCCGGATCGGCGATCACGCCTCCGACTGCGCGGGCCCCGCCCGCGATGCGCTGCGCTGCGAGCGGATCGGTGAGCACGATCTGTTCGACGAGATGGTGCGAATGATATTTCTCGCGGATCGTCTGGAAACTGCCGAGGAAAGCCGGGCCGATCAGGCCGCCCAGATTCTGCGTGGCACCAAACAGCACGATCCAGCTTATGAAGTGCTGCGGCCCGGCGAGAAGCGTCCTTGAAATGCCTATGATCATAGCCGGGCCGATGAAGTACAAAGCCCCGAAACCGATCAAGGCCTGGCTGATATAGAGGTTCGCAGGCCGCGTCAGATTGGTGGAGTCTGCGTCCATAAACGCGCCGATCGCGATCAAAACACATGCGATGCGAATGGGCCGCGCCGGGCTGGCGGGATTGAACGTGACGAGCGACGCGACAAGGCCCGCAAGCGAGGCGACGCAGATGACAATGTAAAGCGTCCGCAGCTGGTCGGTTCCCATGCCGAGCGCCGTCAGCAGGCCAACCGAGCCGAATGCCTGCTCGGAAAGCAGAATTCTGACAGCGATGGCGACGAAGGCGATGCGAACGATCTCCCGCGTGCCGATCCACCGGGTCTGCAACAAGGGATTGCTGCGATAGTGCTCGATGAACAGCGCCGCGCCAATCAGCAGGATGGCGCCGATCAGCGCCCATGCGATCCATTCCGCATCGGTCCACCAGACGATACGCCCGAGGCCGAGCACGGCGCAAAGCAGGGCGATACCGGGGAAGAACAGGACGACGGTGAGGAAATCGGTGCGTTCGAATACTTTGTGGCGTTCGCTGGGCGGCAGCGGCAGGGCCATAACGGCCGCGAGCGAGGCGAGCGCCAGGCCGAGCTCGAAGAAATAAGCCATCCGCCAATCGCCCCATTCGAGAAGCTCCGGCGCGACGACACGTGCAAGCGGCATCGCAAGTTGCGGGATGCCGATGCCAAGCATGAGCCCGCCCAGCCGCTTTGCCGCGGACATGCCCTGCATCATGTAAAGCACGGAAAGCGTCGTGAGGCCGCTCGCCGCGATGCCGCTGATGGCGCGGATCAGGATGGCGGTGGAGAAGCTGTGAACGAAGAGGTGCGCAAGCGTTGCAACCGCATAGCCCACCAGCGTCCACCGCACGAAAGGCTGAAGTCCGAACTGCATCCGATACTTGATGAGCAGCAGATTGGCGCAAATGTTGGTCGTGACGTAAGCGACAGGCAGCCATGCGGCTTCATCACTGTAAAGGCCGAGCGAGCCCTGCACGAACGCAAGGTTGGTGCTGATGAGCGCGTTGCCAAGCCCGCCTGTCAACCCGACGAGGGCGCCAACCAGAAGATAGCCCAGCCGCCGCGCGGCAGGATGGTCAGGGTTTGCAGGGGAGCCGGGCAGCGTGGGGCGCTCGTGAGGCTTGAACTGATATGCCAGCGAAAGCCGGGAGGCCATACGCAAGTCCCCACGATGCACATTGCGCTGCATCATACTACGCTTGTTCGCAGCTGCACAATCTGCCCCGTTCGATCCGTCGCTTCGAGCATGGCCAAGCGCGTTCCATGTAAGGGACACTGGCGTCCCGACCGCTGACGTAGACGGGTCGGGCACAGTAAGCGCATGATCATGGCAGCTGAGTTATCACCGGCTGAAGCTGGCTTGAGGTGCAAACAGAGTCAGAAGGTCACGTCGAGAATGATCGTGTCCGTGTAGGTCCCGGTGGGCGGTGTCGGCTGACCGGGATCGATAGCGGCTCGATAGCTGAAGCCCTGCAATGTGCTCCCATCGTAGATTCCGGGATTGCTGTCTGCGCTTGTGCTGCTGCGCCTTTCCACGCCTGCGTTACCCCAACGATCCGTCGTGATCGTATTGCGGTAGATTTCGTACGTGAGGTAATCGCTGGTCGCCCCGCGGCGCATGCGACGTGTGCTGCCGCTCGCGTTGGCGCCGTTGTCGAGACCGACCGTATAGGCGGCGCCCGCGCTACAGCGGATCGAGATCGTTCGCGTTACCGGATTGAATGTACCCACCAGGGGTGCGGCGCCGAACGCAAGGTCGGGGGCGGTGATGATGCAATCATTCTCGACAGTGAGCGATACGTTGATGGTAACGGGCACACCGCTGCCCCAGTTGCTTAGTACGCCGAAGATGTTGCGGGTTGCGCCGGGACTGTTCGAATAGGCAAGGCAAGCGACCACACCCAGGGTACAGACCGAGAAATACCAGCGCAGCGATACGGAACCGGTGTAGCTGCCTGCTGCGAGGCCTGTGGCTGGCGTGGTACGGAAATAGACTGGGACCGCACCGCCGGGACCGGAAAAGAGATTGAGCAGGTCGAAGCCGGAGAAATCGAACTCGGTTCCGACACCGATTGCGGTTCCACCTGCCGTCCCCGACATCACGAACGGAATTGTTTGGCCGCTGGGGCCGGTTAGCACGAATGTCGAGGTTTCGACGCGCAGCTTAAGATAGGATGTCGTGATCAGCGAAATCGCGCTACACGCCATGCCGCTTCCGCCGCTTCCCGATTGGCTGGACGTGCCGACCACAAAAGAGGATGCGTTGCCCAGATTGGTACCCGCCGTTCCCACGGTGCATGATCCATATGTTTGTGCCACAGCCTCTGAGGACCAGAAGACGCCGGCTGCAAGCAGCACGAACGCGAAGCGGACCATCAAAGGCATGTCAGCACCGCATCGGTTTCACCTTCCGTGCTCTTTGCGGCGAACATGGCGGTACAAGTACTGTCGTCCGGCAGTCTCACGGATAGCCGGTTCTGCGCCGCAATCGATTCGAGATAGAGGAAGCCGTCCCAGCCTACATAGGCGCCTGACATGCCGTTGACGGTAACCGCTGAGCCCACCGGCAACGGCGCGCCCACAGAATCTCTCAGAGTCATCCGTGCCGACACGGATCGTTTCACGGGGAAGGCGAGCCGGTAGCCGCTACCGCGTTTGACGGCGACGTGCTGCTCGACTACCGGCGTTTCGATCGAAGGCGGAAGGCCGAGCGGATCGATTTCATATTTGGCGCGGTAATAGCCGGTCGCCCACGGCATCAGAAGATGGCCTTTGCCGTTGGTGTTGCCGACGCGCTGGTTCTCGTAACGGACGGGGATACCGGGCTCGCCGGTGCTTACAAGAACGAACGCGTCGGCAATGCGGTTGGCCGCGAACAGAGCATTATCCATCATCACCAGCGACCCGCTGGCGCCTGCCCAGCGCGTCACGCCGCGCGCGCTGCCATAGGCGCCGCCGCGAACCTCGACGTTTGGCCCGCGCCATGTGAAATCGCCCTGTGCGTACAGGTCCGTACCACGATAACGCGCCGCGCCCATGCTGAAGCCAATGCCGCCCGCGCTCGGCACCGCGCGCGAATAGTCGGTGCGCCAGCTGTTGCTGCCGTCCGCTTCCCGCGTGTAGCCGCTGCTGGCCGTGCCGCCGCTCGCACCGAAGGGAATCGAAAGGCTCGCCGATAGCGACCAAGTTCGTCCCTCAAACTCCCGGCTCGCCGCTGAGTAGAGACGCGCCAATCGCCCAAGTGGTAGGGCCCAGGACGCGGTCGCAAGCCTGGCCTTGCCACCTTTCCGATCCCGGGTTTCGAACCAGGCGGCACCGAGATTGCCGAAAGTGCCGGTGGAAACGCTGGCGGTGATGGAGCTTAGCTGCCGCCACGCGGTCGCACCGCCGTCGGTCGTGATGTCCGCGAAATCACGGTCGCGGCGGATATGATTTGCGGTCAGCGAAAAACGGCGGGCCTGATAGGCGTAGCCTACCGAGAGCTGTCCGCCTTCCGTGTCGCGATGCCCGCTGTAGCTGTAGGATGCCGTCAGTATTCCGGCATTGCCGACACCGAACACGCCGCCGGCACCGCCGAGCGCGACGTGCTCGGAGGCTTCCGCGTGCGCTTCCAGCGTGATCGTGTTGGTCATCCCGCGCCGGATCGAGCCACTCGCGGCAGCCTCCCCGTAGTCGAAGCTGTGCGTGCCATAGTTGCGGCGAAGGAGACCGCCCGAAATCGCATAGTCGGTGAGACCGGTGCGCAGCAATGCGCTGGAAACGTAGAAGGGAAGAGTCGTCGTCACCCGCCTTCCAAACGCATCGGTAACCGTAAGACGGGCTTCTCCTGCGCCGCTGATCTGCGGCAACGTCGCCATCGTGAATGGACCCGGCTCGATCGCGCCGCCGCCCGCGCGATGGTCGTTGATGAACAGTTCGACCGTGGATGGCAGCGCGGCTTCGCCCGCGAACTCGGGAAGGGGATATGTGACGACGTCGGGCCGTACCGCGAAATCACGCGACACCTGAACGCCGCCCAGGCGCACGGCGCCCGTCCACGGCAATCCCCGCGTGATGAAATCGCCCGCTTCCCAGGTGATCATCCGCGCTTCATCCGATCGGGTCCAGCGGCTGTCGTAGCGCGTGAAGCGCGTGCTACGGCTGCCGACCTGCCAAACGCCGGTGGTGCTGGCAATTCCGGCGGGTCCGAACACGCGGACCTCGTTCCACAGCGACGCCGTCGCCTTCCGCCCGTCCGGATCGTTGACAAACAGTTCGTAGTTGAACACTGCGCCGGGGCTACTGCGCGCTGTTTCTTCAGATAAGCCGGTGGTGCCGAGGCGTTGGCGGGGGAGCCATGCGGGCGGCACGGAAAGCAGAAGACGCTGATTGGCCGTATCATATTCCGCGGCGACCTCCGGGATCGTGCGCAGCGCAATCAGACGGGTTTCGTCTCCACCGATGGGGACTGCAGCACGCTTCAGATCGACCCCTTGCAGAACAGGGCCGTCAGCGCGCATCAGCACGGGAACGATGGCGCCCGTCGCAGCCCCATTGATGACGAGCTCCAGCTGAAGCGGCACATCTTCAAGCACTGCGGCGGACACGGGCGGCGGCAGTGAAGCATATCCGCTCGATGCAGCCGCAGGCGAGCCTGCAGTCGTCATGAGCAGACACCACCCGGTGCAGGATGCAGCGCGTGAGAGGCGTGCACCGCGCATGCCATATCACCGTGCATGCCGATATCGCCCGAAGATCGCAGTCGGTTCCATGTTCGGATCACTGCGCCATGGGCTGAAACTGTACATCCGGTGTGCCGTTGACGGTCGCGACCAGTGTCCCCTTGGGTGAAACCCCTTCCGGCAGCGGCCAACGCGCGATCGCGCCGGGAAGAACATAGCCGAGCAACCCCGGCGTCAAGCGTTGGGCACGCCCGCTCGCCGTGAAACCGACATCCACGAGCCGGGCATGAATATCGCCGTCGTTGCGAACCTCGAGAACCGTTCTGCCGTTAGCTTCGGCCGTTCGCCAGCGTAGCGGCGGCGACATCTTTGCCCCCTGTCTCCCATCGCTTTTCCGAACGTCCGGCTCAGCGGCCGTTCCGTAGCTGAACAGCGGTAGCGAATAGCGCATGCGGAAACGCACAGAGGCGGCGGTCTGTGCAGACTGCGCGGTATCCGCAATTGGGATTTCATCGATGATCACACGGTAGGCAAGCTCACGGTTCGCAGCGGTTGCGGTCGTGCGTGTCAGGCGCACGAGTTGCCTCTTGCCGGGTTCGATCCGAACCATCGGCGGCGTGCCGACAACATCGCTTTGCGGCGTATACGCATTCTCGCCGTCCGGCTGCGCCCACCCGAAAATTCGAACCTGAAGAAGGATGGGTGCAGTACCGGGGTTTTCAAGCCATAGCGCCGCGGCGTTGCGTCCGGCCTCAATCACGGGATCCACTGGCCAGATCAAAACCGACCCGGTGGGCTGCGCGGCGCCCGGCGAAGGCTGACATGCAAGGATGGCGGCTACGGCCGCGTATGCCCAGTTCCTCATGTTTGTCCCCCTTAAAAAAACCGCTCCTCACCAGCTAAGCGTCACCGTAAGCACGTCTGAATACGTACCGGCGGGCACATCGCCGGGCAGCGTCATCCGGCCGAAAACGGGCAGGCGAACGTCGTTCATGTTTGCGGCTGTGACCGTAATGCCGACGCTTCCCCCGATAGTGATCGGCGCCGTGCACGCAGCGTCCCCGCAGACACTGTAGGCGATTTGATCGGCCGGATTCGTGCCGCGCTGAAGATGCCGCGTGGACGTTCCCGCATGGGCTCCGCCGTCGATGCTCATGGCGAGCGCGACACCGGGTGTGCAGCGCAGGGTTATGGCCTGTGTACTTTGCGAGCTCGCGCTGTGTGTCGCTGTGGAAAGCGCCGAGTCTGTTCCGAAATCGAGCTCGCCGAGAGTACCCGCATGTCCGCTCGCGCCGAGGCCGTCGACGAGGCATCCGGGTTCTATGGTTGCTGAGACCTGAAAGCTGGCACCAGTTGCGGCCTTGGCTTCGAAAGCCACGAATAGCAGCGCCAGAAAAATCCCGATCGCGGCGGGCTGTCGGGATGGATTCATGGTACAGCGCCCCGCCTTGCACGCCCGCTAAAGCTCGAGCACTACCGTTATGACATCGGTGTAGGTGCCTGTGATCAGGCCTGAGGCGCCGTAAGCGCGCCCATAGACGGGAATGACCTGCGCGCTGCCGTTGGTCGTCAGCGAGATGCTTCCACCGATCGGGATAACGGTGGATCGGCCAGCGTCAGAGAACAGGCTATAAGTTACATACTCACCGGCGGTGATCGTGTGTTCCATTGCACGGTTGCCGCCACCCGATCCGGAACCATCGTTCTGACCGGCATCGAAGACAAGGACAGGTGACACGCCGGGGCTGCACTGTACAGCGATGCCGGCACCAGTGCCGGCTACTTCCCCGTCCGCCTGCGTAAACAATGTGTTGTGACTACCGAAGTCAATTTCGCCGAAATCTACCGAAGCACCGCCATCGTCGGCGCTCTGCGCATTGACGATGCACCCTGTCGTCAAGGCAATCTTTGCATCTATGCTCCCTGTTATGTCTGCGTAAGCGGACGTACTTATAGCACAAAGTACAGAGGAAGCAGTCATGTAGCGTCGTATTTTCAGCATGAAACTATCCTTGCATCACACAGTCATCGATTCCTTTTTCCAATCTCTAGATCATTGGCGATTAATGTTAAGAACTTCCAAATGCCAAAAATGACATTGATGTTTTCAGAAAGACAGCACTGGAGCAAATTTGTTCAAATAGCGGAATGTCGGGTCGATTACATCGATCGCCCAAAGATCGAAGGACGACCACCCTGTCGTAAGCTGAAAATTGCGGGCTGAGTTTAGCCCGCACTTGAATTTCTGAAGAGCATTTCCGTGTTCCGAATAGTAAACTGTTATTTACACCATGAACCCTTAGCGATGAGGTTGAGCGGCCTTTATCAAATGCGGGCCGCAATGGGAGTTCACTTAGGCGCCTCGGGATCACTCACACAAAAATCTGTCAGACAAATATTGCACTCTGACGTGTAACATGCCTAACCTCCACCTATGACCTTACCATCGATAATCCTGATTCATGGTGCTTGGCTGGGCGGCTGGTGTTGGCGTCCGCTGCAGGCCGAGCTGATGCGGTTCGGCTTCGAACCCCATGCCCCCACACTTACAGCGCTTGCCGAACGTAGGCATTTGGGAACGGCAAACATCGGCCTTGCCGAGCATGTGGCCGATATTCTGGAGACGCTGCCGTTTCTGGACAATGAGAATATAGCCCTGATCGGACATAGTTATGGGGCGGTGGTCGCTGCTGAAGTTGCCGCTGCGAGGCCAGATCTTGTCAGCCATCTGGTCGTTCTCGACGGCTTTATGCTCCAGCGCGGGCAGTCGCTCTTCGGTAAACATCGGGAGCTTCGTGATGTGTTCGGGTCGTTGATCACTGGGGAGGCTCCCGAATATATTCAGCCTCCTGACTCGACATTTCTCGGTTTACCTGAAACGGCAGATACGCGGAAGATCGTTGAGCGGCTGCGGCCTATGCCGCTGAAAGGATTTGCGGATATCGCGCAATATGATGCGCCCGTGCACTGTGGGCGAGACTATGTGCGCTTCACGGAGTTTCCGTTCTTCGAGACAACGGCAGCGGAAGCTGCAGCGGAAGGATGGCGAGTGAGCGAGATCGAGGCTGGGCATATGGCGATCACGACTCATGCTGAGGCAGTCGCGGCACGCCTCAACGAAATTCTCACCCGTTGATCGGCAAGAACCGGATGCCCGATGATTGATCGGGCACCCGGCTTCTTCAGAAGCTGTAAGTCAGTTCGATACCGTAGCTTGCACCCACCGCAGGGTAGTAGACATCGATACCGAGCGGATGACCGGAGTTGGTGAAAGGCTGGTATTCTCCCGTCACCTTTTCCGAGAGCGCATTCTTTACCCAGCCGGTGACGGTCCAGCTCCCATCCGCATCGCTCAGGCCAGCGCGCAAATTGACGAGGTTCGCCGATGGGCGACGGTAATCATTCTCGAGATCCCAATAGAAGCCGCTCGTGTGGCGAAACTCCGGTCGCACGTAGAGGTTCAGATCATCGGAAACGGGGATGTCGATATCGAGGCCGACATTGGCGGTATAGCGCGAGACGCGCGGCGGCCGATTGCCGATGTATTCGGCCGTTGAACCGCCGAAGCCAAGCGGCGGCGTGAAGCCGCGGATCTTCGGATCCGCATAGCCGAGGCTGGCACTGAGCGTGAAGCCTTCCGTCAACCGGAAGGCGCCCGCGATTTCGAAGCCCTCGATGCGTGTCTTGTCGATATTGATGCCGACATTGGTCGCACCGACAGCATCGAACAGTTTGAACTGTCCATTATCAAGATCGGTTCGGAAAACAGCGGCATCGAGTATGACGCGTCCGTCGAACAGGCGCGCCTTGGTACCGATTTCATAGTTGATTGCCGATTCCGCCGAGATCACCGGATTGCCAAAGCTCGATCCGCTGGCGTTGAAATCGCCGCTGCGGAAGCCCTTGCCTACAGAGGAATAGAGCATCCACTCCGGGATCGGCTTGAACGTCAGCGTGCCCTTCGGCTGCCACTTTGAGAAGCCGGCGCGGCGCGTGCCCCCCGTTCCCGGATGCTGGGTGAGATCGTCGTCATCATAGCGAATGGCGACGGCGGCCTCCAGATTAGGCAGGATATCGTATTCGACGTTCGCGAAGCCGGACCAGGTTTCGTAGCGGTTGAGATCGTTGCTCTGGCTGATCAGGAAATCCGCCTGCGTCGGTTCCGGCGTCAGCCCGAAATAGAACGGGTCGACGAAAATATCGGCGCCGATACGCCGTTTCGAGCGCACGTGATAGCCGCCGACCAGCCAGCGCAGGGGGCCGTCGTCGGTGGATGTGAAGCGAAGCTCCTGGGAGAATCCGCTTTCGCTCTGCTTCTGCTTTACCGCGAAGATATCGAGCGGCGAAAAGTCGAAGTCCGCCTCGACATTTTCCGAAACATGCACATACGCCAGCGTCAGTGTCGCCGTACCGAAACCGGATTCGACACTGAGCTTGCCCGACAGGTCGTGAAGCGTCCTCGGGTTACGGCCCTCGCGATTGGCATCGAGAGGGTCCGAACTCACCGAAGGGTCGCCCGAGCGACTGGTGATATATGCAGGATCACGCCCCTTCGCGTCGGAGTAGGTATATTTGACGTCGACTTCGACAGTATCTGTGGGCATCACGATGGCCCGTAGCCGGCCGGTGAGGTCTTTCATCTTGTCCGAGTAGGCCCCGGTCGTGACGTTCTCTACTTGACCGCGCCGATCGGTGAACGAGACACCGGCCAGAACCGAAAGCAGCCCGGGAATCACCGGGCCGCTTATGCTGGCTTTCGCACGCCATTCCTCGCCGCGGCCGTAACCCGCAAGCATTCGCGCTTCAAACGTATCACCCGGTTTGCGGCTAGTGATGTTGACGGCACCGGCAATGGCGTTCCGCCCGTAAATGGCGCCCTGCGGCCCTTTCAGGACTTCGGCCTGCTGCAAGTCGAATTCATCGACGTTGAACTGAAGCGGTGAGATCGTGAGCACGCCATCCACCACGATCGCGGCTGGAGGTGGCGCATACTGGCTCTGACCCTGCCCGCGAATCGTGAGAAAGTTCGTGCCGAGATTGAGCGCATTGTCGAAGCTGACGTTCGGCGTGAGGTTGGCGATGTCACCGACGCCCTGAACGCCCGATTTTGCAATCTCTTCAGAGGTCAGGACCGTGACCGCGATCGGCACGTCCTGGAGCGCTTCATTGCGGCGACGGGCGCTGATGACGATTTCGTCACCGCTCGTAACGCCGTTTTCGTTCGCGGTCGTTCCGGCATGGGCTTCGAAGCTGCCAGTCAGGGCTCCGATGGCGGCAGTGCAGCAGGCTAGACGGAGCATTCCCTTTTTGCTTCGCATAAACACTCTCCCTTCATTCTTGAGATGACCCAATCTTTTGTCAGGCTGTCAGACAGATGACAGATGGCGAATGCGTTGGCAATGATATTTCATCGCGGATCCGTGCCGATATCGCCATTGACGTACATATTTAAATCTGTCAGACAGCCAGACCAATGGAGATCTAAGATGTCGGATAGTGATCGCTTTTTCCTTCCCGAATGGCAGGCCGCACAGCGGGACATCGGCTTTGCGCAGGCGGTAAGCGACGGAAGGCTGCTGCATGTCTCGGGCACGACCAGTCTGGATGCCGATTTCAGGCCGCTCAATGTCGGCGACTTCAATGCACAGCTCGAGTTTGTCTACCGCCAGATTGGTCGCACACTTGCCGAGTTCGGGCTGGGCTTCGGCGACGTTGTGCGGGAAGTCATGTACGTGACAGACATGGATGCGCTCGCCGCCGCGATCCCGCTGCGCAAGGCTTTTTACGGGAACGGCCCTTTTCCGGCCTCAACGGGCATTGAAGTCCGGCGCCTGCTGTTTCCCGAGCTTCTGGTGGAAATTCAGGTCGATGCGCTTCTGCCCGGCCAACGAAACTGATCGAAAGGCATAAAGAATGGCGACTGTCATCCAAACCGATACAGCGCAGCCGCGCAGACGCCGCCTGCTGGGCCAGCACGTCCCCATGGAAGGCGAGAACGGGCTGTATACGCAAAGCTGGTTTCCGATCTGCATGTCCTCGGATATCGGCGCCGGGGAGGTAAAGGGCTTTCCCTTCCTCGGTGGGCGCGTCATCGCCTTCCGGGGTACTAACGGTGCCGCGCAGGTAACCAGTGCCTATTGCCCGCACCTAGGAGCTGATATTTCCGTCGGCAAGGTCGTCGGCAATCACGTGCAGTGTCCGTATCACATGTGGGAATTCAACAGGGACGGCATTTGCCAGAAAACCGGCAGTGGTGACCCCGCGCCCCGGCGCGCGTCGTTGTTTGCCTTTCCTACGCAGGAAAAGCACGGACTGATCTGGGCATTCAACGGGGAGGAGCCGTGGTTCGAAATTCCGGACTGGCCTTTTCCGGACGCGGATATCCTTACCGATACGCAGGAATTCCCGGTACCAATGAACATCGATCCCTGGATCATCTGCGCGCAGACGCCTGATATCCAGCACCTCCTGTACCTGCACAAGTTCGATCTGAAAGGCCCCAATCCCGAAGGAAACGTGGCCTGGACGGACCACAGTATGTTCTATGACATGGACGGCCTCTGGGGCGGCCGGCGCATGACAATCCGTGCGGGTATCGTCGGCACGTCGATCTTTTTCCAGACAGGCACGCTGGACGGCCGCTGGTTCGGCTTCATGACCGGCATGGGCCTTCCCGCCCCGTCACAGAGCCGCATGTTTTCTGTTTTCGCGGCGGAGCGCACCGAGGATGAGGCCGAGGTCCGCGCTTTTCTGGAAGAAGCCCGCCTTCACGAGATTGCAATCGCGATGGAAGATTCGGCGATCGGTCAGACGATCCATTTCCGCGTCGGCTCGCTCACGCGTGCGGATGCGACGCTGGCGAGGTTCCTTGATTACATGCGCAGTTTCCCGCGGGCGCACCCCTCCGCCGAGTTCATCGATTAGCCGAGGAGCGTACGATGACCGAGACTGATCCCTACAAAATCTCGACCCTTGAGGAACTGCGGCAGCACTACGATGTGCCGAGTCCGCTGATCGTGAGATCGAAGTTCGATTTCATCCACGATTACATGATCCAGTATATGAAACTGGCGCCCATCGTTTGCGTGGCTTCCGAAACGGAGGCCGGGCTCGATGCCTCACCGCGCGGTGGGGAGCCCGGTTTCGTCAAGGCTTTGGATCGTCGAAGCGTGGCCTTTGCCGACTGGCCCGGCAACAACAAGATGGAAACATTCTCCAACGTGATCGAGAGCGGTCGCGTCGGCCTCCTCTTCATGGCCCCGAAGCTCGATACCTTCCTGCGTATCAACGGCGACGCCATCGTGACGCGCGACCCTGCCGTTCTCGAACGGCTGGCCGAGCAGGGCAAAGTGCCAAAAGCAGCGGTAAAGGTCCGCGTGCGCGAGGCCTATTTTCACTGCGGCAAGGCCTTCCGCCGTTCGCATCTTTGGAAACCGGAGGACTGGCCCGATGTCAGCGGTTTTCCGAGCGTCGGCAAGGTTCTTGCCGACATGGCGAAGATCACCGAACTCAGCGTCGATCAGCTTAATGCCTTCTACGAGCACGGCCTGACGCACGAGCTATACTGAGCGGACTTCGCCGCGAAGGCTCACCCCGGCTGTATGACAGCTTTACAGATGCCCCGCGCTTGTTAAGGGATGCTGACGACGACATCACCGGGGATCGAATGAGCAAGGACAAGGGGCCTCCAAAGGGCGGACAGGTTCGGCCGCACTACTTGGTCGACCAGGTCATCGAAGCGCTTCAGGACGCCATGGACAAGGGCGTCCACAAGGTAGGAGACAGGCTTCCGCCTGAGATGAAGCTCGCCGGTCAGTTCGGCGTCGGCCGTTCGACCATCCGGGAAGCGCTGCGGGTACTCAGTCACCTCAACCGGGTGGAAACGCGTACTGGCTCGGGCTCCTATGTGGTGGATCATCGCCGTACGAAAGCACATGCGCAAAGCACGATGAGCCTCGACGAAGCGGCAGATATCTATGCGTTCCGCTATACCGTTGAGACGCCGGCGGCCGAGCAAGCGGCGCTCCGGCGTACCGGCCGCCAGATGAAGGCGATCCGGCAGCTGCTCGAGAGCGCCAAGAAGCACCTTGAGGCTCAGGATATGAGTGCCGTGGCGGCCGTGGATACCGATCTCCACATCGCCATCCTCGAAGCCGGGGGAAGCCGTTTTGCCGCCGAGCTCTATCGCACGAACCGCGCGCGCATCGAGCAGGCCTTCAAGGCGCTTCTACACTTCACCGGCCCCGCCGCGCCCGGCACGTCGACACTTTCGCTCCAGTCGCTGCACGACGACCTCGTCGCGGCTATCGAACGCGGCGACGGCAAACTCGCTGCCCGCCTCGTCAATCGTGACCGTAAGGAGGTCGAGATCTGGATAGGCCTTGCCCGCAAACAAGGGAAATCGAAGCATAAATAGGCGAGAATTCGCTTTTGAAGCCAGGGTCCGTATCCTGGAGTCATTCCGGTTCGGATTGAACCGGAATGACTCCAGATTATCTTTTGTTTGCCGTTATTTCCGAGCCGGCAGGTGATTCCACCCGCCTCGAAATCACTCTAGAACTTCACCTTCACACCGCCCGACATGTATGTTCCGATGACATCATAATTGATCGCAGCCACATTGGTCACATATTTCGGGTTCATGTCGAATAGATTGGTGACACTGCCGAACAGAGTGAACGGGCCGACATTATACCTCAAATCGAGGTCAACATAGGTTTGGCTATCGAGGTGGTTGTTGACGATCGGCGCATCCTGAAACCACCCGCCGGAAACATGGCGGACGCGAACGTCGCCTCCGAAACTCTCATTTTCATACCCGATGCTTGCGGATATGCGCCACTTCGGAATGGAGAATTCCGTCGTGTTGCCGACGATGCCGGCCCTGTCGGTAACGCGTACGCCATCGTCGATCTCAAGCGCTATGACATGCGTCGCAAAGGCCCGGAACCGCAGATTGCCACTGCCCCCACTAGAAATGCGATCCAGCGGCAGAACATACGACGCTTCTATATCAAGTCCGCGCGTTCCGTAGTTCGCGAGATTGCGGAACGTACCCGTAATCGTCGTGCCGGTTTCGGAGCGGGTGATGACGCCGCCACAGGAATTGTCGGCAGGAAGGGCTTCAAAGCACTGATCCAGTGTATCCTGCGCTGTCAGCGACGCGATCACGTTGCGAATGTCGATGTCGTAGTAATCGATCGAAAGGCGAAGACCCGGCACACGAACGGGTGAGTAAGAAGCACCGACGGTAAAGGTGTGAGATATCTCGGGCCTCAGGTCCGGGTTGCCGCCCGTGAACAGTGTCGCGGTGTCAGCCGTCTCTGTGTACGGATCTACTACAGGCACACCGATATTGACCCTGCGCTGCGTGAAATACTCGGCGATACTGGGTGAACGGATATCCCGAGAATAGACGCCGCGCAGCAGGAAGTCGTTGAACAGGCGCAGCGTACCACCGGTTTTCCACGTCCAGATCCCACCACTCGTGCTGTAATCGGAGTAACGTGCGGCCCCGTTGACTTCCAGGCGTGCGACGTCAACCGCGTCCAGAAGCGGTATGTTCACTTCGCCGAAAACCTCTTTCACATCGAACGCGCCGTTCAGTTCTGAGGCGTTGACAAGCGAGAAGCCGCTTGCCGCGGAGATGGGATCGATGGCGTTCGTCCGGAACTCTTCCCAACGGAAATCTACGCCAATGGCGAGATCGACTTCACCAGCCCATGTCGCAAACGGCTGACCATGGAGACTTGCACCGAGCGCATCCAGCTTGGATGTCTGAATCGAACGATAAGTGCCGAACGAATAGGCAGCAGCTTGTGGCGTGATATTGCCATTGCCGAGCAGATTGATCGGCACGCAACCGGCATCATCGTTCGTCGTATCCGCGTCGGCATTGATCCGGCAGACAGGGTTTCCTCCGACCAGAACGGAATCCACGGCGTTCGCGAAGCGGGTGCTGATCGATTGGTTGGCGAGCGCACCATCGTCGCGGAGCTCGCCGTGATCGTAATAGGCCTTGTACGTCCAGTTCGCGAAGCGGCCTTCCAGCCCGATGGCGCCCTCCAGATTGCGACGTTTGACCCGAAAATCAAGGAAGCGATTGGGGCCACCGACATCGTCGAGGAACCTGCCGATGAGGAAAGGAGCGCCGGCGGGCAATCCAGCCGCGGTAATCTGGTCGAGCGTTGCGGGCGAGAGGAAGGCGTTGTCTGGCGCGATCAGCGCCACGGCTGGCTCGGTGAAGAAGCCATAGTGTGCCCAATTGCGGCTGAAACTTCCCTCCGCCCAGACTTTGAGCGTGTCGTTCAGTTCATAGCTGATACGCGCAAACATGTTCGCGCGTTTGAATGGCGCAGAGACTGCAACATAATCATAGAGGCCCTGACCACCGCCACCGATCGTCGATTCTCCGAACGTTTCACTTCCATAGGGGAACGGCGACAATGTCCCGTCCGGATTGAATACGCCCAGCGTTGCACCCGTGAAGGGGCTCAAAACCGTACCGCCGTTGAACAGCTGAACCGAGTTCACATCGTTCGCCAGCCGGAACTGGTTATCGCCGATACTGACGAGACCTGAATCGAGGAATGGCCGATCGCTGCGGCTGAGCGCGCCCTTGTTGTCCAGATAGCCGCCGGCAATCATGAGGTGACCACGCCCATCGGCGAAACGGGTACCGGCTGCCAGGTTGATGCCATATCGTGCCGCATCGCCGCGCGAGGAGACTCCGGTTTGGGCGCCGCCGCGAATTCCGGTGAGGTCTTCGTCCAGGATGATGTTCACCACCCCGGCTACCGCACCAGAACCCCACGCGGCAGATGCGCCACCGGTCACCACATCGACTCGCTTGATCAGCTCCTGGGGAACGATGTTGAGATCGCTTGCCCCCATAAAACGATGACCGTTCAGCAGGGTGAGCGTCCGGTTCGCGCCAAGGCCCCGCAGGTCAGCTGTCGTGGTTCCGGTGTTGGTGCTCCCGACGGTGGATACCGCCGTCGTGGAGGCGCGGAATTGCGGCAGATCGTTTAGGACCTCGCCGATATTGGAACGGTTGCCCTGGCTCATTTCCACCGCGCCAAGCACTGTCGTCGGAGTTGGCGCATCGAAGCCGGAGCGCTGAATGCGCGATGCCGTGACGATGATTTCCTGCGGCGCTTCGAGCATCCCGGCATCGGCGCTACCCTCGGCACTCGCGACCTGAGGCATCTTCGCTATCGCAGCCGCGCCGTTCTTCCCGCTCAGCACCACGGTATAGGTCTGGGGGCCCGACTGGCGGGCAGTGAGACCGGTCCCCAAGAGCAACCGGTTGAGCGCCTCTTCAACAGGCATGTTGCCGCGGACCGCATTGGTGCGCTTGCCGTTCGTCGCGCTACGCGCGGCAATGATCTGGATACCGGCTTGCCGACCCATTGCGCCTATCGCCGTCTGCGCTGACTGCGCCGGGATATCGAATGTTTTCTCTTGCGCAATTGCCGGTCCGGAAACCAGCACGATCGCGCTCGACGCGAACATCGCGGAACGGAACAGTGTATGCATCGATGAATCCCCCCTACCAATGCGGCCTCTTCCGCCGCCTAGAAAGGTCAGAGACCCCAGCCCCGAAAATCCTTCGCGGAAAGCGTTCTATTTTTTGGCCGATCCGATCGTGATCGCGCGGTCGGCAATTGTAACGCGCACATTCAAACTGCTGTGCACGGCCATGGCGAAACCTTCCGGATCATCTGTGCGGAACACGCCGTCGAAGCGTTCATCACCCAGCGCTGGATCAGCCAGAACAATCTGCTTGCGATTATACCGGTTCAAATCTGCGACCGCTTCCGACAAGCGTTCCCCGGCCAGATCGATATTGCCGCCACGCCACGCCAGCGCCCGATCGATGGATGATGGCGGGGCGGGTTCCTCCTTGATCTCCAGCGCTTCGTCCACGAACGCCCGCTGCCCGGCTTTCAGCAGAACCCCGCGCTGTTCTGCGCCGGCAACCCACGTCTCCACGACGCCTTCAGTAACCAGCACCTCCGCGCCATGATTGTATCGGCGTACCGAAAAGGCCGTGCCCACAGCCCGGACGCGAACAGAACCGGCTTCCACCACGAAGGGCCTGCCTGCATCCTTCGCCACCTGAAACCAGGCTTCACCATGGTCGATGGTGACCCTGCGGCGATTCTCTGCAACCGTCACGTTCAGTTGGCTTGCCGTATTGATCGCGGCAATCGACCCGTCGGCGAGCGGTACCCGCCGTATTTCCCCAATCTGGGTCGTGAAGCGGGTGCTGTCATCAAACCAGAACAGGCCGCCGGCGACTGATGCAGCAAGCGCCGTGCCGGCCAAGGCGAAGAATGAGCGGCGGCGATAGACGGGCAACGGCGACGTTTCAGCTTCCCGCGCGAGATCCTGTGTCGGATTCAGGGCCAGCCAGGTGGCTTGCGCCTGCAGGAGCAAGCCCGAGCGGCGTGCATCGACATCAAGCCAAGCCTGGAGCTCGCTCTCGTCGTGCTCGTCCCAAACGCCTGCATCCATCCGTGCGACCCACAGCGCCGCTTCATCCCGAGCCGTATCATTGTGCGAGGCCATCACTGTCCCCCCGCTTCGATTGCCGCCAAACGCTCGGATACCGCAGCATCGGCTTCCCGCCACGCGCGCTGAATCGCCTTCACACCAATCCAGACCTGCTTTTCCACGGCCTTTTCAGTGATGCCCAGGTGCGCGGCGATTTCTTTTTGCGACCAGCCCTCGATCTTCCTAAGTTCAACGATCCGCCGACAACGCTCTGGCAACGCATCCATGAAGTGACGCATCCGAAGGAAATCGAGCCGCCCGCCTGCCACCTGCTCAGGCGAGGGCAGTTCGCTATCCTCGAAAAGATCCATCGCGACATGAGAATCGATCGGAACAATCTTCGCGCGCCTGAGGCGCCGACCCGCGATATTCCGCGCGGCCGAGAAGAAGTAGGTGCGCGGCCGTTCGATATGATCGACATCCTCGAGCATGGCAAAGCGACAATAGCAATCCTGGATCACCTCATCGATATCCTGAGGAAGCAGGCGCAGACGGCGCAGCAGCGCACGCACGGCGCTCTCATGGGGCAGGATTTCCCTTGCAACCCATAAGGCGATCGCGTGGCGCCGCTCGAATCTACCCGTATGGTCCATGGCCGTCCCTATGCGGTCTCCATATCCATCCGAACCCAAAATGCGGGCGTGGCCCCTCTCATCCCGAAAAGCCAAACTATTTGGTCTTCGCCGCCGCTTGATCCGCGCGTACCGTGTCCACAACCTCACCAACAGCGGCGATCACGGCGTCAGGGCGGTCCCAAGCTACGTAATGCGATGAATCGGCAAGTCGCCGCTGCACGCCCCTGCTGGACCAGCGCGCCTCTTCGTCGTGCAGATCCCGCCAGACCTTGCGGATGATGGGGCCATCGCCCTTGCTCAACCCGGCCGCGCTCAATTCCGTTTCCGACAACGGTTTCATCGCGGTAAGCACCCTGAGCGGCCGGTCTCCGAGGTCCCGCGCGGCACCAGCATCCCGCATCGTTTTCTGAAAGCCTGCCATTTCAGCATTCACGCCGGCAATGGAAGCGCCCGCATAGGCGTTCGCGTGTTTGCGAACCTCGAGCGGGATGCCAGCGTCGTTCGATTGCATCATCAGTCGCGGTAGCCCCGTCCACCGCAGCGACGCCAGAGTCTTCATCAGCAAAGATGACTCCGGATCACTCATGGTGACGCCCGCCTGCTTGAGCCTTGCAGACTGGTCCGGATGCGACGCATCGACGAGCACCAACCCCACCACATCCTTCGGATATTTGCGGGTGTAGATCATTGCATAGGGGCCGCCGAGCGAATGGGCGACCAGAACGAAGGGCCCGCGCTCACCGGCCGCAGAAAGCGCCGCGTGCAGATCCTGCGCCACCGCATCACTGTCCTGGGACGAATTTTTCGGATCGCTCCACATGATGCCGGCACGATCGTAGCTGCAGACACGGGTCTTCGCAGCCAGCGCATCATGAACCGGTATCCAGTCGAGCGAGCCGTTGAAACTCAACCCGGCTTCGAGCACCGCCGTCGGGGCGCCGTATCCGCGACAGTCGAGATGGATCCGGCGTCCGCCTATATCCACCAGAGTGCCGAAGGCCGGGTAGCGTTCTGCCGCGCGTCGCTGCGACGCGATCTCGTACACCGCCCCGACCAGGAGCAACACGACGAGCAGCGCGGCGACAGCCAGCAAGCCCCTCTTAAGCCAACGTATCCAGCGGCGACGCGCCACATCCGAACGGAGACCACTGATGGCGACCTCAGGCAATCCTCCAGATGCAGCCATCCCCACCCCTCTTACCGCCGTATACAAGAACCTTTGATCTGTAGAGACACGAGGACGAAAAATCCTTCCTCACCATCCAAATTTATTGCGCCTCGCCTCATTGCTACCCCGTGCATCAGGCAATGCAATGCGGGTCGAGCTTCGGCGGCAGAACGAAAAGGTAGGCGAAGCGGCCGGCAAGCGCCGGGTCGCCATCAAGAATGAGCGCACCTTCGTTCGCGAGAGCTCCCAGCGATGCGCCACTGTAAACGAATGCCGCCAGCGCGGAGGGCTGGCCGCTGAAAATGATGTCGCCTGCAGCCGCACCTCGTTCAACATGAATGCCGCCGCGATCCACATGTGCGTTATATTCGTCCTCGCCGAACCGGAAGCCGATCGCAAGGTCGAGGTTCCCGATGCGGCTCCGGTCGATCATCGTCCGGAACGAAAGCAGAATCGAGACACCGCTGATTGGGAGTGTCGGATCGTGCGCGGGCGAGCGCGCGGCCCAGCGTCCAAGTTCCTGCACGATCGGTTCCGCCTCGTATCCCCATTCGGTTAGGCCGTAGACCTGTACGCTCGCCGGCGGAGGCAGCTTGCTCCGCACGACGACCCCGCTCGCTTCCAGCTCTGATAGGCGCTGGGTAAGCACATTGGCGCTGATTCCGGGCAGGTCGGCGCGTAGGTCACCGAAGCGTCGCGGACCAAGCATAAGCTCGCGCACCACGAAGAGAGCCCAGCGGTCGCCGAGCAGTTCCAGGCCGTGCGCCATGCCGCAGGCGTCGTGATAGACGCGCTTTTTCGCGCCTTTTGATAGTTGAGTTATATTTTCTAACTTCACAGTTGTTTTATTTAATTTATCGGGCATGTTTGTCAATATCGAGTCGGAATGGCACGAAGGGAGGATAGAAGAATGACCTATGTAGACGGTTTCGTGCTCGCGGTACCCACGGCGGACAAGCAGAAATTCATCGACCATGCAAAGCTCGGTGACAGCGTCTTCATGGACCTCGGCGCGCTTCGTGTCCTTGAATGCTGGGGTGATGCTGTTCCGGACGGCAAGCTGACTGATTTTCGCCGCGCCGTTCAAGCGAAGGACGACGAGACGGTTGTGTTCTCGTGGATCGAATGGCCAGACAAGGCGACGCGCGACGCAGCCTTTGCCCAGATGGACACGCTGATGAAAACAGATGACCGGATGAATCCGGAAAAGAACCCCATGCCCTTCGACGGCAAGAGGATGATCTTCGGAGGCTTCGCTCCGGTCGTGGCGCTGGAGAAACCTGCCGCCAACAAACCCGGCGACTATATCTGGTACGAACTGCTGACCAGCGATGTGCAGGCTGCGCAGAGCTTCTACGCACGCATCCTCGGCTGGAGCTTTGCCGATAGCGGCCAATCCGACATGGACTACCGGATCATCAACGCCGGCGCGAACAGCATCGGTGGCATGATGGAGATCACGAAGGACATGGCACAAGGCGGTGCCATGCCAACGTGGCTCGGTTACATCGCAGTTGAGGATGTCGATGCCGCGACCGCCAAGGTCGAGGCACAGAGCGGACGCACGCTGATGCCCGCGATGGACATTCCGATGGTTGGAAGGATCGCGATGGTCGCCGATCCGCAGGGCGTGCCGTTTTACATCATGACGCCGCAGGGGACCGGCAAGAGTCTCGCCTTCGCAGACGACATTCCGCGTGTGGGGCACTGCGCGTGGAACGAGCTTCAGACTTCGGACCCGGCCGCCGCGTGGGCGTTCTATGGCGATCTGTTCGGCTGGAAGCAGGAGGGCGAGATGGATATGGGCCCGATGGGCAAATACCAGTTCATCCGTCACGGCACGATGATCGGCGCCGTTATGCCAGCCAACGCGGACATGGGACCGCCACGGTGGAACCAGTACTTCCGCGTCGAGGATATCGATGCCGCGAAGACGGCGGTCGAAGACGGCGGCGGCCGGGTCGTGAACGGCCCGGATGAGATTCCTGGCGGCGATTTCTCGATGAACTGCATCGATCCCCAGGGAGCGCCTTTCGGGTTGGTCGGCGGCCGGCACTAAACCCGCCGCAATTGTTCTTTGGAGACGTATAAGGACAACTGGAGAGATACATGGCGAGCAAGATTATAAACTGCCTGTGGTTCGATCACGGCGAAGCACGCAAAGCTGCAGAGTTCTATGCGAGCATCTTCCCTGATAGCCATGTCGACAAGGCCGTAGCCGCGCCTGCCGATTTTCCGTCGGGCAAGGAAGGCGACGAACTGACAGTCGAGTTCACGCTTCTCGGGAGGGCTTTTATCGGCCTCAATGGCGGTCCCGCGTTCAAGCCCGATGAAGCCGTATCGTTCATGATCGAAACGGAAGATCAGGAAGAGACCGATTATTACTGGAATGCGATCGTCGGCAATGGTGGCGCAGAAAGCGCTTGCGGCTGGTGCAAGGACCAGTGGGGCTTCTCCTGGCAGATCACACCGCGCGTGCTCAACGAAGGGTTCGCTGATCCTGACAGAGAAGCCGCAAAGCGCGTGTTCGAGGCCATGATGACGATGCAGAAGATTGATGTCGCGAAGATTGAGGCAGCGAGACGAGGCCAAGACTAACGCGCACGTGACCGCCGGCACAGTTCGGCGCAATCAACAGCGGAGCGACTGTTCTGGCACAAGCTCAACGATAACGACCCGGGTCACAAGTGGATGATCAAGCTGCTGCAGTCCGTGGTCTAAGACCTTATGATCTAAGACGTCGCGGGAGGGCGTTAGGGGCGCATGTAGCGCCCCTCGGATCGCCGCCGAACCGGTCACCTGCGTATCAGATCGATCCGCAGGCAACTGGCGCAGGCCTGAAGTCGCCCCGATGAAAGGCACGTTCCGCCATCTCAGAAGTTGTACCGCGCCTCCAGACCAAACGTGCGCGGCGGCGAGACGGCGCCCTGGGCCGGCGATCCCAGAATCGGCGTGTTCACGACACCGCTGGTCTTTGTCGTGATGTCCGTGATGTTCTTCACGAAGGCCGTAAGTTGCCAGTTGTTGTCGTTCTTGTAGGTAAGCGATGCATTCAGCTTTGCGAACGGCTTCTGGCTCAGAAGATCGATATTGCCGGGCGTGAAGAAATACCGACTGGAATATTCTCCATCGACCCGGGCCGCGAGCGAACCGCTTTCGAGATCCCACTTGTAGGTTCCCGCGAGGTAAGCTTGGAATTCCGGCGCGTTGTTCAGGTGATTGCCCCTGAAATCGACTGTGGCAAGCAACGGACGCGCTCCATCCGGCCCCACATAGCCCTTGTACTTGGTATTGAGATACGACCCCGAAGCCTCAAGCCTGAATGCGTCGGAAATGATCGCATCGATCTGCGCTTCGGCGCCGTATACACGCGCCGTTGCCGCGTTGGTCGTGATGACGACGGGCCCGACCACCTGGAGCACCTGGAGATTGGTGTAATCGTACCAGAAGGCAGCGGCATTGAAACGCAGCATATTGTTCGCGGTCGTCGTCTTGATGCCCGCCTCATAGGCCGTCAGCTTTTCGGGCTCGAATGCCGGCGCCACGGTCGACACGTCGTAGCCGCCCGATTTGAAACCCTTCGAATAGGACGCGTAAAGCATCGTCCGGGGGTTCGCCTGATATTGGATACCGAACTTCGGCGTCGTGGAGTTGAACGACACACGGGGCTGTTCCGTGATCGGAGGCAGCGGCGTGTCGTTCGAATAGGGTGAATTCGAAATATAGGGCTGCGTCAGGCTGAAACCATTGATGAGTTCAGCTCTCTTGCTTTCCTTGCTGACACGTATACCGGCTGTGAGCGACAGGTTGTCGACGATCTCGTATGTCGCCTGCGCGAAGGCCGCCTTCGCCCGGGTCCAGATCGTGCCGCCGACCTCGACGAAATCAACAAGATAGTCGGGCGTCCCATCGTCCGGAACACCGAAGAAGGCATTCAGCAACGAACGCTGGAACGGCGAGGAGCCGGGAATGGATGCGTCCTTCTCGCGGAAGTAGAAAAGGCCCGCCGTCGCATTCAGGCGATCCGACGAGTAGTTGAGCTGCAATTCCTGGCTGAACTGGTGCGCCGGCTCGCCGGCGATGAAAAAGGCATCGACATTGCTGCCCGCTCCGAGCGGCGTGAACGTCAGTGAATCCTGATCACGATAACCGGTGATCGACTTGAGTGATACGGCGCCCAGATCCCATTCCAATATGCCGGTGACCGCATCAATCCGAAGGCGGAACTTGGGGTCGCGCAGATTGGCGATGTCGTGAAGATCTGACGCCGCAAAGCCTCCGAGCTGTTCGAATACGGGCGGCGTACCGAGTGCGCCCGGCAGCCCGGTCAGCCCGGTCGCGCCAAAATAATGCAGCGCCGCGCCGTTGTCATCCTGCTTGTAATGCTCGTAAATCAGCGTTCCGGTCAGATTCTCCGTCGGCTGTAGCACGACGGTAGCGCGGACACCCCAGGCGTCCTTGTTGCCGATGTCGTTGCCGGTGACGAGATTCTTGCCGTAGCCCGAATGCTTGTCCATGAAGCCGGCGACCCGCACCAAAATGGCATCCCCAGCCACGGGTCCACCCACAGCCGCCTCGATATTGACGGCACGATAATTGCCGACCAACGCGCGAGCAAAGCCGGACCACTCATTGGTCGGGCGCACGGTCGAGAGGTTCACCGATCCTGCGGTCGCATTGCGGCCGTAGAGCGTACCTTGCGGGCCCTTCAGGACCTCGACTGACGACACGTCATACATGCCTGCCAGCTGCGCAATCGGACGCGAGACATAGACATCGTTCAAGTTGACCGCGACGGCGCCTTCGGCCGTCGGGAGGAAGCCCGAGCTTCCAATCCCGCGAATGTGCAACTGCGCATAGCCATCGTTCTCGCCCATTTTGAAGGCGGGCACCAATTGCTGCATGTCTGTGAGTGTTCGCACCTGAGCGTCTGCGAGCGCTGTGCCGCTGAGCGCCGTAATCGCGAGCGGCGTGCGCTGCGCGCTGCTGGCACGCTTCTCGGCAGTGACGATGATCTCTTCAAGCCCGACAACAGCGTCAGCATCCAGCGCGGACTCGGTTGCTGCTTGCTGCGCTTGAGCGCCGGCAACCACAAGCAGTACGTTTGCGGTCAGCGCCGATGCAAACAGCGTCGATCGAATAGTATTCATGCGCGCATCCTCCCCAATTTTTATAAATTTGCTCAAGTTTTAGATCACATGATTTGCCGAAATTCGTAATTCCAAATGTCGAAAAATACTTTTTCCAAACCGATGGATTCGGACAACAAACTCTAATCGCACTAAGATATGAGGGCTTTCGATTTCATATTATTCGATATGGTCCCTCTGCTCGTCCCGGCACATTTTTGCGATCCTTCGCCGCACTCTGATCGCAGCCGCATCACTTGGCAGGATCGCCGGTTTCAGGGACCAGAACTCATTGCCTTCCATGCGGTCGGCGACGCCCTGCACCATCGGATTGTCTTCTGCCAGGAACACGCGGCTTTGAGCTTCGCGGACCATTTCGGCCTTCCAGGCCTCATCATCGCCATACGAGCCTGAACTTCCGAAGAAGTAATGCGTCGTCCCCTCGGTTTCGGGGGTGAAAATGTGAAAGGCATAGCCGCCTTCATCCACAATCGGATCAGCACCGAGCGGCACTGCACCGAAATCCATCATCGTGACGGACGGGGCGCTCCATTCCACATTGTTCCATTGATCGCACGGCTGGCCTTGCAAAGGACCAAAGCCGCAAAGCGTGCCCGGCATCCAAAGGACCGCGCGGATATTTCCCTCTACCTCGCTAACCTCGACCTCGGCGGAGCGCATACTGGCGTTGCCCAGCGAGCCGTCATGCAAAAACCCGACATGAGTGAGATCCATCAGATTGTCGATTTCGAGCAGCCAGTTCGCCCGAACGTGAAGATAGTTGCCCAGATTATCGTGACCGCCCTCGGGGGGTATCCGGCTGAGATTCGGGATGCGATCAGGGTCCGCAAGTGCTGGGTCGCCTGGCCATATCCACAAGATGCGATGGCGTTCGACGAGCGGGTAGGAGCGCACACGCGTCCCTGGCGGGAAATGTCCGCTACCGCCCGGATTGGCGACACAGACTCCGGTACGGTCGAACTGCAGCCCATGGTAACCACATTCGATCCGATCGCCCTTCAGCTTGCCGAGGCTGAGCGGCGCGAAGCGATGCGGGCAGCGATCGTCGAAAGCAACAGCCTCCCCGTCGCCCATACGGAACAGCACGATCGGCCTGTCGAAAAGACGGCGAGCCAGAAGTCCGCCGCGAACTTCGCTCGCCCATGCTGCCATGTACCAGCTGTTGAGGGGGAAACTGCGGGCGGACCCGCGCCCGGCGTCCGGATGCTTATCCATGATCATGCCCGGCCGCCTCGCGGGCGACGGGATGCATAGCGCGTCTGATATGGTATGCTGCCGCCCTTCATCCTCTCACCCCGGCTCTTTTACTTTGGGCGCAGTTTAAGTCTGATCCCGGCAGTGGGTGTAGGCGCGCACCCGAAAGACACTCTTTCCAAATCGGCACTTCGAGCGCGCGGCCCCCGACAGATGCGATGCGCGACCGGATCACTTCCCCGCCGGCCACCCGACTCCGGCGTTTCTCCCGGTCGCGCCCCAACCTTTTCCATTTCGGAATGCCAGTGGTTCCAAGCCGCGATTGTCAAAGATCGTGCCGCGCTCCATGCTGGCTCAAACATAAATGGAGCGTTTTGGGGATGAAAAGCTGGAAGGACGATCCGCGGGCGGCAACAAACCCGCTGTTCAACGACAATAAACTCAAGCTGGGCCTTTTCGCACTGAACGGCATCGGGATCAGCATGACGACGGCGCCAGAAGCGCTGAATGCGAACTGGGACGAGTCCATCGCGGTTTCGAAAGCCGCCGATGAGGCGGGATTCGAGGCGAATGTTCCCTATGCGCGCTGGCGAGGTTTTGTCGAGGACGAGCCGGGACACCGCAGCGGCAATGTCATGGATTGTTACACCTGGGCCGCCGCAACGAGCCAGCTTACGAAGCGGAGCGGCGTGTTCTCCACCTCGCACGTACCCACGATTCATCCGATCGCCGCAGCCAAACAGTGCGCCACGATCGATCTGATTTCAGGTGGGCGGTTCGGGCTGAACGTCGTGGCCGGCTGGAACAAGCCCGAACTCGACATGTTCGGCGCGCCGATGAAGGAGCATGACGACCGCTACGCGCAGGCCGCGGAATGGATTGACATCATCCAGCAGCTCTGGAGCCGCGACGAGGCCTTCGACTACGATGGGCAGTTTTACACGATCAAGAAGGGCATCAGCCTGCCGAAGCCGAAGCAGAAGCCCTTCCCTCCGATCATGAATGCCGGCGGTTCCGATCGCGGCCGCGCCTTTGCCGCCAAATACGCGGATATGGCGTTCATCATCGTCAAGTCTGAGGACCCCGACGAAATCCGCGCGGAAGCTGATCTCTACCGTCGGACCGCGCGGGAGGAATATGGGCGCGATCTCCAGATCTGGTCCTATGCCTATGTCGTCCAGCGCGACAGCGAGAAGGAGGCCCGGGATTTCCTGAACTATTACGCGGTCCAGTACGGAGACGACAAGGCTCTGGACGGTTGGATGCACCTTCAGGGCATGCATACCCAGCTGATGTCGAAGGAAGCCATGGAAGCGATGCGCTTCCGCTTTAAAGCCGGTAACGGCGGGTTCGAACTCGTCGGGACGGCGGATCAGATCACCGAACGCCTGCAGCTTTTGTCGAAAGGCGGCATCGATGGCGTCCTGCTCGGCTGGGTCGGGTACGAGGACGGCATCAACCGTTTCACGAAAAACGTCATGCCGAGCCTTGTGCAGGCCGGGCTGCGGCGCAGCTGAACACAACTGCCGATGCAATTCGATACCACCCTTGTCGACGAGCTTGCCGACCAACTGGATCAGGCCGAGCGGGACCGGAAACAGATCCCGCAATTCTCCCGCACCTATAGCGGCATGACCATCGATGACGCTTATGCCGTGCAGGATGCGTGGGTCCGCAAGAAGGTCGCGGCGGGACAAAAGATCATCGGCCACAAGATCGGCCTGACCAGCCGCGCGATGCAGCGCGCCGTGAACATCAATGAGCCCGACTACGGCGTGCTGCTGTCGCCGATGCAATTCCATGACGGGCAGACCATTCCGATCGACCGGTTCATCGAGCCGCGTGTCGAGGTCGAAATCGCCTTCATCCTGAAGAAGCCATTGCAAGGCCCGAACTGCACGATCTTCGACGTGCTCAATCACAGCGACTATGTCGTACCCGCCGTGGAGATCATCGACGCCCGCATCGAACGCATCGACCGCGAAGGGCGCGGCACCCGCACGGTGATCGACACCATTTCCGACAATGCCGCGAACGCAGGAATCGTGATGGGCGGTCGTCCGATGCGCCCCGACGCGATCGACCTGCGCTGGGTATCGGCGATTCTCCACAGGAACGGCGAGATCGAGGAAACCGGCGTCGGCGCGGCGGTGCTGAACCATCCGGCCAATGGACCGGCCTGGCTCGCCAACCGGCTATCACGCTTCGGCGTTTCGCTGGAAGCCGGTGAGATCATTCTCGGCGGATCGTTCACCGGTCAGGTGTTCGTTCGCCCCGGCGACAGCTTCAACGTCGATTTCGGCCCCATGGGCTCCATCGGAATGCGGTTCGCGTGAACGCTTTCAAGCAGGCGCTCGTCGAAGGCCGGCGGCAGATCGGCCTGTGGCAGGCGCTGGCGAATCCCTACACGGCGGAGATCTGCGCGGGTGCCGGTTTCGACTGGCTGCTGATCGATGGCGAGCACGGCCCGAACGACCTGCCACTCGTTCTCCAGCAGCTCCAGGCGGTCTCTGCGTCGCCGACCGAAGCGGTCGTCCGGCTGCCCTGGGGCGACGCCGTGCTCATCAAGCAATATCTCGATATCGGCGCGCGCAGCCTGCTCATCCCCATGGTCGAAAGCGCCGCGCAGGCGGCCAGCCTGGTCGCCGCCTGCCGCTATCCCCCGCGCGGCACACGCGGTGTCGGGTCGGCGGTCGGCAGGGCCAGCCGCTGGAACCGGGCGCCGAACTATCTGCGCGATGCCGAGCAGGAAATCTGCCTGCTGCTTCAGATCGAAAGCGTCGAGGGGCTGAATGCGTGCGCCGAGATCGCGCGGACGGACGGCGTCGACGGCGTGTTCATCGGCCCGTCCGATCTCGCGGCGGCGCTCGGCCATCTCGGCAACCCCGGACATCCCGAGGTCCGGTCGGCGATCTTTAGCGCGATCGAGACCATTCGCGCGGCGGGCAAGGCCTCAGGCCTGCTCGCCGCCGATGAACAGTTCGCGCGTACGTGCCTGTCGGCGGGTGCGAGCTTCGTCGCGGTCGGCACCGATGTCACCATTCTGGCGCGCGGCAGCGAGGCCCTTGTGCGCGCGTTCCGCGACGATCCCGCACCGCCAGCCGATCCACCGCAAGGCGACGGAATCTACTGAGCGATCAGCTCACGGCTTCGAGAACCGTTCCCTTGCGTTCCTGTGATATGCGCTGGGCCAGTATGCGCCGTGCGCGGACACCGCCGACATCGGTCGGCAGGATAACCGGGCGAAGCTGCATAATATCGCGGTTTCCGATCCGCCTTTGCTGGGCTTCCAGAACAGGCTTGTCCTGCTCCCCAAAGCCGATGCGCTGCCACTCACGCACCTTCTCATCCGCCGCGGGATCGCCGACCCCATAGTCACGGCTGTGCGCGTAGAAATAATGGCAGCTCCCATCGTCCTCCGGCGTAACGAGATGTGCGCTGTCGTTGCCGATCACATATTTTTCGGGCGCGCCCGGCTCCGTCACCCGCGCCGTGAGCTTGATACTCGACGGCAGGGTCCACCGCGTTTCCATAGTGAAATCGATAAGCCGATCGGGCGACAGAAATCCCTGCAAGAACGGCGCCGGCCGACCGTTTGGGAAGGTCAGCGATCGATAGACGTCGTCTCCCTCCTGCCAAGTGTCATGCTCAAGCCGGGAATAGGCTTCGGATGCCTGGAAATCCCGATGAACGAACTGGATGTGGGTAAGGTCCGACAGATTGTCGATCGCCAGCTGATAATCGGCCCGGACATAGGCATAGCCTGTGACCGTTGCCCGGCCCGGCGCGGTCAGGAAGGAGAAATCCGCGATCTTGTCCGCGTCCGCGAGCGCGGGATCGCCCGTCCACACCCAAATGACGCCGTTGCGCTCGGCGACGAGGTAGGTCTTCACCACCGCGCGCTCGGGCGGATCACCGAGCGGGTTGAACACGCAGCGCCCCTCCGAGCCGAAACGCAACCCATGATAGGCGCATTCCAGCACCCCTTCAGCGGTAACACTGCCAAGACTGAGGGGCACGAAGCGATGGGGGCACATATCGGCCAGTGCAACGAGGCCATCCTGCCCACGGAAACAGACGATGTCTTCGCCCGCGATCCTTCGTCCCAACGGCTTTTCGGCAACCTCCTCGCCCCAGGCGAACACGTACCAGGTGTTGCGAAGAAAATTCTGGCTCATCTCGCTTCCTATCTCGAACAGCGGTCAGGCCGGCTCGACCACGCGGTGACGAAACGTGCTGCCGATATGGTCGGGCGGCAACCGACCGTCGCTCCCCGGAAAGAACTTCTGCCGCATCGTTCCGGGTGCGTAAGCCGTCTTGTATACGCCGCGATTCTGCAATTCCGGCACAACCAAATCGACGAAGGCGCCAAGGCCGCCAGGCTCGACAGTGCGCACCAGATTGAATCCGTCGAGGTCTGCCTCCTCAGTCCATTTCACCATCTCGTCGCACACCTCGTCGGCCGAACCGACAAAGAACGCCTCGCGCCCACCGATCTTGCCGAATTGCCCCAGATCGCGAACCTTGATTGGACGACCGGGGTTATATTTGGTCATCGCCTCCATGATTGACTGGATGGCATTGCTTTCGACATAGGTGATCGGGTCGTCCGGCGCATATTTGGACAGATCAATGCCGAGCCATTGCGAGAACATCGCCAGATTGCCCTCTTCATCGCTGTACGCCGCGATATCTCGCTGAATGTCACGCGCCTCGGCGCTGCTGGAGGCAACGATGACGGTGGCCGCGTTGAATACCTTCACACTGTCTGGGCGGCGGCCCGCGCGCACGGCTTCGTCGCGATAGGCTTGCACCGTCTTTTTCGCGAAGCCGATATCGCTCGTCGACATAAACGTGCACTCGGCATGGCGGCCGGCGAAGACCCGTCCGCGCCCCGATGCGCCCGCCGCGTAGATCATCGGCGTACGTTGCGGCGAAGGCTCGGACAGGTGCATGGCGTCGCAACGGTAATGCTCGCCGTGGTGATGGACCATGTGGACTTTGTCAGGATCGGCGAAGGTACGCGAGGTCTTGTCGCGAACGGCGGCGCCATCCTCCCAGCTGCTTTCCCACAGCTTGTACATCAGCTCCATATATTCGTCGGCCATGTCGTAGCGGGCGTCGTGCGCGACCTGCTGCGTCGTGCCGACGGCACGGGCGGTGCTGGCAAGAACCCCGGTCACGACGTTCCACGCCACCCGCCCCTTCGTCAGATGGTCGAGCGTGCTGAACCGGCGCGCCAGCAGATAGGGCTGTTCGTAGGTCGTGTTGCCGGTGATGCCGAAGCAGAGATTACGGCTGACGGCGGCCATCGCCGAGATCAGCACCATGGGATCGTTGTTGGGCATCATCGTCCCCGAGCGGAGGACCGCATCAGTCGTTCCGCCGTAGACATCGTTCGCGCCCAGAACATCGGCCAGAAAGACCGCGTCGATCAGCCCGCGCTCACACAGGCGCGCAAGGTCGGTCCAGAATTCGATATCGGTATAGCCAAGGCCGTTGGATCGGGGATGCGCCCAAAGCCCTGCCCAGGACTGGGTGGGAGACGCCATCGAGAAAGCATTGACGGCAATCTGTTTGCTTCGGCCCATAATTCCTCCCCGAACACTCTTCTTCTGATTCTGAGCTTCCTTCGGTGCAAAGCCAATGCAAAGGCCTCATCCGGAATATCATTCTTGTCGTTTTGGAACGCGCTTTTCGTTGGCGGGCGCGCGAGGCGCGACTGTAAACCCGCCCCAATGACTTTGGCAGAGACCTTTTCATGACGTCTTTGGAGGCCCCCTCCCCCGAGCAGCGAACGATGGAACGGCATGACTTCCATTGCTTCGAGCCGGCGCGGGGACATGGCCTGAAGCACAATCCGATGCAGGCCATCATCGCGCCGCGGCCGATCGGGTGGATTTCATCGGTCAGCCGGGCCGGGCACCGGAATCTGGCACCGTACAGCTTCTTCAACATGTTTCGCAGCGATCCGCCGCTGATCGGTTTCTCCAGCGGCGGCCGCAAGGACAGTCTGTGCAACATCGAGGAGACCGGACGCTTCGTCTGGAACCTCGCCACGCGCAGCCTCGCGAACCCGATGAACGTGTCGTCATCCATCGTCCCGCGCGACGTGGACGAATTCGAACTCGCCGGTCTCACGCCCGTCCCGTCCAGTTTCGGGGCGCCGGCCTATGTCGGAGAATCGCCGGTTTCGTTCGATTGCGTGCTGACCCAGATCGTCGATCTGAAAGACCGAAGCGGCCACCCTTCCGGCAGCCATCTGATCGTCGGCGAGGCGGTTTACGTCAGGATCGCGCGCGATTTGATCGTGGATGGAATCTACGACACGCTGAAAGGCGAACCGATCATGCGCGGCGGCGGCCTGTCGGACTATTTCTATCTGACGGCGGAGGGATATTTCCGCATGGGAAGGCCGGATTAACGGCACGGTTCTGGGGAGGCGAAGGGAATGATCGAAAGCGCAACGACGCGGCAAGGCCGTCTGACCGGAATCGCCACCCGGACGGGTTCGGCCTTTCTCGGCATCGGCTATGCGGCGCCGCCGGTCGGCGATCTGCGCTGGCGTCCGCCCGTCGACCCGCCGGCATGGCAAGGAAGCCGCGCCGCCGATCGCCATTCGCCCGTGGCGATGCAGTTCCTGCCGGCGCCGAATTCGCTCTATCATCCCGGCTCGCCACCGCAGAGCGAGGATTGCCTCACGCTCAACATCTGGACCGACGCGCACAGCCGTGGCGAACGGCGCCCCGTCATGGTCTGGTTTCACCTCGGCGCCTTCATGTTCGGTTCGTCGGCCTGCACCACGGCGCCGGATGGCAAGCTGCTCTTCGACGGCAGCGGGCTTGCCGCGCTCGGCGTGGTGGTGGTCACCGTCAACTACCGGCTGGGCCGCCTCGGCTTTCTCGCCCACCCGCTGCTCACGGCCGAAAGCGGTCACGACGCCTCCGGCAACTACGGCTTCATGGATCAGGTGGCCGCGCTCCGCTGGGTGCGGGACAATATCGCGGAATTCGGAGGCGACCCCGAAAACGTAACCATCTTCGGCGTGTCGGCGGGATCGGCGAGCTGCTCGATGCACATGGCGTCGCCGCTTTCGAAAGGACTTTTCCACCGCGCTATCGCCGGCAGCGGCGCCTTCATGGGGCCGCCGAGCCGGGACAGCGGCCTGTTCGACCGGCTGCTCGACCTTCCCTCAGCGGAGCAACGCGGCGTACAGGTGTCGGAAGCGCTGGGCGCGGAATCGCTCGATGCCTTGCGCGCGCTGCCGGCGGCGGCGGTCATGGCGGTGGAGATCCCGATGGAACCGGGGCGCTGGTACATGGAAGGGCTCGGCGGCTATCTCGGCGAGGGCGCCGCCGACACCAACTATCCGATCGTCGACGGTTACGCCCTGCCTGACTCTCCCGCCGCGATCATTCGGGCGGGCGCCCACAACGACGTGCCATTGCTCACCGGTTCGACCCTCGACGACTGCTCCGGCCTGCCCGGCATCAGGACGCTGGCCGAATACGATGCCTACCTGCGCGCCGACATGGGCGCGCTGGCCGATGCTGCCCTGCAGGCCTACCCCGCGAACGACGATCAGGCCGCCCTCCGCGCGAGCGGCGATCTCCTCGCCGACCGGGTCTTCGGCTGGCAGAACTGGACGTGGGCTAATCTCGCCGCCCGTCATGGCAGCCGGCCGGTTTACTATTACGACTGGAGCTATGCCCCGCCGATCCCGGAAGGCCGTTATCTCGAAAGCGGCTTCGGCGCCGTCCATGCGGCGGAAATGCCGTATATCTTCCGGAACCTGACTGCTTACGACTGGTCCTGGACGGAACGGGACGAGAAGATGTCCGATCTCGTTTCGCGCTACTGGGTGAACTTCGCGCGGTCCGGAAATCCGGACGGCGACGGACTACCCCATTGGCCGCCGTTCGATGGCCGCAACGGCCCCGCAATGCAGCTCGGCGAGACAGTCGCCGTCAGCGAACCACAGCGGCGCGAGCGCTTCAGCGTTCTGGATGCCTATTATTCCCGTGAAGGCTAGGGCGCGGTATCGGTTCCGGGTTTCTCGCCATCGGCCCAGTCGGCCCAGGCCGATGTCTTGCCGATTCCGGGATTGAACCGGTTGCCGGGATCGAGTTCCCGGTAGAAGCGCGCAAGCGCTGGTTTCGCAGCGTAGAGGTGACCGACATTGTGTTCGGCGGGATACTCGGCGCCCCGTGCGTCCAGCGTGCGCAATATCGCCTCTTCAAGCCGGTGCGGATCGACGCCTTTCGCGGCCGCGTAATCCTGATGGAAGACATGACAGAAAAAATGTCCGTAATAGATCTTGCGGACGATCCGGGCTTCCAGATCCGGCGGCAACACTTCTACCCATGTGTCCGCATTGCGCGGAAGTGCCACGTCGATCGCGATGATATCTTCCACCGTGCGCGTATGGATGGCGCGGTAGCGGACGGCAGCACCCGCAACGGCGAAGCGGTGCAGAAAGGCTTTGCGCGCTTCCTCCGGCGAGCATTCGAACACGTCCGCCGATGCGCGCGGCAACTGCGCTAGATAGGCCCTCGCTTCATCCAGCCCCTCGCCTGAGACCTTCAGGATCAGATGATGCTCGAAGCGGTCCCGGAAGTCGCGCATACGAGCCGGGAGATGCTGTGGAAACAACCTCGTCGCGAATTGCAGCAGACGATCGCTCAGCGATGCCCGACGCAGGCCCACGCGTGACGCCAGATCGTCGATCCAGGCTTTCACGGCAAACAACATCGGCAACCGTTCAGTGCCGAGACGCTCGATCGCGAGGAATGTATCCTTGCCGTAAAGCGCAGCCATGTCGAACGCACCGCGATGAATATATTCGCCCGAGATGGGCAAATGTACGAAGCCCGAGAGGATATCACGCCTGATCCGCGTCAGGTCGGCGGGATCGTTGGTTCCGATATAGAACGTGCCGCCGCCGTGATCGGCTTCGAAGCTGTCCAGCCGAACTGCAAAGACGATCACTCGCCCGGCGCTTCCAGACGCCTCATAGAGCCGAGCGGGATCCGCATTGAACCGTACGGGATCGCCTTCATCCACGGCACGGACACGGTCTTCATAATCGCTGGCCGAGGCGCACAGGGCCGGATCGTGGCGGATATCGCCATCCGTATAGTCCCCCCGTTCCAACCGTGTCAGAATGGTCTCGGGGTCATGTCCGAGATCCATGCCGAGATGGTTGACGAGAGCAAGTTGCCCGGCCTCGTCGACTCTCGCAAACAGCGCGAGCTGCGTGAAGGCGGGGCCCCGCCGGACCAGCGCGCCACCGGAATTGTTGCAGATGCCTCCGACAACCGAGGCACCGATGCACGACGAACCGATCACCGAATGTGGCTCGCGTCCCAAAGGCCCGAGTAGCCGTTCCAGCTCGTACAGCGTCGCACCCGGGAAGCACAGCACTTGCCGCCCGCCGTCTATGAGCCGCACACCCTTGAGACGGCGTGTGCTGATCATCACGACCGGACGATCATAGCCTTCGCTTCTGGGCGTCGACCCACCGGTGAGCCCGGTGTTCGCCGCTTGCATGATCACGATCGCGCCGGCCTGCACGCAGGCTTTCACCACCCGCCACTGCTCGATCAGGCTCCCCGGCCTGACAACGGCAAGAACACCGCCCGCGCCGAAGCGATATCCCGTCCGATAACGCCGCGTGGTCCGCTCGCTGGTCAGAAGGTGGCGACCACCGACGATATCGCGAAGCGCATCGAGCAGCTCCACTGTCGAGAGAGTGTTATCGCCCGTCAGCATGGATCAAGACATTCCCGAGTGTTCAGGGCATCCATTCGAGCGGCCCACGGAACGCCTCGCGGAGGTGATCAATGAACACGCGCGTCTTCAGCGGCAGGTTCCGGCGCTGGGGATAGACGACATAGATATAGCTGTTGATGACGCGGCGATCGGGAAACAGTTCGATCAACCTGCCTTCGTTGATATCCTTGTAGACGAGATAACGGGAAAGGTGGCCGATGCCGATCCCATCCATGATCGCCTGTTTGTAGATACCGCCGTCATTCACGACCAGATTTCCGGTTACGTGAATGGCGGTCTCCGTGCCGTCCTGCAACAGGCGCCACTTCGAGCTGCTGGACGCGTCGTTCGTGAGGAGGCAGTTATGCTGGGTCAAAGCCGACGGCTCGGCCGGCATTCCGAATCTCTCCACATAGGCGGGAGAGACGCATACGCTGCGGATATTGGGCGCGAGCTTCACGGCGATCAGTCCGGGTTCCAGATTGCTGCTGATCCGGATTCCGACATCGATCGAATTGTCGATGAGATCGATCACCTCGGGTGTAATCCGGAAATCGACGCTGATTTTCGGATATTGCTCGAGGAAGCTCGGGATGAGCTGCGGCAGGTGATAGCCGGCGAAGGACGGCCCCATCGTCACGCGCAGCTTGCCCTGCGGCTCCATCTGGTATTCGAGCATTTCGGCTTCGGTTTCCTCGACCTCCTTCAGGATGACGAGGCACCGGTCGTAAAAGCGACGGCCGAGTTCGGAGACGGACAGATGCTTGGTGGAACGGACGATCAGCTGACCGTGCATCTTTTCCTCGAGGAAAGACACATGCTTGCTTATCGTAGAGGGCATCACGTTCAGGCGGTAGCCGGCCTCCGAGAAGCTGCCGGATTCCACGACGGCGACAAAGGCGCGCAGCGCGCTGAGATTGTCGAGCATGGACCGGTAGACATTCTTGATGTCGCCTTTCATGGCATCCACCCTTTGCTCCGCAGCGCGTGCTCCACCCGTCGTGAGTGAGGCCGCAGAAGGATGCACGTTCACGAAGGATTACCTCCCGTCATTAGACTCGAATATGGAGGGCCGTGCAAGCTGCATGCCCAGCGTCCGTCCGACCGCGCAGACCTGCATGAACCGCGTCGCCTGGAAGAGCAGCGCGACCGCCAGCGCGGGAGACCCGAGCGCGGCGACCGCTTCGGCCGCGGCCCGCGCGGCGTCGTGACGTCCCTCGACCATCGCGATCGAAAGATCGCGCACGGCCTGCTGCAACGGGGTGATCTCCGCGGCCGATGGCCTGCCGATCATGGCCGCGATCCAGTCCCGGTCGAACCCCAGTTTTTCGGACAGGCGCTCGTGCTGGATGCGCTCATAGGGAAAGTCCATCGCCGTGCACACGGTAAGCGCGACCGTCTCGTTGACGTCGTCCGGTATGGCCGCCTTCAGGGCCCCGCTGAGCCCCATGAACGCGGACAGGATTTGCGGCGTGTGGCTCCCGTATCGGAAGAAATCGCCGAAATAGCCGAGCCGGTCCACGGTCGGCTGGAACAGCTTCTGGAGGTCTTCGCCGATATCGGGAAAATCGAGGGGCGATATGTTGGTCATGGCAGCACCCGATGTTGTGCGAGACGCCGCTCGCGGTTGCACGTTTCGAAAGGCGTCAGACCAGTTCGGAGATGTTGGTCTGAAAGCCGATCTGCGTTCCCAGATTCCGGATCTGATCCTTCATCGTTTCCTGCCATATCAGGGACTCCGCCGCGATCATCAGCGGATGATCCTGTATCGTCAGCGCATGGAATCCCTCCGATCCCGAAGCGTGATTGTGGACCGCCCAGCCGGGCGCCGACAGCATCAGGTCTCCCGCCTTCCAGTGCAGCTTTTCCCCGCTGACCGTGCTCCGGCCGGAGCCGCCGAACCAGTAGTTGATCGCCGCCGAGCTGTGCCGGTGCGGGCGATCGACCACGTCGCCGGGATAGGCCGCGATCGACGCGAAGAAGCTGTGCGTCGTGCCGTTCCTGCGTTCGGTCGCGGGATTGTAGAGGATGTAGAGGCGCCGGCCGGTGTAGCCCTCGCCGATGCCGCGGACCGCCTTCAGTTGCGGCTCGACGACCGACCAGGGCCAGTGCAGCGCACGGTTCTCAACGGTGTCGGGGTCGACCAGATGTTCATACGGCATCAGGAAGGCGCCGCCGCAGATGGCGACGATGGGGGCATTGTCCTTGGCGCGCGGCCCCTCGGGCACGTTGTCCGCCACGGCCTTGAACCACGCATCCGAGATCCTGGCGTCGTCCGCCTCCTCGCCGTAGAAGACCATCAGCTTTTCAAGCATCGGGCGGTTGGAAAAGGTCAGCCGTACCAGCAGGTCCGATCCGCTGTTCTCATAGAAGACCGGGTGCATCGACGGCACGTTCCACACGTCGTGCATTTCGATGCCGAACCCGGATGGGCCGATGCGCGCCGCGCCATAGCCCCTGATACAAGTGCCCACCGCGGTGCTGTTCGACCGGCTGACCCGCACGCTTTCGCCGGGCTTCAGAACGTCGATATGCACGTCGATCCCGGGCGCGAGGCCGAGGCCCGGCGCCTGCGCGAGCGGATGGACGATGCTCGCCGTCCGCCGGCCGTTGGCGGGCGCGGGCGCGTCGGCCAGCCGCTCCACCTCGCGGGCGATCTCCTCCCGGGTGATGAGAACCGAGGGCCAGGTTTCCACGGCTTCGGGGAACCGGCCGCTTTCATCGACAAGTTTCACACGACTTTCCATACTCCGCCCTCCCCGGCGTCAAGGATCAAACAGTTGCGGCGTTCCGCCAGCGCGGCGACACGCGCCGCGGCTGATCGATGGCAAGGCCGATTCCTTTCGCGACGGCGCGCTCATAAGCCATGATCGCCACCGAAAGGTCGGACAATCCCGTTCCCATCGGCTTGAACAAAATGATGTCGGAATCGGCCGGCGGCGCCGCGCCTTCGCTGAGCAGACTCCCGAGCGTCCGGACAGCGCCCCATCCGGCGGGATCGTCGCCGAAATGCGCGCGCAATTCGCGGGAGTTGAGCTGCGCGTTGCGCAGGCTGTCGACATACACGCTCGTGCTCCGTTCGAGCACGTCGGGCATGAATTCGGCATTGGCGGGCAAGATCGCCCCCGCCGCGATCAGCAGCACGCCCGGCGAGAGAAGCCCAGCATCGAGAAAGGGCGTCGAGGCGCGCGTGATCAGCGTGACGATTGGGGCGGCGTATACCGCCTCGGCCAGAGACGGGCAGTCGACAATGTCGAAATCGAACCGCGCCCGCGCCTGCGTGACGAAGGCAGCTCTTTTGTCAGCCGTCGGGCTGTACACCCGCAGGCGCCGTAGCGGACGGACGGAAGCAACCGCCGCAACCTGGGTGAGCGCCTGCGCGCCCGTGCCAACGAGCGCCATCTCGTCGACACCCGGTCTCGACAACACATCCGCCGCGAGCCCGGACACAGCCGAAGTCCGGATCTGGCCGAGCGTCGCCGCCTCGATCACCGCGAGGAGACGGCCGTCGCGCATGTCGAACATCGAGAAAATCGCCGTCGCGCCACGCTCGGTATGTACCCAGGTCTTGAAGCCGGCATAATGCTGCCGGGTCGACATCGATCCGAGCGCGTGCATCGCGCCGCCGGGCCACAGTCCCAGCGCCTTGTCGATCGCCTTGGCGCGTCCCTCCGCTTCCTCGATGAAGCCGGTGCGCAGTGCCGCCATCGCGTCGTTGATATCGACGAGCGATGCGACCTGCTCCTCGGTCAGCCAGATCAGGGACGCTCCGGCTTTCGCCTCGCTCATCGCGCCGCACCCGCATGTTCGGCAATCACCGTGTTGCGCAGCAGGCCGACGCCGGGAATGTCGATTTCCATCGTGTCTCCGGGAACGAGCCAGATCGGCGGTTTGCGCAGAAAGCCGACCCCGTCGGGCGTGCCCGTGGCAATGATGTCTCCGGGCAGCAGGCGCGTGAACTGGCTGATGTACACGATGAGCTCGGCGACGCTGAACACGAGCGAGGTCAGCCTGTCGTGCTGCACCACCTGTCCGTTCAGTCTGGTGGTGAGCGTGAGCGCCGAGGGGTCGCCCACCTCGTCCGCCGTGGTCAGCCACGGGCCGATGGCGCCGCTGCACAGGAAATTCTTGCCTGCGGTGACCTGCCGGGCATGGGCCTGGAAATCCCGCACCGAATTCTCGGCGAAGCAGCTGTAACCGGCGACGCAGTCCATCGCCTCCGCCGCGCTCACCCGCCAGGCGGGCCGCCCGATGATGACGGCGAGTTCGCCTTCATAATCGAATTCCGAAGAGATCGCCGGCGCGATCACGGGTTGATCATGGCCGACCTGGCTCGATGGAAAGCGGACGAACAGCGAAGGATGTTCGGGAAGCGGCGTCCCGGTCTCGGTCAGATGCCCGCGGTAATTGAAACCCACCGCGAGGATCTTGTCCGGGTCCGTGATCGGCGGCAGCATGACGACGCTGTCGGCGGAAACCGCCTCGCCGTGGGCCGCGGCCGCCTCGCTCAATCGCTCCTCGACAAGCAGCGCCTTGAGGCTGCCTGCAATATCCTCGGGAAGCAGGACGAGATGCCCGTTATCCTCCCGGATGATCCGGGGTCGCCCTTCGTAAAGACAGCTTCCTATCTTCATTGCTCGCTTCGATTGCTGTTGCGTGTTCGGCTAGGTTATGCGCGATGGGTCGGCGGCGTGTAGGCACGTACCCGAAAGACATTCTTTCCAAATCGGCACCTGGGCCGCGCTGCTTTTTCGTTGGGCCCTGCAACGCCGGTGCGCGCAATTCATCCGCCTTTTGTCGGCGCACCTTTTCCATTCCGGAAAGCCAGTCGTTCCGGGACGCTGTTGTCAAAAATCGCGTCCCGGCTCAGGCTCCGCTCAAACCTTGGGAGCGACGCGAGTAATGAAAAGCTGGAAGGACGATCCGCGGGCCGACACCAACCCGATCTTCAATGACAATCCGCTGAAACTCGGCGTGTTCGGGCTGAACGGCATCGGCAACAACATGTCCAATGCGCCCGAAACGCCCGATGCGGACTGGGACGAGTCGGTCCTCGTTTCCAAGCTCGCCGAAGACGCCGGGTTCGAGGCGAATGTCCCCTATTCGCGCTGGCGCGGCTACATCGAGGAAGAGCCCGCGCATCGTAGCGGTCTCGCGATGGACAGCTACACATGGGCGGCGGCGACAAGCCAGGTGACGCGCAGCGCGGTCTTCGCAACCTCGCACGTTCCCACCATTCACCCGATCGCCGCGGCCAAGCAGTGCGCGACCATCGACCGGATCTCGGGCGGCCGTTTCGGGCTTAATGTCGTGGCCGGCTGGAACAAGCCCGAGCTGGACATGTTCGGCGCCGCGATGAAGGACCATCACGACCGCTATGCACAGGCGGCCGAATGGATCGAGATCCTGCGGGAATTGTGGAGCCGTGACGACACCTTCGATTTCGAAGGCACCTATTACACGATCCGCAAGGGCATCAGCCTTCCAAAGCCGATCCAGAAACCGTTCCCGCCCATCATGAACGCCGGCGGCTCCGATCGCGGCCGGGAATTCGCCGCCAAATACTCTGATATGGCCTTCGTCATCGTCAGGTCGGACGACGTCGATCAAATGCGGCAGGAGACCGATCTCTATCGCAGGCTCGCGCGCGAGGAATATGGCCGCGACCTGCAGGTCTGGACGCTGGCCTATGTCGTGCAGGGAGACACCGAGCAGGACGCGCGCGACCGCCTCGACTATTACGTGGTCGAGCACGGCGACGACCGCGCGCTCGACGGCTTCATGAAGATGCACAACATGCATTCCCAATTGATGCCCAAGGACGTGATGGAAATGATGAAGTTCCGTCTGAAGGCGGGCCACGGCGGATACGAGCTGGTCGGAACCGCCGATCAGATCACCGCCCGTCTGGAGAAGCTCTCGCAGGGCGGCATCGATGGCGTGCTTCTCAGCTGGTTCAGCTATGAGGACGGTGTCAAGCGCTGGATCAGGGACGTGAAGCCGCAACTGGCGCAGGCGGGGCTGCGCGCCGGCTAATCCCGGCAGGCCTTCGCCGGCCGGGATTTTTCCTCCCTAACGCTGGATCGGTTCCAGACGCGTCGCGCCGCCGATGCGGAAGCCGTAGGAATATGTCGCGCCGGCGACGACCTCGTGGTCCCTGAAATGGTCCAGCGCCTCGTCGGGAGCGTTGCCGAGTTCGAAGAACGGTTCTCCGAGCCAGACATCGCCGATCTTAAGATCGGTGCGGTTGACCTCCACGAGTTCGGAAACCACCGTTTGCGTGGGGTGCAGCGCCGGCCAATGGCGATGGCCGAACGTCGAGGGCCGCGACTTGAGGTCGCCCGGTTCGCCGGCGCGCGTCAGCGTCAGGCCCATGCGCATCAGGGTGAAACCGTGCCGCGAGCAGATGCCGCCCGTCACCGCGCCCACGCGAAGCCCTCCGCCGGTGACGGGGTTGTAGGCGTGCGGCCTCGCCATCGTGATCGCGCCGATCTTCTTCGGATACCCGTTCAGCCAGCCGCGGATCAGCGACCATTCCTTGTCGACCCACACGAACGCCGGAAAATAACCCTTCCTGTCGCCATAGGTGCACGCGATGCTCAGTGCCGCCTCATTATAGACGGCCCCGGCCGGATTGAGCAGCAGCGCATCCGGGCGATCCTCGCTCGCCGACTGGAAAGCGCCGACATAGGCCATGCACAGGCCATCCGCGACCTTCAGGCCCGGCGGCAGCAGCGCTTGCAGCCTCTCCGGATCGCAGCGCAGATAGACGACAATGAGATCGGCGCCCCACCCATAGAGGCAGTCGTCGACGAGGCTCGCGCCGCCGTCCGGCGTGAGGAAATGCGTGGCGCCGCCCATTCGAATACTCCCGAAACTATGCCTCGAAGCCGGGGCGCGCGCCGAGATGGACGACGGGCCGGTTCACATATTCCTGCAGAATCGTGCTGTTCATGGCGGCGAGCAGCGCATTGTCCTGAATCGCGAACGTATAGGCCTCCCGGTCGAAGCGTCCGTTGGAATGCATGGCCCAGGCGGGCGCGGTCAGCACCAGATCTCCCGGCCCCCATGTAATTTCCTCGCGCTCGACGATCGTCTTCCACTGGCCGGCGATGGCATAGTTCATCGCCGTGACATTGTGCCGATGGGACCGCGCCATGTCCCACTTCTTGCCGGTCCAGTTCGGATCGACGCCGCCGCTCATCCAAGCGGTGATGGTATTGGTCGACCCGTGCGTGCGGCCGGTCGCCGGATTCCAGTACATCGTGATGATCGCGGCGCGCAGGTCCTTCGTGTTCTTATCCATGCCGTTCAGGAAGGCCTTGACCTCCCCCCACTTCCACAGGTGCGCGTCCTGCTCGACCACTTCGGGGTCGATGAAGGCGTGGTACGTCTTCAGCGCGCCGCCGCCGGTCGGCATCGGGTAGATGAAGTCCGCCATCGGATCGCGGTGATGCGGAGCAGACTCGCGCGCCGCCGCCACGGCACCATCCGACACATAGAGCGCGCGCAGATACTCGAGCAGCGGCGCATCGCTGAACACGAGGCGCACATAGGCCGTGTCGCCCGTGTTGGCGTAGGCTTGCGGGGCCATGTTCGGCACGGACAACGTGTCGTGGAGCGTCATGTCGAAGGCCTTGCCGTCGACGACGGCCCTGCCCTCCCCTCCGATGCAGATGCCGACGCTGGAGGCGTTGCTGGCGGCCAGCTCCACCGCCTCGCCGGGCATGACCACCTCGATGGCGGCGCGAAGGCCCGGCGTGATGCTGTTACGCTGGGATTGCGGGTGAACGATGTACGACCGGCGCCGGCCGTTCGCGGGCCGGGGCAGCGACTTCAGCCGCTCAATCTCGCCATCGATCTGATCCTTGGAGACCTTGAAGGCGTCCCAGCACGGAACCATCGCATCCTGCGCGCCCGAAGCATCGACAAACGGACTGCCGACCGGCCCTTTCTCCTGTCCTGAACCCAGCGCGCCGTCCGTCATGATCGTTACCAGCCTCCCGATACACCCGAGGCCTCGATGTCCGGCGAGAAATCGGCCATGGCAATAACGGCCGTGTGTCCCATCCTTCCCCAAGGCCCTCAGCGGATACCGCAGAATCGGGCGCGAGGTTAGATCGAACTGCGAAACAGATTGTTTCCATTTTGGAGGCCGGCACATACGGATATCTTTCAAAAGACTGCCGCAGCATGTCTATGCTGCATCGCAACAAAAAATCCGATTGAAAGTTGATCGCGGACGCAGCCGAATGCGCAGTGCGACGATAAGCAGAGACCGCCGCTCCAGGCAGAAAAATTGAGTGTCTCTCGTCATTGTTCCTCGGATGGCCGGGCTTCATGAATCTAGGCGTCCAAAGCCGGCAACCGCCAAGAGAGCATAGGCCGGCAAGGACTGTTCTGGGGGAGGATACTGTCCGATGATTGCACGCTCGTTCGCTGCCCGCCGTATGCTTTCGCTTTGCCTTGGGGCCTCCATTCTCGGTGGGTTGGCGGCGCCATCGACTGCCCGGGCGCAAGCCGGGCCGGAGGCCGAAGAATCGGCTGGCCTTGCCGAGATCGTCGTGGTGGCGCGCAAGCGCGAGGAGCGGCTGCAGGACACACCGATCGCCATCACCGCACTCGGCGGCGAGGATCTGACGGCGCGCGGCGCGAGCGCACTCGCCGATGTGGCGGGCTTCGTGCCCAACGTTTCCATGTACACGGCCGCGGGCGGAAGTGGCGGCGGAGCGAACCTCTCGGTGTTCATCCGCGGTGTCGGGCAGAGTGAATTCCTGTTCACGGTAGATCCCGGCGTCGGCGTCTACGTGGACGGCGTCTACTATCCGCGCTCGGTGGGCAGCACATTCGACCTGCTCGATGTCGAGCGCGTAGAGGTGCTGCGCGGACCGCAGGGCACATTGTTCGGCAAGAACACGATCGGCGGTGCCGTCAACGTCACCTCGGCCAAGCCCAGTGGCGAGACGCGTGGTTTCATCGAGGTGACGACCGGTCGCTTCAACCGCATCGACGTGCGCGGATCATTTGAAACCGCGCTTGTTCCTGATCAGGTAGCAATGAAACTCTCCGCCTCGTCGCAGAACCGCGACGGTTACGGCAAGCGCGTCGACTATTTCACCGGCGACACGGTTTCTCGCCCCGGCGATATCGGCCAGACCGCGGCGCGGCTCGACCTGCGCTTCACGCCGTCGAACGACGTCACGGTCGATATCGCAGCGGATTACTCGCGTTGGCGGCAGGAAGCCGTGCCCGAAAAACTGCTGTCGTTCGATCAGGACATTTCCGTCGTCGCGACCTTGTGGAACATCTTCGTGGCATCGCCGATACCGATGTCGACGGATTTGATCTCGCCGAAGCCCTTCACCACCTACGGGACGGGCCCTAACCGCAACGATCTCGACATGTGGGGCCTTTCGGGAACGTTCAACTGGGACATGAGCGATACGATCGCTCTCAAATCCGTCACCGCCTACCGCCGCATGAAGGCCCATTTCGGCCGCGACGGCGACGGTGGACCCATGGACTATATCGCAACCGACAACCGGCAGCGGCAGCACCAGTTCAGCCAGGAACTCCAGCTCGTCGGCACATCTGCGGACGAACGGCTGAAATGGGTCGTAGGCGGCTTTTACTTCAACGAATACGGGCGCGATACCAACAACGTCATCCTCGCATCCGGATTTTTCAACACGTTCGAAGCACTTCCAGGGCCGATCGACGGGTCTCCGCCCGAAGCCCCAACCGCGCCCGGCGGCGCAGGCAATCCTGTGAACGTCGCGCTCGATCTTGATTTCGATATCTTCAACAAGATCCGCATCAAGAGCTACGCCGCTTTCGGACAGGCGACCTACACGCTTGCCGACGATCTCAACCTGACAGTCGGCGCGCGTTATACGCACGAGAGCAAGGACTATACGCTGCGGCACATCCGCGTTGCATCGGGCGTGCCGATCATCCCGCTGACAACCGTGGGCAAGAGCTGGGATTCGTTCACGCCGATGGCGTCGATCGACTATCGCTTCTCGCCGCAGTTCATGGCGTATGCGTCGGTATCGCGTGGGTTCAAGAGCGGCGGTTTCAACGGCCGCCCAACGGTGGACAATACGCCGCCGGTGCCCTTCAATCCCGAGGAGGTGACCGCCTACGAACTCGGCTTCAAATCCGATCTTCTGGGCCGTATGCTGCGCTTCAATGCCGCCGCCTACTGGAACGATTACACCGATATCCAGCTTTCGCGGGTCAAGGCCAACGAGGCCGGCGTTCTCGTGCTCGACCTCGGAAATGCCGGAGACGCGGAAGTAAAGGGATTCGAGCTGGAATTGCAGGCGCAGCCCGTCCCCGCCCTCCAGCTTTCAGCCGGGCTTGGATATACGGATTTCAAATACACCAGCCTTGCAGCCGGGGTGAGCGACATCTCGCTCGATACGCATCAGCCCTTTGTCCCGAAATGGACGGGCAATGCGAGCATCGTCTATACGGTGCCGGTGGGAACCAGCAGCAGCGTCGCGTTCCGAGGCGACCTGACGTACAAAAGCCGCACCTATCTCGATCCCACCAATGTGGAAACGCTCGTGCAGGATGGCTTCGCGCTGATCAATACGCGGATCACCTATTCGAACGACGACCTCGGTCTGGAGATCGCGGCCTTCATCACCAATCTGACCAACAAGACCTATCTTGGCGGCGGCATTTCGGCGGAGTCCAGTTTCGGTCATACCGAAGGCTATTACGGTCGCCCGCGCGAGTGGGGTCTTTCGGCGAAGAAGCGCTTCTAGGGAGGAGGCGCACGATGGCCGGACTCGATCCTGATGTGGCCGTGCTTCTGGATACCATGCGGGCATCGGGCGCACCGCCGCTCTGGAGCCTGTCGGTTGCCGAGGCGCGCCAGCAGCTTGCGGCTGCTACCGCTCAGCTCGCACCGGAGGCGCCGCACATCGCCAGCGAGGATCTGCTGATTGCGGGTGACGGAGCGGCCGTGCCAATCCGGCTCTACTGCGCCGACCGAAACGGTGCGGGGCCGATGGTGCTGCTGATCCACGGCGGCGGCTGGGCGCTCGGCAGTATCGAAACGCACGATGCAATCGCGCGGGCAATCGCGGCGGGTACGGATGCGACAGTGGTATCGGTTGATTACCGGCTCGCGCCCGAGCACCCGTTTCCGGCCGGTTTCAACGACTGCGTGGCCACGCTGGCCTGGTGCGACGTGCAGCGCCTTCCCGGGCAAACGCTTGTCGTGATGGGCGACAGCGCCGGCGCCAATCTCACTGCGGCGCTCACTCTTCACGCGCGCGACAATCATGGGCCGCGTGTGGATGCGCAGATCCTGATCTATCCGTGTGTAGACCTCACGACATCGCCCCCTTACGTCTCACGCGCGCAATATGGCGGCGGCGAGTATTTTCTCGGCCAGCAGGATATCGACTGGCTTCGCGGCATGTATCTCGCGGATACTGCGGATACGGGAAACCCGTTCGTCTCGCCGATGCTTGCGGAGGACCTAGGGGGCTTGCCGCAAGCGCTGATTATAACGGCTGGTTACGATCCGCTGTGCGGTGAGGGTCTTGCCTATCACCGGAGACTTTCGGAAGCGGGCGTACCCTCCCGCAACCTCCATTTCGGAGGTGCGATCCATGGCTTCCTGTCCTTTGCCGGCGCTCTGTCTTCCGGCCGCGATGCGCTGGCACGGATTATCGACTGGCTTGCCGCTATTCCAGCTCGTTGAGCTGACTGAGCAACTGGGTTCGCCGGTTTACACCCGCCTTGGCGTAGATCGAACGCAGATGGTTCTCCACCGTGCGGGGGCTGATAAACAGTCGCTCCGCGATCTCGGTGTTGGAAAGCCCCGCGGCAAGCGCTCGCGTGATATCAACCTCCCGCGGGCTGAGCTGGTATTCGCGGCAGCGAATTGCGAACATGGCCTCGTCATTCCGCCGATTGGTATGCACGATAAAGAATGGGCGCCCCTCGGGACTACGCCGGGTCCGAACGGAAGCGACAATGCCGTCAGCTTTTGAAATATCGACAGAAACGGCATCGGCGTAATTGCCGATCCGCAGGGTTCTGAGGCAAGCGCGGGAGAGTGCATCCAATCGTATCCGCCCTCCGACATCCTGCATCGCCATATGCGCCAGCCCGGTCCGGTTTCCGTATGTCACCGTCATGTGCTCGTCGAGGAACACGAGGCCGTGCCCCGGAAATGCCGAGTCATATTCGGCGATGGCGCGCTCGCGGATAACGAAACCATCCTGCAGACACAGAAGCCGCGCCGAACAGCCAAGAGCAGAGGCCAGCTTCTGCAAGCGGCGCTTTTCAATATCCGTGAACGGGCGGTCTCCCCTCGGTCGATGGAAGCCGAAGATCAGCGTGTCACCGTCATCGCTCTGCGGTTTCTGGGTCATCACCATGACATGGTGAATGCAGTTCGGCCGAAAAAAATCATTGTAGAATGGACTGCTGGTGAGCTGTGCGTAGTCCGATATTTCCGAAGTACAGAACACATGCGGCGTATTGCGCAAACTTCGGCTGGCGGCTTTCATCGCGGGGTCTTCACGAAAGTGATGCGCGAGATAGCCTTCGTGCGCACGTTCAGGCACATTATGGGCTGCCGTTCGCCCGAAACGGATTTCCCCGGCAGGGCTGACCCAGAATTGCATGAAGCAACTCGTCAAAGCGTCGAGAAAGTCGGCAGCGGGCGCAAGGACGTCCCGCTCAAGCGTGGAAAAATCCTTGCAAGACAGAATCCCCTCCTGAATGGACAGAAGCGTTTCTGTTTCTCTGGCCAAGCTTGCCATCGGATACCTCCCCTTGTCCGTCGCTTTTTTTGGACAGCGACTGGATGCAGCATCTCCACCTAACGGCTGCTTCAGCAGCACAACCGATGCTTTATAGGCTTTTAAGGGGCAATCGATCAATTCAATAGACGTAGAGAGTAGAAGAGCGCGCTCAGGTGAGTGCCTGGATGCTTTATATCAGCGAGCAATAGTACCTTCCATCATACACGCAGCTTCGCCAATCGGATCAGCGCCGGGAGTTCAAGTGGGGAGTTTCCGGACCGTGATGGTCTTCGAGTTGGTATATTCTGCGAGGCCTTCCAACGCATTCTCTAGACCGATCCCGGATTGCTTGTGGCCGCCGAAGGGGATCGTGGGTGAGAATACGTGCGTTTCGTTGATCCACACCGTCCCCGTCTCAAGGCGCCGCGCGATCTCGTGCGCGCGCTCCGTATCGCGCGACCATATCGTGGCGGCGAGTCCGTAGTGGCTGCTGTTGGCACGCCGTATGACATCCTCGACTTCGGTGAAGCGCAGCAAAGGAAGCACGGGACCGAACGCCTCCTCGGTCACCACCGGCGCGTCGTCGGGAGGGTTGTCGATGATCGTCAGCGGGACGAAGTAACCCGGCCCCTCCGGACGCTCTCCCCCCAAGAGGAAGCGCAGCCCGGATGCGCGCGCCTCGTCGATCAGCGCCCACACCTTCTCATACTGTGGGCGGTTTTGGATCGGACCGAGATCGGTGCCCTGTTGCGATCCATCGCCCATCTTGATCGTCTGCGCATAGTCCACGATTTCGGCGGCGAGCGCGTCGTAAACGTCGTCGTGAATGTAGAGTCGCTTGGTGGCGACGCAGAATTGCGCGCTGTTCTGGAATGCAGCCCAACAGAGCTCGCGCGCGAGCGCCTTGGGCTCTATGTCCGGCATCACGATCGCCGGATCGTTCCCGCCAAGCTCCAAAGTCAGCCGCTTCAGGTTGGAAGCGGCGCTTGCCATGATGCTCCGACCGGTCTCGGTCGATCCTGTGAACGCGATTTTGGCGATTCCGGGATGCGCCGTCATCCATTTCCCAAGGTCGTCACCACCGCAAACGACATTGAACACGCCCGGCGGAAGCAGCGCGCGGCACAGCTCCCCGAGTTTCAACGTGCATAGAGGCGTGAAGGGCGAGGGTTTGATGACGATCGTGTTGCCGGCAACAAGCGCAGGCGCGATCTTCCATACGGCAAGCAGCAGCGGGAAGTTCCAGGGCGTGATCCCGCCCACCACACCGAGCGGCTCGCGGTGCACCTCGACGCGATGATCTGGGCCGTCTTCCAGAACATGGACCGGCAGCGACTGCTCTGCGATGGCGCGACACCAATAGACCGATCCATCGATTTCCCAATCGGCACCGCTCCTCGCCTTGCCCTGCTCCATCGTGAGCAGCCGCTTGAAATCCTCGGCATTCGCCTCGATGACGTCACCGATCATCGCCACATACTTCTGGCGCTGCTCGATCGGCAGCGCGCTCCAGGCTGGAAAGGCGCGGCGTGCGGCGGCAATGGCTTCGTCGAGCTGCGCCGAGGACGCATCCGGCACCTGCGCGAAGGCCTCCTCGGTCGCCGGGTTGAAGACTTCGAAGCTGTGCGCGGCGGTCGCCGGGCGCCCGTCTATCGTCATCTCATAGCGCGAAAACAGATCCACCATCAGACACCACTCCTCTCAAAAGCCGCGAGCTCATTCCGGGTGATCTTGCCGGTGCTCGTCTTGGGCAGGTCGGCCACGAACTGCACCGCGCGCGGCACCTTGTAAGGCGCCAGCGAGCGCCGGCAGTGTTCGATGATGCTGCGTTCGTCCGCAAAGCTTCCATCCTTGAGGACGACATAGGCTTTGGCAATCTCGCCCTTCACCTCGTCGGCCAAAGCCCCGACAGCGACCATCGAAACTGCGGGATGTTCGGAGATCACGCGCTCGATCTCGGCAGGATAAACATTGTAGCCGGCTGTCAGGATCATGTCCTTCCTGCGGTCGACGATCGAAACATAGCCTTCATCGTCAATCGTCGCAATGTCGCCCGTCCGAAGCCAGCCGTCTGTGTCGATCGCATTCGCAGTCGCGGCCGGCTCGCCGTAATAGCCGTCCATGACGATCGCGCCACGTACCAGCAACTCACCCGCTCCCGTTCGATCCGTTTCGCTGTCGGCAAGCACCCCTTCGTCGATCCGAAGTTGCACCCCCGGCAGCGAGACGCCGATCGACCCATGAGATGCCTTCGCAAGGTATGAATGGGTGGTCCCCAGGCCCGCGAGCTCGGTCATGCCCCAAAGCTCGATGAGCGGGCAGCCGAAGCGGCGCTCGACCTCGGCCATCCTGGCCGGCGGCATCGATTGACCGCCGACCGTGCACCGCGTGAGTGAACTCAAGTCGGGATCGTCGCGCTCGGGCTCGGCGAGCAGATAGTGGTACATGGTCGGCACGCCTTCGAAGAGCGTGATGCGCCGGGAGGCGATGTCGTCCAGCACTGCGCGCGGCGAGAAGCGTTCATGAATGAACAGCGTCATCCCGCACAGTATCGCCGCGTTCAGCACGACATTGCCGTAGACGTGCGGCAGCGGCAGCGCCGTGAGCACGCGGTCGTGCTCGCTCCGGCCGTGCATCGTCGCCGTCATCACGGCATTGCTCAGCACCGCCCGGTGGCTGAGCATGGCTCCCTTGGGGCGCCCAGTCGTGCCCGATGTGTAGACAATCGCGCACAATCCCGGCGCTTCGGTGCGCGCAGACGAGCTCACAGCATCGCCCGCGAGCAGCATGTCGAAATCGAGCGCGCCAGCGCTCTCGCCAACCAGAATCAGATGCCGCGGCACTCCGGGCGAGCCGCTGAACTCGCCGAGCTTCTCTTTCGTCGTGATGATAGCGGCTGCGCCACAGTGGCGCGCGATATGCGCGACCTCGGCCACCGTCATCATCGCGTTGACGGGATTGACGACCGCCCCGGCGCGCAGCGTCGCATAATATGCGACGACCCATCGCCATCCGTTGGCAAGGCACAAGGTCAGCCGGTCGCCCGCCCCGATCCCGAGATCGTGGAGAGCCCCAGCGAACCGGCTCACCCTGGCATCGAGCTCGGCGAAACTGAGCTCCACGTCGCCATCGACGAGGGCGGTCCTGGCGCCCCACTTTCGGGACGCCACGGCGACCAGCGCGTCCACAGATGCGGCGTGCTCCATCAATCGTGCGTGCTCTCGATCAGCATCGTATCGAGATAGCAGTTCCAGTGCGTGATCAGCCCGTCGCGGAGCCGATAAACGAAAGCGTATTCATTGTTGTATTCCATGCCGTTCGTAAGAACCTCATGGCCCCGGCTCTCGGTGACGACGATATCCCCCTCGCCGACAACATTGATGATCTCCTCGGAAAACCCGCCCTCGCCGATCTGATCCGTCATGGGCTTCAGCAGATCTTCCCAGAACGCCTTCTTTCCCGAGAAGAGGCCCGAGTATCTGGTGCTGCCGATGACGTAGAACTGGATGTCATCGTCCAGATACGAGAGCATTTTCTCGTAGTCGGCGTCGGCAAGCGCGGCGAGCGTTCTCAGCACCACCTGCTTGTTGGATTCGACAGTCATACGCCCCCCGCTACGCGTAGACACTGCGCTGGGCGCGGTAGGTGGAAGCAAACTTCTCGAGCTCGATGCCTCCCTCATCGAAGTTCGTCCACAGCCTTCCGCCGAGCAACTCGCCAAATTCGGGCGGGTTGCGCGCAACAATCTCCGGATCGATCCTGTGCGTGACCGAAGGGGTGAGATACTGGCGCGAATAGGCTTGGACGAGTGTCACGCGCAGCTCGTCGTCCTGCTTGGGAAAGGCGCCGTGCCAGGTGTTGCCGGGGATGACGATGACCGATCCCATAGGGCACTCGATCGGCTTCATGACGTCGAAATGGCGCTCCTCGGGCACAGTCGGGTGGCGACGGTAGCGGTGGCTGCCCGGTACGATGCCGATGCACCCGGCTTCGAGCGTATAGTCCGAAAGCACGATCGTGAAATTGACGAGATGGAGGTAGTCCGGCAGCGGATCGGGAACCATCAGCGTGTCGCTGTGGATCGACAGATACTTGTCGGTCCTCGACTTGACGTAGCCGAGGCTGTTGTTGAGGATCATCCGGTCGCCGAGAAGATACTTCCCCATCGCCAGGATGCAGGGATTGATCAGCATCTTCTCGAAGATCCGTCCTTGCTTCACGAGATGGTACATCTCGTAGGAAAGACCCTCTTCATAGGTTGTGTAGTTCGTCAAAGACGCGCCGCCCTTCTCGGCGAGCGCCACGATCGCATCGCGGGCCTCGATGAAGTCCGCCATCGGCGCAACCTTCTCGGGGGGGATGACCGCGTATCCAAGGACGGCGATCTGCGCCGCTTCCTCCTCGAGCCCGAATTGTTTCAGGCGCCGCCAGCTCGCCTCTGCATCTTCGCTGAGATGCTGGATTCCCGAAATCTCGATCATGTTTGTTGGCATTTTTACTGCTCCAGAGAGTAACAACATTCCAATCAGTATTTGCCCCTCGCCGAGACGAAGAAGACGCGGCCGCGATCGTATACGCCTTCGGCCATTCCGATCCCGGCGGGGTCGGCATAACCGGACATCAGATAGCGCTTGTTGCCGATATTCTTGGCGCCCGCGGAGAACAGCCAGCGATCATCCGGGTCGGAATAGGAAATCAGCGCATTGAACAGGTGGAAACCGGGCTGACTTATTTCGGGTGTATTCACCGCGTTGTTGTAGGTCCTTGAGCGATAGCTCCACTCGGCCCGGGGTGTCAGCTGCCCACCGCCCACATCCAAGCTGTACGAAGCCGCTGCCGCCAGTGTCCATTCGGGCGCATTCACGAACTTCTTGTCGACGGTGAGCCCGGCGAGCGCGGCCGCGCCCGACACTTCGAGGTACTCGGCATCGAGATAGCCAAGGCTGCCTTCGAGCCTCAATCCATCGGCCGGCGCCGCCTGGATTTCGAGTTCGCCACCTCTGATCCGACCCTTGGCGGCGTTGCGGATCGTCGGCGCGACACCCTCGATCACAGTCACCTGGATGTCCTTGTAATCGCCGTGGAACACCGCGCCGTTGATCCTCAGCTTGCGGTCGAAGCCGAGGAACTTCACGCCGGCTTCATAGGATGTCACGCGTTCAGGGTTGAAGCTCGGGATCGTTGGCGCGGCGGGAAAGACCGCCTGTGTGAACCCGCCCCCTTTGAAGCCCTGCGAATAACTCACATAGAGGTTGAGTTCCTCGGTCGGCTTGAAGCTCAGACTTGCCATCGGCGTGAAGGCGTCACTCTTGGCTTTGGCGACCTGGCCGATCGGCAGCACCGGCGTGCCTGCTGGAATGCCGAGCCCAAAATCAGCGAGGATGATAAACCGATCGCCGGCGGAGAACGTCTTGGCCTCATCCGTGTATCTGAGCCCGACAGTAAGGCTCAATTGATCGACAAGATCGTACGTCGCCTGTCCGAATGCGGCATAACTGTCGGTCTTGATCGCCGCGCCACTCTGGAACATCACCAGATTCGTGTCGACGATGTCCGATGTGAAACCGTCCTCATAAAAGTAGAACGCGCCGACCAGCCACTTCAGCCGCCCGTCCAGATGATTGCCGATGACCTGGAATTCCTGCGTGAAGCTGTCGATCTTGTTCTTGTCGTCGTTGTGCACGATCAGATGTGGCGAATGGTCTCCATCATGCGCGTAGTTGAGCCGCGCCGAGCGGAACGCCGTGATAGACTTGAACTCGAGTCCGGTATTGGGGCGCCACGAGAGTTGGCCAGAGACGCCCCACATGTCGAGCTCCTGGCGCGGTTTGAAGCGATGACCGTGGAGATCCTGGATGATCGCATCGTGACTCTCCGGTGTCTGGTGCGTCCCCGCGGTACGGAACTGCCCTTTGCGCCATTGGGCGTTGTAGCAGCGCGTGTCCGAAAACCGCGCTGCACTGCCGTAGTTGGTACAAACCTCCGGCGCGCCCGAGAAGAATGCGTTGTGCACCTCGCCAAACGCCGAGCCGTCGTAGTAGGCGACCGGAACGCTGAGCAGACCGGGCTCGCGCGAGGTCGTGCCATCGAGCGACAGTGAGAGCAGCAGATTGTCGGTCAGGTCCGCATCAACGACGAGACGGCCCGAAAAGGCGTCGCGTCCGCCGCTCGAACGCGCACCCGAAACGCCTTCGATATAGTTGTCGCGGTGATGATAGAGGACTGAAGCGCCGGCGCGGATTCCCTCGCTGAGCGGACCACTTACGGAGCCACGCAGGACCATGTCGAAATCACTGCCGACCTGGGCATTGATCGAAGCGGCCAGCTTGTCTCCCGGTCGACGCGTTGCAATGTTGATCGCGCCGCCGATTGTGTTGCGCCCAAACAGCGTCCCTTGCGGGCCGCGCAGAACCTCGACACGATCGATGTCCACAAGATCAAGCGTCTGACCGATCAGGCGCGTCATATAGACGCCGTCGACATAAAGCGCGACGCCGGGATCGACCGAGAGCTGGGCCTCGCTCTGCCCGATGCCGCGAATATAGATCGAAGAAAGCGCCGAAGAGCCGCCGTAGGACGACCCGACGTCGAACTGCATGTTGGGCACAAGCTGAACCGCTTCCGCCATCTCGATCGCCTGACGCTGCTCGAGCGCATCGGCGGTGAGTACCGAGACGGATATCGGCGTATTCTGTAAACTCTCCGCTTGCCGTCGCGCCGTCACGACGATGTCGGGGATCTGGTTGGCGCCTTGCTCTTCGACCTGCGCGAGCGCTGGGCAGGAGACCGACATCAGGAGCGCAAGCGAAAGTGCTCCGCGAGAGAATGGCGATCCTTGCCCGCCCCTTTGAGACACCGTCCGAAGACTCAAAACCTTATGAGAATGCATGTTACCGTCCCCCTCAAATATCGCACTATTCCGTGCTGTGATCCGCAGATTGAAGGATATTCCCGTTCTTCAGAAACGACCTCGTGACGTTTTCGAGTATTCTCGAGCAGTTGTTATCGTAGTTGTTGAAAGACAATGATGAGGCGAAGGTCACGGAGCCGACCGTGAATACAGCGCCGTCATTGGGCAGTTCGTAGAACACCATATCCGCGCGAATACTCGGATTGCGCGTGCCGCCCTGATCCGGGACGATCGCAAACGCCTCTTCCATCGCGGGCTGATAACTGTCGCTGTGTCCAAACGATGACGCCAGGAGATAGGCATGGGCGGGTGTACCGAGACCGTGGTCGGCCCGGTCGATTTCGAACCCGGCGGCTCCATGACCCAGCGCCAGCGCCGGAAAATCGCCGATCACGTCCTCGTCGACACCTTCGAAGATAAATGCCACGGCCGGATCGCGGCTCGCTGCAGACCGGCGAAGCGGTGCGCCGCGGTCGAAACCGACTCCCGCAGTACCGACACCAATCAGCTGCTGCGGCGGTCGACCGCGAAAGCGCCACAAACCACCCATCTCGCCGGTGAAACTCAGGTGGTTCTCTCCGGGCTCTGGCGCCCATGTCCGCGAGCCGTTGGCGCGGCGGATCTCGCACACTGTCTGATCTTCGGGGTCGAGCGCCGTGACCCAGTAAAGACCGTTGCCGGAGACGCAGATGAAGCGACCGCCGTCCGCCTCGTAAGCCGCGAGCCCATCGAGCATCTGCTCGGTCCAGTATTCGGCATGGGTTCCGCTCATCACCGCGCGATAGCGGCCAAGCAGTTCCGTGCCCTCGCGGTGCAGGTCGTGATCGGTAATCACGTCGTAATCGATCTGCTTCCGCTCAAGCCAATCGATGAGATGGAGATCGGCCGAAAACTGGTGCGGCGCATCGAAAGACCGGCAGCGATGATACGGCCGAAACGACGTCAGAATCGGCCGTAATATCGACGAATAGCAGATCCCGCTGCCGTCGCGATGATGGTCGTAGAGGCTGCGGAGGTGATGCCTGTTGAGATAGCCGTATTCCTCCTGGTGCAGCCAGCGATTGGCGTGCGCCGTGAGGCCCACGAGTTCCTGAAGATCGAGCAGCGCCTCATTGGCATAAGCCATGTAGCTGATTGTCGGCAGCAGCACGGCGAGCCGCGCGGTCGCGGTTCCCCGCTTGGGGCGGACCACGAACGGCAGATAGTCTCGCGCGCCTTGCTCGCCCTCGATCTTGACCGCATAGACACCGCTCTTCAGGTCGTCGGGAATTGGCAGATGGAGGCTCGGATGCCATCCCGCATCCGCCAGGTCGTCGCCATGAAACCATATCGCATTATAAGCTGGGGGATTGTCAGTGAACCGTTCGATGGCCGGATGCCACGCGTGGCTACTCGTCGCGCGCATGGGGCGGTTGACGGTCTTCCCGTCGAGGCGCCCCTCGCGGCCATCGGATATCTCCCGCATCGCCGGCTTGAACGCGAAGTCCCAGCAAGCGGCACACGACTGCATCGCGGCCTCGCCAAGGGCCTCTCCACGACTCAACGCGTCAAGCTCCGAAGCATCGAGCGCCGCAGTGAACGCCTTCGGCCCCTCGATCTTGCCATTGAAGCAGGCACGTGGCGCCGTGCGGCCATCGATCTGATCGATCCAGCCCGCGCCGATCGTTATCGGCGCTCCGGGTGCGAGCACGATCGCGCTTTCGCCTACGGCCTCCACACTGGCGGTGGAAGGACGAGCGGGATGGAAAACGTTGCAGTCGGCGCGGAGCATTATCTTCCGCGCCGCCACGTCGACCGTGAAAGCAACGAAGCGCCACTCGATCGGACTGAGCGCAGCCGCCAGGCGCACCACGAGCGGCGAACCGGAGGCGGTGCCGACCCGAAGCTCGAGCTCTCCGCGATCAACAAGGAGCAGAAACCCGCTTTGCGCTTCAGCATCCCATTGGCCCGCAACGGCCTGCTCGGACCAATCGGGCTGAGACGGGCGGATCCACGTCTGGAAGGTCAAACCCCCACTGGCGAGTGCGGCCGCATCCTCCACGATGACATAGGACCCGGTGTAGATCGGCTGCTCCACACCCCGATACTCGCCGTTGATCGGCGAATCGAGCAGCTCTTCCTTGGGTCCGGACCCTCTCGGATTCTCGTCGCCGTGAATGAGACGCACGAGTTGCGCGCGGTAACGGGGCTGCTCAGAACTGACGAAGAAGGTCAGTGTCTGGCCTGGCTCCGCAGACCATCGATCTGAATATCCTGTCAGCCGCAACCCGCCCTCCCTGACGATTTAGTGCAGTTGACCTATTACTAGGTCGTATGCACTAACTCTGTCAAGCGCGTCTTGTTTGTTTGGGCAATCGCACCAAACCCGCTAGGAAACCGGATTCGAAATCCTGCGCGATCAGGAAGGCGGCGGAACTGCAGGGAGGTGATTTGAGTACGAATTCAGAAAGCGCTCCAGCAGCCAGCCCCACGCGGATATTCCGTATGGAGCTGATCATGGAGGCCGCTCGCAGCGTCCTCGTGAGCGAAGGCTATTCAGGCTTCAGCGTGCGCAAGGTGGCAAAGGAGGCCGGCATCAGCATCGGCCACCTGCAGCATTTCCTTCCGACCAAGGAAAAACTGCTCGAAGCACTCTTCGAATACGTCTCCGGCTTGTACGATAGAAAATACGCCGAGTTGCTCGAGCGTCTTCCCGAAGAACCCCAGCAGCGGTTTCACGCGATCACTGAATATCTCATCCGCGATACCTGCAACCAGGACACGAAGACATTCTTCTTCGAGTTCTGGACCGCCTCGCTCCACCATGAAGCTGCGCGGACAGTTGTGAACAAACTGCACAGACATCACCGAGAAATCCTGGCCGGCTTTATCGGTGAGATGATCCCAAGCCTCGCTCCCAAGGAACGAGAGATGCGTGCGCTTCAAATTGCCGCGACGATCGATGGCCTGCTCGTCCACCTCGATGATGAAGAAACGGAGGAGGCGAGAGAAGCGACGGTGCAAGGCTTGAGCGAGGCACTCATGAATATTGCCCGCAACGGACGCTAGCATCCCATCGCATGGCGCCGGAACACGCGGTCCTGCATTACACGCTCACCGACCGCGGTTTGAATTCACACGCTGGTTCGGCTTCACACCACCGCCCCATCAAGAATCTGCGATTCCGTAGCTACCAATGGTCACGGCGCGACCTGATCGCGAGGAAAACGTCTGTATCTCTCGTGGGAGCCGGTAGTTCGAGGTTCGCGCGAACCTCGGGGCTGCCAGACCGAAGGAACAGATTGATCGCGCGCTCTTCGCCGATCGTGGTGAAATGCGGCGCGCTGCCATCCGACGATTCGAGCAGGGATGCCAATGCGCGCGCAGCCGCATTGCCCGGCTCGATAGACAGCGTGAAGGCAAGGTTGCGTTTCAGGTAATCGTGGCCTGGATAGACGCGTGTCTCGTCGGCAAGCGGTGCGAACACGCCGCTGATTGTCTCTTGAAGCGTTGGCGCGTGACCGCCATAGCCGCAGTTACCGACGCCCGCGCCGAACAGCGTATCGCCCGAAACGACGAAGGGCGTGCCGTCATCCTCCACGCCGAATAGCGCTATACTCGCCATCGTGTGGCCCGGCACGGCGCGGACTGTCACGCTCTCGGCGCCGACCGAAATCGTATCACCATCAACCAGCAGGCGATCGAGCCCTTCGAGCGTGCCTGCTGCCGCGCGCGGGGCCATCACCGCCGCACCCGTTCGCGCCTTCATTTCTGCGTTCTTGCCCGCGTGGTCCCAGTGTTCGTGCGTGTTGACGATGCTGGTGATCGTCACGCCCTGCGCTTCGGCCTCCGCGACTATGCGCGGGACGTCGTAGGGATCGACGGCGACCGCTTCCCTCTTCACGCTGCACACCAGAAGATAGTTGATGTGATCGAAGGCGTTCCGCAGCGGGATCGGAACGACACGCATCAGACGTCTCCGGCCGCCACGGCCGCGTGTACGTTCGCGATGAACAGGCGGTAGTTTTCTTCCGATACCGCCCGCGCTTCGGCCTCCGGCATGTCGACGGGAACGAACGTCGAACGCATCAGCAGCACGCTGGCCGAGGCGCCCGCCGGGATGATCTTCGCAAAGCCGCAATAATCCGCGAACGGCACGACGTCGCCGGTATCAATGATGCGGAACATCATCTCCATTTCCGCCTCGTCATAGTGATCGAGGCGTTCCTTCACATAGCCGTCGCCGATATGGCCTTCTGTGCGCATCGTGCGCACCATGCCGAGCCCCTTGCCTTCGAATTCGATCGAGGAAACGAAACCTTCCTCGGCGCGCCGCTGACCTTCCTCGGTCGCGAACAGCTTCCAGACCCGCTCCGCCGGAGCCGCGACACGAACCGCACACTCGACCGTGATCATGAATGTTCCTTCCCGCGCAGGCTGGGGCGGCGTTCGCCCTCCAGATTCCACTGCAGCTTCATCTTGTGCACCTTCAGAACCATGCACGTTTCGATGACGGCGATGTCGGGCTGCCCGTAGCAATGCGCCGCCAGAAAGGCGCGGTAATGCTCGTGCGACTGGTGATAGGTGGCCATGCCGAGATCGAAGCGGCCGAGCGTCGACGTCAGATAAAAGACCTCCGGAACCGCCGACAGCCGCGCGATCACCGCATCGATATCGGCACCGCCCGCCACCTTGATGAAGGTCTGTGCATTGAAATTATAGCCGAACGCCTCGGGCATGGCTTCGGCCTGGATCGTGATGATGTTCTCGTCGATCAGCTGGCGTACGCGGTTGCGCACGGTTCCTTCCGAAACGCCGAGCGCCGTCGCGATCGTCGAATAGGGCATCCGCCCGTCCTGCTGCAGCAGCGCGATGATCTGGCTGTTGAGCGCGTAGACATCCCCCGCCGAGTCGAGAGGATTCGGCTGCTGCTTGTCTCGTGCGTCGCGCGATGCGCCCTTGCGACCTGCCATCAACGGCCCTTCCTCGGTCAGGATTTCACGACACCTGATACGGAAACCGTGATGCAACCGCAACGCTGAAATGGATTTATTACGAATTTCATTTCATACTGCTCATTATGTTACGAATATCGTATTGACTATAGGCCCGTGTCGAGGATATCGAAGCGTCCGTACACAAATGTATCTTTTGAGGACGAGATGACGGCAGGCGCAGTCAGGATCGCAGACCGACCAAGGCCGGAAGCAGAAGGCTCCGGGGGCGTGTTCAGCCAGACGTGGTTCCCCGTCTGCCTCTCCGAAGAGGCAGAAGAAGGCGTCGTCAAAGGCTTCGACTTCCTCGGTGGCCGCGTCATCGTCGTTCGCGACGCGGACGGTCGCGCGCAGGTGCTGAGCGCCTATTGCCCCCATCTCGGCGCGGACCTCTGCACGGGCGAGATGGTGGAGGGCACGGTGCGCTGCCCCTTCCATTTCTGGCGTTACGGCCCCGACGGCCGCTGCGTGGCGACAGGATCGGGCGATCCCATTCCGCCAACCGCCAACCTCTTCGCGTTCCCGACGGTGGAAAAATTCGGCTGCATCTTCGCCTTCAACGGCACGGAGCCGCTGTTCGACCTCCCCGATTTTCCGGGGGCGCCCGAAAGGCTCGTCTGGAAGATCGGCGAATACGACCGCCTGATGCCCGCGGACCCCTGGGTGATCTGCTGCAACACGCCCGATATGCAGCACATCCAGGTGGTGCACGGCATCAGCTTCGACAACGGAATGCCGCATCAGGATGTGGAATGGACCCCGCATTCGATGGTCTATCATTTCCGCGGCAAGATGCGCGACGGAACCGCAATCGAATTCCGCGTCGGCATCTTCGGCACCAATATCTATTGGCAGGACGGCTACGTGGACGGGCGCTGGTTCGGCTTCGTCGCGCCGATGGGGCTGCCCGAGCCGGGCAAGTCCCGACTGTTCTTCGCCGTCGCAGTCGGCGCGGATGATGCCGACCCCGAAGGCACGCGGGTGTTTCTGGACGCGATGTACGACATGGAAGTCCGCATCGCGACCGAAGACCTTCCAATCATCGAACGCGCCCGCTTCCGGCCCGGTACGCTGACGAAGGCGGACCGAACGCTGGGGCGCTTCCTGCAATATCTGCGCGACCATCCGCGCGCGCATCCATCCGCCGATTTCATCGGCTGACGACACGGGGAGACACACATGTCCGGCATCACCGACACCGATCTCGACGACATTCTGGCGCTGTGCCCGCGTCTCTATGCGGCCGTGGGCTGGAACGCGGAAAAGGCGCCCGACTGGGACACCTTCCGAGCCTGCTGCCATCCCGATGCGACACTCGCCGCGCTGAGCTCCGGTGCCGCAAGCCCGATTCCGGTGGAGACATTCGTCACCTCTATGAACGAACAGCGGGCGACGGGTGCGCTCACTGATTTCAGCGAAGTGGAGATCGCGCGCCACGTGGAAGCCTTCGGCAACGTCGCGGGCGTGCGCAGCAGCTTCATCGCCGAGATGAACGGCGAAAAGCGCAGAGGCATCACCTTCGCGCATATCATTCGCCACGAGGGCCGATGGGTTATCCTGTCGGCGATCTGGGACAATGAAGGTGACGGGAAAACCATACCGGCGAGCCTGATCTGAACGGGCCGTCAATCAAAAAGGGAGCGGAGGGAAACATGAGGAGCAAGGTGAAGAGCACGGGCCGTTTCGTGCTGATGATGTCGACGGCGCTTTCGGCACTTTGCGGCACTGCTGCCGCGCAGGAACAAGCGCGCGCAGGCGCAAGCAGCGGCGGCTTTGAGGAAATCATCGTGACGGCGCGCAAGCGCGAGGAGAACCTGCAGCAGGTTCCCGATACCGTCACGGCATTTTCCGCAAGCGTGATCGAGGAACGCCGCCTTGAACGAATCAACGATTTCCTCGCCGTGACGCCCAACGTCCACATCACCAACGATCAGGACACGGCGACGAACAACATCTCGATCCGCGGCCTCGGCTCCAACCGCAACCAGGCAGCCGCGGTCGCGTTTTCGGTGGACGGCGTGATCCTGCCGGATGCTGACGCCTTCACGATGGATCTGACCGACGTCGAGCGACTGGAAGTCCTGAAAGGCCCGCAGGGCGCGCTCTACGGCAAGGGCGCCATCGCTGGCGCGATCAACATCACCACGAAACGCCCGACGAACACATTCGAGGGCGAAGCGAAACTCAGCTACGGCACGGGCGACGCATGGCGCGTATTCGGCGCGATGAGCGGCCCGATCGTTCCCGATGTCGTGCTGGCGCGCGTTACGGTCTCGCATCGCGACAGCGACGGCACGATCAAGAACGACTTTGACGGTCGCACGCTTGATCGCAACCGACAGACGCGTGTTTCCGGTCGCGTTCTCATCCAGCCGAGCGATGATTTCAGCATCGATCTGCGCGCAGCGCACATGGACGAGAAAGGCGGGGCGCTGTGGTTCAGCCTCGTCGACGTGCTCGGCACGACGGGCGGCGAGATTACTGAAGACATGGCCGCGAAGCGCCCCAATCTCGATGGGCCGTCATCGACAGATCGGACCGTGACCGATCTTTCCATGTCGCTGAATTACGACACGTCCATCGGCACCTTCACGTCGATCACCGCATGGGACAAGATCGACGTCGATTTCAGCGAAGACCTCGATATCTCGCCCTATCCGATGGTGCCGCTCGCCCGGCAGCTTCGCGTGACCGAGAGCTGGAGCCAGGAACTCCGCCTCACATCGCCGAGCGCCCAGCGGTTCCGCTACATCATCGGCGGCTATTACCAGCATTCGAAGCGCGACGTGACGACACTCGCGCAGCTCGATCTCTGCCTGTTCGCGGGCAGCTGCATCACTCCAGATGGCTTCGAATCCTCGGGCGTGGTGGTGGACGCGACGCTCGCGAACACGCGCCTCACCTTCAACCAGTATGCCGTGTTCGGACAGGTCAACTACGACATTCTGGAAACGCTCGAGCTGACCGCGGCCCTGCGCTACGACACCAACAAGGCGAAGCAGAACGACCGCCTCGCGTCGGAGATCGACAAGGCGACGTTCTCGAAGCTACAGCCCAAGCTGTCGCTCGCCTACAAGCCTTCGGACGACCTGACGCTCTACGCGACCTATTCGCAGGGCTTCAAAAGCGGCAGCTTCAACCCGATCGCGGCAGGATCAGCCTTCCCGCGCGTGATCGGCAAGGAAACCTCGCGCAACTACGAGATCGGCGCGAAAACCTCGTGGCTCGATCGGCGCGTCATCTTCAACGTCGCGGCCTTCTACACCGAGCATCTCAACCCGCAGATCTTCCAGCTTGATGCCGTCACCTTCACGCAGGGCTCGCTCAATGCGCGCAAGGCGGCCATCAAGGGCTTCGAGTTCGAGCTTGCCGCACGCCCGGTGAAGGGTGTCGATCTCAATGCCGCATTCGGTTACATCGACACCGAGATCAAGGATTTCGACGGCGTGACCGACGCCTACGTCGGCCAGCAGCTGCCGAATGCACCGAAATACACGCTGAACCTCGGCGCCCAGTACGCACACGATCTTTCGGACAGGTTGACCGCGAAAGCGCGCGTCGATTTCAATGCGCAGGGCCGGCAGTCCTTCCAGGACTTCCAGCTTCCGGCGGCGCCGAACGTGTATCTGTTCCAGAAGGCCTATTCGACGGTCGATGCGCAGATCGGCCTTGAAGGCGGACAGTGGGAGATCAGTGTCTTCGGGAAGAACCTGTTCAAGGAGCATTATGCAACCTCGGCCTTCTCACGCTACATCTTCGGGGCAGCGCTGGTGCCGCTCGCCAGCGACGCGATCCAGCCCGATCCAGGCCGGACATTCGGCGTCGAGGCACGCGTGAAATTCTGAAAGGCACCGGCATGATCGACAGACAGACGTTTCACCTCCGGCCCGAAGGCGAAAAGGCGTTCGGCTACGCGCAGGCCGTGCGGAGCGGCAGGACGCTCCACATCTCCGGCTCGCTCAGCGTCGACGACGCGTTCCGGCCGGAGTTTCCGGGCGACATGGCCGCACAGATCGGCAGCGCCTACGCGGCGATCCGGCGGACACTCGAGGCCTTCGGCGCAACGATGGCGAACGTGGTGAAGGAAAACATCTACGTGACCGACATGGACAGCTTCATCGCGGCGAACGGCGCGCGCATCGCGCACTACGCGGGGCTCGACCTGCCCGCCACCACCGCCGTGGAGGTCCGCAGGCTGGCGTTCCCCGAATGCATGATCGAGATCGAGATCACGGCAGCACTGCCGACAGCATGACCGGTAAGAGCGACATCGTTTGCACGGGCGAGGCGCTGATCGCCGCCGACGCCGATACCGTGTGGGCGCTGATCGGCGACCTGCGCAACATGGCGATCATGGAGGGCTTGGTTGAGCGGCTGGAGGTCGATGGTGATGGAGAGGGCGCGGTGCGCAGACTCATCCTGCCCGATGGTGGGATCGTGACCGAAGCGATCGAGCGTTACGACAGTGAGGCGCGATCCTATGGATACCGCATCCTCGATCCCGGCGCCCTGCCGTTCAGGGACTATACGGGCGCGGCGCGCGTGATGCCGATATCGAAGGGCGCGTGCCGCCTTCTCTGGGAAGCCAGCGCCACGCCGCTGATCGATGCGGACACCGTACGCGCCGCGATCCAGGGCAACATCGACCACGTGCTTCGCGTCGTCTCGGCGCGCTTCGGATCGGGAGCCTGAATGCTTGTCTGAGGTTTGGACCGTCGACAGCTCGCCCCGGTTCGATGCGCTCGAAGCGGATGCACAGGCTGATGTTGCCATTGTGGGCGCCGGATACCTGGGGCTTGTCGCCGCACTCGAACTTCGTGCGCGCGGCGCTTCCGTAATCGTTATCGACACGAATGCGCCCGGCGCCGGCGCCTCCGGCCGCAACGCCGGGCATTTCGCGCCGATGATGCTCGGCGGCAAGAAAACGCCGGAGAGCACGCTGAAAGTTCTGGGTCCGGTACGCGGAGAACGCTGGAACCGACGCGTAGCGGGTGCGGGCCGCGCCCTCACCGATCTCGTCGCCGATAACGCCATCGCCTGCGATCTGAGACCGGGCTATCTCTGTGTGGCGCGCACGAACACAAGCCTGGACCGTGCGGAACGAAACTTCGCCGCATGGACGCCGTTCGGCGGAATATTCGCGCGTCTGGATGCCGCCGAGGTCCAACGCCGCACGGGCACGCACCGCTACGCGGGCGGCATCTTTCTGCCCGAGGGCGGCACCCTGCATCCTCTGAAACTCGCACTCGGCCTTGCAATGGCGGTGCAGGCGCGCGGTGGGCATATCTACGGGCGCACCCATGCGACCGCCATTGAAAGACAGGACCACGTATGGCGCGTAAAAACATCGCGTGGACATGTTGATGCGCCCCATGTTCTGGTGGCGACCGGGGTTTCCGCCGCGCCGCTTTTTCCGGAAACGGCAGCCGGTGTCTATCCGATCGGGTGCAACATCGCGGCCACCGCGCCGCTTCCCGCGCCGCTGATCCCCGAAGCGCAGGCGTTTGTCGATCTCGATGCTGCGGCGATTTTCTCGCCTGCGCTCGACACCGAACAACGCCTTGTCGTCAGTGCGCTTTCGGAAACCCGCAACCCCGCCCTGCCCTCCGCCGCCAAGCCTGCCGAAAGGCAGCTCGCACGCGCCTACCCGAATTTCACGCCCCGCTTCCACAGCCTTTCATCGGGAACGATCGGCATGACCCCGGATGGCCTGCCACGCATCTTCCGCCTCGGTGAAAACCTGCACGCCGTCGCCGGATGCAACGGCTTCGGCCTCACACTCGGGATCAGCGCCGCGCGTGAAGCCGCCGCCCTCATCGGCGGCGCGACCGAAGACGACCTCGCGCTGCCGATCCTGACGCCGTCGCCGCTCGCCGGCGCGCGCCTCATCCCATGGGCCATGCGAACGATTGCGGTGCCTCTCATGAACAGGCTTGGCTAACCGTCTTCCGAGTGACTCAAAGTCGCCCGCTCATTCCGGGAATTCGACAGGACGGATTTGGCCTGCCTTGCGAAGGGAAGCAGCAGGAGCGCCGCCACTGTGATCAGCGCCACGAGCATCCAGGCATCATTGATCGCATCAGCAAGCGCGGCACGCTCCACCATCGGACGAAGCGCGGCCACGGTTTCGGGGCTGACCGGACGGCCGACCTGCATGAGGAACAGGTTCACGGGAATGCCAAGCATACGGGCGGTATCGACATTGCCCGCCTGCAACGCGGAGACGATCGAGGCGGCATGAACGGGTGAGCGGCTGAAGATCACGGTATCGATGAGAGCAAGCCCGACAGCGCCCCCAATATTGCGCATAAGATTGAACAGGCCGCTCCCGTCGGCCACCAGATCGGGCGAAAGGCGCCCCAGCGCCATGCGGGTCGGCGGCAGGATGCAGAACATGATCGCGACGCCGCGGATGGCTTGCGGAACGAGCATCTCCGCAAAATCCGTTTCCGTCGTCTGGCGCGCGCTGAGGCCGATGCCGAGCGCGAAGAGCGCGAAGCCGAAGGCGCTGAGCAGGCGCGCATCGAGCCGCCGTTCAAGCGCCACGGCCAAAGGGGCGGCCGCAAGCTGGGCAACGCCGGTGACGAGCGTGATCTTCCCGATTTCCAGCGCCCCATGCCCCCGCACGAGGCCAAGGAAGAACGGCATCAGGTAGACGGACCCGAAGAGGCCTATGCCAAGCACGAAGCTGAGACAACAGCCGATGGCAAAGTTCCGGTCCCTGACAATCCGCAATGCCACCACGGGCTCCGGCGACTTCAGGGTTTTTCTGACGAACACGGCTGATCCGAGCGCCGCGATCAGCAGAAGCGAGGCGACCGGCACCGATGTCCACCCCCGCGTGGGGGCTTCCTTCAGCCCGATTTCGAGCGCGGCGAGCGCGGCGGCCATGGTCACGAGCGCGGCGATATCGAGCCGCCGCAGATGCCGGAGCGCCATTCGATCCCGGGGCAGCAGATAGACCGCCCCGACAGTTGCAAGGAGGCCGGGCACGATGTTGATCAAAAACAGCCAATGCCATGAATAGGTCTCCGTGAGCCATCCACCGACGATCGGACCAACGGTGGGTGCGAACACCGCCACCACGCCCGCGATCGTGGTTGCTGTCGCCTGGCCGCGCGCGGGAAAGAGCAGGAAGACCGCGGAAAACACCGCGGGGATCAGCGTGCCGCCTGCAAAACCCTGTAGCACCCGAAACCCGATGAGCATGGGAAAGCTCTGGCTGGCTGCGCACCCCGCCGACGCCACCGTAAACACCGCCACGGCGAGCACGAACAGCCAGCGCATCGAAAAGGCGCGCGTAAGGAGGCCCGTCATCGGAATTGCGATGATTTCAGCGACCAGATAGGCTGTCTGCACCCAGCTCATCTCGTCGATCCCGATATGGAGTGCGGCCTGAATGGTGGGGAGCGATGTGGCAACAATCTGAATGTCGAGGATCGCCATGAACATGCCGAGGCACATCATCGCGAACCCCGCCCAGATCCGGAACCCGGCAAACGTGTCGTCCGTAGACTCGGTCATCTGTACCGTCCGGAAAAGATGCAGGTTCCTGAGCAAGCGCCGGAACAAACATCAGGTCAACCGGTTCCTGTTTGTATGCCCGTCCTGGCCACATCGCCGGGTGCCGGGGCGCCCGTGAACGCGCCCGCGGCTATTCTGTCGCTATCGGTTGCGCTTCCGCCTCACACGCTTTCGCAGCGTGAAGCCGTCGCGGTCGCGCGCGAACTGCTGAGCGCAGGGTTTCCATCGTTCGATCGTCTTGCGCAGGTGTTCGTAACGGCGGGCATCCGCCGCAGATATCTTGCCAAGCCCGTGGACTGGTATCGCACGCCCCATGATTGGCCGGCCCGCAATCAGGCCTTTCTCGAGGTCGCCGTGGATCTCTTCGAAGAAGCGGCGACGCGCGCGCTCGATGAAGCCAGCCTCGATGCCGCCGCAGTGGATACGATCGTCACCGTCTCCTCGACCGGTATCGCGACGCCCACGCTCGAAGCGCACGCGATGCGGCGGATGGGCTTTCGGGAAAATGTCGTGCGCGTTCCCATATTTGGCCTCGGCTGTGCGGGCGGGGTCTCCGGCCTCGCCCTCGCTGCCAAGCTTGCCCGTGCGTCTCCGGGCAGCACGGTTCTGCTGGTGGTTGTGGAGCTGTGCAGCCTTGCGTTCCGCACGACGGAGCTTTCAAAGGCAGACATCGTTTCCACCGCGCTGTTTGGCGATGGCGCGGCCGCAAGCGTGCTGCGATCCGGCTCGGAGGGTTTTGCATATGTTGCAGGCTCGGCGGAACGCACGTGGTCGGACACGCTCGATATCATGGGGTGGCGCATCGATCCCGATGGCCTCGGCGTCATCTTCAATCGTGCCATTCCCGATTTCGTGCACAGGCATCTGCGCGGGGCGATGGACGCCATGCTGGCGGAGCAGAATCTCACCCCGCGCGACATCGACCGCTTCATCTGCCACCCCGGCGGAACCAAGGTGATCGAAGCAATCGAGCAGGCGTTCTCGCTCGCGGCAGGGACCTTGCATGAAGAGCGAGAGGTGCTGGCGGACTACGGGAATATGTCCGCGCCCACCGCTCTGTTCGTGCTGGATCGTGTGCGCCGCACCGGTCTTCCGCCGCTTTCCGTGATAACCGCGCTTGGCCCCGGTTTCACGGCGAGCACGGTGACGCTGAGGAGCGCTTCGTGATGCTTTCGGTGGCAGTGCTGACGCTGGTGACGCTGCAGCGGCTTATGGAACTCGTGCTGGCGCGCCGAAACACGCGCATCCTGATCGCGCATGGCGGTATCGAGATCGGCGCAGGCCACTATCCCTTGATCGTGGCCCTGCACACGGCATGGCTTGCCGGGCTGTGGGCGCTTGCCTGGAACAGGCCCATCGACTTAGCCCTGCTCGGCGTTTTTGCAGGTCTGCAGGCGCTTCGATTGTGGGTACTGGCGAGCCTCGGCGAACGGTGGACCACGCGGATCATTATCGTCCCCGGCCTGCCGCTCGTTCGCAAAGGCCCTTATCGTTTCCTGCGGCATCCCAACTATCTCATTGTGGCTGCCGAAATCCTGATCCTGCCGCTGGCGTTTGGACTCACCGCATACGCGGTCCTGTTCTCGGCGTTGAACGCCGTCGTGCTGGCGGTCCGAATCCGCACCGAGAACCGGGCCCTGCAGGATGAACGCGAACGACCGTGACCGTGCAGGCCGTCATTCCACGACGACCGTGCCCTTCATGCCCAGCGAAGAATGCATGAAATGCGAACAATGGACCTCATAGGTGCCCGCCGCCGGCGCGATGAGATGGATTTCAGCGGATTGACCACCATCGAGCGAAACGGCACCTTTCTCGATGCGCGGCCGATCGGCATCAGAAACGGTCGCGGCCGCGAAAAAGCGCTTGGCCACGAAATTGTGGCCTCCGCCGGCCTTGTTCACGAAGGCGAGCACGTAAGGTTCGCCGTGCCGCAGGGAAATCGCTGCCGGATCGAAGCGATAGCTTTCGAGGCTGATTTGTAAGTGGGGCGCGTGTTCCCAATCAACCGGCTGGACTGTGGTGGGCGCGGCGGCGCTCAATACGCTAAGCACCGGAAGTATGAATGACGACATCATGCCATCCTCCAGACCTGCAGCAAATTCCGAGTCTGCAGGCGGACATCAGATTCCCGTTTGGGCTTCGTGGCAAGTCAAAACCGGCCAGTCGTTGAACACCTCTGATTGACGCAGCCGCCCATCAAACCAGCCCGCGCTTCGAAGCCTCGATCGCGGCCTCGGCGCGCGAGGCGATGTTGAGCTTCCGGTAGATGTTCTTGACGTGGGTGCCGACCGTATGGGCGCCGATCTCCAGCGCGTGAGCGGCTTCCGCGATGGTGAGGCCCCGGCCGATGGCGCGCAGCACATCGGTTTCGCGATGGGTGAGCGCGATATCGATTTCGGGCTGGACCGCGGGGGGATTGCGCAGGCGTGCGAGCAGCAGCCGGGCGATCTGCGGGGAGACGGCAACCTCGCCCCGTTCCAGGCCGCGCAGCCGCTCCTCGATCGCGCCGATATCTTCGCCCTTCAGCAGATAGCCCTGCGCGCCGGCACCCAGCGCGCGCATCACCGTGCCGTCATCCTCGAAGATCGTGGTGACGATACAGCTTGCCTGGCTGTCGGCGGAGAGCTCCCCGATCAACTCGATCCCGGAGCCGTCGGGTAGACCAAGATCGATGAGCGCGATCAGCGGCTGGTCGACCCGCCGATGGTCCCGCAGCCAGGCGCGCGCGGTCGCAAGCGTGCCGGCCTGCGCCGGTTGCAACACGCCGAAAACGACAGCCGCGCGCTCCGCCAGCGCCTGGCGCAGCGCCGCGATATCCTCGACGATCAGCAGTTGCCGCGTGTCGGCCATGTCATCCTCATGCATCGCGGTCTAGACGGCCATCGACCGGTCAGACATCCCCTGTTCGCGGGACGGAAGCGGCAGGCCGATTTCGATCACCGAGCCTCCAGGGCCGGATTGGACCGCCATCGACCCGCCAAGTTCCTCGAGCCGCTTGCGCGTGTTGCGCAGGCCATTACCCAGGATCGTGTCGCTGTCGACATCGAAGCCGCGGCCATCGTCCCGAACGGCAAGCAAAAGACTGTTCCCAGTCAACGCACATCGGATCGACACGGTGCCCGCGCCGGCATGGCGGATGACGTTGCTCACCAGTTCGCGCGTCACCGAAAGGAGCACGCGGGCCTGCAGCGCGTCGACCAGCCGCTCATCGTCGAAAATCGCCGTGATCGGCCAGTGCGCGTGGATGCGGGCCAGAACGAGCCGGTTCACCGTCTCGTGCCGCAGGTCGGCGACGATGTCCGAGAGCCTGCGCGGCTGGTCGGACATGCCGTCGATGATGAGGCGCATATCGGCCATCGCCTCGCGCACATCGGCATGAACGGTTTCCAGATCGCCGCGATGGAGCGTCGTCATGAGCCGCGCCCCGACATCGTCATGCAGGTCGCGGGCAATGCGCTGGCGTTCGGCGCGCGCGCCGCGATCGTAGGCTGCGCGGGCATCGACCATTTCCGCGACCAGCGCGACGAGCGCAGTCGCCACCGATCTGTCCTCGCTGTTGAACAGGCGCCGACCCTGGTTCGCATAGCTCAGCACAAGGCCGGTTCCGCCCAGCGGCGAGGGAATCGCCAGAATCCGTCCATCGGCGCGGATGGCGGCCGTGTCGCAGGTGACAGGCGCGATGGTCAGCGGAGAGAACTGACGGTCGAGAAGCTGCGACCACAAGACGGTCTGCTGCTCCGGTCGCGGCGCGAAGGCGACCTCGCTCGCACCGCGCAGCAGCAGGAGATCCCGCTTGTCGCGCCGCCGCTCCGCCCGTCGCAGCACGAGTTCACGCAGCGGCAGCCAGAGAATGGCTGCGGTCAGAAAGGCGAGCGAGACGGTCCAGGTGCCGCCCGTGATCAACACAAGCGCGAGATCGACCGCCAGCACGGCGATCAGCACGAGCGCCGACAGACCGACATTCACGGCCCAGCTGCCGAGATCGAACAGCCGGTAGCGCGCGATGGCAACGGCGAGCGCAAGGTAGAACAGCAGGAACGCCGCCGCAGAGACGGACTCCGGCACGATGTCGGGCGAGCCCATGAGTTGCGGGATCAGGCTGACGATCGAAAACAGGCCCATGCTCAGCAACAGCGAGATCCAGATGAGCAGGAAGGACGCGCGCAGTGCGGGATCGTAGCGAGAGAGCCATCCCTGCACGCCTGCCAGAACCACCGCGAGCAGCGCCAGAAGAAGCACGACGAAAATCTGGATGCCCAGCATGTCCACATCGAGCTTCAGCAGGCCCATCACCCAGATCGCCCCCTGGGCAGCGGCAAAACCGGCGAGCAAGGCCTTGCCAATCAGCGGCCGTGGATAGCGGGCGAACAGCGCCACGATCGCGAAGCCGAAGATATAGGCCGAGAGATAGTTGATGTGCGTGATCCAGAAGAGCGTGCGGCTGCCGGTCGCGAGGCTCACCTGTTCGAGCGCGCCGATCGTGATCGCGCCAAGGGCAAGCCCGAGGCCGCTGAGCATGAACATGCGCGCGGCCCATTCGCGCGGACGCAGCACCAGAGCCCACAGCCCTGCCAGGGATGAACACAAGGCGATGCCGAACGAGAGCCAGAAACCTGACGACAGGGTCTCGATGCGGCCGGGCCGGACGGCTGCCGGCAACTGCCGACCGTCGGGCAATCGCAGCATGAGCCCGGGCTCGCGCAGCAAGGCCGCGATCCTGTCGCGCTCCGCATAAATGGCCGTGATCTCCGAGCTCGAACCGCGCGGCTCCAGTTCGGGAACGAGATCCTCCATGACCCGCGCGAGCCGGACCCGACCGTCGCTGCCGACGAAAGCCACCGGCGCATCGGCCGCATAGCGCCGGTCGTCACCTGTCACCCGGATCATGCCGTCCTCGATCGCCTCAACGCCGAAACTGGCGCGGGGCAATTGCGCGATCAGCAAAGCCGCAGCCGCATGTCCCAGCAGCACCGCGACGGCGAGCATCGAAAAGGCTGTTGCAGGGCGGCGAAGGAGCGCGGTCAGCATGGACGGGACGGGATCATCGCCGCCTTCGATAGCCGCGTCGGCGGTCTCCCGCCAGCCCGCCGGCGCCGCCTCCCGTGAACGCGGGATGCCGGGCGACTGCACCGTCCCCTAAAGCCGCCTTGGCAAGACAGTTCAGGGAGCAAGCGTCAATGCGGTTGGAACAAGTGGTCGGCGTCGTCGTGTTCACGGGGGTTATCGCGGCATCGGGGCCAGGCATCGCGCAGACGGCGGGTGTAACGGGACACACCGACATTCCCGGCCAGCCGACACCCAGCATCGGCGTCGCCTTCTCCGATCTCTCGGGCGATGGCTCGACCATCGCCGGCACCGTCCGCGTCGATGCGACCACCTACGGCGCCTATCGCATCACCCCGACCGGTTATCAGGCACTGCCGGGCCTCGCTGGCCACACCTATGTACTCGCGCGCGGCATCTCCGACGATGGCTCGGCGATCGTCGGCCTCTCCGCATCGACCTATACTTCGCGCTCCAGCGCCGTGATCTGGGAAGGCACCGATCTTACCGAACTGACGCACCTCAACCCGACCGCCGGCGTCTTCCAGTCCAGCGCCGCCAATGGCATTTCCGGCAACGGCAGGGTGGTGGTCGGCAATAGCACGACCAGCACAAGCGCCACCCATGCCGTACGCTGGATCGATAAAGGCAGTCCGGTCGACCTCAATGGCGGCGGTTTCGTCTCCTCGATCGCACAGCGCGCCAGCCGCGACGGCGCTGTCGTCGTCGGCTATGGCGGGCTCACCACCCGCGTCGAGGAAGCGTTCGTTTGGACCCTGGAGGACGGTATGCGCGGGCTCGGCGTCGTTTCGGCGCACAGCGCTGATAGCGGCGCGCGCAGCCGTGCCACCGATGTTTCCGCCGATGGTGCGACCGTGGTCGGTTTCTCCCAGGGAAGCGATGACAAAGGTCTCGCCTTTCGCTGGACCGACGACGACGGCATGGTTTCGCTCGGGCTCTTGCCGGGCGGTGACGACAGTCGCGCCTTCGCGGTGAACGCCGATGGCAGCGCCATTGTCGGCTCGGCGCGCCAGCCATCACTGATCGTGCCGTCGATCCAGGACACGCTCGCCGTCCGCTGGACCTCTTCGACCGGCCTGCAGACGATCACCGAGTGGCTCACGACCAATGGTGTCGATATCGGCTCGAACAGCTTTACCGACGCGACGGGTATCAGTGACGACGGCACGGTCGTGACCGGAAAAGGCCAGATCAACGGCACCACACAGCAATATATCGCGCGCGTCGCCGCCAGCCCCACACCGACGCCCACTCCAACTCCAACTCCAACTCCAACTCCCACTCCCACTCCCACTCCCACTCCAACGCCAACACCCACTCCGACTCCGACGCCAACTCCAACACCAACTCCGACTCCGACGCCCACACCAACCCCCGGCAGCGGCGTCATCGGACTCGTCGACTATCTCGCATCGGTCTCCGAAAGCGGTGTCACCCTGCACTCGATCGTCAGCGCCGCAAGCCTCACGCTCTTCGGCGCGCACCACCGGCCGCTCATGGATTTCCCGCAATCGGGCAAGACATGCGGCTGGGTCACTGCGGACTATGCGGGCGGCGGGCGGCGCGACCGCAGCGCGTTTCTCGGTGAGGTTGGCCTATGCCATGATTTGAGCCCACAGGTGCGCGTGGGCTTCGGCGGCGGCTATGACTACGGCCGACAGGATCTGAGCCTGGGCGGCAGAACCAAGAGCGATGGCTATCATTTCATCGGCGAGATCGACGTCCAGCCTGCGGGCACGCCGCTGCTGTTCTCCCTCACCGGCTATCATGCAGGCTGGTCGGTCACCATAGACCGCGCCTATCGCAATGGCAGCGGCATCGACGTGTCGAGCGGCAAGACCGACGCGCGCGCCTGGGCCATACGCGGGCGGATCGACTGGCGCGACATGCTGCGGTTCGGCGGGGGCGGATTGTCGCCTTACCTTGCCTTCAGCCATGCCACGGTGGCGCTGGACGGCTATTCCGAAACCGGGGGCGCCTTCCCGTTCACGGTAACGCAGGCCAAGGCCCGGATGAACGAGTTCCGCCTCGGCAGCACGGCGCGCATCCCCATCTCGGAAAAGGCGACGCTCCGTCTATCGGGCGAAGCGGTTCACCGGCTGGATGAGGATGCGGCAACGCTCTCGGGGTTCATCCAGGACGATCTCGGCAGCTTCACCGTCACGGCGCCGGCGGCGGACCGCAATTGGGGCCGCCTCGGCGCGGACCTCGATCTTAAGCTCGGCACCGCGACGCTTCTTTCCTTCTCCGGCCATGCCATGCTCGGCCAGGGAGAGGATGCGCGCCTTAGCGGGAGTCTCAGCCTCCGTCACGCCTTCTGATCGCGACCCTCGGAAGGATACACACTGCGTCGGGTCCCGTCAGGACCCGATGCTATTTCTCGACAAACAGTCGCAGTTCCACGGTCCCCGTCAGCACGCCATCGACGGAATAGTGCGTCAGCCGATCCACCTCGACGAAGCTGCCCGCGATATCCGCGAATTCGCCGCTTCCACCGACGATCCGGCCCCGGCCGCTGGGCAGCGGGCCGACTGTGGTGGTGACGGTCCAGTCTCCGGACCAGGGTTTTCCGGTTGCCATGGTTGGCCCGACGATATCCGTGACGAGCCGGCCGGAGCGTTCGATCTGGTGCAGGTAGATCATGCCGCGGCCCGGAATGGCGAGGGTCCAGGCTGTCGGCCAGCGGGTGTCGACCGCGGAAGGATCGGCAGGAAATATCTCCAGCTCCGAGGCAAAGCCCACAACCTTGCCCCCGGCATCGGCGAGCTTGCAGATCAGCGCGAGCGTATTGTCGAGCGATGGCTCGGCGAGGGCCGCGACACCCTCCGGCCCGCGCCGCATTTTCACGGCGCCGCCCGTCGTCAGCGCGACGCCGTGATCCGGCAGTTGCACGAAGAACGAGAGGACCGTCTCGCCGGGCAGCGGCGCGGCCGGGTCGGCGTGTGCGGTTTGCGATGCTCCCAGAAGCAGCGCGGCGGCGAGAAGCGAGCACCTCAGACGCTTGGCCATCATTTTCCCTCCGCATGATCGCGCGAAACCAGCAGGTCCATCACGCCCTCGAAAATCGCGTCGGGCTGAAAGCCGCGCAGCTCGGCGACTTCCACAAAACGCCCGTTCCGCCCGGCAAAGACGCCCGTCCCCGCGATGACCTCGCCGTAACCCTGCGGGGACGGCCCCAACGTATTGAGGTGAAGCCAGCGGCCATGCCATGGATCCCCCTTCAAGAGGCTCGGCAGCAGAAAGCGGGTCACGAGCGTCCAGTTGTCTTCGGTCTGGTAGAGAAACAGCACGCCCCGGCCCGGCAGCACCACGGTCCACGTCGTGTGCGTCATCAGACGGCCCCGCAGGAAGCTGCTGTCCTCGTGCGCCGCTTCGAGTTCGGTCGCGAAGCCGACGATCCGGTTGTCGGCGTCCCGAATGTGGGTGATGAGCGCGAGCCCCATGCTGACGTTGGGCTCAACGAGCGGCTGCGTTCCCACCGGCCGATTGGGAAAGATCGCCGGGGTCGGCGACGTCGAGACCGACACCAGATCACCCGAAAGCCGCAGGCGGTAGGTCTCGTGATCGGGCACGGCGGCCAGAAACGCCGGCAGCACATGTTCGGTCCGGTCCACGTGGCGAAACGGAAAGGCATAGAGCGCCGCAAGCACCAGCACCGCGCCGGCCAGCGCGCCCGCCAGTGCCGTCACCCCTTTGAGCAGCACGCCCATCAGCGCTCTCCCGTGCCTGTCAGCGTCAGCGCATAGCCGGCGCCGCGTGCGGTTTCTTCAAGGCGTCCGCGAAAAACTGCGAACGTGCCCGTTCCTCCCAGCACGCTGCCGCAGGCCACCGCCGCGTCCGCGGGGCAGTTCGTGGCGAGCGTTCCGCGTCGGGTGATGACGAGCGTCCACAGCCGGTCCGGCCGATCGGGGTTGTCCGTCGTCAGCGTATAGCGGCTGGCGACCCCGATCACCGTGCCGCTTGTGTTCCTGAGCTTCGCCGTCAGCACCGAACTGCCCGCCGCCGGCCCGCCGACCGGCTCGATCCCCATCGGAAAGGGTTGCACGCCAAGGCTTCCGTCGCTGGTATGCGCGATGATGTCGGCCGGCCGGATCTCGAACCGTTCGACGAAATGCCCATCGGCTGCGCGCGTCCGGATCGCCGCCGCACCCGGCGGGTCGACCGGCGGAATGGCGAGCACGACCACCATCGCCAATGCGCCCACCGCAGCCCCGCCCAAGCCATAGCGGAGACCTGTCGCTGCACGGCCCATGCGCGCGCCCTAGAAACGCACGCGGGCGGTGAGCGACCACTCGCGCGGGCGCCCATACTGCGCGCTTGCAAAACCGAGGCTGTCGAGCGTGCTGACTGCGGTCGACTTGTAGCGCTTGTCGGTGACGTTGGTCATCGCAAGCGTCAGCGCATAGCGCCCGTCCCCGGGTTCGAGCGTCGCCTGCAGGTTGAGCAGGCCATAGCCGTTCTGCGTCACGGCCGGCAGGTTGTTGACCTCGTAATAGATACGGCTGCGATAGTTGTAGTCGCCGCGCAGCGTCAGCGTTCCCCAGTCTCCCAGCGGCACACCATACTCGGCGGAAACCGACGAGGAGAACTTCGGCGTGGAGGCGAAATGCGACGCCGTGGTGATCGCGGCGCCCGCCGCGACATCCGTGAACTCCGCATCGATGAGGCCGGCCGAGGCCGACAGCAGCAGCCGCGGTGCGGGCGCCGCCGTCACTTCCAGCTCGGCGCCCATCACGCGCGCCTTCGCCGCGTTCTGCACGACGACCACCTGCACGCCGTCTTCGTCGGCGGTGCTCAGCATGAACTGGATATCGCGATAATCGTTGTAGAAACCCGCGAGATTGACGCGCAGCCGGTTGTCGAGCCAGTCGGACTTGAGGCCGAGTTCATAGCTCCAGAGTTTCTCCGGCGCGTAGGGCTGCACCTCGTTGGCGGTGGAGGAGCGTCCGTTGAACCCGCCGCTCTTGAAGCCGCTCGCCGCCGAGGCATAGACCATCACTTCCGGCGTCAGCCGGTAGTCGAGGCCGAAGCGCGGCGATACCGAGTTCCAGTCCTGCGAACGCCGCGTCGGATCGATCAGATAGACATCGGAAAACGGCAGATAGAGCGAGGTGTCGTAGCGCTTCTTCTCGTGCGTGTAGCGCAGGCCGAGCGTGGCATTGAGGCCGTCGGCAAGCGCGTAGCTGGCCTGTCCATAGAGCGATGTGCTGCGCGTGATCTGCTTCGCCTCGATCCGGCGCGAAATATCGAGGCCGATGACGGGCAAAAGTTCCGGATAGATCAGAACGTCGATCGCCCCTCGTGCGTTCTCGTGCAGATAATAGGCGCCCACCACCCATTTCAACCGGTCGTCGAAGGACGTGCCCGACAGTTGCAGTTCCTGCGTGAACTGCCGCTGGCGGTTATCGTCCCGCTCATCGACGATCGTCAGCGGCGATCCATCCGGGTCCGTCTCGAACACGGATTTCAGATGGCGATAGGCGGTGATCGATTTCAGCGTCGTGTTGCCGAAACTCCATTCGAGCGTGCCGTTGACACCCCAGACATCAAGGTCGTTCCGGTTGCCGCCCGTGGCGTAGCTCTCATAGGGATTTTCGGTGATGTAGCTTGCATCATAGGGCGCGACGAACATGTTGTAGAGCCCGACAAGCGGCGCCTCCGAAATCTCTTCCAGATGCACCTGCGAGAAGGTCTCGCGCACACGCGTCTTGTCGAAGGACAGCATCACCTCGACATCCTCGTCGGCCTTCCACCGCAGCGAGGCCTGAACCGCGGCGCTGTTCTCGCTTCCCTGCTCCTCGCCGGTCAGCAGACGCGTTCCGAAACCCTCGGCATCACGCGTGCTCAGCGCCACCTTCGCGGCGAGCTTGTCGGCGATCAGCGGCACTTCGGCCTTGGCCTTCACGTCAAGGCGGCTGAAGCGGCCGACACGCCCTTCCACCATGCCCGAAGCCTCGGTGAGGCTGGGTTTCGTGGAAACGATGTTGATGGCGCCGCCGATCGTGTTCTTGCCGTAAAGCGTGCCCTGCGGGCCGCGGAGCACCTCGATGCGCTCGATATCCACCAGATCGAAAATGCTGCCCATGGAACGGGCGAGATAGACGCCGTCGACATAGACGCCGATGCCGGGATCGGTGGTCAGCAGATAGTCGGACTGGCCGACGCCGCGAATGAAGGCCTGGCCGGAATTCCGGCCGCCGACGCCGCTTGCATGGAATTGCACGTTGGGCGCGTGCTGGCCGACGTCGGCAAGGCTGACGATCTGGCGCCGCGCGATATCCTCGCCGGAGAGGGCAACGATCGAAACCGGCGTGTCCTGCAGCTTTTCCTCACGCTTGCGGGCCGTGACCGTGATTTCCTCGATGCCGAAATGTTCATCGTTCGCCGCATCCGGCGCCGCCTGCACGGGGTCCGCCAACAGTGCCGAAAATCCCGCGGCAAGTGCCAGCAGCGAAACGCCCCGGCAGTGCCGAAGCATGGCAATACGCTGTGTCTGATCCTTCATGGTATCTCTCCCCCGATCTTGGATCTTGTTGTTGGGGATTGAGTAGGACCGCGCCGGACCCCGCCACAAGCAGCCAGACAGGATCAATTTCATGGCAAGAATTGATCAGTTTGAGACGCCCGGGAATCGCTGCTATTCTGCCGCCGTGCGCGCGGCGGCCCTGGGGAGGATGGCGTGGTGACAGCATTGCAAACGGCCGAATACCGGCAGATCCTGAGCATCGGCGCCGACGTTCTCAAGTGTCACGGCACAGACGAGCTTATCGAGGCGATGATGCCGCGGCTCAGCAGCCTGCTCGCCTGCAAATCGATGTTCATCGCGGTCACCCACTCCCGCCAATGGGCTTGGCAGAACCTGCACAGCGTCGGCCTCGATCAGGAATTTCCGCTTCTGATGGAGCGGATGTACCAGCAGGATCCCGGGCGCACGGCGCTGATGCGCAGCCAGAGTCGCCGCCGCACCGGCATTCTCAATTCCGATATGATCTGGCCGAGCGCACGCGAACCGCGAGACGCTTACTACACCGCGCTCTACAAGCCGCGGGATATTCGACATGCGCTCGCGCTCTCCATCCCCACAGACGATGACCTGTTCGCCACCATCGTCATGCACCGCTCGCATCGCGACGGTCATTTCAGCACGCGCGACGAGCAGGTCGCGCTCGCGCTGCTGCCGTTTCTGAAGGGCGGGATCGAACGCATCTGCTACCGGGAGCGGGAGGCGCAGGGCACCTGGCTTCTCGAACAGTTGCGCAGGGAGTATCGCGAACGCGATCTGCTGATCCTCAATGATCAGCTCGATCCGGTTGCCCGGTGGCCGCAGCAATCGCCGCTGCTGCAACAGCTCCTCGCCGATATCCGGCGCAGTTCCCGCCAGCCACCCCTGTTCGCGCCCGATCTTGCAGCGCTCTGCCGCCAGAGTCTCGCAGGTAGCGGCGATGACCGACAGCAACACAGGCTGGGCAGCGACGGTCATGCGCTGGACGTCGTTCTCAGCCGATATCGTCAGGGACAACGAACGCTTCTGGTCATCAGCGCGCCTTCAAATGCCGCGCAGGACTCCAACCGCGATGCGATCGCCTTTTCGCGCCTCACCCCGCGCGAGACCCTCGTCGCCCGGCAAGCCGCGCACGGCGCGCGCAATGATGACATCGCCCACGACCTCGGCATCGCATCATCCACCGTCGCCCATCATCTCTCCGCCGTACGGCGCAAGACCGGCCAGCGGACGCGCTGGCAGTTGGGTATCACACCGGCGCTGCTTGATCGCGTTTCCCTGCTGCCGCTAGGACGACGCCAGAAGCAGATCCTTCATGCGCGATTGCTGGGCAAGACCGTCAGGGCGATCGCCGACGATCTGAAGATCAGCGATACGACCGTCCGCAATCACCTGTGCATGACCTATCGCCGTCTTGGCGTTTCCGGCCTGCGCGGTGTGCTGGCGCATCTTTCTGCCGAGGCTTCCAGCCTCTGAACGCCTTTAGGCGCCGCGAAGCTCACGCTTGATGATGTCGATCGTGTCCGGGTTCTCGATGGTCGGAGGCACGGGAACGTCCTCGCCGTTCGCGAGGCGGCGGATCACGGCGCGCAGAATCTTGCCGGACCGCGTCTTGGGAAGCGCGGCGACGATGTGGACGTTCTTCAACGCCGCAACCGGTCCCAGGTCTTCGCGTACCAGCGTAATGATCTCGTGCGCGAGATGGCCGTCGTCCTGCCGCCCGGCTTTCAGAACCGCGAACGCGACCGGCACCATACCCTTCACCGCATCGTCGGCACCGATCACGGCGCATTCGGCGACGGCGGGATGCGTGGCGATGATCTGTTCGATCTGCCCGGTGGAAAGCCGATGCCCGGCAACATTGATCAGGTCGTCGGTGCGACCCATGATGTTGACGAAGCCGGCTTCGTCGATGTGCCCGGCGTCACCCGTTTCGTAGTAGCCCGCGAAGGTTTCGAACGCGCGCCGGAAGCCGGTCTCGTTGTTCCACAGCGTCGAATAGCAGCCGGGCGGCAGCGGCGCGGCGATCACGACGTGGCCCGTGCCGCCAGGCGACACCGGATCGCCGTGGTCGTCAAGCACAGCGAAGATGAAGCCCGGTACGGGGAACCCCGCACTCCCCGCCTGCCGCCGCGTGTCGCCAAGCCCGAGGCAGGTCGCGGCTGCGGGCCAGCCGAGTTCGGTCTGCCACCAGTGGTCGATCACCGGCATCGCAAGCTGCGTCTCCGCCCAGTGGACGGTATCGGGATCGGCGCGCTCTCCGGCAAGGAACAAAGCGCGCAGGCGACCGGTGCCGGTTTCGCGGATGAAGCGGCCTTCGGGGTCTTCCTTGCGGATCGCGCGGATCGCCGTCGGCGCGGTGAAGAACACGTCGACGCCATGCGCCTCGATCGTCCGCCAGAACGTGCCCGCATCGGGCGTGCCCACGGGTTTGCCTTCGAACAGCACCGTCGTGCAGCCAGCGATCAGCGGCCCGTAGACGATGTAGCTGTGCCCGACGACCCAGCCCACATCGGATGCCGCCCAGAACACCTCGCCGGGCTTCATCCCGTAGATGTTCGCCATGCTCCATGCGAGCGCGGCGGCGTGGCCGCCGTTCTGGCGCACGACGCCCTTGGGAATGCCGGTCGTGCCTGAAGTGTAGAGGATATAGAGCGGGTCAGCGGCATCGACCGACACGCACGCCGCCGGCTCCGCCTTCGCATATTCGGCCGACCAGTCGACGTCGCGCCCCGCCTGCATCGACGCAGCGACCTGCGGGCGCTGCAACAGCACCACATGCTCAACGCCATGTGCGGCAAGTTCGAGCGCATGGTCGACGAGCGGCTTGTAGGGAACGACCTTCTGCCCCTCAATGCCGCACGAGGCGGTGAGCAGCAGCTTCGGCTTCGCGTCGTCGATGCGCTTGGCAAGCTCGGGCGCCGCGAAACCGCCGAACACCACGGAATGCACCGCGCCGATCCGTGCGCACGCCAGCATGGCGAACAGCGTTTCGGGGATCATCGGCATGTAGATGACGACACGGTCGCCCTTCGCCACACCACGCGCGGCAAGCATTCCCGCCGTGCGCGCAACCGAATCCTGAAGCCCGGCATAGCTTATGCTGCGGCGCGTGCCCGTCACCGGGCTTTCGTAGATGACCGCGACATCGCCGCCGCGCCCCGCCGCCACATGGCGATCGACCGCGTTGTGGCACGTGTTGAGCCGTCCGCCCGCGAACCAGCCCTGCCCTTCCGTCCAGCCCTGCAGTGGCGGCGTGTCCCAATCCAGCGCTTCTGCGGCCTTCAGCCAGAAGGCTTCGGGATCGGTGACACTGTGGGCGTAGGCATCGCTGTAGGTTCGGCTCATGGTCTCAAACGGCTGTTGCGGTCATGTCCTCGAGCAGTTTGTGATCGAGAATCGACGCCACATCACCCTTATCGTCCAGAAATGCAATTGGACCAAAGTTGGTGAAGAGCAGTTCCGTATACTCCGGAAAGTTGGTGTAGTCGTGCACCACGTCGAGCGGTTCGTAGCCGTATGTCCCGGCCGCCGCTTCGCCCATCCGGTAGCTCATGCGCCCCTTGATCACGTAATATTCGCCCGCGCCGAGGTGCCGGTGCGGCCCGAAGAAGCTGCCCGGCTGGGCACGGAACAGCACGGTCCAGCGGCCGGTTTCTGCGCTCGAATAGAGCAGGCAGACCTCGATTCCCTCCTTCATGGGCGCCCACGTCATCTCGGCGGGGGTCGTCAGGCGTTCGTCGATCATGGTGGTGAATTACCCTTTCCCGGTGGTCAGAAGCGCAGCGACAGTTCAACACCATAGGTGGCGCGTTCGCCGTAGTAGCGCGGCACGAAGCCGAAGCCGCTCGTGTCGGTGGCGTCGACGATATAGGCCTTGCCGGTCACGTTCTTGGCCCAGGCCGCAAGCTCCCACCCCTTCGCCGGATCGGCGAGTGCGGCGCGGAGGTTGAGCAGGCCGTAGCCCTCGCCCGAGCTGATGAGATCGCTCTGCGCGTTGTTGTAATATTTCTTGCCCGTGTAGTTGTATTCGGCACGCCAGCGCGTCTCGAAATCGCCCACCGGGATCGTCACCTGCGCGAAGGTCGAAAGCGTGAACTTCGGTGCACCAGGGAGGCGATTGCCCGAAAAGTCGCGCGGCTCGCCCGTCTCGGGGTCGATCGCACCCGACAGGTAGTTCTTGTACTTCGCGTCGAGGATGCCGAGGTTGAGGCCGAGATCGAGCCAGTCGGTCGGAAGCGCCGTCGCTTCGAGCTCGATGCCCTTGATCTCGGCGTCCGCCGCGTTGTCGAGGCCGAGCGTCGGCACCGTGCTCCCCGCCTGCCGGTTCACCGAAAGAACCTGCAGGTCGGTGTAGTCGTAATAGAACGCCGAAACGTTGAGCCGCAGGCGGCGGTCGAACAGCGTGCTCTTGATGCCGATTTCGTAGGACGTCAGATATTCCGGATCCACCTGCGTACGCTCCGCGACGCTGGTGATGATGCCGATGTTGAACCCACCCGCCTTGAACCCCTTATCGATGCTCGCGTAGGCGAGCACATCGTCAGTGACGTTGTAATCGGCAGAAACGCGCCAAGAGAAGGATTTGAACGTATCCTTCATCCGCGCGAACGGCACGAGCGGCACGGCCGCACCGTCCGGGATGTCTGCGTCGAAGAAGCCGGGCACGAGATCGGCGCGGTGCGTCGCCCGCACCTTGTCGATCGTGTAGCGCCCACCGAGCGTCACCCGAAACGCGGGCGCAACCGCATAAGTCGCCTGGCCGAAGATCGCGTAGGCCTTGTTCTTGCGCGTCGCGCGCGTGATCAGCGGCAGCGCGCCGTCGGCGAAGCTGAGTTCGCCGAGCAGGTCGGCGTTGCTGTCCGCATCCAGATTTTCCTGGAAGTAAAAGAGCCCGCCGATCGCGTTGAGGGGGCCGCTGTCGTAGGCGAGCTGGAATTCCTGGGTGATCTGCTCGGCATCGGTCAGGAAGGTGATCTCGTCGATGCGGAAGGGGCCGCCGTCGACGTCTACGCGGTTGTCGACGTCGCTCTTGTCGTAGCCGGTGATCGATTTGAAAGTGAGATCACCGATACTGTGCGTGATGTTGAGATTGATGAACAGGTTGTCGCTGTGGTTGCGCGAAGGTCCGTTGAAATTCAACAGGTTGGCGTTGTCCGGATAGGGATCGGTGTAGCCGAAGAGATCTGCGCCATCGATCGTGCCGACGGGCTTGTTTTCGAGGTAATCGCTGCGGTCGCGGCCGCCGCCGATGGAGAGGCGCACGTCGGTGTCGGCGCTCGGGTGCCAGCGCAGGATGGCGCGCGCGGCGGCTTCATCGACGTTGATCGTGTCCTCGCCCGTGTAGAGGTTCGTCTTCTCTCCGTCGCGGCGGCGGACGACGCCCGCGACACGGAGCGAGAGGCCTTCGCCGAGCGGGAGGCTTGCTGCCGCTTCGGCCTCGAACAGATCGAAACGGCCGTAGCCGAAGCGGGCATTGCCTTCGAATTCGTCGCCCGGCAGCTTCGAGAAGAACTGGATCGCGCCGCCCGTGGTGTTCTTGCCGAACAGCGTCCCCTGCGGACCGCGCACCACCTCGATGCGTTCGAGATCGAACAGCGAGAAGATCTGGCTGCCCGTGGAAGCCACCACCACGTCGTCGCGATAGATGCTGATCGGGCCGATCGAGGAGGCGTTGAAATCGTTGTTGCCGACACCGCGAATGAAGATGTTGGGCACGCCGCCAAACGTCTTGATTTCGAGGTTGGGCACCTGGTCGCCGATCGAAAGGCTGTTTGTGAAGCCCGCCTCGCGGATCGCTGTGTCGCTGAACGCCGTGACCGAAACCGGAACGTCCTGAAGGTTCTGCGCGCGCTTCTGCGCGGTGACGACGATCTCTTCGATGCCGGTCGCAGTCTCCTGCCCCAGCGCCGGAGCGCTCGCCGCGAGCGCGGAGACGGCAGCGGCGGCATACAGCGACGAACGGAAACGGCTTTTCATAAAACTCCCCCTCAAGGTTATGCGGGCGCCCTGCATGGGAGCGCCATGTTCATACTCTCCTTTTAGGCGGCGCACGGCGCTTCGATCATGCACCTGAGCGCCGCAAAATTTGGCTGGCTGCGAACCGCGCCGCGCGCCTGAAAGCCGCGGTTTCCGGAAAAGCAAGCAAGCGACTTGCACAGGGACGACACAACTCTTGGGTGAGCGCGAACCCGCACGCCATGCCGATTGCATCCGGCCCCGGACAGGCATAGCCTGCTGGGTTGGGGAGGGTTGGACATATGCTTCTGAGCGAAGAGCGGTGGAGTTCTGCGTCGCTGCCGCCGCCACGGCAGCTGCCCGGCTTTCAGGAGGTGCTGGACCGCACGCATTTCCACTGGAGCCTCGCGGGCGCGGACAAGGAGCGCTACGGCGCCAAGGTCCGCCGCCGCGCAATCAATGACTTCGTGTTCACGCAGGTCGTCTGCGACCCCATCGCGGGCTTTCGTACCGTCGACGACGTGAAACGCGGCGAGGACGATTATTTCTGCCTTCTCTATTTCGAGGAAGGCGAATGCCTGCTGCAGCAGGGCCGCAACGAATCGGTGGTGCGCCGCGACATCATTTCGGTGTGGGACAGCACCCGCCCCGCGATGTTTGAAAACACGCGCGAGCTGCACCAGCTTTCGATCCTGATCCCACACCGCATGGCGACGACGATCGTGCCGGGCATCGAGGACATGTGCGGGCTTTCCGTGGACGGCAGCGCCGGGCTCGGCTCCATCCTGCTCTCGCACCTGCGCCAGATCCACAAAACGGTCGAGACCGTGGACCCGCAGGACCGCACCGCCGTGCTGCGCGCCACGGTCGAGCTGCTTGCCGCCGCCTTTCGCCCGGAGCCGGACCGCATCGCGGGCAGCGCCTTCCGCCGCGCGCTGCTTGGCCGCGTGCAGGAACATATCCTCGCGCATCTCGGCGACCCGGCGCTTTCGGCCGCGACGATCGCGGCGGCATTCCGCTTCAGCCCGCGCTATCTCCACCGCCTGTTCGAGGAATTCGGCGTGACGGTCGGCACATGGATTCGCGAGCGGCGGCTGATGGCGGCGCGCAGCGACCTCGCGAGCCGCACCTTGGCGGGCTACAGCATCACGCAGATCGCGATGCGGCACGGCTTCGCCGACGCCTCACACTTCAGCCATGCATTCCGCGACGCCTTCGGCCTCTCCCCGCGCGACTACCGACAAACCGCGGCGCGCGCGGCTGACGACGAACGGAGTTCCCTCCTGTCCAAGTAAGCCGCCGTTCTGGCGCAAGCCACGACAGCCCCGCTCCCGTAGGTCTTTTTCACAAAAGACGTGCGGAGGGGAGGCTTATGGGCAGGTTGCAAGGCAAGATCGCGCTGGTGACGGGCGCGGCGCAGGGAATCGGCGCAGGGATCGCGCGGGCGATGGCACGCGAAGGCGCAGCGGTGATCGCCGCCGATCGCAATGTCGCGGGCGTCGAGGCGCTCGCCGCCGAAATCGGCGCGGAGCCGCTCGCGCTCGACGTGACGAGCGAGGCCGACTGGGCGAAGGCGGCCGCGCACATCGATGCCGCGCACGGCAAGCTTTCCATCCTCGTGAACAACGCGGGCGTCGAACTCGTGAAGCCGATGACCGAGCACAGCCTTGCCGACTGGCGCGGGCTGATGGCGGTGAACGTCGACGGGCTCTTCCTCGGCTGCCGCACCTTTCAGGCGCTACTCGCGAAGGGCGGCAGCGCGGGCCATCCGGCGAGCGTCATCAACGTGTCCTCGATCGCCGGTCTCGTCGGCTACCCTGACCAGCTCGCCTACAATACGTCCAAAGGCGCCGTCCGGCACATGACGAAAAGCCTCGCGATCGAATGGGCCGCGCACCGGCTGCCGATCCGCTGCAATTCGGTCCACCCCGGCTGCATCCGTACGCCGATGCTGGAAATGGCCGTGGAAGGCTGGGTGCGCGAAGGATCGATCCCGGCGGACGATCCGTGGGCGGCGGTCGCCGCGCTCTGCCCGCTGAACGCCGTGGGGCTGCCGGAGGATATCGCGATGGGCGCGGTCTATCTCGCCAGCGACGAAGCCCGCTTCGTCACCGGTATCGAGCTCGTCATCGACGGCGGCTGGGTGGCGCGATGAGCAACCGCAGCGACCGGCTCTGGATGTACGGGGCGATGGTGAAGAGCCGCCATTTCGAAGCGCTCATCAAACCCGCCTATTTCGAAGGCAAGACGCCGGTGTTCAACATGGCGAAGGGACCGCTTCCCGGCGAGATGCACCTGTCGGACGGGCAGGAGCCGTGCGCTGTGGGCGTCTGCGCGCACCTGCGCCCCGGCGACACGGTGACGGCGACGCATCGCCCGCACCATGTCGCCATCGCCAAGGGCGTGAACCTCGATGCGATGGCGGCGGAGATTTTCGGCAAGGCGACGGGCCTTTCCGGGGGACGGGGCGGGCACATGCACCTGTTCGACGCGCGCGTGAATTTCGCCTGCTCTGGCATTATCGCGCAGGGGCTCGGCCCCGCGGTCGGCGCCGCGCTCGCGAGCAAGCTGCGCGGCGAGGATCACGTCGCGGTCGCCTTCCTCGGCGAAGGCGCCGCCAACCAGGGCGCGTTCCACGAAGCGCTCAATCTCGCTTCGGTCTGGAAGGTGCCCGCCATCTTCGTGATCGAAGACAATGCCTATGGCATCTCCGTGGCGAAACGCGATTGCACGGCGGTCGCGCGCAATGCGGACCGCGCCGCCGCCTATGCGATGCCCGGGCACTTCATTCCCGGAAACGATCCCGATGCGATCTACGCGCTCGCCGGAGAGGCGATCGCCCGCGCCCGGCGCGGCGAGGGTCCGTCGCTGATCGAGATCGAGACCTGCCGCCTCGAAGGCCACTTCATGGGCGACGCCGAAGCCTATCGCCCGGCGGGCGAGGTCGAGCGCCTGAAGGCCGCCGACCCGATCCCCGCCTATCGCGACCGCCTGCTCGCCGACGGCTTCGATGCCGCCGATCTCGACACGGCAGAGACCGATGCGCGCGCTGTTGTCGATGCTGCGTTCGCCGCCGCGCGTGCCGCCGCCTATCCCCAGCCGGAGGAAGCGTTCGACCATGTCTTCGCTTGAAACCATCACGGCCCCGCGCCCCGCGCGGCGCCTCACCATCGCGCGCGCCATTTCCGAAGCGATCGGCCAGGAGATGGAGCGCGACCCCACCGTTCTCGTGATGGGCGAGGATATCGGCAAGCTCGGCGGCGTGTTCGGCACAACGACCGGCCTCCTCGACAAGTTCGGCGCGGAGCGCGTGCGCGATACGCCGATTTCGGAAACCGCGTTCATCGGCGCTGCCGTCGGCCTCGCAGCTTCCGGAATGCGGCCGATCGTCGAATTGATGTTCGTCGATTTCTTCGGCGTGTGCATGGACGCGATCTACAATCTCGCGGCGAAACAGAGCTATTTTTCAGGCGGACAGGTGACGTGCCCGATGGTGCTGATGACGAGTGTCGGCGGCGGCTATGGTGACGCCGGGCAGCACAGCCAGACGCTCTACGCCACCTTCGGACACCTGCCCGGCCTGAAGGTCGTCATCCCTTCGAACGCGCACGACGCGAAGGGGCTGATGCTCGCCGCGATCCGCGATCCGAACCCAGTGATCTTCATGTATCACAAGGCGCTGCAGGGCATGGGCTGGCTCGGCACCGTACAGCGTTCGATCACCGATGCGCCCGAGGGCGATTATGTCGTGCCGCTCGGCAAGGCGGCCATCGTGCGCGAGGGCGCAGACATCACGCTCGTCGGGCTCGGGCTCAGCGTGCATCACGCGCTCGACGCGGCCGCACGGCTCGAAAAGCAGGGCCATTCGGCAGAGGTCATCGATCTGCGCAGCATCGCGCCGCTCGACCGCGAAACCGTACGGGCCTCCGTGCGGAAGACCGGGCGGCTGCTCGCGGTGGATGACGACTATATGAGCTACGGCGTCGGCGCGGAGATCATCGCCAGCGTCTGCGAGGCCGGAATTCCGCTTCGCGCCGCCCCGCGCCGCATCGCGCATCCCGATATCCCCGTGCCGTTCACGCCGGTGATGGAACATTTCGTGCTGCCCGATGCCGACAAGGTCGCGGTCGCGGCACTCACCATTCTGGAGCCCTGATCCGATGACCGATATCACCGTTCCCGCCGGCCTTTGGAACGAGGGCGACGAGGCCGCCATTTCGGCATGGCTTTATGCCGATGGCGATGCCGTTTCCGAAGGGTCCGTCATCGCCGAGATCATGGTGGAGAAGTCGAGCTTCGAGCTAACCGCGCCGGCCTCCGGCATCCTCCATATCGATATTGCCGCCGAAACCCCCGTTACAGCGGGAGAGATCGTCGGCCGCATCGGCTGAACCCCTTGCTCGACGCCCTTGCCCATGCGCTTGCGCCCAATACACCCATTGCGCGCGGGCGCGGCGAGGCAGCGATCGTGGAGGATGAGCGGCGGCTCGATGCGCTGCTCGGCGAAGGGCGTGCAGCCGAACGCGTGCGGCTCTGGACGAACAACCGCTGTCTCGTCACGACGCGGCGGTTCGCCTGCATGGAAAGCTTCGCCGAGGCTGCGGCCGCCAGCGGGGCGCGCGGCTGGCCCGTTTTCGTTCGCGCAAGCGGCGGCACGACGGTGGTTCACAGGCCGGGTATATTGAATTTCAGCGTGCATGACGTTGGGCCAGCCGATGCGATCGACATCACGTCCCGCTTCGAGCGCTTCACGCGCCGCCTGATCGCCGGTTTCGCCGCTGTCGGCGTCGCTGCGGAAACGGGCAGCGTCGCGGGCAGCTATTGCGATGGGCGTTTCAACATCGTCTCGGGTGGGCAAAAAATCGCGGGGACGGCCTGCCTCGTTCGAAAGAGAGGCGGCTGGCTCGGTGTCCTCGCACACGCGGCCATCAGCATCGACGGCGACCCGCACGCAGACCTTGCTGCGATCACGGAATTCGAACGCGCCCTCGGCCTCGATATTGCCTACGCGCCGGCGTGCCACACGACTCTGGCCGCGCAAATCCGGATAGCGCCCTGAAACGAAATTGGCGGGCCGGAAGTCATTCCAGCCCGCCAGTCCGTCACGCGTTGCCGCGCCGGGGGAATTACTTCTTGGGCGGCAGCCCGAGCGCGATGCGTTCGATCCGGTCCGCGATCTTGCCCGCGCCGACATCCTTGCCGATGCCGTTCGCGATCACGGAAACGGTGAGGCGATCCTTCGGGAATTCGTTCAGCGAGGAATTGAAGCCGAAGATGCCGCCGCCGTGGCCAATGCGCTGATGCCCGTCGACGTCGCCGATGAACAGTGCATAGCCGTATTCGAACGGGGGCATGTCGGCAGGCCGATCGGCAACGGCCGACCCGCTGTTCTGCCCGTTGTTCAGCTTGCCCGGCGCGATCATCGCCTTGAACGATGCGGGCTTCAGAATCTTGCCGCCGAACAGCGCGGCGTTCCAGCGCGCAAGGTCGTTTGCCGACGAACGCATGGCGCCCGCCGCGCCCGGCACGGTCATCGAAATGAACGCCGCATTCTTGAACTGATTGGGCCCGGTCCCGTCATAGCCTGCCACGCGGCCCGGCAAGATTATGCTTTCATCGTCAAGCGCCGTATGCGTCAGCCCGAGCGGGCCGAAGAAACGATCCTGGAGCGCAGTTCCAAGCGGCTTTCCTTCCGCCTTTTCGATCACGCCACCGAGGATGAAATAGGCTGTGTTGCTGTAGTGCCAGCCCGTGCCCGGCTCGAAATCCTGCATCTTGGGCATCTTCGCGAAATGCGCGACCCATTCGTCCGTCGTGCGCTTCAGCCCGGCTTCCTGAAGGAAACTCGGATCGTCGGTGTAGCTGTGGATGCCGGAGGTGTGATGCAGCATCTGCTTCAGCGTCACGTCAGCGGCGCGCGGGAAATCCGGATAATATTTCGAAAGCTTGTCGTCGAGCGAGAGCTTGCCTTCCTCCTCGAGCTTCAGAAGCGCCGCGGCCGTGAATTGCTTGGTGACCGACCCGATGCGGAAAATGCTGTCGTTGTTCACCGGCACGTTCAGCTCGAGATTGGCGGAACCGTAGCTCTTCACGAGAACGGGCGCACCATCCTTGTAGACGGCGACCTGAAGACCCGGGCTTTCGCCGGCGGCAATGGCATCCTGCACCGCCTTGTCGATGGCGGCCGCGACTGCGCTGGTGTCCGCTGCGAATGCACTCCCGCAAAACAGCACGCTGATCGCTGCACCGGCTGCAAGCGTTCTCCTGGACAGGGTCATATCTTACCTTTCAAATTGCGTTTGGTCATACTGCCGCGAATGCGGCCTCAAGCGTCCCAGCAAGCATTTCATCAACAACCGCCGCGATACCGAAGCGCAGCGGATCGAAGGCGGGAAGACCGGTGCGCGCGCCCGCGTTTTCGATCGCGCGCCGTGCCGCATCTTCATCGAGCGCCGACGTATTGAGGCTGATGCCGACGAACCGCGCGGCGGGATTCGTGCGCTGCGCGTGCGGCAGGTAGGCCGTGATCGCGGCCTCGATCGTGGGCAGCGGATAATCCGGAAAAAAGCTCGTCACGGTGCGGACCGGATCGTGGCACAGCACCAGCGCATCCGGCTGGCTGCCGTGCAGCAGCCCGAGCGTTACGCCCGCATAGGCCGGGTGGAACAGGGCGCCCTGCCCCTCGATCACGTCCCAATGATCGGGCGCGGCGTCGGGAGAGAGGGTTTCGGCCGCGCCGGCGATGAAATCCGCGACGACGGCATCGATCGCAATGCCGCTGCCCGAAATCATGATGCCGGTCTGTCCGGTCGCGCGGAAGGTGGCGTCGATTCCCTGGGCGCGCATCGCCTGCGTCAAGGCCAGCGCGGTGTATTTCTTCCCAAGCGCGCAATCCGTGCCGACCATCAGCGCGCGCCTGCCGGTGCGTTTTCGGCCAGTCGCAATCGGAAACGCGATCTTGCTGTGACGTACGTTGTGCAGCGTGCGACCCAGCCGGGCCGCGGCTTCGGCGAGGGCCGGAAATGTTTCCAGCCGCACGTGAAGCCCGCTGACGATATCCAGCCCCGCCTCAAGCGCTTCGAGCAGAACGCCTTGCCATGCCGCCGGCAATTGCCCGCCGACCGGCGCGACCCCGATCAGAAGCGACCGCGCACCGCGCGCGGCCGCTTCCGAAGGCGTCAGGTCGGGGAGACCGATATCGAGCGTCGACGGCGTCAGCCGCAACTGGCCGGCGCAATCCTTGCGCGCCCAGTCCCGCACCCCGAGCGCCGTCTTGGCGAGCGTCGGATTTTCGGCGTCCGCCAGAAACACCAGATAGGGTTTTGCGATATTGGTCACGTATGGCGTCAGTATTTGAAGCCGAGCCGCATACCGAGCGTCCGCGGCTGGATGATCGTGCCCCTGCCGATGAGCCCCGCGCCACCGCCGCTAGAATAGTTCGTCAGCCCCTGCGAGTCGGTCAGATTGCGGGCGAACGCCTCGACCGAGATTTGTCCGAACCGGGCGGCAAGCCGCAGATCGAGCGTGTTATAGTCCGGAATTCGCGCATGGTTCGTAACGGCAGGCGACGTCGAAAAATCACTGTACCGCGAACCGACATACGTCCACGTCACCCCGCCGGACAGCGTTGAACCGCCGGCAAGCTCATGAACGTAATCGATCGAAACCGCATTCTGGAATTCCGGCACGTAGGGCAGGCGCTGACCCGACAGACCGCCGAAGGCAGGCGCATCTTCGGTAAGACGCGCGCGCGTGTAGCCGCCCGTCACCGCGAACGTGAGCGGCTTCACCGGGTTCACGCTCAGCGTGTATTCGAGCCCCTCGCTGCGCGCGCTGCCGCCGTTGCCCTGAACGGAGAACGTCTGACCATTTGTTTCGGAAACGAAGTCCGTGATGAGCTGTACGTCCGTCCAGTCGATGCGGTAAATCGCGACATCGAAATTGAACACGCGGTCGGCAGTCGATCCCTTGATGCCCAGTTCGTAGTTGGTCGTGTTGTCCGAATTGTAGAACGTCGGGAAATCTTCCGGCGCACCGGGAACGATCAGCACCGGACCGCCGGGGCGGTAACCGGTCGCAAGACGTGCGTAGACCGAGATGTCGCGGTTCAGCTTCAAGCGCGGCGCGATCGAATATGTGAACTTGTTCTCGGTCGTCCGAATTACGGGATTTACGATCGGCTCCGGCCCGCCGCTGCCGATCAGACCCGGGTCGCTCGTGACCTGCGAGCGCTGCCGGTTGTGCGAATAGCGACCCCCGACAGAAATTTCGAAGCTGTCGCCGAACTTGAGTGTTGCTTCACCGAAACCCGCATATTCCTTGTATCGCGCGGGAAGCGTGCTGCCGCCGAGCGGGAGCGGCAAATCCAGTATGACGGATTCGTCGTCTTGCTGCACGGCGTCGTAATATTGGTCGAAGGTGATATCTTCGTTGGTGTAGAATCCGCCGACCTGCCAATCGAACCGCATGAAGCCGACATCGACGTCCGCGTTCGAGGCGAGCCTGATCTCCTCGTTGAATTTCGTGAAGCTGTCCTCCTGGCGTCCCCATACCGCGATCGGCTCGCCGTAGACGCCACCGAACAAGTCCGCCGCGGTCAGGCCGGGCGCCAGCTGGAGATGCGAAATGTCGCTGCGGTAGAAGGATTTGTATTTGCTGTAGCTGGTCGATGAGAACAGGCTGACCCCGCCCAGATCGTAATTGATGACGCCGTTATAATATTCAAAGCGGCGGAGTGAGCTTTCCGGCGCGTACGTGTTCAAAATGGGTTCGCCGCCGTTGGCGACCTTCGACGCCGCGGAGGGCTGGGCGTTCAATCCCCCGGCGAGTTCGACCGAACCACTGCCATCGAAGTCACCGCGCTGCAAAGCCGCCGTCAGACGCACGCTGAGGGCGTCCGTCGGTTCGATCTGGAGCTGCCCGCGCAGGCTGTATTGCTCACCGCCGTTGACATCTTTTTCCCCGCGGGTCGGGTTGTCGATATAGCCCGCCGCATCCTGATAGGTGCCGGTGACGCGCAGTGCCGCAATCTCCCCGAGCGGCACATTTACAGCACCCTGCGCGATCCAGCCGGTTTCGCCATGCCGCACGGAATCAAAGCCCGCCTGACCGCGCGCTTCGAACACGCCGAGCTTGGGCTTGTTGGTGATGTAATGCAGGAGACCGCCCTGTGCCGTAGCACCGTAGAGCGTACCCTGCGGCCCGCGCAGCACCTCCACGCGGTCGAGATCGAACGCCAGAAGATCGGCCGTGAGCAAGGAGCCGTTGAACAGCGACGAGGCCGACGAAACAACGATGTCGTCCACCATCGTGGCAACCGATGCGCCCGAGCCGCCCGCGTTCTGGCCGCGCAGTACGAGACGCGTACCGCCGTTTCCGGTTGCCTGGATCGAAAAGCCGGGAACCTGCGATGCGAAATCCGCGATCTGCGTGAGGTTGCGGCGTTCCATGTCTCCACCGCTGATCGCGCTGATGCTGAGCGGCACATCGACGAGGCGCAGTTCGCGCTTGGTTGCGGTGACGATGATTTCGTTGCCCGTCAGCTCTTCAGCCTCCCCGCCCGCGGTTTGCGCGATTGCGGGCACGCTGATCAGCAAAGCCAACGCGGAAACCGTTGCCGAAAGATATCCATTCTGCCGTAGAAACATCTGTCATTCCCCCACATTTGCGAATGGATCGCCCTCCAGCGAACCACCACGCCCCAAAGCCCATTCGGGCCAGTCCCATCCTGAAGTTATCAAACATCTACTCTGTGTCAATAATGTTTCTATTTTGGAAATTAATCGCACAACTTTTCCATACGACACGCAGAAAAATGGGCACACGTCGGCGAACGCCAGGGCATCCGTGGCGGTCCCGGATGATGCCGGTCGAGTCTATCGCTTCAGCGGGTCTTCGGTTTGCGTCGGCGGGGCTTCGCTGCCGGAGCATCGGTCGAGCGCACGGCTTCGGCAGGCGGATCGCCATAGAAGAGGCTGTCGGTCTGTTCAGTACACACGGCGATAATCTCCGTGCCACCCGGCGTCTTCGAGAGATAGGCGTGGCCCATGCGGCTGTCGATGTAGATGCTGTCGCCGGACTCGAGGATTTCCGGCTCGTAGAACTCGCTGTGCACTTCGAGCACGCCGTCGAGCACGTAGATCCATTCCTCGCCCTCGTGGCGGATCAGCGGGCCGAATTCCTCCAGCGTCGCGGCATGGACACGGCCCTTGATCGGCACGATGCGCTTGCGACTGAGTTCCGGGGAGACATACAGATAATCGTAGCTTCCCGTCTGGATGTTGCGCCCCTCGCCCTTGCGCGCGACACTGCGTCGGCCGCCGGCATGAACCGCCGTTTGCGCGGTATCGGTGAACAGGCTGCCGATATCGACACCGAGCGCGCCCGTCAGCTTCGTCAGCTTGTCGTAGGTGAGGCCGAGGCGATCGTTTTCCATCTTCGAAAGCGCCGACACGGAATAGCCCGTGCGCTCGCTCATCACGCTGAGGGGAATACCGCGGGCCGTCCGCAATGCCTTGATTTTCTGGCCCAGGCCACCCTGCTCGATCATCTTACTCACCGTTTCGACTACTGGGAGGGACTTATCGCAACTGCTTGCCAAGGACGCAATGTTTCCATATCGGAAAGCATTGGAAATTCGATCCGGGGAAGGGAAACCATGTCGAAAGCCGCACTTCTGCTTCTGGGAATGGTGGCGCTGTCCACCCCCGCCACCGCACAGAGCTATGACCTCATCATTCGCGGCGGCACGATTTACGATGGGTCAGGCAAGCCGGGCTATGTGGGCGACGTGGCCGTCAGCGGCGGAAAGATCGCCGCCGTGGGCAAGCGCGTGCGCGGCAACGCGGCAAAGGTGATCGAAGCGCGCGGCCTTGCCGTGACCCCCGGCTTCATCGATGCGCACAGCCATGTCGATTTCGGCTTCGAAGAGCGCACCGGACCGATGATCGACGAGCAGGACCTCCTCCAGGGCGTGACGACGATCGTGATGGGGCCGGACGGTTATTATTCGCCGGAAAACATCAGGCAGCGCACGACGCAGTTGAAGGCGCGCGGCTCGGGCGTCAACTACGCCTGCTACGTCGGACACAACGGCATCCGTGACCAGCTCATGCCCGGCGTCCAGCGCCCGGCGAATGCCGAAGAGACCGCCGCCATGGCGGCGCTGGTCCGCGAGGGCATGGAAATGGGCTGCGTCGGCCTGTCGACCGGCCTGATGTACAACGGCGGCATGTTCAGCGACACGAATGAAGTCGTCGCGCTGGCGGAAGCCGTGAAGCCGTTCGGCGGCACCTACGATTCGCACACGCGCAACCCTTCCCTGCAGATGCTGAAATCCGAGAAGGAAGCCATCGAGATCGGAAAGCGTGCCGGAATTCCGGCAAAGCTCGGGCATCTGAAGGCGACGGGCCTGATCAACAAGGGCCGCATCGGCGACGTGATCGCCGCGGTCGAAGAGGCGCGCGCAGCGGGGCAGGAGGTGGTTGCCGACCAGTATCCCTACGACGGAGCCGCCACCGGGCCGCTTGCCGGCATCTTCGTGCTGCCGGGCGGCAAGGAGATGCCCTCCGCGGCGGATGTCCGCGCGGCGCTGAAGGACCCGACAACGCGCGCCGCCGTCCGTGAACTGACCGAGCACGGCGAAGCCGGCGGCTTCTCGTGGGTCAAGGCCGTCGGCTACGGCAACATGCGCATCGTCGATGCGCCGGGGGCGCCCGAACTCGTCGATCAGAACATCGAGCTGCTGGCGAAGGCATGGGGGATGGAGCCGTTCGATCTCGTCGCCCGACTCGTCCAGGATCACTCCGACGCGCTGCTCATCACGCTCGGGACGATCGATGAGGCCGACGTGCGGAAGCTCATGGTGCAGCCGTGGGTGATGATCGCGAGCGACGGCGGCTACAGCGCGCCCGAGGGCGCCGAAATCGACCCCATGGGCTATCATCCGCGCGCGACGGGCAGCTTCGCCCGCGTCCTCGGCCGCTACAGCCGGGATTTGAAGCTGTTCCCCCTTGCCGAGGCGGTGCGGAAGATGTCGAGCCTGCCCGCCAGGCATTTGAACCTCACGGATCGCGGCCTGCTGAAGCCCGGTCTCGTCGCCGATATCGCCGTCTTCGACCCGGCGAAGGTCACCGACCGTTCAACCTACGCGCGGCCGGCGCTCCGCGCCGAAGGCATGGTCGCCGTCGTCGTCAACGGCGAAACGGTGCTGGAAGGCGGCAAGGTCACGGGTGCGACCCCGGGCCGCTTCGTTGCGCGCGGGTCGGTGCCGTCCAAGAAATAGGGCTGCGGAAACAGCCCCCAGTCCGCAGCTGGGGTCAGCGGCCGGGGGTCAGGCTGATCACACGCTCGGCAACCTTTTCGACCGCCGGGCGCGTGTAGGTCATCGGCGCAAATTCGCCTGCGAGCCATCCCGGCAGGAAGTCCCCATAGTGCGGGCTTGATGCATCCGCCGACTGGCCGGGCATGTTCATGAAAACCGATTTGTCCCAATCGCCGACGTCCATGACGATGCGAACGGAGGGGCCGTGCACGGCGGTGAGATCCTTGTTCGGCGCCGCCAGCGCGACCGTCGTTCCCGAACCGCCCACCGGGTGCGGCCCGATCGTCATCGCCTTGAACTCGTCGGCGCGGAGAAGCGTGCCGAAGGGGGGCTTCAGTTCGAGTGTGTGCACGCCGCCCCACGTCCAGCTTTCCAGCTGCGGCCCAAGCCGACGATGCAGTTCGCCGAGCGTGGCGGAAAGGCTCTCCCGCAGCACGGTTTGCGTCGTGGCGGCAGCGTCCGGCCCCAGTACAGCATCGCGCGTTTCGAGGATGTGGAGCGCGGCATCCGCCGCCACGCGCGGCGCCAGAGGCTGCGCGTCCGGCGCGACAACATGGGCAACGAGCGCGGCGCCGAGGTGTGATGCGAGCCAGGTGCCGGCGATCGCGGCGGCGGCACTGTCGGCGCGCATGTCGCCGTTCCAGTTCCGCAGCAGGGCGAGCGCCTGCGTGCTATCCGCGTCCCAGCCCTTCACGTCTTTCAGCAGCGCCAGAAGACGCAGCGCCGAGAGGTCGTGGATATCCATCTGCATCGCCGCAGCATCGGCGACGGAGACGCGCTCGCTGCGGGAGAAAAGCTGCGCAAGGCGTTCGTAGCGGCTGCGATCGGCGAATTCGTACCCGAGCGGCACGTCGGCCGGGTAATCCTTCGGCACGTTGCGCTCGTTCGCCGTAGCGATCCAGCCCTCGGCGGGATCCTTCACGCTCGGAAGGCTGCGCGGCGCATGGAACCCGTTCCATTCATAGCGCCCGTCGCCCGGAACCGGCATCAGCCCGTCCCAGTTCGGCCGCACGGGCGCGAGGCCCGCGGCCGTCCAGCCGATGGCGCCGTCCGGCCCCGCCCAGATGAGGTTGAGCGGCGGCGTGCCCCAGTGATCCGCAGCCGTTCTGAAATCCTCCCAGCTCGCCGCGTTCGCAAGCCACGATGCTGCCGCATAGGCGGAGGTACCGGGTTCGGACCAGACCGAGCGGACCGCATAGGCCTGATTGCGTTCGGCGCTGCGATGGATGACGGGGCCGTGCCGGGTGAAAGGCAATTCCACGGCAACCGTTTTGCCACCCTTCACCGGGATCGTTTCCCGGACGACGCGCATCTTTTCCCACCGTCCGCGATAGCGATACCTGTCCGCCCGGCCCGGCTGCGTCTCGTAGACGTAGACGTCTTCCTGATCCGTGCTGAAGATGGTGAGCCCGAACGCGCCCTTGCCGTTGTGGCCGAAGGAAATGCCGGGCACCCCCGGTTCGCCCGCGCCGATCAACGACAATCCCGGCGCCTCGATATGAACGACATAGCGCAGACTCGGCACGGTAAGCGCGCGGTGCGGATCGTTAGCGAGGATCGGCCGGCCGGTCGTGGTGCGTGATCCCGCGATCACCCAGTTGTTGGAGCCGTCCTTCACATCATCGGGAAGCGCCTCCGCCACTCTCGTGAGCGCATCGAAGTTCACGGGGCCGGTGGCGAGCGCGTAGTCGTCCATGACGTTCGCATCGATCGTGCACGGATCGAGACCCTCCGGCACTTGCGGCGTGTGATCGGGATAGAGACGCTGCGTCGCGCGCGCCGCGTCCAGCCCGCCCTTGCAGACGAGGCGCGCGCGCTGAACCTCGGAGCGTGCATTCATCACCAGCGCATGGGTGCGGATGCGGACGACATCCTCGGCGCGCCAGCGCGCGGGCTGGCTGTCGGTAATCGCGAACTCGCGCGGCAGCGGTTTCGTGCCCGCGCGCACCGCGTCGACATAGGCATTGATGCCGGCGACGAAGGCTTCGTAATTGTCCCTGGCGCCCGGCCCGTAGCGGCGCCATTCACTCGCCATGTCGCCGCGATAGAGGAACAGGCGCGCGGCGCGGTCCTGCTCTACATGCGTTTCGCCGAAGCTTTCCGACAGGAGGCCGAGGCCCCGCTTGCGCCAGAGGTCGATCTGCCACAGCCGATCGCGCGCGACGTTGTAGCCCTGGAGGAAATAGGCGTCGTGCGTGTTTGCCGCATAGATATGCGCCAACCCCCAGCGATCGACGATGATCTCCGCGGGCGCTTTAAGGCCGCGGACCTTCGCGGTCTCGGTGGCAGGTCCGGCGTGTGCGGCAATTGCAGAAAGCGATACGGCCAGCGCCGCGAATACCCGAAGTCGCCTGATCAAGCCCTGTCCTCCCCTTGTATCGCCCGGGCTGTCTATAACAGCCCGGGCCGGAAGCGGAAGGATGGCGGGATCAGAACTTCATCCGCGCACCCACGGTGAAATAGCGGCCGACCATGTCGTAGAGCGCGCCGTTGGTCGCGAACGGCGCCTGGAAGGTCGAGCCGACGATGGGCGGATCCTTGTCGAGCAGGTTCTTCACCGATCCGTAGAGTTCCATCTTCCACCCGTCACCCTCGCCGATCTCGTACGATGCGGAGAGGTTCAGGTAGAAGCGGCTGGAGATGTCGTTGTCGTTGATGTCGTTCGGCCCGAACGTCACGTCGAACACGCCGCCGCCGACATAGCGCCCCGAAAGCCCGAGCGACAGCGGCCCGGTCGTGTAGACGAGGTTCGCCATGCCCGTCCAATGCGGCACGCCGGTTCCCTGCGCCTGCCCCGCACGGTCGACCGAGGTGATGCCGTCGCCGGTGATGAGATCGGCGCCATAGGTGGCGAGCACGCGCAGGCTGAGCGTGTCCGATCCGATCGCGGTGCGATAGGCGAGTTCCGCGTCGACACCCCGCGTCTGCACCGTCTGGATGTTGACGAAGAAGTTGTTGACGTGCCGGATGCTGTCGTCGGGATTGAGTTCGATGAGATCGCAGAGCTGCGCGTTGCCGCCGGTGAAGCAGCGATCGATGATGTTCTGCGTCGTGAGCGTGCCGATCGCGCCGCTGATGTCGATGTCGTAGTAATCGACCGAGAGGCGAAGCCCCGGCAGCATCGCCGGTTCGAGCACGACGCCCGCCGTCCACGTATCGGCCTTCTCCGGCGCGAGCCCCGGATTGCCCGCGCTCAGCGAGCTGACGAAGGGCGATGAACCGTCGCGCGGATCGCGAATGTTCGCGAAGCTGAGCCCGGAAACGCTGAACAGCTCGGTGAGGTTCGCGGCGCGGATATCGCGGGAGAGCGTGCCGCGCAGCTTGATGCCCTTCGTCGGCACATAGGTGCCGCCGATCTTCCACGTCGTCACGCTCGCGCCGGTGCTGTAGTCCGTGTAGCGCAGCGCGCCGTTCAGTTCGAGAAGCTCGGCAAGCGGCGCGTCGCTCAGCAGCGGCACCACCGCTTCGGCATAAGCCTCCTTCACGTCGTAGTGACCCGCGAGGCTCTTGGGATTGCCGATCATGAAGCCGTTCGCCTGCGAGATCGCGTCGGCCACCGATTTCACCGACTCGCGGCGATATTCGAGACCGAACGCCAGCGACACCGGCCCCGCCCATGTCGAGAAGGGCTCACCCGAAAAATCGAGCGCGGCAGCGTGCTGGCGGATCTTCGATTCGACGACCTGATCCTCGGTCACGTAATCGATCGCCGCGGCCGAAGGCGATCCGTAGCCGAACAGATTGATGGGCACGCAGCCCGGATTGGTGGCGAGGCTCCGGCAGACGGGCTGCTCGGTCAGCGGATCGATGATCGAATCGATCGCCGCCGTCATCCGCGCGTTGACGAGATTGCCGAGCGACCGGTCGGTGCGGCGTGTTTCGCCATAGGTGTAATAGGCCGACCAGCGCCAGGTATCGCCGAAATTGCCGTCGAGCGAGGCGACGGCGCGATACACTTCGCCATCGAGATCGGTGGTGATGTAGCCGATATCGGTGTTGATCCGGCCCATCTGGAACTGGGTGATGCCGTTCGTCTCCATCGTGCTGCGAACGGAGTCCGGCAGGAACGCGTTCTGCTGCGAGATCGTGTAGGGCGAGAGGGTGAAAGACGCGGTCGTCGCGTTGGTGCTCCTGGACCGTGCATAGGACCCTTCGAGCGACAGGCGAACATTGTCGGCGATGTCGTAGTCGAACATTGCGTAGACGCTGCGCCGGCGGTGCGGTGTCACCAGCGAGATGTATTTGCCCTGATTGATACCGTCTCCGCCGACCATGTAGGTCGAGCCGAGAGAACTGCCCGTCGTGAACGGCGAGACCGTGCCGCCCGGTCCGAACTGGAGGAAGCGCAGCGGCCCCGCCGTGACGATGAGCCCGCCTTCCGTCCGGTTCGATTGGTGGACATCACGCGAAAGGATGCGCGCGGGCTCGCCGTTCGTGGGCGTATAGAGCGGGTTCACGAACACCTGCCAGCCCTCGGCGCCCCATTTGCGGTCCTGCTGGTCCAGAATGCCGCGGCTGTCGAAATATTCGCCCGAGACCACGAAATGCCCGCGACCGTCGGCGATATCGGTGCCCCAGCTTGCCGTGATCTGCGTTTCCGCATTGTCGCCGCGGCTGCTGATCCCGGCCTGCAGCCCGAGTTCGAGACCTGTTTTCTCACGGTCGAGGATGAAGTTGACGACGCCCGCGACAGCGTCCGAGCCCCACGCGGCGGAGGCGCCGCCGGTCACGACCTCGACCCTGTCGATCAGCCCCTGCGGGATCAGGTTCACGTCCACCGTGCCCGCGATCGTCGATTGCGTCGCTGAGGGGACGAACCGGCGGCCGTTCACCAGCACCAGCGTGCGCGGCGCCCCGATGCCGCGGAGGTTCAGGAAGTTGGCGCCCGAGGTCGCGGTGCTGTTGCCGCCCGTCGCCGGCGTGGTGTTCGGCAGGAACGAGGGGATCTGGTTCACCGCCTCGGCAAGCGTCGATGCGCCCTGCAACGCGATATTATCGACATCGAGCATCGTCGTGGGCGTCGGCGCGGTGAAGCCGCTGCGCATGATGCGCGAGGCCGTGACGACGATGTCTTCGTTTCCGGAATCCGCTTCCTGCGTAAGCGCCGCCTGAACCGGCATCATCGGAAACGCGGCGGAGAGCAGCGCGGCCTTTGCCGCCAGACGGCGCCCCCGCTGCCAAATGCCCGCACGAACCCGTTGCCGCGCACGCGGCTGCATAACAGTCTGTCCCATTGCTTCCCCCTTCGTCCCCACAGGCCACCCTCATGACCCATGCCAATCCTTCAAAAGAATTTTCCTATATAGCTCCAACTTTTCCTATAATGTCAATCCGGCTCATGTCGCGACCCTCCCGGCAGGCCGAACGACCCCACAAAAGATGATGAAATTTCACTCAATATATTGAAATATAAATACTATATCTAAAAATATGATCGATGGGGAATGCCGCCGCCGCTCTTGCTGGCACCCTGTCGAAATTAGTGTATATGAAAAATCGATCACATCGGAGACCATCTCCGGCACATCGGCAATCGCCAGCAGGACGTCCGGGGCATGAAAAAATTCGGCAAGACAAAATGGATACTCGGCGGCACCGCGTTCGTGCCGCTGGCGCTCGCAGCGGGCACATATGGATGGCTGCGCACATCGCTGCCCGACTATTCCGGCACACGGCAGGTCGCCGGGATCAGCGGCACCCTTGAGATCGTGCGCGATGCGCGTGCCGTGCCGCATATCTTCGCCGCGACACGTGACGACGGCTATTTCGGACTCGGCTTCGTCCATGGCCAGGATCGGCTCTGGAATCTCGAAATGACACGCCGCGCCGCACACGGGCGCCTTGCGGAAGCGATCGGCAGCGACGGGCTCGGCACCGACAAGCTCGTTGCCGCGCTCGATATCGAAGCCATCGCCGATCGCACCGAGCGCGGCTATTCGCCGTCAACGCGCAGTGCCATCCGCGCCTATGTCGCGGGGATCAACGCGGCGCTCGATGCGCGGCGCGGGGCGCTGCCGCCCGAATTCCTGCTCACCGGCACCGCGCCGGGGCGCTGGGAGGCGCGCGACGTCAGCCGCGTCGCCGGGCTTCTGACGCTCGGTTTCGGCGACTGGCGCGACGAGCTGCTGCGCGCGCGGCTGCTCCCCGCGATCGACTGCGATGCGCTGCGTTCGCTGTTCGCCTCCGCCGCAGACGCCAGCCCGGTGACGCATCCGGAGGCGCCGCAAACGCCGGGCGCGGCGGCAGACACGTGCGGCGCAGTGGCGCTGAAGCCCGTGAAGACGGCATTCGCCGAACCGCTCCCCTTCGGCCGCGCGCTCCCCGCATCGAACAGCTGGGCGGTTGCGGGCACGCGCACGGCGAGCGGCAAGCCCCTGCTCGCCAACGATCCGCACGGGCCGCTCACCGCCCCGGCGGACTATTATCCCGTCCGCATCGTCGGCGCGGAATTCGAGCTGGTCGGCGCCTCCCGCCCCGGCCTTCCGGGCCTCGCGACGGCGCGCAACCGCGACATCGCGTGGGGCATCACCGATGTGATGGCGGACCAGACCGACCTCTTCGTCGAGCGCCTCGATCCGGCCGATCCGACGCAATACATGACGCCTGCGGGACCTCGGAAATTCGTGACGCGCACGGTGACGATCCCGGTGAAGGACAAGGCGCCCGAGCGCATCGTGCTGCGCTACACCGCGCACGGCCCGGTGCTTTCGGACATCGACGACGAAGCCGCCCGACTGGTGCGCGAGCAACTGCCGCCGGGCCATGTCGTTGCGCTCGCCGGTGTCGACTTCCCAGGCGGCCAGCCGATCATGGAAGCCTTCGTGAACATCGCGGCAGCACGCGACTGGCCGGAATTCGAACGCGCGATCGCGAACTTCCATTTCCAGCACAATTTCGCGTTCGCCGATCGTTCGGGCACGATCGCGATGGCGACCGCCGCGCGCATCCCGCGCCGCGGCGGTGACGGCTTCCTGCCCGCGCCCGGCTGGGACGCGCGCTTCGCGTGGACCGGCTACGCGTATCCGCAGGAGATGCCGCGAACGGTGAACCCTGCGTCGGGCTTCGTCGCCAATGCCAACAACCGCACGCTCAACGGAGACCGCCTGTACGACAGCACCGCGTTCGAGCCGGGCTGGCGCGCCGCGCGCATCGTCCAGCAGCTCGGTACGGCGAAGAGCGCCGATCGGGAAACGATGCAACGGCTGCAGATCGATACGGTCTCGGCGCAGGTCGCCGCGATGAAGCCCGTGCTCGCTGCGATGAAACCCGCAACCGAAGACGGCCGCGCGGCACTTGCCGCACTCCAGCGCTGGAACGGCGACATGGCGACGGACAAGGCCGAGCCGCTGATCTGGTCGGCGTGGTACAGGGCCGCGGTAACGGCGCTTCTGGAGCCCCGGCTCGGCGCACTTGCGAAAGATTATCTCGGCGCGACGCGCCCACGCCTCGAACGCCTGCTCGCCGGGGAAGGCGGATGGTGCGCGCGCGATGCCTGCCCGGCGCTCGCCGCCCGCGCACTCGACACGGCGGTGAAGGATCTGCGCGCGCAATATGGCGATATGGACACATGGCGCTGGGGCGACGTGCACCGCGTGCGCTTCAAGCACGACATCTTCTCGCATCTGCCGATCGTCGGGGCGCACCTCGTCGCCTCGCCCGCCGCGCCGGGCGACGCGACGACGGTGAACGCCGGGCTCAGCAATCTCTGGGGCGACGATCCTTACGCGGATGTCTACGGCGCGCGCTATCGCCAGATCGTCGATCTCGCCGATCCCGCGCAGAGCCTTTACATGATCGCGCCCGGCATGTCGGGCAACGTGCTGTCGCCGTGGTTCGGGCATATGGCGGAAGACTGGGCGGCGGGCCGCTACTTCCCGCTCACGGGCAGCGCCGCTGAACTCCGCAAGGAGTCCGTGGGCGCATTGACGCTCAAACCGCGATGATCAGCGACTGTTCCGCTTTCCATCCTTTTGACCTATTGCGGGTGTCTGTTCGTTGAAACTTTCCGGGAGCGTATGGATGGGCCGACCGCCCACGAAACTCGCTGAAGCGCTGCGGGCGCTGCGCCGCCGCATGGGGCTCACCATGTCGGAAGTCAGCCGCCGTACTGGCATCGCCATTTCGACGCTGTCGAAGGTCGAATCCGGCAAGATGTCGCTCACCTACGATAAGCTCACGCAGCTGTGTCAGGGTCTCGGCGTCGATTTTGCCGATCTGCTCGGCGGTTCGTCTCCGGCGCAGGGCGACTCCTCGGCAAAGGGGCGGCGCAGCATCAACCGCATCGGCGAAGGCGTCGTCGTGCGCACCGAGCACTATGATCACTGCTATCTCAGCACCGATGTGTCGGGCAAAGCGTTCGTGCCGCTCGTTGTCTCGCCGCAGTCGCGTTCCTTTTCGGACTTTCCCGACTACGTGCGCCACGGCGGCGAGGAATTCGTCTACGTCCTCGAAGGCGCGCTTGAAGTGCACTCCGAATATTACAAGCCGGTGATCCTGCAGGCGGGCGAATCCATGTGGATGGACAGCCAGATGGGCCACGCCTACGTCGCGCACGGCGACGCGCCCTGCCGCGTGATCGCGGTGTGTTCGGGGAACGAGACCGAGCTGATCGACGCGGTGAACGCCGTCGATCATCACCCGCCGCAAAAGCCGGAATAAACGCCGGCGTTCAGGTAATGCGCGCCGGGTCGAGCGCGCGCAGCAATTCGGGCGTCACGCCTTCGGGAAGCGCCGTGCCGCTCGCGAGCGCGGCCATGATGGCGCCTGCGGCGGGCGCGGTCTGCACGCCGTAGCCGCCGAGCGCGGCGAGCCAGAACAAGCCCGGCACCGCGGCGTCCGCACCGATCAGCGGACTTTCGTCGTCCACGAAGCTGCGCAGCCCCGCCCACGTGTGCGTCACGCGCCGCACCTCCTCGCCGGTGAGGCTCTGGTAGCGGTCGATCGCGATGGCGATATCCATGTCCTCGGCCCAGCTGTCGCAGGGCGGCGAGGGTGTCCGGTCTGCCGGGGATACCATCAGCTTCCCGGCTTCGGGCTTGAAGTAAACGCTCTCCTCGACGTCGACGACCATCGGCCAGTCCTCAAGGTTGCTGTCTGCGGGCGGATCGATCAGTGCCGCGCTGCGCCGCAGCGGCTGGATGCCTTTCGGTGCGGCCCCGAACAGCGCACCCACCGTTTCCGCCCACGCGCCGGCGGCGTTGATCACGACCGGTGCGGACATGCTTTGCGCGCCATTGGAGACGTGCCAGAGTCCGCCCTGCCATTCCGCCGATCGCACATCGAAGTCGGTCAGAAGCGTACCCGCGTTGGCCTTCAGTGTTCGCGCATAGGCCATGTGCATCGCGTGCACGTCGATGTCCCGCGCATCCGTTTCCAGCCACGCGTGAGAGAGCATTTCGGGCCGCAGCAGCGGCATCAGCGCGGCAGCGGCTTCCGCCGAAATGCGCTCCCGCCCCGGCACCGGGCCACCCGGATCGCCGCCCTTCCGCGCAACGACCAGGATGCCGCGTTTGCGTCCGAGCATCTCGTGGTCCGCCGCCGCGAAGACGCGCGCACTGATCGCGGTCAGCGCCTGCACCACCTCATTGCCGTAGCTGTGCACGAAGATCGCGGCGGACCGGCCGGAGCTGTGCTGGCACGGCTGGCTTTCGCGTTCGAGGAGCAGCGTCTTGCCGCGTGCCGAAAGCGCCGCCGCTGCCGAAAGCCCGACGATCCCGCCCCCGATGACGATGAAATCAAAACGCATGTTCCAACCTTGAATGACCACGATGTTTCCTATACGCTAAAATCAATTCGTCTAGCGAAAACGACAAAGGGCCCGCCTGCGTGAAAATCCTCGCCTTCAACGTCTCCAAAACCTGCCTGAAGGCTGCTTGTGCGGTCGCAGCGCTAGCCCTTAGCGCCTGTGCCGCAGAGCCTGAACGACTGGACCTGCTCGTGCGCGGCGGGCTTGTCTATGACGGCACGGGATCGCCGCCCCGCCCGGCTGATGTCGGAATCGCAGGCGGCCAGATCCGGTTCGTGAAGAAGGCGTCGCGCGTCGTCGCGGCACGCACGATCGATGCCAGCGGCCTCGCCGTCGCGCCGGGCTTCATCGATGCGCACAGCCACGCCCCCGAAGCTGTCGAGCGCATCGAGGGGCCGTTCATCGATGCGCAGGACCTGTCGCAGGGCGTCACCACGATCATGGCGAGCCCGGACGGCGGCCTTTCACCGCGCGTGATGCGGCAGCTGAGCGGTATGCTCGCCACAAAGGGCATGGGGGTCAACCACGGCTGCTACGTCGGCCATAACGGTATCCGCGAAGAGGTGATGCCGGAACAGCGCCGCGCGGCGACGCCCGAGGAGATCGAACGCATGGCGGCGCTGGTGCGCGAAGGGATGGAGATGGGCTGCGTCGGCCTTTCCACCGGGCTCATGTATGACCCCGGCATGTTCGCGACCGAGGCCGAGGTTCAGACGCTTGCCGCCGCAGTAAAGCCCTATGGTGGCACCTACGATTCGCACACGCGCGATCCCGGCTTCCACATGGTGGAATCGGAACGCGAAGCAATCGAACTCGGCAAGGCCGTGGGCATCCCCGCAAAGCTCGCACACCTGAAAGCCACGGGCCTCACCAACAAAGGCCGCATCGGCGAGGTCATCACGATGGTCGAGGCGGCGCGCGCGCAAGGCTTCGACATCGTCGCGGATCAATATCCGTTCGACGGCGCGACCGTGCGCGCGGTCTACGATCTCTTCGTCCTCCCCGACGGGCGCGGCGACCGGAAGGTGACGGAGGCGGAAGTGCGCGCCGCGCTCGCCGACCCCGCCCGCCGTGCCGCCGTGCGCGAGGCGACGGAACACGGCGTCGACAAGGGCTTCTCTTGGATCAAGGCGGTCGGCTACGGCAGCATGAGGATCGTCGATGCACCGGAGAACCCCGATCTCGTCGGCGAGAACCTCGAGCTGCTGGCGAAGAAGCGCGGTGTCGCGCCGTTCGACCTCCTCGCCGATCTCGCTGCGCGCAATGCCGTCCGCGTCACGCTCGGCACGATCGACGAGGCGGATATCCTGGAGCTGATCGTGAAGCCGTGGGTGATGGTCGCGAGCGACGGCGCCTATGTCGACGCACAGTCGCTCGCACGCGGCTATGCGCATCCGCGCGCGAGCGGCAGCTTCACGCGTGTGCTCGGCCACTACAGCCGCGACCTCAAACTGTTCCCGCTCGAAGAGGCGATCCGCAAGATGACCGGCTTTCCCGCCGCGCATCTCGGCCTTGCCGATCGCGGTCGCCTGATGCCGGGCCTCGCGGCGGACGTCGTGGTGTTCGATCCCGCCACCGTTGCCGCGCGCGCCACCTATGCGGACCCCGGCGCCTTTTCCACGGGCATCGTCGCCGTGATCGTGAACGGCAAGGTCGCCTTCGAAAACGGCAAGCCGACCGGCGTCACCGCAGGGCAGTTCGTGCCAAGAAAGCGCTAGGCGCGCTCGACCTCGACGGGGAGACTGGCGAGCCCGCGCAGCGTGTTGTTGTGGCGGCGGACGACGTCGCCCGCGATGCGAATGCACTTCACGCGCCGCACGAGCGCGTCCAGCACCAGCTCGCCTTCCATCCGCGCGAGGATCTGCCCGACGCATTGATGAATGCCGGCACCGAAGCCCACGTGGCCGAGTGTCTTCCGCGTGATGTCGTACCGATCCGGCGCATCCCACTGGCGCGGATCGCGGTTCGCTGAGGCGAGCATCATCAGGATCTTGTCGCCTTCCTGCACGCGCGCGCCGCCGATCTCGGTATCGCGCGTCGCGGTTCGGAAGAAGGTCTGCACCGGCGATTCGAACCGGATCGCCTCGTCGAACGCCGCCTTCGCAAGCGCCGGTTCGGCGCGCAGCCGTTCCCACTGATCGGGAAAACGCGCGAGGCAATAGAGCGTCGCGCCGATCGCATTCACTGTCGTATCGAGCCCCGCCTGCAGCAGCGCGCGCACCAGCAGCGGCGCCTCGTCAGAACTGATCTCGCCGCGATCGGCGGCTTCGTGGATCACGAGACCGAGTCCCGGCGACAAATTCTCGCGCCGCCCCTGTTCCTCGATCCAGTCGAAACTCGCCTGCGCGCGCGACGCCTCGAACAGCGCGTTGCGCGGGCCGAAGGAATTGAACAGCATCTCGGCGTGCGGCAGCAGCTTTTCGCGCCCCTCGCGCTTCATGCCCATCGCATCGGGGAACACCCGCAGCGGATAAGCCTCGGCAAGATCGCGAACGGCATCGAACCGTCCGGCTGCAACCACCTGCTCCACGATCCCCTCGGCTTCCGCCGCGAAGCGCGCGCGCAGCCCTTTCAGTACGGGCGGCGAGAGCGCACGGCTGAGGACACCGCGCGAACGCGTGTGGAGCGGCGGGTCAGCCTCCAGGATCAGACTGGGCAGGCGGAAGCGGCCGTGCCGCTCGAAATCCTCCATGCCGACGCCGCGCGCCGAGGAAAAACGCTCCCAGTCCGTAAGCGCCTCGCGCACGTGCTCGTACCGCGCGACCGCCCCGATATTATATTGCCCGAGCCACACGAACGGCCCCGCCTCGCGCATCGCCTCGTGCGCCGGAAACGGATCGTCGAAAAACGGTGCCGAGAACGGATCGATATCGAGCACGGGCACACCGGGCGGCGGCGCGGTGTCGTAGATGGCATAGGGTGACAACATAGGTTTAGGCCCCCGTGCGGTGAAACGGCATGTCGCTGCCGTGATAATCCAGAAACAGCGTCGCGCCTTCCCCCGATCGTTCGAACCTGAAGGTCTGTTCGCTGTCGCGCGGGGAAACGAAGCGATTGTCGCCAAGGTGGACGAGCGCGATCTCCTGCTTCTCGCCCGGCTGCCCGCCCCGGCTCGGCGTACCCGTCTCCAGCCACAGCTTGCCGTCATGCAGCGAGAAGCGCAGGCGGTCGATCCCGAGACGGCGGTTGCCGACAACATATTCCCCTGCAATCCACGATGCAGCGGCCATGTCGAGCGGCGTGTCGATCCGTTCGGGTTCACTCTGGCCGAGGAAGATTCGCGCGATGCGGTTGGAAAGCGTCATCGCGCCGAAATTCTCGCCCTGGCTGTTGGCGACGACTGCCACCGACAGTTTCTGATCGGGATAGTGCGCAAAATGTGCCGAGAAGCCGTAGATCGCGCCCGCGTGCGAAAACCTGCGAGCGCCGCCGAGGTTGCCTTCGACAAGACAGCCCTGCGTATAGCTGTTGCGCGAGCCGTCGCCGAGCGTGCCGTGCACAAGCAGGCGTTCGCGTACGCTTGGCGCCGTCTTCTTTCCGAACAGGCCGTCGGCGAAGCGCAGGAGGTCGGGTGCGGTCGAAACGGCAGCGCCCGCCGAGAACGGCACCAGCCAGTCGTAGCGCGTGGCAGGCGTGAACGCGCCGTCCCGGCTCTGATAGCCGAGCGCGCGGTTCGCCTCTCCTTCCGGCGCTGCCGCGAAGTCGCTGCGTTTCATTCCGAACCGCGCGAATATTTTGCGCTTCACATAGGCGTCGTAAGGCGCGCCGCCCACGGCCTCGATGATGAGGCCGAGCAGGTAGGTGTTCGAATTCGAATAGCTGAACTTCTCGCCCGGCGCGAAGCGCAGCTGTTTTGCCGCGAAGAACGCCGTCATGTCGTCCCGCGAAAGCCCCGTCGGCTTGCGATAGGGGAAGTCCTTCATCTCGATATAATTCTCTATGCCCGAGGTGTGATCGAGGAGATGCCGGACCGCGACATCGCGCGCCGGTGCGGCAAGGCCGGGAAGATAGCGGGCGGCGGGCGCCAACGTATCCACGCGGCCCGCGTCCGCAAGCTGCTGGACCGCAAGGCAGGTGATCGGCTTGGTGATCGAGCCGACCGGAAAGCGCGTGTCCACGTTCACGGGGATCTTGCGGTCAACGTCGGCGAAGCCGAAGCCGTGCTGATAGACGACCTTGCCGCCGCGGGAGACGGCGACGGCAATCCCCGCGAAGGGCCCATCCTTCAGCGCCGCGCGTGCCGCGGCATCGGCAGCGGCAGCCTCCGCAGCAGTACGGGTTTCTGCGCGAACCTCCGCGGCGCCAACCAACACGAGGACAATCGACACGGTGCGAAGCATGGGCTGTTTCATGCCGAATTCCTCTTCATGGGACGCGGATGGTAATTAGCGTATAAGAAAACTATTCTTATACACAATAGTATATACGCCAAACCACAAAGGCTCCGCCGCGCACAGGACGCCGTTGCCGGAGCCTCTCCGACAGATTCTGTTTGGGAACGCCATGTTTTCATTTGTTGTTTGGAACGCACGCGGGCGTCTATCCGCAGCCGCATGAACAAAGTGCGTTCCCGGGTTTTCAGGCCGCTCATGGCGGGCGCCAGCTTTTCCGATCGGCTGGTGGCGTGCATCGGTGCGCTTGCGGGCATCGCGCTCACCGGGTTCGTCTGTTCGCATCTGCCGCTGGCGCCGCATCAGATTCCCGTCCTCGTGGCGCCGCTTGGCGCCTCCGCCGTGCTCGTATTCGCCGTGCCGGCCAGTCCCCTCGCGCAACCTTGGGCCGTGGTGGGCGGCAACACCATCTCCGCGCTCGTCGGCGTCGGCATCGCCGCGTCGATACCGAACGTCCCGCTCGCAGCCGGGCTCGCGGTTGGCGGGGCGATCCTCGTGATGTCGCTGCTGCGCTGCCTGCATCCGCCGGGCGGAGCGGCCGCGCTCACGGCGGTGATCGGCGGCGCGCAGATCACCGAGATGGGCTACGCGTTCGCATTCATGCCGGTCGCGCTCAACTCGCTGCTCCTGGTCGCGCTCGGCTGGGCATTCCACCGCGTGTCGCGCCACTCCTATCCTCACCGCGCCGCCGATGCGCCCGCTGCTTCGACCGGCATTGAAATGGCCGACATCGACAAGGCACTGAGCGAACTCGGGGAAACCTTCGACGTGAGCCGGGAGGATCTGGACAGCCTGATCCGCGCGGCGGAACGCCACGCCGACGCCCGCCGCAGCACCGGCCCCCGCGCCGCCGCACAGCGGTCAAAGCCTGCCGCAAACGACCGCCTGGCGCCGCCGGAGAAAGCCGCCTAGGCCTGTGCCTTACGCCGCCGCGTCGCTCTCCAGGATCGGCAGTTCCGTCGTCGATTTGATCTCCGACAGCGCCACCATAGAGTGCACCTCCTGCACGCCGGGAAGCTGGGAGAGCTTTTCGAAAAAGAAGCGTTCGTAGGTTTCGATGTCGCGGGTCACGATGCGCAGCATGAAATCGACCGGCCCGAGCAGCACGAAGCAATCGAGCACTTCGGGAAACTCGCGGATCGCGTCCGAGAACTCGTGGAGGTTGGAGCGGCCGTGGCGCGTGAGCTTCACCTGCGCGAAGACCTGCGTGTTGAGGCCCATCTTGCGCCGATCGAGCAGGCTCACCTGCCCCTTGATGTAACCGGCTTCCTTCAGGCGCTGGATACGCCGCCAGCACGGCGCCTGCGACAACCCGACCTCTTCCGCGATCTCGGTTGTGGGGCGCGACGAATCCTTCTGGAGGAGGGCAAGGATCTTGCGCTCGAACGGGTCCAGCTCTTCAAGCATGATCTATTCCACTATCCCATCATTACAGAATAACTCTTTCCCTAGATCGCCGGATTCCCACATACGAGCAATTTTTATCAGCCGGATGCGTGTTAGGCTTTTGCGCGAAGGGGAGGTCCAATGGTCCACCGGCCGCACGAAGCCAGCGATTTTCAGGAAGATATCCACGTCGTCAGCAATGCGGACGGCGCGGCGATCGGCGTGATCGCCCTTCATTCGACCGCGCTCGGCCCGGCGGCGGGCGGCTGCCGCTTCTGGCACTACGACAGCCACGCCGACCTCACCGCCGACGCGATCCGGCTTGCACGCGGCATGAGCTACAAGAACGCTGTCGCCGGGCTGCCGCTCGGCGGCGGCAAGGCCGTGCTGCAGCGCCCGGCCGGCAGCTTCGACCGCGCCGCACTGTTCCGGGCCTTCGGCAATGCCGTGGAGAGTTTGAGCGGCGCTTATGTCACCGCCGAAGATGTTGGCACGACCGTTGCCGACATGGAGCGCGTTCGCGAGCGCACGCGCTTTGTCGCGGGGCTCCATGCCGAGCCGGGCAAGAGCGGCGGCGATCCCTCGCCATGGACGGCGCGCGGTGTGTTCGAAGCGATGCGCACGGCAGCGCGTTTCGCAATCGGCGGCGATCTCGAAGGCCTTACCGTCGCCGTGCAGGGCACCGGCAATGTCGGCGCGGCGCTCTGCCGGATGCTGCGCGCAGCGGGCGCACGGCTCGTGATCGCGGATATCGATCACCGCCGCGTCGACGCGCTCGTGGCGGAGCTCGGCGCGCGCGCCGTCGGCGTTGACGAGATCGTGGCCGCCGACGCGGATATCTTCGCGCCCTGCGCGCTCGGCGGGGCACTGAATGCCAGAACGATTCCCGCGCTGAAAGCCCGTCTCGTCTGCGGCGCGGCGAACAACCAGCTTGCAACCGAAGCGGACGGCGAAACGTTGATGGCGCGAGGCATCGTCTATGCGCCGGATTACGTCGTGAACGCGGGCGGCATCATCAACGTTTCCGCCGAATATCTCGGCGAGGCGCCCGAGGAGGTCGCGCAGCGCCTCGGCGAGATCGCACCGCGCCTCACTCGCATCCTCGAAGCCGCCGCTGCAGGCACCACGCCGCCCCACATCGTCGCAGACGCACTCGCACGCCGCATCATCGCGCGCGGCCACCGCGCCGCAGCCTAAAATCCAAGAGAACCGCCATGCTGAAGAACAGTTCGCGCCTGCACATTCCCGAGCCCGGCTGCCGCCCCGGCGAAACGCCGGACATGTCGCACATCAAGGTGCCGCCCGCGGGTGAGGTCCGCCGCCCTGCCGAAGATGTCGACCCCGCCGAGATCCGCGATCTCGCCTGGGCGCTGATCCGTGTGCTGGATGACGACGGCAATCCGGTCGGCGACTGGAATCCGGGGCTATCCGCAGACGTGCTCGAAAAGGGTCTGCGCGCGATGATGCTGACGCGCGCGTACGATGCGCGCATGGTCCGCGTGCAGCGGCAGGGCAAGACCAGCTTCTACATGAAATCGACGGGCGAGGAGGCGGTCGCCGTCGCGGCGGCGCTCGCGCTCGAATACGGCGACATGTGTTTCCCCACCTATCGCCAGCAGGGCCTGCTCGTGGCGCGCGACTGGCCGCTCGTCGACATGATGAACCAGGTCTATTCGAACAGCCGCGACCGCCTGAAAGGCCGGCAGATGCCGGTGTTCTATTCGAGCCGCGAGGCAGGCTTCTTCTCCATCTCCGGCAACCTCGGCACGCAGTACAGCCAGGCGGTCGGCTGGGCGATGGCCTCCGCCGCCGACAGCGACAACCGCATCGCCGCCGCGTGGATCGGCGAGGGCGCGACGGCGGAGGGCGACTTCCACCATGCGCTCACCTTCGCCAGCGTCTATCAGGCACCGGTCGTCCTCAACATCGTCAACAACCAGTGGGCGATCTCGTCTTTCTCCGGCATCGCCGGCGGCGAGCGCACGACCTTCGCATCGCGCGGGCTCGGCTACGGCATCCCGTCGCTGCGTGTCGACGGCAACGATTTCCTTGCCGTCTACGCCGTCACGCGCTGGGCCGCGAGCCGGGCGCGCAGCGGCCTCGGCCCCACGGTGATCGAACTCTTCACCTACCGCGCCGAGGGCCACTCCACCTCCGACGATCCGAGCAAATACCGCCCCGGTTCGGAAGCGGGCGCATGGCCGCTCGGTGATCCCATCGAAAGGCTGAAAGCGCACATGATCGGCGCGGGCCTCTGGAGCGAAGATCAGCACGTTGCGCTCGAAAAGGAGCTTGATGAGGTGGTTCGCGCGGCGGGCAAGGAATCCGAAAGCTACGGCACTTTGAAAGAAGGCGCGCGCATCCCGGCCTCCACGATGTTTGACGACGTTTACAAGGAAATGCCGCCGCATCTTGTCGAACAGCGCAAGCAGGCGGGGGTATAGCGCCGTGGCGACGATGAACATGATCGAGGCGCTGAACAGCGCGATGGATGTGGCGCTGACGCGCGATCCCGCCGTCACCATCTTCGGGCAGGACGTCGGCTATTTCGGCGGCGTGTTCCGCGCGACCGATGGCCTGCAGAGGAAGCACGGCTTGACCCGCGTTTTCGATGCGCCGATCTCCGAAGGCGGCATCGTTGCCGTTGCGGTCGGCATGGGCGCCTACGGCAAGCGGCCGGTCGTCGAGATTCAATTCGCGGATTACATCTATCCGGCGACCGACCAGCTCATCTCCGAAGCCGCGCGAATGCGCTATCGCACGGGGGGAGAATGGTGGTCTCCGATCACCGTGCGCAGCCCCTATGGCGGCGGCATCTACGGCGGCCAGACGCACAGCCAGAGCCCCGAGGGCATCTTCACGCACGTCGCGGGGCTGAAGACGGTGATCCCGTCCAATCCCTACGACGCCAAGGGGCTGCTCATCGCCGCGATCGAGGACGACGACCCCGTGCTCTTCTTCGAGCCCAAGCGGCTCTACAATGGCCCCTTCGACGGGCATCACGACCGCCCGGTGGAGCCATGGTCGAAACACCCGGCGAGCGAGGTGCCGGAGGGGCACTATGTCGTGCCGCTCGGCAAGGCCAACATCGTGCGCGCCGGAAATGCCGTCACCGTGCTCGCCTATGGCACTATGGTCCATGTCGCGCTCGCGGCCGCACAGGAAACCGGCATCGATGCAGAGGTCATCGACCTGCGCACGCTGATGCCGCTCGACCTTGAAACCATCACCCGATCGGTGAACCGTACCGGCCGTTGCGTCGTCGTCCACGAGGCGACGCGCACCTGCGGTTTCGGCGCCGAACTCGCCGCGCTCGTGCAGGAGCATTGCTTCTTCGATCTCGAAGCCCCGATCGAGCGCGTGACGGGCTGGGACACGCCCTACCCCCACGCCTTCGAATGGGAGTATTTCCCCGGCCCGAAGCGTGTCGGCGAAGCGCTGCGCCGTACATTGGAGGCGTAAGGGCATGGCGAACTACGTCTTCAAGCTTCCCGACATCGGCGAGGGCATCGCCGAGGCCGAACTCGTCCAGTGGTACGTGAAGCCCGGCGACAGCGTTGCCGAAGATCAACCGCTCGCCGACGTGATGACCGACAAGGCGACCGTGGAACTCACCTCGCCTGTCTCCGGCACGATCGTCGCCATCCACGGCGAGGTCGGGCAGCTTCGCCAGATCGGCTCGGCACTCGTCGAATTCGCGCTGGAAGGTGAAGCGCCCGCCGAACCCGAGGCGGAAAGCACGCCTGAACCTTCCCGCGCTGAACCACTGCCTGCAACCGAACCCTCAGTCACCCGCCCGAAGGCTTCGCCGCTAGTGCGCCGTCTCGCGAAGCAGGCCGGTGTGCGATTGGAAGAGGTACAAGGTTCCGGCCCCTACGGTCGCATTCGCCGCCCCGATTTCGAAGCGCATCTCGCCGCCTCGCAACAACCGGCCGCGCGCGCGGCGGACGAATTCAACGAGGTGAAGCTCGTCGGCCTGCGCCGCAAGATCGCCGAGAAAATGGAAATCTCCGCGCGGCGGATTCCGCATTTCGCTTACGTGGAAGAGGTCGATCTCACCGCGCTTGAGGCGGCGCGCGCCGAACTCAACGCCCGCTACGGCGAGCGCCCGAAGCTGACGCTGCTGCCGTTCTTCATCCAGGCGCTCGTTCGCGTGCTGCCGCAGTTCCCGCAGATCAACGCGACCTACGACGACGAGGCGGGCATCGTCCGCCGCTACACACCTGTCCACGCCGGAATCGCGACGCAGACCGACAATGGCCTCATCGTGCCGGTCGTGCGCAATGCGCAAACCCTCGGCCTGTGGGATCTCGCCGCGGAGATCGCCCGTCTCGCCGCCGCCGCGCGCGACGGCACGGCAAAGCGCGATGAACTCTCGGGTTCGACGATCACGATCACCAGCCTCGGCACGCTCGGCGGCATCGCGACAACGCCGGTCATCAATCACCCCGAGGTCGCGATCATCGGCCCTAACCGCCTCGTCGAGCGCCCGGTCGTGCGCGGCGGCGCGATCGAGATCCGCAAGATGATGAACATCTCCTCGTCATTCGACCACCGCGTGGTGGACGGCTACGACGCGGCCCGCTTCATCGGCGAGGTGAAGGCGCTTCTGGAATCCCCGACGCTGCTCCTCGCGCGCTGAGGCTATCGCGTATTTATTGGGCTCGGCGCGCCGTCAGGATGCGCACGGGGCTGGCGATCATCTGCCCCTTCATCACGCCTACGCCCAGCGTCGGCGAGGTCGGCGCATTCATGATCTTGCGCACCGTCTCCATGCCCTCGACAACATGGCCGAACACGGCGAAGCCGAGATTGTCGCCGGGCTTCGAGGGATCGGCATTCAGCGAATCGAGCGTGCCGACGGTGATGAAGAAATCGCCGTCCGCGCTTCCCGGCGCGCCGCGCGCCATCGAAATCGCGCCGCCGGTGTGCGAAAGCCCGGTCTTCGTCGTCGGTTCGTGCGCGATCTTGGGCAGCACCTTCTTGGGGTTGCCCTGCGTGCCGCCCTGGATGAGCCCGTAGCTGCCATCGTCGGTGAGCTTCATGGCGCGGTAGAACACCGTGCCGTCCATCCGCTTCTGGTCGACGTAGCGCAGGAAGTTCGCTGTCGTCAGCGGCGCCCGCTCCTTCTCCAGCGCCAGCACAATCGGACCCTCGCTGGTCGTGATCGCGACGCGCACGGTCTCGTAGACCTTCTCCGGCACAGGCGGCGGCGCGGGCGGCGCTTCGGCAGGCGTTGCCAGGGTCTGCGGCTCAGTCTGCGGCTCGGTTTGCGCGAGCGACGGCATGGCGGCGGCAACGGCGAGCAGCACGGTGCAAAGGGCGGTCAGGCGAATCATGCCGGCAAGGTTAGTGCGGCTTGCCGTTCGGCGGAATCGCAAATCCGCCTCCCTCAGCCGACGAACGCACGTTCGATCACATAATGGCCCGGCTCCGCGTTCGATCCTTCCGCAAAACCGCACGATTCGAACCGCGCGGCGAGCGACCGGATCATCGTCATGCTGCCGCACATCATCACGCGGTCGATTTCAGGGTCAAACGCCTTGGGCCCGGTGAGCGGCGGGCCGAACAGCGTGCCATCCTCGATCAGCGCGTCGATGCGTCCGGTGGTGCGGAACGGCTCGCGCGTCACGGTCGGCAGATAGGAAAGCTGCAGAAGCGCCTGATCCTGCACCAGAGGATCGCCCGCGAGATGGCCTTCGAGCTCGGCACGGTAAGCAAGATCGCTGACCTGCCGCACCGAATGGACGAGCACGATCTGGTTGAACCGCTCGTAAATTTCGGGATCGCGCACGAGGCTCGTGAAGGGCGCGAGGCCCGTGCCGGTCGAGAGCAGGAACAGCCGCCGTCCCGGCAGCAGCGCATCGGCCACCAGCGTGCCCGTGGGCTTCCGGCCGAGAAAGAGCTGGTCGCCGGGCTTGATGCGTTGGAGCTGCGAGGTGAGCGGCCCATCCGGCACTTTGATCGACAGGAATTCCAGTTCCTCCGCCCATGCGGGGCTCGCGATCGAATAGGCGCGCAGCAGCGGCCGCCGCTCGCCGGGCAGGCCGATCATCACGAACTCCCCCGAACGGAACCGGAAGCTCGAAGGGCGCGTGATCGTGAAGCTGAACAGATGCGCGTTCCAGTGCCGCACGGCGCGCACGGTTTCCACGGTCAGCGCATCGGACGGCGCGAGGATACGGGCTGCCGCGGCGCGGTCACTCATGGGTCGTCTTTCGTCTCAAGCTGGCGAATCGCGTACCCTTCTACGCTATTGAGAATGATTTGCAAATAATCATCCTCCATCGATTCTGGCGAGACAGAACGTCGCGGAACATCGCGTCGCATTGCGGCGGTCGCAGCGGACGCCGAAATGTGTTAGCCAGGTCAAACAGATAGGCTGACGGCAAGGAGTCGCCGCTGTGTTCGAATCGCTCTTCGGTTCCGTGGATGCCGTGCTGCTGGCGCGCATCCAGTTCGCGTTCACGGTCAGCTTCCACTTCATCTTCCCCGCTTTCTCGATCGGACTGGCGAGCTACCTCGCCGTGCTCGAAGGTCTGTGGCTGAAGACGGGGCAGAGCCATTATCTCGATCTTTTCCGCTACTGGCTGAAGATCTTCGCGGTCACCTTCGCGATGGGCGTCGTCTCGGGCATCGTCATGTCCTACCAGTTCGGCACGAACTGGTCGGTGTTCTCCGACAAGGCCGGGTCCGTCATCGGGCCGCTGATGGCCTATGAAGTGCTCACCGCCTTCTTCCTCGAAGCGGGTTTCCTCGGCGTCATGCTGTTCGGCATGAACAAGGTAGGGCCAAGGCTGCACTTCACTGCGACGCTGATGGTCGCGATCGGCACCTTCATCTCGGCCTTCTGGATTCTCAGTGCCAATTCGTGGATGCAGACGCCGACGGGGCATATCATCGGCGAAAACGGCCAGTTCCTGCCCGGCGAGAGCTGGTGGGCGATCATCTTCAACCCGAGCTTCCCGTACCGCCTCGTCCACACCGTGATCGCCGCCTATCTCACCACGGCGTTCGTCGTCGGTGCTGTCGGTGCATGGCATTTGCTCAAGGATCGCGCGAACCCGCACGCACGCATCATGTTCTCGATGGCGATGTGGATGGCCGCGCTCGTCGCGCCCGTGCAGATCTTCGCGGGCGACATGCACGGGCTCAACACGCTCGAACACCAGCCGGTGAAAGTGATGGCGATGGAGGGCCACTATCAGAGCCATCCGGAGGGCGCGCCCTTCTATCTCTTCGGTATCCCGAACAGCAAAGAGCAGCGCATCGACTACGCGATCGCGATCCCGAAGGCCTCGTCGCTGATCCTGAAGCACGATCCGAACGCACCGCTTGCCGGACTCGATACCGTGCCCCGCGACGAGCAGCCGCCTGTCGGCATCGTGTTCTGGTCGTTCCGCATCATGGTCGGCATCGGAATGCTGATGCTCGGCATCGGCATGTGGAGCCTCCTCGCCCGCGTGAAAGGCCGCCTCTACGACTGGCCGCTGCTGCACCGCGGCGCGATGCTGATGGGGCCGTCGGGGTTCGTCGCCGTCATCGCGGGCTGGGTGACGACGGAGGTCGGTCGGCAACCCTACACCGTCTACGGCCTGCTGCGGACCGCCGACAGCGCCTCGCCACTCGCCGCGCCCGCCGTGGGGGCCTCGCTCGTCGCCTTCGTCGTCATCTACTTCGCGGTGTTCGGCGCGGGCACGTGGTACATCCTGAAGCTGATGTCGCACCGGCCGAAATCCGGCGAGGCAGGCGTCGAGACCGAACTCGGCCCGACCCGAACGGCAGGCATCACGCCGGCATCCGCGCTGGAGGGCGGGCAATGAGCGTCAACATCGATCTCACCACCGTATGGGCGTTCATCATCGCCTTCGGTATCTTCGCCTATGTGGTGATGGACGGGTTCGATCTCGGCATCGGTATCCTCTTCCCCGTGTTCAAAGGCGAGGAACGCGACCAGGCGATGAACGCCATCGCGCCGGTGTGGGACGGCAACGAGACGTGGCTCGTGCTCGGCGGCGGCGGGCTTTTCGCCGCCTTCCCGCTCGCCTACGCCATCATCCTGCCTGCCACCTATCCGCTCATCATCGCGATGCTGCTCGGGCTCGTGTTCCGGGGCGTCGCCTTCGAGTTCCGCTGGCGCGATCCCGGCCACCGCGCCTTCTGGGACATGGCGTTCACCGGCGGCTCGATCGTCGCGGCCTTCGCGCAGGGCATGATCCTCGGCGCCATCCTGCAGGGTATCGATGTCGATGGCCGCGCCTATGCGGGCGGCTGGCTCGATTGGCTCAGCCCCTACAGCCTGCTCACCGGTGCGGGCGTCGTCGCGGGCTATGCGCTGCTCGGCGCGACATGGCTGATCGTGAAGGTGGAAGGCGGCGCACTCGATCATGCCTACCGCCTCGCGGGCCGTGCCGCGATCGCGACGCTGGCACTGATGATCGCGGTCAGTCTCGCGACGCCCTTCCTCGAACACCGCTACTGGCAGCGCTGGTTCGACATGCCGAACATGCTCTTCACCAGCCAGGTGCCGCTGCTCGTGGCGATCGTCACCTACTTCCTGTTCCGTACGCTCAAGAAGCGCGCCACGTGGTCGCCCTTCCTGCTCGCGCTCGGCCTGTTCCTGCTCGGCACGATAGGCCTTGGTATCAGCATGTTCCCCTATGTGGTGCCGGACAGCGTCACGATCTGGGACGCCGCCGCGCCGGAGCGCAGCCAGGTGTTCATGCTCGTCGGCGTCGTCCTCGTCATGCCCCTCATCCTCGCCTACACCGCATGGGCTTACTGGGTATTCCGCGGCAAGGTCGGCAGCCATGGCTACCACTGAGACCGATGCGCCGCTCTGGAAGCGCCTTCTCTGGATGGCGGCGATCTGGGTGGCGAGCGTCGCTGTGCTCGGCGTCGTCGCGATGCTGCTGAAGGCCTGGCTGCGCTGAACCTTCAGGCCGGATCGTCGACGCCCAGATGCCGGCCGGTCGCCCGCTTGTGCGCCCGCAGGATCGTCACGACATCTGCCTCGCGGTCGAACTGCATCCCGAATCGGCCGTGCTCCGCCCAGCGCACGACACCGGCGAGCGGCGCGTTGCCCGGCAGGTCCACCACCACGCGCGCACCGATCTCAGGATAATACGGACTACGCAGCCGCATCCCGCGCGCGGAAATCTCCACCACGGTCGCCGGGCCCGCCCACCCCCGCGTCCGCATCCGCGCCGACCAGAACAGCGCCAGAGACCGCGTGGCACCGCGCCGCTCCGGCCCGCCCGCGAGGGCTTTGCCGCCATCGCCGCGCCATGTGGGAAGTACGCCCTGCAACCTTGCAAAAAACTGGATCATCTGAGCCGCCCCTTGTCGAAGCCCGTGATCCCCCGCAGCGCCGGTGTGCCCGCAAAAGTGTAAACAAAACCTTAAAATGCACTCGTGGAAGTTGATTTTGCTGCCAATGTTGCAATTTCTGCAACGATCGATGCAGACTTTGCGGTGGTCAGCGGCCCTTCGCAGGTGCAACAAAGGGCCCGCCAGAAATGGCGATCCTCCCCAAGGATTTACTATTAGGGCCGGCCTTCGGGTCGGCCCTTTTCTTTATTCAGGCTGTTGCGGGAATTTCAGGCGGTGGCAGAAAGCGCGCCGACCTCAGGCCGCACTGCGGATTCGGCCTGAAGCCAGTCGCGGAAGCGCCGCAGCGCAACGTCGGAGGCGCCAGGCTTCCGAGAAACCCACCAATAGCTGTAGGGCGTCGCGACGCTTTCGCCGAACGGCCGCTCGAGCCGGGCGTCGCCTTCGTAGAAGCGCACCGAATCCTCCAGCGTCAGCGCGATGCCGAGCCCGGCCTCCGCCGCCGCGATCAGCATCGGGCCGCTGTCGTACTGTTCGGTGCGCGCCATCGCGCGCTCGTCGAGCCCCATCGCCTGCAACCACAGCGGCAGGACCTTCGAAAGCCCGCCGTGCAGCAGCAGCGTGTGTTCGCGCAGTGCCTCGCACACCGGCGTTCCCGGTGCCACAAGGCCCGGCGCGCAGACCGCGAAGCCCGCCTGCGGCTTCAGCTCGCAGGAATCGACGCCCTCGGGCACGGTTTCCGCAAACACGATAATGGCATCGAGGCTGGCGCCCAGCTTCTCGAACGGTGCGCCCGACGAATCGAAGCGCAGCGTGATATCGGGATAACGCGCGCGGAACCGCGCGAGGCGCGGCAGCAGCCACGCGCTTGCATAGGAGGGCGGCACGCCGATCGCGAGGCTGCGTTCGCCGCCTGAACGCACCTCGCCCAGGATCCGGCCGATCGCATCGAAATGCGGCGCGATCTGCGTGAACAGCCGCGCGCCTTCGGGTGTCGGCTTCAGCTCGTGGTGCCGCCGTTCGAACAGCGGCCGCCCGACGTGCGCCTCCAGCGACTGGAGCCGCCGGCTCAGCGCCGAAACGGAAAGGTTCAGTTCGTTTGAGGCCGCGCGCAGGGTGCCGCCGCGGTAGGCCGCGACGAACGCTTCAAGTGAACCCATCGGCGGCAGGCGGCGCATATTACGCCGCCGTGACCGGTCCGGCGAGGCACCGGATACGCATCATGGCCTCTCTGGCTTCCACCCGCTCCGCACCTTTGCGAGCGGTGATTGCGGGCATATTGTTGCAACGCAGCATAATTTTGGCAAGAGTTGAAACCTCGTTCGGAATTTTTCCTGATCGAGCCTCAAGACATTCCATAGACTTACGCACATCGTTGCAAAACCGGAAACCCACGTTGCCAAGGTCGCGATGGTCGCAGGGGGGCCATTTCATATGCTGCGTCGCACAAACGAACGGTTCCGATCGTTTGCTGAGCAGGGAGACCCATCATGAAGATCATTCTCGGTCTGGCCGCGGCGAGCTTGATCGCCGGCGTGTCCACGCCGGCCGCCGCCGCACCGTACAGCTACTATCACTCGCGCATCGATTTCACCCACGCCTCCACGGGCTACGAGGTGTCCGGCCGCCGTACCGCGAGCGGCGTGCTGCACCTCAAGGGCGAGAACCCCGACACCGGCAAGACGTTCGCGCTTCGCGTTTCGCGCAAGGGCCACATCACCGGCACGTGGGAAGGCGCCGCGGTCGACCGCTGGGTCGGCGGCGAGGATGCTCCGCAGCTGCTCGCCCAGCGCGATTTCAACTAACGATCCGCATCTCGATGAAAGGGTCTTGCCGGCACTCCCGGCAAGGCCCTTTCGCGTTTCCGGACATCGCGCGGCGTTGACCTTTGCCGCCGGCTTGTGGCAAGCGGGCGCAGCCTCGGGGCGCGGGTGTAGCTCAATGGTAGAGCAGAAGCCTTCCAAGCTTACGACGAGGGTTCGATTCCCTTCACCCGCTCCAGCACGACATCACACAGCTGCTGCTAGGCGATCCGCCTCTCCGATGGCGCGAGCGTCCTCTCCCCGTCCGCCAGCGGGTAGAGTTCGTCGTTCTCGCGGCGAATGCGAAGGTCGAGCGCTTCGATGAGTGCCCACGTCGCGGTCTGGAAGGCCTCCCATTCATTCGTGATGCGGTCTTCGCTCCATTCGAGCATGTAAGCGTTGAAGGCCGCGGCGAGGCCACCCATCTCGCGCTGGAAGTTGAGCGCCATCGTCGAAGCGCGCGGTGAACCGTCGCGAATGAGCGCAGGGTAAAGCCATTTGTCCTCGATCGCGAGATGCGCGATCAGCACGCGCGCGAGCCGCCAGCGGCTTTTCGCAACCTCCAGACGATCGCGCGTGATGATGGCATTGATCAGCGCCTCGGACGTTTCCCCGATCTCGTCGTGCTGCTTACGGAGCGTCTGTGTATCCATGCGCCTGCCCTTTTCGCAGCGCAGCATCGGCGAGACACGTTGCGATCCGCTTAATGCATCTGTTCAGGCCGGCCGCGCGCGCGGCAGCACGACGGGAAGGTAGAGCGACAAATAAGCGCAGGTGGCGCGCCCGGCCTCGTCGGTGAACGCATCGGTGATGCGGCCGTGCCGGATCACCGAAAGCCCGAAGAACAGGTCGGCGATCTCGATCGCGCGGAAGAAGATTTCCGGCGTGTCGGCAAGCTCGGGAAGCTCGAAATTCCGGGAAATCTGGTCCTTCAACTGTCCGGCGATGGCAAAGTCGTTCTGCCTGTCCTTCAGCTTGATCGCCGAGGGGGTCTTGGGGCCGATCAGCAGTTGCATGGCATCGCGGTTCGCATTGAAGAACGCCGCGCCGCGCCCGACGAAGCGGGTGACCGCCTGCCGCCAGTCCGCGCAGTCCGCCATCGAAAGGCCGTCGAGATCCTTCAGGATTTCGGTTTCCATGTCGCTCGCGGCGGCCTCGAAGACTTCGAGCACGTGGGAGAAGAAATGGTACGCGGAGCTTTTGGGGATTCCGGCCGCGTCCGCCACGTCCGTCAGCGAAATCTCGTCGATTTCCCGTTCGCGCAGCAGCTTGCGGCTCGCCTCGACCAGGATCGCCCGGCGCGTGCGTCCCCGCTCCTGTGTCCGTCTCGCCGATCCGCCCACACGCCGCCTGTCTGTCCGAATTGTCCCTGCCTTGGCCTTGCGTTCACTCATTGATCCTCCACGTCAAGTCAATTCGAATTTAATCCGGTTACAATTCCAACATTGACCCCTTTTCGCCCCCAAGAGGGTGCGCTTCCCAACTTTACAAATCGAATTGATTCGAAATATAGTGCCCGAAACGACGCGAATTGCGTTTCAGGGAGGGGAAAACCACATGCGCAGCAATCCGTTCATCCGTCCGTCGCTGAGGCTCGTCCTGCTTGCGGGCGCCGCGTTCGCGCCTGCCGTGGCCGCGGCGCAGGAAGCCGTCGTCATTGACGACGCGATCGTCGTCACCGCACAGAAGCGCGAGCAGAATCTGCAGGACATCGGCCTCTCGGTTTCCGCGATCGGCGGCGCCGCGCTCGATTCGATGGGCCGGCAGGACGTGACAGCGCTCGCCGGGCAGGTGCCGAGCCTTCAGGTCGCGCAATACAGCCCCACAATCACGGTGTTCAACATCCGCGGCGTCTCGCAGAACGACTTCGCCGATTCGCAGGAGGCACCGATCGCCTTCTACAACGACGAAGTCTACGTCAGCGCGCTCGGCGCGATCAGCGGCCAGATGTTCGATCTGGAGCGCGTCGAGATCCTGCGCGGCCCGCAGGGCACGCTCTTCGGCCGCAACGCCACCGGCGGCCTCGTGCAGGCGATCACCAAGCGGCCGACGAACACGTTCGAGGGCTTCGGCACGCTCACCGTTGGCAGCTACGGGCAGATCGCGACCGAAGGCGCAATCAGCGGCCCGCTTTCCGACACCGTCCGCGCGCGCCTCTCGCTCACCACCAACCATCACGGCGGCTATATCGAAAACCGCATCGGCAAGGATCTCGGCAACTCCCGCTTCTTCGGCGGACGCCTGCAGGTAGAGGCCGATGTCGGCCCGAACGGCACGCTGCTCGTGAAGCTGCAGGGCCTGCGCAACAAGGACGAGACGAGCGGCGGCCTCTACACACACGTCGCGGCGGGCTTCAATGAAGACGGCCTCGGCTATGCGCTCGGCCCGAACGAGGATTTCTGGGAAACTTGCGGCGGCTGCGATGCGTTCGGCTACCGCGATTCCGACGATGACCCCTTTACCGGCGAATTCGATTACGGGGGTTATTTCGACCGCAAGTTCTGGAGCGCCACCGTTCGCTACGAGCATGATTTCGGCGGCATGCAGCTCACTTCCATCACCGATTATCAGGATCTGAAGAAGCGCTACGCGGAAGACAGCGACATGTCGCCGCTGCCGATCTTCCATTATGATACGGCGCAGGATCTCTATCAGCTTTCGCAGGAGCTGCGCCTTGCGGGCGAAAGCGATCGTCTGACGTGGCTCGGCGGCATCTACGGCCTCAAGATCAAGACCAAAAACGCCTACCAGATCGATGGCAGCGCGATCCTCGGCTTCATCGAGAATTACGGCGGCACGCAGAAGACCGATTCCATCGCGGTGTTCGGCCAGGCCGAATACAAAGCGAGCGACCAGTTCAGCCTCATCATCGGCGGCCGCTACAGCTGGGACTGGAAGAAGTACGATTACGCGCACGCTGAAAACGGCGTCACCGATTTCATCTTCAACCCCTCCACGAACCCCGATCTCGCGAAGCAGACGTTCAAGAACTGGTCAGGCAAGATCGAGCTCGATTACCGCCCCACAGACGATGTGCTTCTTTACGTCAGCGCCAATCGCGGCACGAAGAGCGGCGGTTTCGGCATTCAGGCGTTCGCGCCGATCGATCCCACCACGCTGCCTTATGATCAGGAAGTGCTCACGAACTACGAGGGTGGCTTCAAGGCGACGTTCGCAGACCGCATGGTCACGCTGAATGGCTCCGTTTTCCACTATGATTACAAGGACTATCAGGCCTTCTCGCTCGATGGCCTGTCGCAGTTCGTCACCAATCGCCCCGCGAAGGTCACCGGCTTCGAAGGCGAGCTGATCCTCCGCCCGGCAAGCGGCCTGATGCTGTCGGCGTTCCTCACGCACCTCGATACGAAGGTGAAGGGCATCACGCTCCCCGCCGGCCGCGTCGCCGATCGCAAGATGCCGCAGGCACCCGAATGGAGCATCGGCGGTACGCTGCGCTACGCCGTTCCCGTTGGCCCGGGCTCGCTCGCGTTCCAGACGGATTGGAAATACGACAGCAAACAGTATTTCTCGACCTTCAACGCCCCCATCGATCTTGGTGCCTCGCACCTTGTCGGCAATGTCCGCGTGTCCTTCACAACGGATGACGACCGCTGGGTGATCGCTGCGTTCGCCAACAACGTGACGGACAAGGAATACCGCATCTACAATCTCGATCTCGGGTCGGTGCTCGGCCTTTCGAACCAGACCTACGCGCGTCCGCGCTGGATCGGCGGCAGCGTCACCTACAATTTCTAGTATCATCCGGGAGGGACACGGGTTTGATGCGTTCAAGGATAAGACTGGCAAGGATAGGGCTGGCCGTGATCGCAGCGCTTGTATCGGTGCCCGCACACGCCGCCGGCGACGCCGCGGCGGGTGCGGCGGTGTTCAAGCGCTGTGCGATGTGCCATTCGGTGGAGGCCGGCAAGAAGACGGCGATGGGCCCGAACCTGTTCGGCGTCGCCGGGCGCAAGGCCGGTCTCGGCGAATTCAATTATTCGCCGGCCCTGAAAGGTTCGGGCATCGTCTGGACGTCCGACAAGCTCGATGCCTTCCTTCTAAAGCCCGCCGCCACCATCAAGGGCACGCGCATGGCCTTCGCGGGCCTGCCGAAGCCGGAGGATCGCGCCAATGTCATCGCCTATCTCGCCACGCGGAAATAGCCTGACCCGCCGGAGGACCGATATGAAAACACTCACTGCCTTCACCGCGCTCTGCCTCGCCACCGTTGCTGCACCTGCAACCGCGCAGCTTCAGCCTGAAGAACTGACGCAGGAAACGCTCGCCGAGGTGATGCAGCCGCACTGGGTCTGGGTGAACGACGTTTCGTTCGACCGTATGCTCGACGGCCGCGCCTATCTGCTCGATGCCGACAGCGGCCAGATGCTCGGCATGATCAGCGGCGGCTACGGTCACGGCTCGCTCCTTCTTGCCGAAGACGGCAAGACGTTCGGCGTGCCCTCGATCCATCTCTCGCGCGGTGTCCGCGGCGAGCGGACCGATGTCGTGACCTTCTACAAGACAGCGGATCTCAAGGCCGGAACGGAAGCGATCATACCGCCGAAGCGCTTCAGCGGTATGCCGTTCATTTCGTCGGCGCCGGTGATGCCGGGCGGTCGTTTCGCGGTGCTTTACAATTTCACGCCCGAGCAGTCCGTCACCGTCGTCGACATGCAGGCGCAAAAGACCGTCGGCGAGTTCGTGACGTCGGGCTGCGGCCTCGTCTTCCCGACCGGGCCGTCGAAGTTCTTCCTGATCTGCGGTGACGGCGCGCTGCAACCCGCCACGCTCGACGCCGAAGGCAAGGTCACGCTCGGCAAGACCTCGAAGAAACTCTTCGCGGACGACGATCCCGTTACCGAGAAGGGTGTGTGGACCGGCAAGCAGTGGTTGTTCTTCACGCCCTCCGGCAAGGTGCACGTGATCGATCATGCGAAGGACGTGCCCAGCCTCGCGAAGACATGGTCGCTGATCACCGCCGCCGATGCCGGCTGGCGTCCGGGCGCGCTGCAGACCGCCGCGTACCACCGTGCCACCGGGCGTCTCTACGTGCTGATGCACGAGGGCGGGCCCAACACGCACAAGGATCCCGGCACAGAGATCTGGGTCTATGATGCTGCAAAGCAGACGCGCATCCAGCGCATCCCGCTCGATGGCATGGCACTCTCCGTCGCCGTCAGTCAGGACGCGAAGCCGCTCCTCTACACCGCCATGCCCGGTGAGACCGATTTCAAGGTCCGCGACGCCATCACCGGCGCGCTCATCCGCAAGATCGAAGGGCTCGGCGACTTCATGACGGTGATCCAGCCCTCGCCGGTGACCGGCCAATGACAGGGCCAGTGACGGGTATAGACATCCTCCCTGTTCTGGTGGCGAACGTGCTGCTCGGCAGCCTGTTCCTGCTATCGGGCGGCGGCAAGCTCAGGGACTTCGCGGGCTTTGTTGGGACGCTCGGCAACTATCGGCTTCTGCCGGCGGCGCTTGTCCGCCCGGCGGGTGCGATGATCGTCCTCGCCGAACTCGCCCTCGGCGCAGCAGCGATCATCGCTGTTCCTCTCGGCAGCCAGATCGCGATGCTCGGCATCGCCGCGCTGCTCCTCGCCTATGCCGCCGCGATGGGCATCAACATTGCGCGCGGCCGCGATCACATCGATTGCGGCTGCCTGGGCTTCGGCGCGGCGCAGGCAACGCTCGGCTGGGAGCTGGTGCTGCGCAACGTCGCGCTCGCGACATTCGCGTTCGCCGTGTTCGCGCTTCCCCTCAGCGCCCGCCCGCTCGGCGCGATCGATTGGATTTCGGGCATTGGCGCGATCGCGGTGTTCGCGCTGCTCTATCTCGGGTTCGGACAGTTCAGCGCAAGTGGCCTGCGCGGAAAGGCGGTGGTGAGATGAACGAGGTTTTTCTGGCGGCGTTCGCGCTGCAATGGGTGGCGATCGCCGGACTCGCGTTGATGATGGTCGGCCTCCTGCGGCAGGTCGGCCTGCTCCACGAACGGCTCGGCCCGGTCGGCGCGCTGACGCTCTCGGGCGGCGCGAAGGTTGGGGAGACGGCGCCCATGTTCGAGCTGCCCAGCCTCACCGGCGACGCGGTACGCATCGGCGGCATCGCGGCCGACAGCCGCTCGACGCTCGTGTTCTTCCTCTCGCCCACCTGCCCGGTGTGCAAATCGATGCTACCGGTGCTGCTGTCGGTGGCGAAGGAGAATGTCGCCACCACGCGCCTCGTTTTCGCCAGCGACGGCGATGAAGCTGCGCAGATGAAGATGATCGTGCAGCAGAAGCTCGGCGATCATCCCTTCGTGCTCTCCACCGATCTCGGGCGCGCGCACGGCGTTGGCAAACTGCCCTACGCGGTGCTGCTCGGTGCGGACGGCCGCGTCGCCTCGAAGGGTCTCGTCAACAATCGCGAGCATGTCGAAAGTCTGTTCGAAGCCGAACGGACGGGCATCGCCTCGATCCAGGACTACATGGCGCGCCGCGAGGCGAGCGCCGCAACCACAGGAGCTGCCCAATGACCAACAGGCTCGACAGGATCATGGAGCGGCTGAGCCGCACGGCCGCGCGCGGCATGTCACGCCGCAGCTTCTTCGGTCGCGCCAGTGCCTTCGGCATTACCGCCGCATCGATGCCGCTGCTTCCCGTCTCGCGCGCGAACGCGGCGCAGCAGCCGGGCGAAAGCGGTGACCCGCAGTCGTGCGACTACTGGCGCTACTGCGCGATCGACGGCTTCCTATGCTCCTGCTGCGGCGGCAGCACCTCGTCATGCCCGCCGGGCACCGAGCCCTCGCCGATCACGTGGGTCGGCACCTGCCGCAATCCCGTGGACAACAAGGACTACGTGATCTCCTACAACGACTGCTGCGGCAAATCCGCGTGCGGTCGCTGCATGTGCAACCGCAACGAAGGCGACACGCCCGTCCACCAGCCCGCCGGTTCGAACGACATCAACTGGTGCCTCGGCACCGAAGTCGGCGTCGTCTACAACTGCTCGACCGCGGTCGTACTCGGCGCTGCCGACTAGGGATGCGCCTGGTTGTTTTTCCTGTCCTGCTGTGCGCCGCCGCCGTAGCGGCGCACGCTGGCGGCATTGCGCCCAATCTCACACGCAACGGCCGCTCGGCACACATCAACTACATGACCGAGTGTCAGGGCTGTCACCTGCCCGACGGCAGCGGCCAGAAGGGCAGCGTGCCGTCGATGAAGGCCGAGCTTCACCGTTTCCTGAAGGTGGAGGGCGGCCGCGAATTCCTCGTGCAGGTTCCAGGTTCGGCGAATTCGAAGCTCAGCGATGCCGATCTCGCCGCCCTGCTCAACTGGCTGCTCCCCAAGATGGGCGGCATCGCGGCGGACGGATTCAAACCCTACACGCCGGAGGAAGTCGCAACGTATCGGTCGCAGCGCCTCGTCGATGTCACCGGAACGCGCGCGGCGCTCGTCGCGAAGTTCGATCAGCCGGAAACGTCGAGCGTCAACTGATAGAGCGCCGCACAATCGGCGCCGCATCCGCTGGCGCCGGTCCGCGCCTCGATCCGCTGCACCGCCGCTTTCGCCTCTGCTTCCGACGCTGCTGAAAGCTCGAACACGACGAGCTGATCCGGCACCGCGACCGGCTCATGCATCAGCACGTTGTAGACCCGGTACGGCGTCGCACTGACCGCGAGCCCAGCGTTCACCAGCGCCTTCAGGTCCTTCTCGGTTATGCCCTTAGAACGGTGCAGGTAGAGATGCGTCGGCTTTCCCGCGCTCTCGCTCCGTGCACCTTTCCCGTCGCGCTTGTAATAGATGCGCTCGGTCACTTTGATGAGGTCGGTGCCGCGCCCCAGTTGGTCCATGCGCCAGCTCGCCATCAGCATCGCTATGATCGTCTTGTCCATGTCGGACGACGCGATCGTGTACAGCGCAACGTACGGCCGCTGCTCGCCACCCACGGCGTGCCCGCGCCGCGCGCGTTCGTATCCAGGCACCACGAGCACGTCCGGAATATCGATCTCGTTATACCAGTGCTCGAATTCCGCCTCGCGCGCCGGATCGGTGTTCTGCGACTTCACCATCATCAGCCACTCGCTGCAAAGCGCGGCGGAGGGCAGCGACAGCAGCAGCGCGGCGGCGGCGAGGCGGAGCGGGGTCATGCGAGGTTCGCGACCAGCCGTTCAACCCATTGCCTGTGGAATTCCGTGGCCTCCGGCCCCGGCTGCCAGCCGAGCGCCATCTCGAGCACCGGATCGACCACCGCCGTCCGCTCGCCGCTCAGCGTCTCCAGCACCGCGTGGCCGCAGAACGGCACATAGGCCTCCGCATAACCGCCCTCATGAACGACGACGAGGCGCCCGCCGCACAGGCGGTTCGCGGCGTCCATCATCGTCTGCGTCAGCGTGCGGTAGCTTTCGCTGTGCAGCAGCATCCGCGCCAGCGGATCGACGCTGTTCGCGTCGAGCCCGCACGCGACGATGATGAGCTCCGGCTGGAATTTCTCGAGCGCCGGAAGCACCAGCGCCTCGAACGCGTGCACGTAGATGTCGTGACCGCCGCCGGCGGGAAGCGGGATATTGAGGTTGTAGCCGAGCCCCTTGCCCTCGCCGCGATCCTCTGCGCCGCTGTATCCCGGCGGGAAGCAGCGGTCCTGATGCACCGAGATCGTCAGCACGTCGTCGCGGTCGTAGAAGATCGACTGCGTGCCGTTGCCGTGGTGCACGTCCCAGTCCACCACCGCGACGCGCGAGATGCCGTGCCGCGCCTTCGCCGCCTCGATCGCGATCGGAATGTTCGCGAGCAGGCAGAACCCCATCGACATGTCGGCAAGGCAGTGATGTCCCGCCGGACGGCAGAGCGCATAGGCATTATCCACCTTGCCGGAGAGCACGTCGTCGACCGCCGAGATGGCGAGCCCGCACGAGATCATCGCAATCTCGAAGCCGCCCTTGCTGAACGGCGCGAGGTGCCCGATATCTCCGCCGCCCGCGTCACTCGTCGCCTTGAAGCGATCGATGTAGTCGCGGGGGTGCACACGGCAGACGTCCTCCACCGTGGCCGGTGTCGACTCCGCCATCACCAGCTTGCGTGTCAGCCCCGAAACGTTCGCGAGGTTGAGCAGACGGCGCTTGGAATCGGGCGTATCCGCGCCCGCCGTTCCGCCCGGCGGCTGCACCCAGTCACCGACCGGCAGGAACAGCGCCTGCATTCCGGTCGCGTGCCAGAAGGTGCGTTCGTCGGTGTAGAACCCGGTGCGCGGCATGGCTTTTCCTCTCAGTTCGCGGTCAGCTTGGGCGGATTCGCCGCATCATACACTTTCTCGCCGTCGATGAAGGTCATCCGCACCTTGGTCGCGTGAACTTCGGTGACCGGCACCTTCCACGGGTTCTTTTCGGTAACGATGATGTCCGCGCGCATCCCGGGCTCGATCGCGCCGACGATATCGCGCGTGCCCATCAGCGACGCCGAATTCTCCGTGAAGATGCGGAACGCATCGTCGAGAGACACGCGCTCGTCCGGCGCGATCATCGTGCCGCCGCCGCCCGGCGCCTGCCGCGTCACCATCGTCTCGATCGCGAGCCACGGATTGACCGACGGCACCACCGACCAGTCCGACCCCGCGACGACATTCGCGCCGCTGTCGAGCGCGTCCTTGATCGGAATCACGCGCTTCATCAGCTCGTCGCCCACGGCGCGACGCATATCGATGTCGGTGATCGGCGTCGGATACCATATGTAGGGCGAAAATTCCCACGTCAGGTGCAGGTCGCGCACGCGCGGAATGTCGGTGAGATCGGCGAAGGTCGTGTGGCCGACATCGTGCGCCGATCCGGCCCAGCCGTTCACCTTGCGCGCATATTCGGCAGCCGAGATCGCCGAACGCACCGCGCCGTCGCCGACAGCGTGGAATTTCACGTGCAGCCCCATGCGATCGAACTTCGCCACGGCCGCGTCGAGCGTCGGCTGCGGGATCAGCAATATGCCCTTGTTGGTGGGATCGGTGTTCGAAACGCCCTTGTAGGGTTCGAGCATTGCAGCGGTATGGCTTTCCAGCGGCACGCCGTCCATGAACAGCTTCACGCAGTCCGTCTTGAAGCGCGGCTTTGCATACATGGCTCGCGTTTCGATCAGGCGCTCACCCATGGCATCGCCCGGCGCCCACACGATGCATCCGCGCACGCGCTGCTTCAGGAGACCTTCGCCCGAAAGATCGGACAGCGTCTTCATGTTGCTGTCGCGGACCGTCGCCTCGGTATAGGAGGTGATCCCGTAAGAAAGCATCTGCGCCGTCGAAAGCATCAGCGCCTTGCGGTTCATTTCCTCGGTGGGCGGGGGCATGATCTTCTCGATGAGGTCCGTCGCCAATTCGCGGAACACACCCGTGGGATTGCCCTTCGCGTCGCGATCGATGATGCCGCCTTCCGGATCCTTCGTGTCGCGCGTCACGCCCGCGAGTTCGAGCGCCTTCGAATTCGCCCAGATGCTGTGATGCGATTCGTCCGAAAGTACCACGGGATTGTTGGGCGCAACCTTGTCGAGGAAAGCGCGCGTCTGCTCGCCCTTCTTGAACACCGCGCCCACCCAGTTGCCACCGGTGATCCAATCGCCGGGCTTCGCGGCTTTCGCACATTCCTTCACGCGCGCGGCAATGGCGGCAGGCTTCGCGCCATAGCCGAAGCTGCACGAAAACTGCTCGAGCCCCGCGAAATGACTGTGCACGTGCATGTCGTGGAGGCCGGGGAGAACCGCCGCGCCCTTCAGGTCGACGACGACCGAATTGGGCCCGCGAAATGCGTCCGTGGCTTTTGCATCGCCCACCGCGACGATCACGCCATTGCGGATCGCAAGCGCCTGCACCCAGCCCGCCGGTGTCCGCACTTCGCCGTTCAGCAGGATCGTATCCGCCGGCGCTTCCTCCGCCGCCGCACTGCCGATCACCGAAAGGGCCAGCACGCTCCCCGCAATCGTTTTCAGCATCCCCTGTCTCCCCTGCTTGCTCATTAAAGTGTCGAGAAATCTTCCGTCTGCGCGCGCAGATCGCGAAGGAAGGCTTCGAGCTCCGCCTTGCGCGCCGGCAGCATCGCCTTGCCCGCGGGCGTGAGTACACGCGCCGGCACATTCGCGAGATTGGCTTCCAGAAACTTCGCCATGTCCGGCCCTGCGGGCTTGCCGCCCTGCGGATCGACGAGCGCCATCACGCGCGCGACGCCCACGGCGCCGAGCCAATCAAGCGCATCCGCATCGTGCAGATAAAGCGCTTCCGGCGTCTTCGGCTCGCGATCGTACATGTGCGTGCGGATCGCCTCGCGCACCGCGTCAAGCTTGCGCTCCGGAAAGCCGCTGCCCTTCAGGACTGTATCGACGATCGCAGCAGCGCGGTCGGCGTGATCTGTGCCCTGCTCTTCCCATTTCGGAAACGCGGCCATATCGTGAAGATAGGCAGCGGCGAACATCACGTCGTCGTCCAGCCGAACACCGTCCGCGCGCGCAAGCTGCTGCGCCAGAACATAATCCCGCACGCTGTGCGAATAGCCCCACGCGGGATTGCGGAATTCCTTCGCGGCAAGTTCACGGACCTTCGCGCGCCATGCCGCGTCCGCCCGGTGGCCCACGCTCGATGCGCGCCCCGGCATGTGCTCCATGGCACTGTATTTCAGGAAGAAGTCGGCCTGTTTGTAACCCGGGTAGAGCGCGATCATCTTCCCCATCGCGTCTTCCGGCGATTTGGAGGCTGCGGTCACGGCGAGGAAATCGTCGATATAGCGCACCGACGGATCGAAGATACGCATGTCAGTGGGATCGCCGTGACCGGGATAGATTTTGGGCTTCTGCTTCGCGTAGCGCGCCTTCAGCGCTACAAGTTCGGCCCGCCAGTTCTTCAGATCCTCGCGGCTGATATCGTCGCCCATCCAGAAATGGACGCCGTTGTAGCCGAAATCGGAAAGGAACAGCGCGTTGAGATCGGGGCTGTAGACCGTGGTGATATAGGGCGTTTCGGCGCGCATGTAGTCGGTGGAAAGTTCGAGGCTGCCGCCGCCGACCATCTCCAGTTTCGGCGCGTTCAGCACCTCGATATTGCGCTCATAATCGAAGCCGCCGGGATGCTCCGGCGTCTTCGGCTTCAGCGCCGGATCGAGCGGCGGTTCCGCGCCGGTTTCGCCGCCCGTGTCCATGTAGATCGCGTAGCGCTTGATGTCCGCCTTGATGTCCTCGTTGGCGACGACGATCTTCGCGTCCGGGAATTCCTCGCGGAACACCGCCATGCCGGTAAAATGATCGGTGTGCCCATGGCTGATGAGGATATGCGTCAGCGGCAGCTTCATCGCCTTGATCATCGCGGCGAGCTTGCGCGCCTCGTTCGCCTTGCGCTGCACATCCATCACCACGAGCGATTTTCCGTTCGAGAACACGAACGAATTCACCGTGGCGAAATCACCCTTGTAGACCGAAACCGTTTCCACGCGCTCGGCATGGGCAGGCGACGCCGCGACCGCGACGAGCAGCGCGAAAGCGAATGCCGCCTTCATCGTGCGCCTGCCTTGGCGCGGTCGAACACGACCTCGCCGTCAATGTAGGTTTTCTGCACCTTGATCGTGTGAATGTCCGTTGCGGGAACTCGGAACGGGTTCTTGTCGATCACGATGAAGTCGGCGCGCTTGCCGGCCTCGATCGTGCCGAGGTCCTTCTCCAGCCCGAGGCGCGTTGCGGCGTTGATCGTGAACATGCGGATCGCCTGTTCCAGTGTGATCGCCTGTCCGGCGCCAAACGTCCGCACGCTGCCGCCCGGCTTCTGCCGCGTGACCGCCGTCTCGATGCCGATCCACGGGTCGGGCGCGGGTATCACCGCCCAGTCCGATCCCGCAATCACCAGCGCACCCGCCGCGAATCCATCCTTGATCGGCCAGACGCGTTCGATGCGCCGCGCACCGACCGCCGTGGTGATGTCGTCGTTGATCGGCTGCGGATCCCACAGATAGGGCGAATATTCGATCGCGCTGTTCAGCGCCTTCGGGCGCGGCAGATCGGCGGGATCGACGAATGTCGAGTGCCCGACCTGATGGATCGGGCCGCCGCTGCCGTTCTGCTGCCGAGCATACGCAATAGCGTCAAACGACGCGCGCACGGCGGCGTCGCCCGCCGCGTGGAACAGCACGTTGAGGCCGAGCTTGTCCCATTTCGCCATCAGCGGATGCAGCTTCGCGGGATCGAACAACAACAGCCCGCGCGCGGGGGCATTGGGCTGCCCAGCCTCGTAATCTTCCAGCATCGCACCGGTATGGCTCTCCGTCGGCACGCCATCCGCGAAAACCTTGATGCACGTCGGCTTGAAGCGTTCGCGCGTGTACGATGGAATCGCGGCGATCGTCGCATCGAGATCGGGGTTCGGATGCCCGGCGTGGCTGTAGGCGATGCACGCTTGCACGTGCTGCTTCAGCTCGCCCTTGTCGGCGAGCGCGGCATAGGTTTCGAGATCATCGCGAAACGCCATCGCCTCGACATAACCGGTGATCCCGAACGACAGCAGGTAATCGAAGTTCTTCTTCAGCTCCGCCTGCGTCCTTTCGGCAGGCTGCGGCGGAAGGTGGCGCAGCACGAGATTGCGCGCCGTCTCGCGCAGCACGCCCGTCGGCAGTCCCGCCGCGTCGCGCTCGATGATGCCGCCTTCCGGATTGGGCGTGTCCTTCGTGATGCCCGCAATCGCCAGCGCCTTCGAATTCACCCACAGGCTGTGGCCGCTCACGTCGAACAGCATCACGGGATTATCAGGTGATACCGTGTCGAGCGTCGCGGCGGTGATGGGCGTGCCGGCAAGCACGGAGGCCTGCCACTGGCCGCCAGCCACCCATTCGTCCTTGGCAGCGGCCTTCGCACAGGCGCCGACCCCGGCGAGGAGTTCGGCGGCGGGAAGGTCGGGCGAAATGCTGCAGCGCCCTTCGCCGCCCTTCGCCTGCAGCACGGGATGCACGTGCATGTCGTAGAGGCCGGGAAGCACGGTGCGGCTGCCGAGATCGACCTCGCGCGCGCCTTTCGCGGCCTTGCGCACATCCTCGTCATTCCCGACCGCGACGATGCGCCCGTCCTTCACCGCGAAGGCATTCTTCCACCCTGAAGGCGTGTAGACCTGCGCGTTCCGGTAAATCGTTGCCGGCGAGGCCGCGTAGGCGGCCGAGGCAAGCACGGCCGCACCCGCCGCGAGCAAGATTATCCGCGCGTTGCGCTTGGCCCTTACCGACGTTGAAGCCATGCCCCACTCCCTTCCACGAATGCCGTTTATTCCCCAGACGTGCCGCGATCGAACACGACTTCACCGTCGATGTAGGTTTTCTGCACCTTGATCGTATGGATGTCAGTTGCCGGGATGCGGAACGGGTTCTTGTCGATCACGATGAAATCGGCGCGCTTGCCCGCCTCGATCGTGCCGAGTTCCTTGTCGAGGCCGAGGCGCGTCGCCGCATTGATCGTGAACATACGGATCGCCTGATCGAGCGTGATCGCCTGCCCGGCGCCGAACGTCCGCGTGCTGCCGCCCGGGTTCTGCCGCGTCATCGCCGTCTCGATGCCGAGCCAGGGGTCGGGCGCGGGCACCACGATCCAGTCGGACCCCGCGATCACGAGCGCGCCTGCATCGAAACCGTCCTTGATCGGCCACACACGCGAGATGCGTGGCTCGCCGACAGCCTTGGTGATGTCGTCGCTGATCGGCTGCGGGTCCCACAGATAGGGCGAGTATTCGAACGCGGCGTTCAGAGCCTTCGCGCGCGGCAGGTCCGCCGGATCGACGAAGGTAAGATGCCCGACCTGATGCATCGGGCCCGTGTTGCCGTTCTGCTGTCGCGCAAAGGCGACGGCATCGAGCGAGGCGCGCACCGCCCAGTCTCCGGCGGCATGGAACAGCACCGTAAGGCCGAGCTTGTCCCATTTCGCCATCTGCGGGTTCAGCGTTTCGGGATCGAACAGCAGCAGGCCCTTCGCGGGCGCATTGGGCTGTCCCGCCTGATACGCTTGCAGCATCGCGCCCGTGTGGCTATCGGTCGGCACGCCGTCCGCGAACACCTTCACGCACGTCGGCTTGAAGCGCTCGCGCGTGTATTTCGGGATGTCGGCGATGGTCGCGTCAAGTTCGGAATTCCCGTGCCCGGCCATGCTCGTCGCAATGCACGCCTGAACATGCTGCTTGAGCGCGCCCTTGTCGGCGAGATCGGCATAGATCGCCAGATCCTCGCGCATGGCGACAGCCTCGACGAAACCGGTGATCCCGTAGGACAGTAGAAGGTCGAGACTTTTCCCGAGCAGGCGCTTCGTTTCCTCGACCGGTTGCGGCGGTATGTGACGCGTCACCAATTCGCTCGCCGACTCGCGGAGAAGACCGGTGGGGTTTCCGCCCGCATCGCGCTCGATGATGCCGCCCTCGGGATTGGGCGTGTCCTTCGTGATGCCCGCGACAGCGAGCGCTTTCGAATTCGCCCAGATCGAATGTCCGCTGATATCGACGAGCGTGACCGGATTGTTCGGAGACACGGCATCGAGCGTCTGCGTATTCATCGGCTCATCGGTGATGCTGGACGCCTGCCATTGGCCGCCCGTCAGCCATTCGCCGGGCGCTTTCGTTTTGACGCAGGCGGCGATGCTCTCCTGAATCTGTTTCGCACCGGCTTCCTGCGGGAGCTTGCAACTGCCGGTGTAGCCCCGGGCGTCGAGCGTCGGGTGCACGTGCATGTCGAACAGGCCGGGCAGTACCGTGCGCTTGCCGAGATCGACGGCGTGCGCACCCGGCGTTTTGCGGATGTCCGCATCGTTGCCCACGGCGACGATGCGGCCGTCGCGCACGGCAAACGCCGTCTGCCATCCGCCCGGCGTATAAACCTGTCCGTTGTAGTAGATCGTCGTGGGCGATGCGGCGAATGCCGGCGATGCAAGGCAGGCCGCAATCAAAATCGCCACGCGCCGCTTCTGAATCGAAACCATCGCTCTCCCCAACCGTATGGGCCGCAGCTGCACTTGCAACTGCGGCCCTTCGTTGCCCTAGAACCGGTACGCGGCGGTCACGCCGAACGTGCGCGGACGCACGATGTTCGAACGATAGATCGTCGCATTGTTGTTGTCGCGCGCCCGGCGGCTGGACCACACCGCCTGATCGAGTACGTTGTTCGCGAACATCGACAGATCGATGCCGTTCAGGCGGTAGCCCGCGCGCAGCGAGAGCGCCCGGATCGCCGGAGCGTTGCTGAGCGTCGGATCGACACCGCCGTTCCGCGGATCGAGGCCCGGCGTCAGGCTCGTCTGGTGCGCCCGGTAATCGAAGTCGGCGCGGACATACGCATCGTCTTCCTCACGCAGCGAGAACTCGTGCTGCGCGTGCACCGAAACCGTCCACGGCGGCGAGACGACATGGTTGCCTTCCGTCACCAGCGGCACGGTGGCGAGCGGGCCGCCGAAGAACGTGTCGAGGAACTTGGCGTTGGTGTAGCCGACCTCTGCCTGCAGCGTGAAGTCGTCGGTCACGCGGTAGTCGAGCTGCAGATCGAAGCCGCGGCTGCGCGCCGAACCGAGGTTCGCCGTGAACTGGAAGCCGCAACCGCCGAGGCCGACGACCTGCTGGATGTTCTTCCAGTCGATCTGGTAGACGCTACCCTGCACGCTGAGACGCCCGCCGAGCGTACGGCTCTTCACGCCCGCTTCATAGCTCCACACCGAGTCCGACTTGTACGTCTCGGGGCGTCCATCCGGATAGCCGAGCGGATCGAGATCGCTCGCCTGGCACGGCGTACCGACCTGCGGGTTGTAACCGCCGGGGCGGAAGCCCTTCGATGCCGACGCGTAGATCAGGTTCGCCGGATCGACCTGGAATTCGACACCGAACTTGGGCGTGAACGGCTTTTCCTTCTGCGTGCCGATGTCGGTCACCGGCGGCCCCACAACAGGCCCCTGCGCGAACGAATTGATGTTGAACTTGGTCTGGCCGTAACGCAGGCCCACGGTCAGCGTCAGCTGATCCATCGGCTTGAAGTTCACCTGACCGAACGCCGCGACCTGCGTGTCCTTCGAACTCGTCGCCTGATCGTAGATAAGGCGCCCGTCGACGAGCGGCGGGAAGAACGGGATCAGGAACGGCGCGTATTCGAACAGGAAGCGGTCTTCCACCTGCTGGATCGAGGTCTGCTTCGCCTTCTGGTAGAAGCCGCCGACCACCCAGGTGAAGGGCGAATCCGTGTTCGCGGACTGCAAGCGAATTTCACCCGTTGTGATCTTCTGCGTATTCACGAAATCGCTGAAGCCTTCCTGGTCCGGGAAGATCGGCAGCGTGATGCCCGTGAACAGGCTCTGGTCGAACGTCGTATAGTCCGAACGGAACGTCTGCTTGCGATCGAAATACGAACCGATCGCGGTAAGATCGACACCGCCGAACGAATACTGCACGTTCAGCGTCGGCAGGTAGAAGCGGTCGCGGCCCGATTCCTGCACGCGGTTGCCGTTCAGGAACACGCCCTTGTCATAATCGGAGAACTGCGCGTCCGGCACTGTGAAATCGGCGCGGACATTGTCCCACGTCTCCGGGCTGTCGTTGGTGTAGATCTTCTGATACGTGATCGACGGCGTGATGCGGAGTTCCGGCACCGGCGACCAGGTGAAGGCGACGCGGCCGACATAGGAATTCTGGTAGTTCGCGTCGTCGTCGACCACGCCCTTGTCTTCGAAGCGGACGCGGTCGATGAAGCCGCCGTCGCGGCGGTAATAGCCGCTCACGCGAACGCCGAGCTTGTCCTCCACGAGCGGCACGCCATAGGCGACACCCGCTTCATAGCTGGGGCCGCCGTTTTCGGTGAGCGCAGCTTCCGCACGCACGTATCCGGACGTCCGCGTCAGGCTCGGCTGCGGCGAGATGAAGCGGATCGTGCCGCCCTGCGAACCCGCACCGAACAGCGTGCCCTGCGGGCCGCGCAGAACCTCGACGCGTTCGAGATCGAAGATCACCGGATAGGCGTTGCCGCCGCTGTAGCCGAGCGAACGGATCTGGATCGGCGTATCGTCGATATAGACGCCGGTCGTTGCCGCGCCCGCGGTCGAATTGATGCCGCGGATCGAGATGTTCGTCGTCGTGTTGGTCGCTTCGAAAACGACGCCCGGCGTCTGCCGGATCACGTCGGCGAATTCACGCACGCCGCGGCTGTCGAGCGTTTCCTGCGTGAAGGCGCTGACGCTGAGCGGCACCTTGCTGATCGCCTGCGACTGACGCGTCGCGGTGACGACGATGTCTTCGAAACCGCCGAGGACCTCGGTATTGTCGGTCGCGGCCTGTTCGCCGCTCTGCGCGAACGCAGCGGCGGGCAGCATCAGCGCCGCGATCGCGACGGATGATTTCGCCAGAGTGCGGATAGTTTCTCTTTTCATCATTACCCCCTTCTGAGTGTTTTGCTGGATGACGAATTACGCTTTGCTCAGGAACTCAGTGTTCTCTTGTCGATGACTCTCGATGCTTTGCCTTGTGATCGTGGGAGCGATCCTGCGGGTTGGATGTCGATCTTCACGGAGATCCCCACCATGGTCTTGATGCGGTGTGCGAGCGTGTAGGCGTGTTCGGCGTGGCTGGAGGCGTCGGTGTCCTCGCGCGCCTCGACCGAAAGCCGTACCATGTCCATCCGATCCGGGCGGGTCAGCTCTACGAGGAAGTGCGGCGCAAGCGCAGGCACCGACAGGATGTGCTCCTCGATCTGGCTCGGGAACACGTTCACGCCCCGGATGATCATCATGTCGTCGCTGCGGCCCGTGATCTTCGCCATCCGCCGCATACTGCGTGCCGTGCCGGGCAGAAGCCGCGTCAGGTCGCGCGTGCGGTAGCGCACGATCGGCATCGCCTCCTTGGTGAGCGAGGTGAACACAAGCTCGCCCTCTTCACCGTCCGGGAGCACGTCGCCCGTCTCGGGGTCGATCACCTCGGGATAGAAATGATCCTCCCAGATGGTGAGGCCGTCCTTGGTCTCCACGCACTCCTGCGCCACGCCCGGGCCCATCACCTCGGAGAGGCCGTAGATGTCCACCGCATCGATCGCGAAGGACCGCTCGATCTCCGCACGCATCGCTTCGGTCCACGGCTCGGCGCCGAAGATGCCCGTCTTCAGCGAGCTCGTCGCAGGATCAATGCCCTGCCGCCGGAACTCGTCGAGGATCGCCAGCATGTAGCTCGGCGTCACCATGATGATCTCGGGGGCAAAGTCGGTGATGAGCTGCACCTGCTTTTCGGTCTGCCCGCCCGACATCGGGATCACCGTGCAGCCCAAGGCCTCCGCGCCGTAGTGCGCGCCAAGACCGCCGGTGAAGAGGCCGTAGCCGTAGGCGACGTGCACCTTCATCCCCGGGCGCCCGCCCGCCGCATGGATCGAGCGCGCGACGAGGCTCGACCATGTCGCGATGTCGGCCTTCGTGTAGCCGACGACCGTCGCCTTCCCCGTCGTTCCCGACGAGGCATGGATACGCGACAGCTTCTCCTGCGGCACCGCGAAGAAGCCGAACGGATACGCATCGCGCAAATCCGCCTTCGTCGTGAACGGGAACTTCGAAAGGTCACTCAGCGACTTCAGATCGTCAGGATGAACCCCCGCCGCGTCGAACTTCGCACGGTACGCAGGGTTCCCCGCATACGCATGGGCAAGGCTCGCCCGCAAACGCTCCAACTGCAACGCTGAAAGCTCGTCACGGCTCGCCGTCTCAATCGGATCAAGGCCGATTCCGCTCACTGATGGATAACCTGCACGGTCGTGAACTCGGCAAGGCCGAGGGTTCCGAACTCGACACCGATGCCCGATTGCTTGACGCCGCCGAAGGGCGCGTCGGGGCGGATGGCGCTGTGATTGTTCACCCACGCACTGCCGCATTCGAGACGGCCCGCAAGCGCTGCCGCCTTGTCGATGTCGCCCGACCACACCGAACCGCCGAGGCCGCTCGGGTTGTCGTTCGCGCGTGCCAGCGCATCTTCGATATCGCTGTAGCGGATCACCGGCAGCGCCGGGCCGAACTGCTCTTCGTCGACGATGGCCATGCCCTCTTTCGCCCCGGCAAGGATCGTCACCGGGTAGAACAGACCTTCGCCTTCCATCGGCGCGCCGCCGCACAGCGCCTGCGCACCGTCCGCGATCGCCGCATCCACCAGCGTGCGCACGCGGTCGAACTGCATCCGGTTCTGCACCGTGCCGAGAATGCTGTCCGCATTGCGCCCGTCACCGACCTTCACGTTCGCCGCATAAGCGACGAGCCGCTTGCACACCTCGTCGTAGATCGAATCATGCACGTAGAGCCGCTTGATCGCCGCGCAGGTCTGGCCGTTGTTGATGAATGCGCCCCAGAACAGTTTCTCGGTCAGCGCATCGAGATCGGCGTCGGGCAGCACGATCGCCGCATCGTTGCCGCCAAGCTCCAGCGTCAGCCGCTTCAGCGTGTCCGCCGCGCTCGCCATCACGCGCTTGCCGGTGCGCGTCGATCCCGTGAACACGATCTTGTCGATCCCCGGATGCACGGACATCGCGCGGCCGATCTCGTCCTCGCCCGCCACCGCATTGAGCACGCCCGGCGGCAGCGCCGCCTGCAGCAGCTCGGCGAGTCGCAGCGTCGCGATCGGCGTATAGGGCGAAGGCTTCAGCACCACGGTGTTGCCCGCGCGGATCGCCGGCATGATGTGCCAGATCGCGATCATCACCGGGAAGTTCCACGGCGTGATCGAACCGACCACGCCGATCGGCTTGCGGTGCAGCGTCACCTTGCCGGCCGCGTCGTCCTGGATCGTCTCCACGGGCAGGTCGAGGCTCGCGGTGTAGCGCGTCCATGCCGCCGCGCCGCCGACCTCCCACTGCGAGCCCATGCCGCCGAGCGGCTTGCCCTGCTCCCGCGTCACCAGCTCGGCAAGCTCCGCCGCGTTCGCCTCGATGATGTCTGCCATCGCGTTCACAGCCGCCCTGCGTTCCGCGTCCGGCGTCGCCGCCCATCCCGGGAACGCGCGTCGCGCCGCCGCGACCGCCGCATCCAGATCGGCCTCCGTCGCCGCGGGACACCGCGCAAACACCGCCCCATCCGCAGGGTTGATCACATCAAAATGGCGGCCAGCCTCAACAGACCGGCCTTCGATCACGAAATTATAGTTCTGAGGCATTCAAACGTTCCCGGCCCATTTGGATACGGGATGCGCGCGTCCACGATCGGCTCCTTGTAGTGGACCCGTTCAGGAACTCGAACATTAACCCGTATATCTTCGAGTTAATTTTTCATTTGTCTAATGCGGTGCAGATTGAAACCGCCTCCCGCCGCGCGCATCCCGTTTAATTATTCAGGAAAAATACGATGTTATGCGCGCCCTGCCCGCTTTGCACCCATCCCCGTCCCTCATTTGTGCTTAAATCGAATTTCTTCGACTATTGATGAAAACAGGGGGGTTGTCAACAGCCCGAAAACGATGGAAACGGGGCAAATGATCACCAATGTGAAAAGCAGGCCGCCCGCGCGAAAGGCGACACAGGCGCGCGGCCGGGCCCGACGCGCAGAGCTCCTCGAAGCGGCGCGCGCCATGCTCGACACGCAGAACATCGATCAGATCGGCATGATCGCGGTCGCGGAAGTCGCGGGCATTCCTGCCTCATCGGCCTATCATTTCTTCCCCGAGATCGGCGATCTCTGGAAAGAGCTCGTGCGCACGATTGCCGTTGTACAGGCCGCGGAAGACCTGATGCTTCCCGAGGTCGATGAGTGGGAAACGCTCATCGAACTGTCGCTTGTGCATCACCAGAAAGCCTTCAACAGCAACCGCGCAGCGCGCCAGCTGATGCTCGGGCCCCACACGCCGCCCGAAATCAAGAATGCCGGTTGCAAAGAGGATTTTCGGTTCGGCACCGCGCTCTGGACGGCCGTGCGCCGCCAGTTCGTCCTCCCCGGCCTCGCCGATTCACGCGAGCTGTTCTTCAAGGCGCTGCTGATTTCCGACGTGTTCTTCTCGCTCTCGGTCGCCGATCGCGATCACGTCACCGACGAAGCGCTTGCCGAGGCGAAGCTCGCGATGATCTCGTACCTGCGCGCCTACCTGCCCACCCGTCTCGCGCGCGCCGGCGAGACGGAAGCAGCGGCCTAGAGCAGCGCCCTAGACAGGCACGGCGCTCACCGGAACGGGTGTCGCCTTCATCTGCTCCATGGAGAAGGTGGAGCTGACGTCCGACAGCCCCGGCACCTCGCTGATCAGCCGCTGGTAGACCCGGTCGTAGTGCTGGATATCGCGGACCAGCATCTTCAGCAGATAGTCGACATCGCCGCTCATCCGGTGGCATTCCACGATTTCGGGGATCGCGCGGATCGCCGCGGCAAACCGTTCGAGCCAAGCCTTGTCGTGCGCCGAAATGCGGATCGAGACGAACACCGTCATCGCAAGCCCCAGCGCGGGCGCGTTCACCACCGCGATGCGGCGCTCGATGATTCCGGCCTCCTCCATCTGCCGGATACGGCGCCAGCACGGATTCGCCGACAGCGCGACCCGGTCCCCGATCTCCTGGATCGAGAGCGTGGCGTCACGCTGCAGGATTTCAAGGATTGCCCGGTCTTTGGAATCAAGTTTCATCGGTTTAGGCCGCTCAAGATTTTCATTCCAAAAATCTCTAACCCGCACAAAGCCCAGCGCAAGCCCTTCCTTTGCGGCTCCGCGATGCGAACACCCCAACCACGTCGGCGTTGAACCGTTTTCTATGAGAGGTGAAACGTTTTCTTTTTTGCATTGTCTACTCTTTGACTTGTATATATTCTCTACTCATTGAGTGGAGATATACGATGAGCGACATCGCGACACCCCGCGTGCTGTTCGTGCCGGGCTATGGCAATTCAGGCCCCCGGCACTGGCAGACGCTGTGGGAACAGGCCCGCCCCGATGCCGTGCGCGCCGAGCTCGGCAACTGGGACCGACCGGGACGCACCGGATGGGTCGTCCGCCTCGACGAAGCGATCAACGCCGCCTCCGCCCCCATCATCCTCGTCGCCCACAGCCTCGGCTGCCTCGCCGCCGCATGGTGGGTCGCCGAGCACGGCCAGAGCTACGGAAAGCCCATCGCCGGCGCTCTCCTCGTCGCGCCCCCAGATTGCGAGCGCGAAGAGGGCGGCCGCTTCGATACCTTCCGCGGTCTGCCGAACGTATTCCTGCCCTTCCCGTCGATCGTCGTCGCCAGCCGCAGCGATCCCTATGCCGAGTTCTCGTGGGCGAGCTTCCTTGCCCGCAGCTGGGGCAGCTTTCTGGTCGACGCGGGCGACTGCGGTCACATCAACGCCGATTCCGGCATCGGCGACTGGCCGTTCGGCGCGCGCCTGCTCGATCGCCTCATCTTCGCGGCAAAGGACCGCGAACGCCCGCATGTCGAGTCGCGCCAACACTGCGCTGCGCTCTGACACATCGTCATCATCCGGGGGACATCCACATGACCGAAGCCACGCCGCAGCCCGTCACGTCGACGGAGGAGGCTCTGCAAACCATCCGCGAGGCGCTCGGGCGTCTTCGCTACGGCACGATCACGCTCACCGTTCACGATGCGCGGATCGTCCAGCTCGACATCACCGAGAAGCGCCGCTTCCCGGCCTGAACCTATTCACAAAAAACCAATCTGGCACCGACCGGACCACCGGAGGCGTCGCGATCTATCAAACAGGGAGTTTTCTAATGATCGCCCGCTTTTTGTTGACTGCGTCCGCAGTCCTGCCTTCGTTCATCCTTGCGGCGCCGATAGCGTTCGCTCAAGAATCCGTCGCCGAAGCGCCGGACATCAGCGACGCTATCGTCGTCACTGCCCGCCGCCGCGCCGAGAATATTCAGGATGTGCCGCTCGCCATTTCGGTTATTGCCGGCGCCCAGATCAATGAAACCGGCGCCTTCAATGTTGGCAAGCTTCAGCAGCTTGCGCCTTCGGTACAGTTCTATTCCTCGAACCCACGCAACTCGGCGGTCAATATCCGGGGCTTCGGCGCGCCGTTCGGCCTCACCACGGATGGTATCGACCAGGGCGTCGGCCTTTATGTCGACGATGTCTATTATGCGCGTGCGTCATCCTCGGTTTTCGACTTTCTTGATGTCGACCGCATCGAAGTGCTGCGCGGTCCGCAGGGAACACTTTACGGCAAGAACACCACCGCCGGCGCCATCAACATCACGACCAACCAGCCGACGTTCGATTTCGAAGGCAAGGCCGAGCTGACCGTCGGCAATCTCGCCTTCAAGCAGGCGAAGGCGGCGATTTCCGGCCCCCTCTCCGACAAGGTCGCAGCGCGCATCGCGTTTTCGGGTACGAGCCGCAGGGGCACGATCTTCAACGTCACGACCGGAAACTGGATCAACGAGCAGGACAATATTGGTCTTCGCGGACAGCTCTTGTTCCGGCCCAACGAAAATCTCGACATCACCCTTGCCGGCGACTTCAACAAGCAGAACCCCGAATGCTGCGGAACCGTGTATGTTCGCACCGGGGCCACGCAGCGTTCGACCGGGCGGCAGTATGCTGCTCTGGCCGCGCTTCAGAATTACGCAGTCGTCAGCACCAATCCCTTCGATCGCCTGACCGACATCGACGCCAACCTCAACGCCGGAAACAAAACGGGCGGCGTTTCGCTGCGGGCGAAATGGGATGTCGGACCCGGCACGCTGACCTCGGTCACCGCCTGGCGCTTCTGGGATTGGAAGCCGGAGAACGACCGAGACTATACGGGGCTTGCCATCGTCTCGAAATCGCAGAACCCGTCGCAGCACGACCAGTATACGCAGGAATTTCGCTACGCATACGAAGGCGACAAGTTCGACTTCGTGGTGGGCGCTTTCGGCCTTAAGCAGCGGGTTGATACGCAGGGTACCGAACAGCACGGTCCGGCATCCAGCCGCTGGACGCTGAGCCCCTCCGACCCGCTCTCGCTCGATCCGTCGGTGCTCGACGGTCTCACCGCCTACAACACCCAGTATCTGAAGCACACCAGCGCCGCCATCTTCGGACAGCTGAGCTGGAAGGTGACGGATGCTTTCACCATCCAGCCGGGCGCGCGGATCAACTACGACAAGAAATCGGGCTACTACGAGCGCACCGTTTTCGATGGCGACGGCAACCCTGTGCTGTTCGGTCAAACCGATCCGCGAAAGGTCGCGCAGCGCGGTGTATTTGCGCCGCAGGTTTCCGCGCCCACGTTCAGCGACTGGAACTTCAGCTATGACCTGACGGCGAGCTATGAAGTCACGCAGGACATTCGCGCCTACGCAACCTACGCCAAGACCTTCAAAACCGGCGGCGTCAACCAGAACGGCCTTCCGACCAACGCGGCCGGAGAGCCCATCTACGAAGCCGGCACGGTGAAACCGGAATCGGTCAACCACTGGGAAGCGGGCCTCAAGACACAGTTCTGGGATCGCCGGGCGACGCTCAACCTCGCGATTTTCCGGACCGATGTGAAAAACTACCAGGCAACCGTGACCAACGGTCAGCTCGGCGTGCTGCGCGGCTATCTCGCAAACGCAGGCAAAGTCCGCTCACAAGGCGTCGAGGTGGATTTCTCGGTTCGGGCAAGCGACCGCTTCCAGGCCTACGCCAGCGGCGCCTACACCGACGCGAAATACAAGCGCTTCGTCGATGCGCCGTGCCCGCCGGAACTCGCGGGCGGCACCACCGTCGGCGCCGGACAGACGCCGGCAGCGCCTGGCACACCGGGCCTCAGCCCGGCGAACTGCGACATCTCCGGCAAGCGGCTTCCCGGTGTATCGGAGTGGGCGTTCTCGTATGGCGCCGAAACCAATACACCCGTCAAACTGCTTGGCCGGGACGGAGAGGTCTTCCTTGGCTTCGACGGCAACTACCGGTCGAACTTCTCGTCGAATCCCTCGCCGTCGGCGTACACGTGGGTCAAGGGCTACGCCCTCTCCAACTTCCGCTTCGGTTTCCGTGACGATAGCGGGTTCAATATCTACGGATGGGTCCGCAATGCGTTCGATGTGAACTACTTCGAGCAGCTTACGTTTGGCCCGAGCAACACCGGTCTCGTCGTCGGCCAGCCGGGCGATCCCCGCACCTACGGCCTCACCGTTCGCACGAGCTTCTAACCCTGCGCCTCGCCCGCCCGGACATGCACCGGGCGGGCATATTTCTCCTGCCGGCTTATTCAATCACCTTGAAACGCGTCAGCTCCTGCGCGGGCTCCGGCCAGTCGGGCTTCAGGGCAGCCGCCTCACGATAGTCGAGATAAGCCTCGCGGGCACGGCCGAGCTTCTCGTACGCGACACCGCGCGCATAAAGCGCGATCTCGAGCCGGCTCGGCGTCAGCGCGATACCGCGCGACAGCAGATCGACAGCAAGCGTCTCGCTGCCGCCGCGGTGCAGCACCGCGATCCCTTTGTTGATGTAGGCTTCGGCAAGGTCGTCATCGATCCCGAGCGCCGTGTCGTAGTCGGCAATCGCATTTGCATAGTCGCGGCCCTGCATGAACAGGATGCCGCGGTTCACATGCGTTGCCGCCCGCTCGGAACTGGAGAGCGCGTCCTGCTTCAGCGCAAGGTTGCAGTCCGCAAACGCCGTACGCCCGGCGCGGTTGAACTCGGCTGCTTCGTAGCATTTGCGAGCATAGCCGTCGCCAAGGATGGTCACAGCCGCGTCTGCGGCCCCCGCGACGGGAAACACGACCAGAACGGCCGCGAACCACAGTCTCTTCGTCATGGCACCACCTCCCTGTCAGGGAAACGATGCGGTGCAGTCTACACCCGAAAAGCCTTCGATTCTAGGCGATGATATCCGGCAGCAGCTGATCGCGGAGACTCTCGATTTCGTCCTTCAGCCGCAGCTTGCGCTTCTTCATGCGGGCAAGCTGGAGCTGGTCGCTGCCGGGCAGGGCGCGGATGGCATCAATGGCGGCATCAAGATCGCGGTGTTCCTCGAGCAGCGACTCGAGGCGCTCCCTCACGTCGCTTTCATCCACGTTGTCTGCACTCCGTCCGCCGGTTCGCGAGTCGTCTGGTCATGGCGCTACCATAAGCGCGCGCGCGGTCGCTGCGAGTCGTTTTGATGCGCGGGCGGCATATCGCCCAGATTCTGGGGATGAATAGCCCTCTTTCACCACAGATTGTGGTAAATGCGCGCTTCACCGCTTCACCGCTGACAAGCGCTTCGAAATGTGGTCCACTCGCTCATCCTGATGCACTTCAGAGCAGAGGAGATCGGACTATGGTCGACACATACCTGGCTGCGCTTTCGGAAAAACACGCCAATCTTGAAAGCCAGATCAATCAGGAAGTCCACCGACCGCTACCCGACGAACTTCTCATCGCACAATGGAAAAAAGAAAAGCTGAGGCTGAAAGAGGTCATAGCCGGCATCCGCTGAGGCGATTGCCGCGCTGACGGGCATCCGTCCGCAGAACCTTTCGGCTTAACGCTGTTCGAGCGCGGGCGCGTTGTCATCCGCGCCCGGGAAGCGGCCGCCATCGATGCCCGCCGCCATCATCGCGCGCGCGCCGCGCATGAGCCGTTCGAGTTCGGGCCGGTAAGGCGCATCTTTCGGGCTGCGCGCATAGAGGTCTTGCCACACCTTGAGCGCCTCGTCGGGTTCGCCCGCCTGCAGCCATGCGAGCCCGAGGAAATAGGGCGGGCCGGGATGATCGGGAGCGATCACCGACGCCCGGCCGAATGCCAGCCGCGCAGCCGGCGTGATGAAACCATCGGCATGGCGCGTCAGCGCATTGCCGAGCCCGACCCACAGGTCCGGCACATCGGGCATCGCCTTCGCAGCCATGCTGAGGCCTTCGATGGCCTGCTCGGTCTTGCCCTGATGGCTGAGGATATCGGCGAACAACAGCCACGCGCCCACGTCGCCCGTGTTCTGCAGGAGCCGCTGGCGCGCGGCTTCGAGCTGTGGCGCGGCGTTCGCGTCGATCGCACGCGGCGGCGCGGGCTTGCTCGGTAGCGCCGGATTGCTCGTCAGCAGATAGCCTGCCAGCCCCACGGCGAGTGCGAAACCCACCGGCAGCAGCGGCATCTTCATCCGCCACAGCACCGCGCCGGTCAGCAGCGTCAGCACGGCGATGGCGATCCAGCCGCTCATGCACCCTTCCTCCGGTAGAGCCGCCAGACGGCAACGGCACCGATCGCGAGGAACAGCAGCGGCGCCGCCCACAGCACAAGGTTCGCGCCCGTCTTCGGCGGATCGAAGGTCACGTAGTCGCCGTAGCGGCTGACGAGGTAGGATTTCACCTGTTCGGGATTCTCGCCCGCCGCGATTCGTTCGCGAACGACGGCGCGCATGTCCGCCGCCATGTCGGCGTCGCTGTCGGCGATCGACTGGTGCTGGCAGACGAGGCAGCGCAGCTCGTGCATCAGCGTACGCGCCGCCGCTTCCTGCGCGGGCGGCAGCGCCGGCCCCTCGGCAGCGGCCGTGAGCACCAGGAAGGCGAGCGGCAGCAGCGCCCTCATGAGCCCTTTGCCTCGTCAATATCCTTCAGGATCTCCGCAACCTGCTCGGGCCGGATCTGGCCGATATACTGCTTGCGGATGATGCCCTTGCCGTCGATCAGGAACGTCTCGGGGAGGCCCGACGCGCCGAGGTTCAACACTGCCTTGCTGTTCGGGTCCATGCCGATGCGGCGGAACGGATCGCCGTGATCCTTCAGGAACGCCGTGATATTCTCCGGTGTGTCGCGCACCGCGATACCGTGGATCACCACGCCCTTGTCGGCGAGTTGCTTCAGCTGCGGCGCCTCCACGCGACAGGGCGCGCACCAGCTCGCGAACAGGTTCACCAGCGTTACCGTCCCTTGCCGAAGATCGCCGTCGTTGAGGCCGGGGTGCAGTTCGTCCATGCCGACGAGGTCCATCGCAGGCACGGGCTTGCCAACCATCTTCGATGCGATCACGCGCTGCTGCGGTTCGCCCATGCGGTAAACGGCAAGCGCCACGAAGCCGAGGAACATCAGGAGCGGCAAGACCAGCGCGATGCGTCTCACAGTCATTCCATGTCCTCCCGCCGTCTGCGGCCCTGCATCATCGAGATGAGCCCGCCGAACGCAGCCATCATGCCGCCGATCCAGATGAGCGCGATCATCGGCTGCCACACCAGCCGCACCTGCCAACGCCCGCTGCCGTCGCCGGGTCCGAGCACGGCGTAGAGGTTACCGGTGAGACGCGGCCAGATGTCAGTTTCCGTCGTCTCGTTGCCGGGATTCACGAACGTCCGCCGTTCGGGCGCAAGCACTATGGTTGCATCCGGCCCGGTCACGCTGAGCATGGCCCGGATCGCCGTGTAGTTCGGCCCCGCCGCAGGCAGGATGTCGTCGACCTGCGCCGTATACGGCCCCGCGCTCAGCCGCCCGCCCGGTGCGAGGTTCGCCAGCGTCTCGATCGTCCCCGCGCCGCTCACCGCAATGCCGAGCGTGGTGACGGCGATGCCGAGGTGCGCGAGCGCCGTGCCCCATACGCTCGCCGGAATGCGGCGGACGCGCTTCAGCTTCCGTCCGCGGAAGATCATGATGCTCGCTGCCGCGAGCCACGCTGAAAGCGCGACGCCCGCCAGCGCGAGCGGGCTCCGCATCCCCAGCGCCAGCGCAATCCCGATCGCTGCGATGCCGAGCACCAGCGCGGGCACGAGCCGCCGACCGAGCCCCGCCCAATCCATCGCCCGCCAGCGCATCAGCGGCCCCGCCGCCATCACCGCGACGAGTGGCAGCAGCAGCGGCAGCAGCGCCGTCTGGAAATAGGGCGGGCCGACCGAGACCTGCTCGCCCGTCGCGGCTTCAAGGAACAGCGGATAGAGCGTGCCGAGGAACACGACGCCCAACACCGCCGAGAGGATGAGGTTGTTGACGACGAGGCCGCCTTCGCGGCTCACCGGCCGGAACGACGTGCCGGCTGTAACCGTGCCCGCACGCAGCGCATAGAGCGTGAGCGCGCCGCCCACGTAGATCGCCAGCAGCACGAGCAGGAAGATGCCGCGCTCCGGATCAACCGCGAAGGCGTGGACCGATGTGAGGAGGCCGGAGCGCACGATGAACGTGCCGACCATGCTGAGCGAGAAGGCGACGACCGCGAGCAGCAGCGTCCAGTTCTTGAGCGCGCCGCGCGCCGCGAGCACGCCCACCGAATGGAATAGCGCCGTCGCCGCCAGCCACGGCATCAGCGAGGCGTTCTCCACCGGATCCCAGAACCACCAGCCGCCCCAGCCGAGTTCATAGTAGGCCCAGAAGCTGCCGAGCGTGATTCCGGCTGTGAGGAAGCTCCACGCGCCGAGCACCCACGGCTTCACCGCACGCGCCCATTCCGGCGTCACGCGGTTCAGCAACAGCGCCGCCACCGCGAACGAGAAGGTCACCGAAAGCCCGACATAGCCGATGTAAAGCAGCGGCGGGTGGAACGCGAGGCCGGGGTCTTGCAGCAGGGGGTTCATGCCTGAACCCTCGATCGGTGCGGGCACGATGCGCGCGAACGGGTTCGAGGCGATCAGCAGATAGGCGTAGAAGCCGAGCGCGATAAAGCCCTGCGCAGAGAGCATCACCGTGCGGAACCGCTCACCGAGTCCCTTCGCACGGATCGCGGCGAGCGCGCCGAACACGGCGAGCACGGCGACCCACAGCAGCATCGAGCCTTCGTGGTTCGCCCACACGCCCGTCCACTTGTAGAGCTCCGGCTTCGCAGTGTGGCTGTTGCCCGCAACGAGCGCGACCGAGAAATCGGATTTCACGAACGCCCACGTCAGCGCCGCAAAGGCGACGGCGCAGAGCACACCCTGCAAGAGCGCAGCGGGCACAGCGATGCGTCCGCCATCGGCGCGGAATCCCGCAAGCGCCTGCGCGAGCGCAAGCCCTGCGGCCAGCCACAAGGCTGCATGGCCGATCTCGGGAATCACTGTTGGCGCCACCCCGGAATTTTCATTGTCAGCGCCTTAGCACCGGCGCGCGCGCAATGCAGCCCGCTTGCGCGCTTTCGTCACGCCTGCGGCGGCAGGAGCCACCTATGCGTAGTGAATGATGCCGTCGTGAATGCCTATCGTGGTGGGGAGGGCGGTGATGGTGTCGCCGTCCGCCTGCACCGGCACATCCGCATCGCTCGCCGCGCTCAGCGTGTCGAACGGCTGTGCTAGGACGCCCGGCAGCCGGTCCACCGGCTTGCCGCGCAGCAACGCCCACATGAACCGCGCGTAGTCCCGCCTCCGCGCGCGGGTCAGCGCGACGAGATGCAGCGTCTCGTCGTTGATCGAGGCGGTGCGCGCGAAGCTCCACGGTCCCGCGAAAAACCGGCCTTTGGCGACGTAGAACGCCTCGCAGACGATCCGCCGCCCATCGACATCGAGTACGATTCGCGGGCGCGGCCAATGCAACAGCACGCTTAGGAATGCTGCGCCATAGGCGGCGCGGCCGATCCAGCGCTTGAGGCGCGACGATACGCCCGCCACCGCATAGCTGTCCGGCCCCGCGCTCGCGCAGACGAGGAAAAGCTGCTCACCGATGCGTCCGGCAAAGCCCCTGCGTCTGCGATCCGCACACGACACGCGCTCGACGAATGCGTCGGGATCGATCGGGTACTCCGCCTCGCGCGCCAGGAGATTCACGGTCCCGGCAGGATAGGCACATATCGGCACATCGGCTTTTGCCTGCCGCAGCGCCGAAACCACATGCCGCAACGTACCATCGCCGCCCACGACGCAGACGAGGCTGAGATCGTCGGCAAGCGCGATCGCAGTCCCCGGCGCGCTGTGCCCGTAGGCGAGCGCATGGCTGCGCTTTCGAAAAGCCGTTTCGAGCGCAAGGATGCGCTGCGGCGAAAAGCCGCCCGAAACCGGGTTCGAAATGATCTGGACCGTCATCGCCGCCGGGTGTTCCCTGTCGAGGGCGGAAACGATGCCGGGGTAAGGTGAAGAAAACTCTAAGGTGCCGGTTTCTCAGGCCTTGCCTTCGCCGCCGCCTCGGCCTTCTCAACGGCCTTCGCCACCTCGGGCGGCATATACTTCTCGTCGTGCTTGGCGAGCAGCGTTTCGGCCTTGAACGTCCCGTCCGCGTCGAAGCGGCCGTCGGCGATCATGCCCTGCCCTTCGCGGAACAGGTCGGGCACGATGCCGGTGTAGTCCACCGGCACCGATTCGAGCCGGTCGGTGACACGGAAATGGATGGTGAGCCCATCGGCGCTGCGTGTCAGCGAACCTTTCTCGACCAGCCCACCGAGCCGGATCGCCTGCCCCGGCGCCACACCCTTCGCCACCACGTCGGCGGGCGCATAGAAATACGCCGCCTGGTCCTGCAATGCAGGCAGCGCAAGCGCCGCCGCGATGCCGAGCGCCGCCACAGCTGCGCCCGCGAGCACGAGCCGCTGGTGCTTGGGCTTCATCGCCGTTCTCCCCGCAGCGCGTCTGCCGCCTTTTCGGCGCGGCGCATCGAAACCCAGCTCCACACGAGCACACCGCCTATGCCGATGGCGCCTACCGCATAGGCCGCGATCACGAAGGGCAGCGCGTTCATGCCGCATCTCCCGCAAGCCGCGCCCGCCGCGCGGCGATGCGCTGCTCGGCGATGATCGCGCGCATCCGCATCAGCACCGCCGCCGCCATCAGCAAGCCGAGCCCGCCGGCACTCGTCAGCAGCGGATAGAGCATGTCGGGATGGATGCTGGAGCCTCGGAGCGTGATCGAGGCGGACTGGTGCAGCGTGTTCCACCACTCGACCGAGAACTTGATGATCGGCAGGTTGATAAGGCCTACGATCGCGAGCACCGCCGCCGCCCGGGCGCCCCGGCTGCGTTCGTCGAACGCGCCTGCAAGCGCGACAACGCCGAGGAAAAGGAAGAACAGCACCAGCATCGAGGTGAGCCTGCCGTCCCAAACCCACCATGTGCCCCACGTCGGGCGGCCCCAGATCGATCCTGTGAGCAGGCAAACGCCCGCATAGACCGCGCCCACCGGCGCCAGCGCCTCCAGCGCCACCTCGGCGAGCGGATGCTTCCACACGAGGATGGTAATCCCCGCGATGCCGAGCCCGAGGTAGCTCCCCATCGAGATCCACGCGGTCGGCACGTGCAGGTACATGATGCGCACGCTTTCGCCCTGCAGATAGTCGGGCGGCGCGTGGAACACGCCCCACCACAGCCCCACCGCCGTAAGCGCGAAACCAAGCACGAGCGCCACCACCGTCAGCGGGCGGGCGATCTTCAGGAACCGGGCGGGATTTGCGAACCGATGCATCAGCCTGTCTCATACGCACTGTTTGCACCCGCCGCCAGCGCTTGCGCTCAGCGGGTGCAGGCGGCAAGTATGACGTCATGTCTGCCGTCCGGCCAAGCGAGCGCATTGTCACAGGTCAAATCCGGATGATGCCCGAGGGCGTGGCGGCGATCCCCCACTGGAGAGTTCCATGCTTCGTTCCTGCCTTCTTGCCGGCGCCGCCGCGCTTGCCGTGACCCTCGCCCTCCCCGCTTCCGCCGAAACACCGCCAGCTGCTGCGGTTTCCGATGCGGCGGTCAATGCGCTGCTCGCCGAATGGACGGGTCCGAATGGCGGCGTGCCGCCGTGGGACAAGGTGCAGACGCCCCTGTTCAAGCCGGCGTTCGACAAAGCCTCGGCACAGCTGCTCGCCGAGGTGGACGCCATTGCGAACAACCCCGCCAAGCCCACCTTTGCGAACACGCTCGAAGCGCTCGAAAAGAGTGGCGAAGCGCTGAACCGCCTCGCCACGCTGTTCTTCGTGATGAGCTGGAGCAAGAACGATCCTGCGCATCAGGCCATCTCGGCGGAGCTTCTGCCCCAATTTTCAGCGGTGGAAGACAAGGTCAATTTCAATGCGAAACTCTTCAAACGCGTGAAGGCGGTTTACGACACGCGCGAGACGAGCGGCCTCAACGCCGAACAGAAGCGCCTCGTCGAGAAGAGCTACGAAAACTTCGTGCGCAGCGGGGCGAGCCAGCCCGCCGAAAAGCAGGCCGAACTCGGCAAGCTCAACCAGCAGCTCGCCACACTCTTCAACGATTTTGGCAACAAGGTGCAGGCGGACGAAGACACGTGGGTCACGCTCGGCGAGAGCGACCTCGGCGGTCTGCCGCCTGCGCTCATCGCCGGCTACAAGGCTGCCGCCACAGAACGCAAGCTGTCCGGCTACGCCGTCGTCAACACGCGCTCGGCGGTCGATCCATTCCTCACCTTCTCCAGCAACCGCGCGCTCCGCGAGAAGGTCTGGCGCGCCTTCATCATGCGCGGCGACAATGCGAACACCAACAACACGCATGAAGACATCCGCAAGATCGTGAAGCTGCGCGCCGACCGCGCCAAGCTGCTCGGCTACGCGAGCCACGCGCATTGGCGCATGTCGGACACGATGGCGAAGGACCCGCAGAAGGGCCTCGACCTGCTGATGCGCGTCTGGCCTGCCGCCCGCGCGCGCGTCGCCGAGGAAGTGGCTGACATGCAGAAACTCGCGAACAGCGAGGGCGCCAAGCTCACGATCGAACCGTGGGATTACCGCTACTACATGGAGAAGGTGCGGAAGGCGCGCTACGACCTCGATCAGAACGAGTTCAAGAACTACTTCGAGCTCGAGAACATGATCGCCGCCTCCTACCACATGGCGGGCAAGCTCTATGGCTACAGCTTCAAGGAGATCACCGGCACGCTCCCCACGTTCCACCCGGACGTGCGCGTCTATCACGTTACGAACACAGCGGACGGCACACACGTGGGCTATCTCTACCGCGACGATTTCGCCCGCCAGTACAAGCGTTCGGGCGCCTGGCAGAGCACCTATCGCGGGCAGGACAAGCTCGGGGGTCGCCAGCGCGACGCGATCGTCTCAAACAACAACAACTTCACGAAGGGCGCGCCGGGGGACCCCGTGCTCATCAGCCTCGACGATGCGCGCACGCTGTTCCACGAGTTCGGTCACGCGCTCCACGCGCTCTCCAACGACACCACCTATCCGTCGCTCGGCGGCACGCCGCGCGACTTCGTGGAATTCCCAAGCCAAGTGCACGAGAACTGGGTGCTGACCCCCGAAATCCTCGATACCTATGCGCGCCACTACAAGACCGGCGCGAAAATGCCGCAGGCGCTGATCGACAAGCTGAAGGCCGCGGAGACCTTCAACCAGGGCTTCGAGACGGTCGAGTTCCTCGGCTCGGCGATCGTAGACATGAAGATCCACATGGACCCATCGGGCGTGATCGACCCTGCGCAGGCCGAAAAGACCATGCTCGGCGAGATCGGGATGCCGAGGGAAATCGTGATGCGGCACCGCCTGCCGCAGTTCGGCCACCTGTTCTCATCCGATGCGTATTCGGCGGGCTATTACTCCTACCTCTGGTCGGACGTGATGGCGGCGGACGCCTGGGCGGCGTTCGAGGAGGCGGGCGATCCGTGGGATGCCGCGACGGCGAAGAGGTTCAAGGACATCATCCTTGCGACCGGCGACGCCATCGACCGCGCCGAGGCATACCGTGCGTTCCGCGGTCGCGATCCGCAGGTCGAGGCGCTGCTGAGGAACCGGGGCTTTCCGACCGATTGAGCGGCGCTGAAAGTGTCGGAGACTCTTACGAAAGTTATTGAAAATCAATCGCAAATCAAGGGTTTCTGCGGGTCTCCGGCTGATGGCACGAGACTTGCTTCATTACGCACGTGTACCGGGACGGGGTATGTCAAACACCGCCCGACAGGAGACGAGACATGAAGACGATTTCACTCAGCATGGCCGCCGCCGCCCTGATCGGCATGAGCGCGTCCAATGCGTCCGCCACGGTCATCGGCGTCGTGGACAGCGCCAGCGGCACGGGCAACAACCTGCTTTTCAACTCCTGCGATGATCCGCGCCCTGCCGCGATCAACGACGGCGTCGTGGGCTGCCTCAATGGGCGCCCCACCACCTACATCTATGTCTACGGCAACGAGGCGCTCGATTACGAAGCCGGCGGGCAGGCCAAGATCGTTGACGATGCCGGCAACGGCTTCAACACGATGACGATCGATTTCCAGGACAACAGCATCGCCTTCACGACGCTCGTTCTCAACATCATCGGCGTGAAGAAGAGCGGTGGCGGCACTGTCGATTTCGGTGACGGCTTCACGCGATCGTTCGGTGACAACGGCAATAACTTCTTCACGATCACCTTCGCCGAGCCGGGTGTGAACTCCTTCACGTTCAGCTCGACCGGACCGGTGTGGGCAGAAATCAAGCAGGTGCGCTTCGATTTCAGCGATTCGACCACGCCGCCGCCGACGGACGTGCCGGAGCCCGCGATGCTCGGCCTCCTCGGCCTTGGCCTGATGGGTGTCGGCATGGCGCGTCGCCGCCGCGGCTGATCAGACGATCTTCGTCACGAAAACGGGCGTCCGGAAACGGGCGCCCGTTTTGTTTTGCCGCTCAGGAGAGCGCGTGCAGCGCGCCGTTCGCGACCAGGCCCGCGAACACCACATGCGCTGCCGCCGTGATCCGGTAGACGCGTCGCGGCGTCGCGAAGCGTCCGCCAAGGCGCCCCGCCCGGTCCCCAAGCGCGATCCAGCCGCACGCCACCGGCACGCATATCAGCGCGAACAAGGCAAATGCGCGCGCCAGCGCTTCATGGGGAAAGATGGTCAGTGCGAATATCAGGCCCTTGGGATTGATCAGCGTCGTCACGAACACGCGCCGCACCGAAACCCCGCCCTGCTCCCCATGCGCCCCGCACGCCCAGAAGCGCACGGCGGCAGCCAGAAGATAGAGCGCAATGCCAAGCTGCGCCGCGGCGGCGGCCATCGGATAGCGCACCATCAGCGGGCCGAGCGCCGCAATGAGCACCCCGATCGACAGCGTGTAGGCGGCAAGCTCGGCTGGAACGAGCCGCAGCGAACGCCGCACGCCCACGGTCGCGCCTGACGCCGCGAGCAGCGTGTTCGTGGGCCCCGGCACGGCGAGCAATGCGAACACGGCGGCCAGGAAGAAAAAGGGATCAGTCATATCCCTGCGTAGCGCCGTGCCGCGCCGCCCGACTTGACCCACCGCAAATCCGCGCCTTGACGCCGCCACATTTCTCCCCCACATGCCGCCGTGACCGAACGTCGGCCGATAAGGCCCTGACGCGCCCGGCGTGATCGCTTCCTTCGGGGATTGAGCGCGCGTCTTCAGACGGTTCGGCCCACCGGCTTCCCCTCGTCACGCGGGTCGTCACGACACCGCTTCGCGTCCGCGCGCCATTTCGGCTGCGCGGCACGGACATGTTTTTGAAAGATTGAAATGACTGATTTTCTCCAGTTCGGCCTGGGCGAGCGTATCGAAAAGGCGCTCACCGAAGCCAACTACACCGTCCCCACGCCGATCCAGCGGCAGGCGATCCCGATCCTGATGAAGGGTCATGACCTGCTCGGCATCGCGCAGACGGGCACCGGCAAGACCGCTGCGTTCGCGCTGCCCTCGCTCGACTACCTGTCGCAGACCTACAAGCCGCTGAAGGCGCGCACGTCGCGTATGCTGGTGCTGGCGCCGACGCGCGAGCTTGCCAGCCAGATCGCCGAATCCTTCCGCACCTACGGCAAGTTCCTGCGCCTCACCATCACCACGGCGTTCGGCGGCGTGCCGATCGGGCGCCAGGTGCGCGCGCTGCAGCGTGGCGTCGACATCCTCGTCGCCACCCCCGGCCGCCTGATCGATCTTGTTGACCAGAACGCGCTCGATCTCTCGCAGGTCGAGGTGTTCGTGCTCGACGAAGCCGACCAGATGCTCGATCTCGGCTTCATCCACGCGCTGCGCCGTATCGTCCGCATCCTGCCGAAGAAGCGCCAGTCGCTGTTCTTCTCGGCAACCATGCCCCCCGCGATCGCGGAGCTTGCCGCGCAGTTCCTCACCGAACCGCAGAAGGTGGAAGTGAAGCCGCAGGCGACGACCGCCGAGCGCGTCGCGCAGCACGTCATCCACGTGAACGCCTCGGAAAAGCAGGCGCTCCTTACGCTCCTGCTGCAAGACCTCGGCGCCGACATGGACCGCGGCCTCGTCTTCACGCGCACCAAGCACGGCGCCGACCGCGTCGTCCGCCACCTGAAGGGTGCGGGCATCGCGGCGGAAGCGATCCACGGCAACAAATCGCAGCCGCAGCGCGAGCGTGCGCTCGGCCTGTTCCGTTCGGGCGAAATCAAGATCCTCGTCGCCACTGATATCGCCGCGCGCGGTATCGATGTGCCGGGCGTCAGCCACGTGTTCAACTTCGAGCTGCCGAACGTGCCGGAGCAATATGTGCACCGCATCGGCCGCACCGCGCGCGCGGGCCGCGAGGGCATCGCCATCGCGCTGGTTTCGGACGGTGACGAGCGCACGTACCTGCGCGATATCGAGCGGCTGATCCGCCAGAAGCTGGAGCCGATGCCGCTTCCCGAGAACTTCCTCGCCCGCGCCGCGGCGATCGCGAAGCCGGTCGCGCGCACGGGCGAGAACAGCGGCGACCAGCGCGGCTTCTCGCACGGCGAGCGTCGTGACGGCCGCCGCGACGGCGGCCATCGTGGTGGACCCGGCGGCCATCGCGGCGAGCGTTCCGGCGGCGGCGAGCGCCGCGAAGGCGATCGTGACGGTCAGCGCCGCCATTTCGGCGCGCCCAAGCCGAAATATTCGGCCAAGCCCGCGCACGGCGGTGGCAACAGCGGCGGTCGCGGCAATCCCGGCGGCGGCCAACGCCGCCAGGGCCGCTAGGCGGTCAACCCCTCTCTCCCGACGGAGAGAGGGGCCGCGCCTTTACCGGTTCTTCTGCTGATATTCCTCGCGCACCCGCTGCGCGAGGCGGCCGCTTGCAATGTCGTCATAGGTGGCGATGTTGTTCGCAAGGCCTTCGGACTGCTGGCGGGCGATGCTTTCCATATCGCCCGCGTACTGCGGCAGGAAATACCAGTGCTGCGCGGGCTGTGCGTTGTAGAGCGCGCGGAACTTCTCGATGATCTCGCGATCGGCGGTGAGCCGGACGAGCTGCGCCGCCGCGCCGCGCTGGGTCATGTCGGTCACCCGCATCGTCTTCGGCCGCATGATGTCCCACCACGCGAACGGCAGCGCCGGGTCCATCGCCTGCGCCTCAGCGGCCATCGCATTGCCCGCCTCCTCGCTCGGCGCGGCGCGCGCGGCAATCACCAGCAGCGTCGCGTCCCCCGTTTTGCGCGCCAGTGCCTGCATACCCTCCACGAGCTGCGTACGGCCGGTGACCGCATTGCCCGCATCGAAATAGAGCTGCGCAGCGTCGAGCTTCTTCGGGGCATAATCCGCGTACAGCGCCTGCATCTCGGCGAACGCCTTGCCCGGATTCCGCTGCATGTTCTGGTAAATCCACGCGTTGTTGAAATGATCCTGCGCCGATTTCGGATTGTCGATGATCATCTGCGGCTGTGCCATCGCATGAAGATCGCCCACCTGATCGCGGATCACCGCCGTGTCTTCCTTGATGAGCCCGAGCTGCCGCCCGACCGCTTCCGTCGCGGACTGCCCCTGCCCCACCAGCATGAGGAGGATGAACGCGGCGGTCGCGAACAGGCCGAAGCGGAAGGCATCGCACTGCGTGCACTGCACCACTTCATCCACCGCCGTGTCGTCCGCCGCATTCACCATGAACGCGCGCTGCAAGCAGAGCAGCCCCGCGACGCCGGTGATCACCGCGAAGACCAGCACGAGTATGTCGGCTGAAAGGAACTCCGCGAAGAAGTTCACGAGATCGCCGAACAGCCCCACCGCGCCGCCGATGAGCGCGAAGAGCGATGCCTTCGCCGGCCAGATGATCCGCTTGACGATGCCGATGCGTGTATCCGCCATGCAAATTCCCCCTGTGCCCGTAAACAACTCTCATTTCGTGATTGCCATGATTTTCATGAACATGGCGTGACTTCAACCCCTTGTTCGCCATCGGCTTTTGCCGATTGCCGCTTCGCGCGCCGTAAAGCTGTGATAGTTCAGGCGTCATGGAAGACCTCACGCCCCTTCGCGATGTGGGCATCGCCTTCGCTCTCGGCCTGCTCGTCGGCGTCGAACGCGGCTGGAGCGCGCGCGGCGAGCGAGCGGGCGGGCGCGTTGCAGGTTTCCGCACGTTCGGCCTGCTCGGCCTGCTCGGCGGCATCGCCGGAATCGCGCTGGAAGCCGGCCACGACATGTTGGCGACGCTGCTTGCCGCCGTCGCCGGGATCGCGCTTGTGGCGGGCTACTGGCGCGACATGGCCGAGGACGGCAACGTCAGCGCCACCACCACGATTGCCGGGCTCATCACGCTCGCACTCGGTATGCTGACGACGACAGGCAACGTGCTCGTCGCGCTGGTCTGCACCGGCGTGATGGTGCTGCTGCTCTCGATGCGCGACGAGCTCCATGCGTGGATTCGCGGCCTCACCGCTGCCGAGGTGAAGGCGGTGGCGCGTTTCGCGCTCATCTCCATCGTCGTCTGGCCCCTCCTTCCCGATGCCGCCTACGGCCCCTACGACGCGTGGAACCCGCGCAGCATCTGGCTCGTCGTCGTGCTCGTCTCCGGCCTGTCGTTCGTCGGCTACGTCGCTGCCAAGCGCTTCGGCGAGGTGCGCGGCACGCTCGCCACGGCGGCGGCGGGCGCGCTCGTCTCGTCCACGGCCGCCACGGCCGCGCTCGCCAGGCGTCTTGCCGAAGGTGATGATCCGCCCGCACCCGCGATTGCCGGCATCGCGCTCGCAGGCGCGGTGATGATGGCGCGTACGCTCGTCCTTGCCGCCGCGGTCGCGGGGTTCGTCGTGACGACGCTGGCGTGGATCGTGGTGCCGGGCGGGCTTGCCGCGCTTGCCGCCACGGCGTTCGTCATGCGGCACAACAAACATGCGCCCTCGCGCGCCGCGCCGATGACGTCGGCAAACCCGTTCGACATTCTCCCCGCGCTCGGCTTTGCCGCGCTCATCGCGGGCGCAGCGCTGTTCGCGCGCTGGGCGGAGGCCCGCTACGGCGAGGCCGGGCTCGGCGTCATCATCGCGCTCACCGGCACATTCGATGTCGATGCCGCCACGGTCACGCTGGGAACGCTGACGCCGGGCAGCCTCGATCCCGTCACTGCGGGCGCGGTGCTCGGCGTGCCGATCCTGCTCAACACGGCGTTCAAGGCCGCGATCTGCATCGGCCTCGCCGGCTGGCGCAAGGGCTGGGCCGCCGCCGCGACGCTGATGTTCAGCTGCGCGGCAGGCGGCGTCGGCCTCGCGGCACTGGTTATTGTTGGATAGCGGCCTGCGGCGGCTGTGCCGTCGCCTCGGTGATGAGCTTGCGCGCCTCGCTGATCGCCGCCGCATCCTTCAGCTTGCCGCCGTTCACCTCGTCGGCGATCTCCAGAAGGCGCCCGGAGATGACGGTGCCGGTGTCGGCCTTCTCGGCGATGTGGATACCGCCGCGCTTTGCCGCGACCTCGTCCCACACGCCGCGCACGGCTGCCCAATAGGCTTTCGTCTTCGCCCAGTAATCGTCGGCCGCCTTGACGTTGTAGCCGTCGAACTTCGTGTAGGTGTTCAGCACATATTCCTGCACGATCGGGCGCAGCTTGCCGTTCTCCTCGGCCATCTTGGTGTTGTCCTGCCAGTGAATCCAGCCCGTGGGCGTCGGCTGGTGGCGGTTGATCGAGAAGTAGCGGTCATAGACGGGATTCCGGATCGCGTCGCGGCGCGCGAGCGGCCGCCATGTCCAGTTGGAGCGCCAGCGGCGGATGCCCGCCTGCGTTTCCCACTGGCCCCACCCGGCGTAGCGCGGGCTGTCGTCCACCTGCCACACCGTCTGCGACCAGCGCCCCGCGCGCATCCGCTCGGGCACCTCTTCCCACACCCAGTTGCCGTCGCCGGCGTACACCAGCACCTTCGCGGGCTCGTAGTCCCAATCCTGCCGCCAGTGCTTGATGATGAAGGACTTGTCGTTCTCGTCCTCCACCACGAGCAGGTGCTGCAGCACGATGCGGCGGCCGGTATCCTCGATCACGCGCACGACCTCGTGCCCGCCCGAGCGCTTGGGTTCGAGCGGCGTGTAGTCCGTCGTCCACGGCGTCGATTCCTGCATCTCGAAGCGCACGCGGTAATTGCCCGCCATGGCGAGGATGTCGGCGCGGTCGGCTTTGAACGCCAGATCCTCCGCTACGACGCTGCGTTCGCCGACGGGCTTGTCGGCCAGCGCGGGTGAAACGGCGATGGCGAGCGCGAACAGGCTTGCGCCGATGGTCTGGTAGATCGGTCTCATCATGCTCATCCTTGGGCTTAGAAGCGGAACGTCGCGGAGACGCTCGCGTTGCGTCCGGGCTGGGTGTAGGCGTCCTTGATCGCGGAGCTGTCGCCGACGCCGCGCACATCGCTCCACCACGCGTATTTCTTGTCGGTGATGTTGAAGATGCCCGCGCGCAGGGTAACCGCCTCGCCGATCCGCACGAACGCGGTCGCGTCGAAGATCAGGAAATCGCCCGGCCGCCAGCAGGCGGTGCTGCACGCGCCGACGGCATCCCCGATGGATTTCTGCGCGCCGAACGTCGCGATCAGCTGCCCGCCGAAGCGGCCTTCCGTCTCGCGGTAGCCGATCCCGGCCACGACCTTCAGCGGGTCGATCGTGTCGAGCGGCGATTTGACACCCGCCTCGTTGGTCAGCGTGCCGTCAGCGTAGCTGATCGCGAGCGTACCGGTGAAGCCGCCCTGCTTCACCTCCAGCTTCGCCTCGGCGCCGTCCACCTTCGCGGCATTGACGTTGACGAACTGGTAGATCGCCGGGTCCGTCGGTGTGAAGCTGCCGCTCACCACCTTCTGCAGGATGAAGTCGTCGAACTTCGCGTGGAACACGCTCGCTTCGAAACGCACTGCATCGCTCGTCACGCGGAAGCCGCCTTCGATGCTCTCGCTCTTTTCCGGCCCGAGGTTCGGGTTGGGGATCGAGGTGTAGCCCGAGGCGAGGTTCGAGAAGAACTGGTTCACCTGGCTCGGCTCTGGCGCCTTGAAGCCGCGTCCATAGTTGCCGAACAACCGCACCGCCTCGCCGAGCTTCACCACGACGCCGAACTTCGGCGACACACGGGAATCGCTCTGCCCCGCGCCCGCGAAGGCCGGCAGCAGCGGATCGTCCTGGGGCGAAAGCTTGTAGTGATCGAAGCGCAGCGCCGGGAACAGCGTTACGATGCCGTCCGCGAAGCTGATCTCGTCGCCCACATAAAGGCCCGCAAGCGTGTAGTCGGTTACCGGGAAGGCACGCGTCGGATAGGTCTCGCCGAACGGTGGCACCGTGCCGTCGCGCACGCCCTTCTGCCGGGTTTCGCTGACGTCGCCGCCGAAGCTGATACGATGCTCGATCGCGCCCGTCGAGAAGCCCGCACGGAATTCCGCCGACGCGCCGATCACGCGGTTGTCGAACGTGTTGAGCCGGGTGCGGTCCGCCGCGGGGGTGCGGTCCTCCTCGGTATACTGCCGGTCCTTGGCGTCCTGCCAGTAGGCGCCGACGCGCGCATAATCGATCGCGCCTTCGCCTTCCCACGTCCAGTCGGCGGCCGCGCGGACGCGCTTGCCCGTGTCCCACGCCTCGAGCCGGTCGACCGTCGTGCTGAGACCCGAGAGTACATTCGCATAGAGCGACGTATCGACATATTCGCCGGTCAGCCGAACCTTGTGTCCGCCACCCGGCTCCCACACGAGGCGGCCGAGCACCGCGTCGGACTTGCCGTCCTGCGGGTTCGGCGTCGTGCGCAGCGATCCCGTGCGGTCGTCGGTGCCCTTGTTGTCGAGCTCCTTGTAGTCGCGCCGCGTGTAAGCGACCATGCCGGAGACGGTGCCGCCGCGCGCGGCGAGGATCGCCGTTCCGCTATATTCCTCGTCCGCCGAGCTGTACGCGCCGCGCACCAGCCCGCCGAAGCTCTGCCCCTCCTTCAATATGTCCGAAGGGTTGCTCGTCACGAAGCTCACCGCGCCCGAAAGCCCGTCGCTGCCGTAAAGCGCCGAGGCCGGTCCGCGCAGGATTTCCACCGATTTCACGAGACCGAGATCGACATAGTCGCCGCGCCCCACGCCCTGCGCGCCGAAGCTGAAGCCGTCGGGCACACGCACCCCATCCACCTGGATGAGCACGCGGTTGCCGCCGATGCCGCGGATCGTGAAGCCCTCGTTGCCCGCGCGGCCCGTGGTGCCGAGCGCGGCGCCGAAGCGCGCGGGTGCGCGGCGCACCGAAACGCCGGGCTCGAAGCGGACGAGATCCTTGATGTCGGTGACGAGTTCGTCGGCAATGCGCTGTTCGTCGATCACGGTCACCACCGCCGGCGCGTCGTCGATCGAGATCGGGCTGCGCGTCGCGGTCACCGTGATCGTGCCGTCGTCGAGCCCTGCCGCGTCCTCCGCCGCGTGCGCCGCGCCCACCGTCATTCCATAGCAAAGAGCGGCCGCCAACGCGGCCCGCGAAGCTGAAGTCACTGTCACCCCCAAACTCAAATGTCACCATTGCTACTGCAACTGATTCTCATTAGAATCGATTCTCGACACCTGTCAATGAGACGCATGTGCAATTCATGGAGCCCGAATGACGAACCCGCTCGAGGACCTGCTCAGAAAGCCCGACCTGCGCGATCTCGCGCGCACGCCGATGCACATGGTGATGGGCACGCGGCTGGTCGTTATTTGCCAGCGCGCCGGCCACGACCCGCGCGAGGCGCTCGCCGAACGGCTGGGCAGCCCGCTCGCTGCGACGCGGCTCCTCACCGCCGTGCAGATCGTGGGCGATCACTGGCCGGATTGTTTCCTGATCAGCCCGCCCTGCTGCCGGGGATTGGGGCCTGACGAGATGGCGCTGTCGGCAATGACGGCGGCGGCCGCAGCAAACGACCGACCGCGCTTCGACACCGCCTGCCGTGAAATGCTGGATGCCGAGGCGCGCGACGCGACCTATGCCGCGCTCAGCGCCTTCGCCCGCGCGCTGCCGCCGCGCGCAGCGGCGTCGGCCTGCTCAAGCCGCGACGGCTAGGACCACGTAGGCCGCCATCGCCGCCGCCAGCGCCGCGATCGCCGCGCCGAACGCCAGCCACACCGCGCGGCGGATCAGCTTCGCCTGCCGTTCCGCGCCCGCTTTGTTGGCGGTGATCATCGCCTGCAGCACCTGCGCCTGCTCGACACGCGCAGCCTTCAGCGTCCGGGGCGCGGACGCGGGCAAGGACCAGTGTTCAGGTGCCCAGTTCGCAGGTTCGTTACCGGGAAAAAAGAACTGGCGCGGCAGTGCCGAAAGGATCGCCATCACCACGGCGACAAGCAGCGCCGTCGCCAGCGTGAGGCCGAGCACGGCAACGAGTGTCGGCGGCAAAACATCCTTCGGCATGGGATTGGCGATCACGAGGCCGAACACCGCACCCGCCGCCGTCGTTGCAAACCCCGCGAAGGTCAGCGCACGCTGATCGGCGGCAATACCGGCCTGAAGCTGGCTCGAAAGCAGAAGCTCGCCCTCGCGCACCACCTCAGCAAGCACATCCTCGCCCAGCGTTCCCAGCGATTCGAAACCATTGTCAGGCGCAGTCATTTCGCCATAGTATCCAATGATGGCAAAGCCACCAGAGTCGAACTGGAAGGTCGGCACCGGCATGGAGGATGATGCTCCGATGCCCTCCGCACCCCAACCACCACGCAGCGCGGCAGCACGCGGCGGTGGCCGCCGCCTCGTCGTCACCATCGTGATCATTATCGTCGTCGCGGCCGTGCTCGGCTATTTCGTCGTCGACATCCTCGAAACCGCAACGAGCGCGATGAAAGGCCGGTAACGCTTCGGCAACCCGTGCGCCCGATACCTTGTACTGCAACATCGCAGGGGATCGGATCGATGCGTATTTTTCGCCGTCTTCTCGTCAGCCGCAGGGGTGCAACCGCCATCGAGTATGGGCTCATCGCCGCGCTCATCTCGCTCGCGGCGATCATCGCGTTCCAGATGCTCGGTCTCTCCCTAGTCGACGTGTTCAGCAGCATCACCAACGCCATGACACGCTGATCGACACGCCCAACTGTTCCTGATATGTTCCCTTCTTTCCGATTCGAAGGGGATGGATGATGACCGATCTCGTGCTCTACACGAACCCGATGTCGCGCGGCCGCATCGCGCGCTGGATGCTGGAGGAGGCAGGCGCGGATTACCGCACCGAAATCCTTGAGTACGGGTCCACGATGAAGGCCCCGGCCTATCTCGCCATCAACCCGATGGGCAAGGTACCCGCGATCCGCCACGGCGACACGGTCGTCACCGAAGGCGCCGCGATCTGCGCCTACCTTGCCGACGCCTTCCCACAGGCGAACCTCGCCCCCGCGCCACAGAATCGCGGCAGCTACTACCGCTGGCTGTTCTTTGCGGCGGGCCCGCTCGAAGCGGCGATCGCGGACCGCACGCTCGGCGTCGAGGTGCCCGCCGACAAGCAGATGATGGTCGGCTACGGCTGCTTCGCGCATGTGATGGACACGCTCGAGAAGGCCGTCAGCGCCGCGCCCTATATCGCAGGCGACAGCTTCACCGCTGCGGACGTCTACGTCGGCTCGCACATCTTCTGGGGCCTGCAGTTCGGCAGCATGGAAAAGCGCCCCGCGTTCGAGGCCTATTGGAAGCGCCTCGAAGCCCGCCCGGCGCACCTGCGCGCGACAGAACTCGACGACGCGGACATGCCGAAGCAGGCATAGCCGAGTTTGGTTATCGCAGTTTAGAGCCTAACGAGGCGGTCGATGATCCCGGCCGCCTCTTCCGCCGCAGCTTCGGCCGATTGGCCGGAGAGCGCCGCGAGCCACGACATGCCGATGCCTACCGCCGCGACTGCGCGCACCGTCTCTTCAGGCGTCCCGGCGATTTCGATGCCGCCGGCCTTCACCAGCGCCTCCACCACCTGCCGCTGTTCGGCGAGATTGCGTTCGATGACGGGTCGGATCGCCGCGCGCAGATAATCGGCCGAAAGCGCCGCCGCCATGAGGTGCAGCATGGCACTGTCCAGCTCGGCGGAGCTGAGCCCGGTCGGGCGCTTTTCCTTCATCAGCCCCGCACGATATTCGGCCCAGTTCCCGGGGATGGGAACCGCTGTCTCGTATGTTGAAAAATGCTCCAGCGCAGCGACGACGAGATCCTCCTTGCTCGCGAAATAGCGATAGATCGTTCCCGCACTGAGGCCCGCGGCCTTTCGGATATGCGCGATGGACGTGCCTTCGACGCCATAAGCGCCAATGCAGCCGAGCGCCGCCTGCAGGATGCGCTCCCGCTGTGCCGTCATATGGGTAGAATCGCGCTTCGGCATTGGATTTCCCGCTCTTCGATGAGGAGGCCTTTACGGCACACATATCAAAATGAACAGAAATTCATTTTAACTTGACGAATCTCTCAGGATATTCGAAAAATGAATATTAGTTCATTTTATTGGGGGTGGAGACGATGATCTGGGCAAGACAGGCGCGCACCGCGCGCCGCGCGATGCTGACAGCGGCAATCCTGTTCAGCAGCACCGGTGCGCTCGCGGAACCCGCCCCGCGCGCCGATCACCATATGCATATCCAGAGCGCGCTCATCACCGATTGGCTGCAGGACATGCAGAAGGCGATGCCGGGTGTCTTTGAAGGCATCTCCGGGGACATCTTCAAGGTGCGCATGGGCGGCGATGCCGTGCATGAACTCGATCGCGCAGGCATTCACCAGGGTGTGCTGCTGTCCGCCGGCTACATGTTCGGCTTCTCCGCCGTCCCGCTCGCCCCCGAGGAGATGGCCCGGCGGATGCGTGCCGAGAATCGCTTCAATGTCGACCAGGCGCTGGCCTCGAACGGCCGCCTCGTCGCGTTTGTCGGCATCAATCCGTTTCTGGGCAATGCGCTCGACGAACTCGAATACTGGTCGCGCCAGCCCGGCGCGTCGGGCGTGAAGCTCCACCTCGGTAACAGCGGTCTCGATCTCGGCAATCCCGATCAGGTCAAAACGCTTGCCGCCTTCTTCGCCGCCGCGAGCAAGGCGCGGATGCCGCTCGTCGTCCACCTGCGCGGCGCGGCGCCGTTCTCGAACGCGAACATCGCCACCTTCATCGACACCGTGCTGTCAGAGGCGGGCGACCTCCCCGTGCAGATCGCGCACGGCGGCGGCTTCGGCGGCATCGATGCCGCGACGCTGGAAGCCCTTCGCCTCTATGGCGACGCCATAGAGCGCAAGGCTCCCGGCACCGCCAACCTCGTGCTCGACATATCCGCCGTCGCCCAGCTCGACCTTTCGAAGCTCGCGAGCGTTCCGACAGAGGGCATTGAAACCCGCACCGCCGACGAATGGCGCGCCGCCTACGTCGCCCAGATGCGCAAGATCGGCCTCGACCGCTTCGTCCTCGCCAGCGACTGGCCCGCGCTCACGCCCCCGGCCGAATATTTCGCCGCCGAGCGGAAGGCACTTCCGGTGACAGACGCCGAATGGACGACGCTTTGCGAGAATGTGGCGCCGTATCTGCGGGCGGAGTGGATCAAGGGTAATTAAGACCCCGCGAGCCCCTGACTGCAGCGATTCATCCAGCGGGCCCCGCCCTTAAAACAGCCGCGTAATCATGTAGAAGATCGCCCCCACCGCCGCGGATGCGGGAATGGTGATCACCCACGCCATCACCACGTTCTGCGCAACGCCCCAGCGCACGGCGGAGGCGCGGCGGGCGGTGCCGGCGCCGACGACGCAGCCGGTGATCGTGTGCGTCGTCGAGACCGGGATGCCGAGCAGCGAGGCGGTGAACACCATCACAGAGCCACCCGCCGACGCGCTGAAGCCCTGGTGCTGCGAAAGCTTGGTGATGCGCGATCCCATCGTTTCGATGATCTTCCAGCCGCCCGAAAGCGTGCCGAGCGCGATCGCGATGTAGCAGCTGATCGCCACCCAGTGCGGCACATGGAATTCGCCCTGCAGATGGCCGGTCGAATAGAGGAGCACGGTGATGATCCCCATCGTCTTCTGCGCGTCGTTGAGGCCGTGGCTGATCGAATAGGCGGCGGACGAGGCGAGGTGCAGGTAGCGGAATCCGCGCTCCGCCCCGCGCGCCGTTGCATCTTTCATCAGCCAGCTCGTCAGCAGCATGATGAGCATCGAGAGGAACATGCCGAGCAGCGGCGAGAGCACGATCGCGATCAGCGTCTTGTTGAGCCCGCTCCATTCGATGCCGGACATGCCCGCGTGCGCCACGCCCGCGCCTACGATGCCGCCGACGAGCGCGTGGCTCGACGAGGACGGGATGCCCTTCAGCCACGTGACGACGTTCCAGAACATCGCGCCGATGAGCGCGCCGAACACCACGGCGGGCGTCACCAGATCCTTGTCGATGATGCCCTTGCCGATCGTTTCGGCGACCTTGTGCAATTCGGGAAAGGCGAGGCTGAGGAAATAGGCGGCGAAGTTGAACGCCGCCGCGAAGGCGACCGCCTGCACCGGCCCGAGCAGACGCGTCGCGACGACGGTCGCGATCGAATTCGCCGCGTCGTGAAGCCCGTTCAGGAAATCGAACGCAAGCGCGATGACGATGAGGCCGATAAGCAGCGGTAACGCGAGTTCGTGCATTGTATCGTGTCGTCAGGCGTGATCGATGACGATGCCGTCGATCTCGTTCGCGACATCTTCGAGCGCGTCGACGATGCGCTCGAGGTGCTTGTAGATTTCGCGCGAGACGATGAAGCGCAGCGTGTCGCTCGCGCCGTATTGCTTGAACGCCTTCTTCACACCGATTGCGTGAATCTCGTCGGCGTGGCCTTCCATGCGCACCAGCCGCTCGGTGAGCTCGTGGAGGCGTTGGCCGTTGCGCCCCACGTCGCGCAACAGCGGCATCGCCTCGGCGGCGAGCCGGGCGCCGTCCACGATGATCGCGGTCATATCGCGCATTTCCTGTTCGAACTCGCCAACCTCGTAGAGCGAGATCGCCGAAACGGTTGCCTGCATCTCGTCGATCGCGTCGTCCATCGCGCCGATGAGGCTGGTGATCGCGCCGCGATCGAACGGCGTCAGGAAGGTGCGGCGCACGGTGTGCAGCACCTCGCGGATGATGTCGTCGGCGTCGTGTTCACGCTCGATCACCTCGCGGATGTGATCCTCTGCGGAAGAGCCGTTTTCAAGGAGCCGCGAGAGCGCGTCCGCCGCGGCGACGACGGTCATCGCGTGCGCCTCGAACAGTTCAAAGAAATTGCCCGTCTTGGGAAGCAGGCGCTGGAACCAAGCGAACATGTGGGGAATCCTCGATTTTTGGGCCACGGCGGTCAGCATCCCGGTACGGCGGGCGGCGGCATTGAATTCGGACGCGCCGAAGGAGCGGATGAGATCGCGCAGGTCGTCCTCATCCACCGCTTCCGCCGCCTCAGCGAGCGTGAACCAGCGGCGCTCGCGCTCGTCCTGCTCCTTCCAGCGCTCCAGCTCGCGCGTCACGGCGAGCGGGAAGACGTCAACATCGACCATCAGCGAGGCGCCGTTGCTGCGCCGCTTGCGGTAGCGATACGAACCGAGCGGCGTCGGGCACACCGCGCCGCGCACGCCCGCCTCTTCCTCCGCTTCGTCGGCCGCGGCGGCGTGGGGCGCCATTCCCTTGGTGACATTGCCCTTGGGGATCACCCAGCGCCGGCTGCTCCTGGAGGTCACGAGAAGGATGCGCACGGGCGCATCGATCGCGGTTCCCTCCGATCGATAGGGCAAGGCGGCAATCTGGCGAATGAAAACGTCCCCCGTCTGCGACAGCGCGCTTTGCGACAGTTTTGTGACGGTCTGATGACAGATTTTTTAAGCTGCGCAAGCATACGGTCCATACTTAGGAATTGACCTAAGTATTTTCCTTGCCTATGCACGCCAAACGAAAGGAGCCGCGCATGATCCCCGGAATGCACAGCGCGCCGTCAGCGCCGCCGCCACACGCAGTGATCGACGGCATCTTCCGCGCCTTGTCGGACCCGACGCGCCGCAGCGTGCTCGAACGGCTGAGCGCGAAGCCCGCCTCGGTCAGCGACCTCGCGGCGGATCACCGGATGGCGCTGCCCTCGTTCGTCGCACACCTCAGGGTGCTCGAAGGCGCAGGGCTGGTACGCTCGAAAAAGGAAGGGCGGGTCAGAACCTATGAACTCGCCCCCGAACGGCTTCAGGTCGCCGAAGACTGGCTGGGCAGGCAGCGCACGATGTGGGAGCGCAGGCTGGACCGGCTCGATGCCTATCTGCTGAAAATGAAGAAGGAGAGATCGGAATGACGTCCAACCTGTTTACGTTCACCCCCGACCCCACGCTTGACCTTGTACTCGAACGCGAGATCGACGTTCCCGTCGAACTCGTGTGGGAGGCTTGGACGACGCCCGACAGCATCAAGGAATGGTTCTGCCCGAAGCCGTGGTCGGTGAGTTCGTGCGAGATCGACCTGCGTCCCGGCGGAAAATTCAACACCGTGATGCGCTCACCCGAGGGACAGGAGTTCCCGAACAGCGGCTGTTATCTCGAAGTCGTGCCGAACCAGCGCCTCGTCTTCACCGACACGCTGCTCCCCGGCTTCCGCCCCGCACCGAAGCCGTTCTTCACCGCCGCGCTGCTGCTGGAACCGACCGCGACCGGCACGCGCTACACCGCGATCGCTATCCACGGCAACGAAGAGACGCGAAAACAGCATGAGGAGATGGGGTTCCACGAAGGCTGGGGCACAGTCGTCGACCAGCTCGTCGCGCACATCAAGGCCTCGATACATTAGGAACCAGCAGCGCCCGGAAGCGTTTTGGCGAACAGGAATTCGCCGCCGATATTTCGGCCTTTCACAACTTGAGGAGAAACGCGATGCGAACGGCACTTGCACTTCTGGGCGCCGCAATGATCATCACCCCCGCCGCCGCCGCGCCCGTGACGATGCAGATCCATCTCACGGGCGCCGCCGAGGTTCCCGGCCCCGGGGACGCCGACGGCAAGGGCACAGCGAGCGTGACGCTCGACAGCACCAAGCCCGAGGTCTGCTACACGCTCGACGTAAGCGGTATCGACACGGCCACGATGGCGCATATCCACAAGGGTGCGACAGGCGTCGCCGGCCCGCCCGTCGTCACGCTCGATCCTCCCGCCAAGGGCGCATCGAAGGGCTGCGTCAAGGCAGATGCCGAAGTCGTCAACGCAATCCTCGCGAAGCCTGCGGACTACTACGTCAACGTCCACAACGCCTCGCACCCGAAGGGCGCGCTGCGCGGCCAGCTCGGTCGCTAGCGGCTATTCCGCCGCCAGCTTGTCGGCGGTCTTCGTGTCGAAGTCGCTCGCATCGTGGCGCTCGTGGAGCTGGTCCTCGAGCGGCCCGGTGCGGCGGTTCACCATGCGTCCGCGCCGCAAGCCCGGCCGATCGCCGAGTTGCCCCGCCCAGCGCTGTACATGTTCGTATTCGTGCACGGAAAGGAAGGTCGCGGAATCGCCGTAAAGCTCGCCGCGCACCAGGCCCCCGTACCACGGCCAGATCGCCATATCGGCGACCGTGTAATCCGCGCCCGCAACATATTCGAAGTCCGCGAGCCGCCGGTTCAGCACGTCGAGCTGGCGCTTCACCTCCATCGCGTAGCGGTTGATCGCATATTCGATCTTCTCCGGCGCATAGGCATAGAAATGCCCGAAGCCGCCGCCGAGGAAAGGCGCGCTCCCCATCTGCCAGAACAACCACGAGAGCGCTTCCGCGCGCGCCGCGCCGTCTTTCGGCAGGAACGCGCCAAACTTTTCCGCAAGGTACACGAGGATGGCGCCGCTTTCGAACACGCGCACCGGCTCCGCACCGCTGCGGTCGACAAGCGCCGGGATCTTCGAATTCGGGTTCACGTCCACGAACCCCGAACCGAACTGATCACCCGCCATGATGTTGATCAGCCACGCGTCGTACTCGGCACCCGAATATCCGGCCACAAGCAGCTCTTCGAGCAGGATTGTAACCTTCTGCCCGTTGGGCGTGCCGAGCGAATAGAGCTGCAGCGGATGCTTCCCCACCGGCAGCGCCTTGTCGTGCGTCGGCCCCGCGATGGGCCGGTTGATCGAAGCGAACTGTCCGCCGCCTCCCTGATCCCAGGTCCAAACCTTCGGCGGCACGTAGTCGGACGGTTCGCTCATGCTGATCTCCTGCTTGAAACCAGCAGATAGGAACGCCCGCAGCGATCCGCCACCCCCCTCTCGCGCCGTCTCAGTCTTTCGCGCGTTCGAACCGGAGTACGCCCGCCAGCCGCGCGCTGCCGCCTGTGTCCGCGGGATGATTTTCACCGTCGAGCACCGGCACCTCGGCGAAATCGAACGGGCTCACGCCTTCAAGGCAGGCAGCGTTCACGCCGTATTCGCCAGGGTTCGAGCGCCGTCGGTGAAACGTGTAGATCCCGCACACACTGCAGAAATGATGCTCGGCCGTACCGGTGTTGAACTTGTACGTGGCCAGCACTTCCGTGCCGGAAAGGATGCGAAGGCTGCCCGCGTCCGCCGAGATCGCCACGGCGCCCCGCATCCGGCAGTAGGAGCAGGTGCAGCGCCGCGCCGTCCTGAGGCCGTCCGTCAACGTCACGTGGAATCGCACGCGCCCGCAGTGGCAGGCACCGTTCAGTTCCGCGCCCATGTCCATTTCGCACCCCTCTCTCGCCTTCCCGGCGCGCAGGATGCTAACAGCAACGCTGGGACATTGGGAGGATGCTGATGGCACGTCGGCACAGGGAAAATCACCTCGTCGCACGCATCGGCTGGCTGCGTGCCGCCGTGCTCGGCGCGAACGACGGCATCGTTTCAACCGCGAGCCTCATCGTCGGCGTCGCCGCCGCAGCAGCAGGTCCGTCCGACGTGCTGATCGCCGGCGTGGCAGCGCTCGTCGCGGGCGCGATGTCGATGGCGGCAGGCGAATATGTCTCGGTCAGCTCGCAGGCGGACACGGAAGCCGCCGATCTCGCGCGGGAACGGGGAGAGCTCGCCACCCAGCCGCGCTTCGAACGCGAGGAGCTTGCCCGCATCTACATGGATCGCGGCCTCGAAACCGGGCTCGCGCATCAGGTCGCCGATCAGCTGATGGCGAAGGATGCGCTCGGCGCGCACGCGCGCGACGAGCTTGGCATTTCGGAGGTAACCGCGGCGCGTCCGGTGCAGGCTGCGCTCACCTCCGCCGTCACCTTCTCGGTCGGCGCGGCGCTGCCGCTGCTCGCCGTGGTCGCCGCACCGCAGGCACTCATCATTCCCGCCGTCTCGGCCACGTCGCTCGTCTGCCTCGCCGCGCTCGGCGCCGTCGGCGCGCGGGCGGGCGGCGCGAACGTCTGGAAGGCGATGGCGCGCGTCACCTTCTGGGGCATTCTCGCGCTTGCCGTCACCGCCGGGATCGGCCGCCTGTTCGGAACCGTGGTCTGAACGGGCTGCACCCGATCGGTCATCCCCGGCCGGGCAACATCCTGAGGAGCGTGTTGTCGCGCATCACATAGTGGTGAAACAGCGCAGCCGCTGCGTGCAGGCCGATCAGGTAATAGCCCACCTCTCCGGCTGTCTCGTGGATTTCCTCGACCTGTTCGGCAAGCGCTTCGCTGGGGGACACGAGCGGCGGCAGTTCGAGACCGAAGAAGGGGATCGGCTCGCCCTCCGCGCTCAGGATCAGCCAGCCCGCGATCGGCATACCGATCATGAAAAGATAGAGCGCGGCGTGCACGGCATGGGCTGCTGCGGTCTGCCACACCGGCGGACGCGGCGATATCGGCGGCGTGCCGCCAGCGACACGCGCGGCGATGCGGACGGCGACGAACACAAGCACCGAAAGCCCCAGCATGAAATGCAGCGACTTCACGAACTCGCGCGTCTCGCTACCACGCTCGAAGAGCACACGCATCTCGATCGTCGCGAACACCGCCGCCAGCAGCAACAGCATCACCCAATGCAGTGCAATCGTCGCCTTGCCATAGCGCGCGGTAACAATCGATTCAGCCATCGCCCTCGCCTCACCCCAGAAATAGAACCACGACCACCGCTATCATCGGCTCGCTGACGCCTCGCTGACGGGCCGGATCCTAAATGCGAGACGTCGCGATATGCGCGTCGATCAGCTGTTCCAGCACTGTCATGGGCACGCCGCCCGCCTTCACCACAGCATCGTTGAACAGCCGCAGATCATAGCGGGTTCCAAGCGCGGCCATCGCCTTCTCGCGCAGGCGGTTGATCTCGTTCTGCCCGGCCTTGTAGCCGCAGGCCTGGCCGGGCCAGGCGCAATAACGATCAACTTCGCTGCTGACTTCCCCGATCGGCGAACCATTTGTGGTGGCGAACCAGTCTATCGCCTGTTCACGGGTCCAGCGCTTGGCGTGCAATCCGGTGTCAACGACAAGGCGGCAGGCACGGAATGAAATGGACTGGAGATAACCCAGCCGCCCGAGCGGATCGCCTTCATAGACATCGAGTTCGTCGGCAAGTTGCTCGGCGTATAGCGCCCAACCTTCCGAATAGGCATTGAACGCCAGCAACGAGCGGATGAGCGGCAGCTTGTAGCTATACTCGCCCTGCCACACGTGCCCCGGAATCCCCTCGTGATAGGTGAGGGTCGGCAAACCGAAACGCGGCGATATCGCCGTGTCGCGCAGGTTGATGAAAAAGATGCCCGGCACGGAGCCATCCATGGTGCCCGCGGTTGCCGAGCCGCCGGGCGCCCCAGCCTCGATTTCGGGCGGCACCCGCTTTACAACGAGATTGCCGGGAACAAGTGTTGCAAAGGCGCGCGGCATACGGGCGCGGATGTCGGTGATGCGGCCGTTGATATAATCCAGAATCTGCGCGCGCCCGGCATCGGTGTTGGGGAAAAGGTGGCGCGGATCCTTGCCGAGCGCGGTCATTCGCTCTCCAACAGTACCGCGCGTAAGCCCCTCGGCGCGCAGCAGCACATCCATCCGTGCGGCCAGCGATTTCACCTGTTCCAGCCCGAGCTGGTGCACCTCGTCGGGGGACAGATTTGAAGTGGTCGCCGCGCGCAGCGCCCAATCATAATAGGCATCGCCCTGGGGCAGCTTCCAAACGCCCGCGTCGGCGGTGGCCACTGCGCGATGACGCTCCAATTCCGCGATCTGGCGATCGAGCGCGGGAGCAACCTTGTCTGCGGCGATCCGGGCAGCCTGCGCCGCGTAGCCGCCGGCGATGTTTTCGGTACGCCGCGCGACAGAGGAAACCAGGCCCCATCCGCTGATGGGCTGCGCGCGCGCGGCCTTCATCTGCCGAAGCGTCTTGTCCAACAGGAAGCCGGGCGCGACAACGCCGATGCCGCGATCGTGCGACAAGCGAGCGGTTTCGCCATCCAGCGCCAGTGCATAGGCTTCCATACGGGCCAGATACGCGTCGGCGTCGGCGGCCCCTGCGATGGGATGGCTGTTTTCGAGGAAATCCGGAATCTCGACAAAGGCGCCCATATTCTGTGCGACGACATACGGAGCGTTGCGATAGGACCAGAGCTGGTTGAGCATCGCGGTATCGCCAAAGCCGAAACCAAAGCCCTCCACCGCCAGCGCATGGGCCGCCGTCGTGACCGCGACATGCGTGCGTGCTTCCGGTCCGAGCTGATCGGGGTTGATTGCGCGGAGCTGCGCCAGCCTTTGCCTTGCCGCTGCGGCAAGCTGCTGGACCCCATCTGGCGAACGATCCGTCAGCCGCGATTTGAGCGCACGGCGCATGCCAGTGTCCAGCCCGAGCGCACCGGCATTTTCGGGGTGCTCGGCAAGCAGGGCTTCCGCGACACCGCCAAGCATTCGTTCTGCGGCTGCGTCGGCGGCAGTCGTTGCCTCCGATGCCTGCAGGGCGCCGGGAATGAATTGCAGTGTGGCCAGAGCGCTCCCTGACAGGAGAAAATGGCGGCGTGCGAGCGGCGTCATGATCCTATTGGCTCCTCAGCGCGTTGCAGGCTTGCGCAGATATGCGGCCACACCGCCTCCAAAGACGTTCACACGATCAGCGTGGGATCGCGGCGCGCACGACGATTTCAAGACCAGTCGCGGCAACGAGCCCTAAAGCCGCTGCCCAAAACGCCGCCGTCAGCCGTCCGAGCTGTCGACCACGTCGGCGCCGGGGCCGTTCTTCTTCATGGACTCGATGGCATTCTTCGCGCTTGCCTTGCTCGAATAGCCTTCGGTCGTGAACATCTTTTCGGAATTGTATTTGAAGGCGACGCGGTATTCGCCCGCCTTGTCCTTGGTGATTTCGAACGTATAGGCCATGCCCGTTCTCCCTGACCGTTGAACGACGCCAGCCTAACCGGAAGCGCCTGACGCGCAAGGGCTATTCAGCCGTCGCCCTGCCGGAGCGCAGCCGCCGCCGCGAACGGCGCAAACGCGGTGACGACAAGGCTCGACGCGGCGAGCAGGCGCAGCTCTCCGGCGCTGCCGAAAATGAGCACGGGGAGCGCGAGCGGCAGCACGATGAGCCCGGCAAGCGCAGGCCCGCCCCGCGCGCCGGCGACGAGCGCAGCAGCCACCAGCCCGAGCCCGGCGAGCGCGGGCGTGCCAAGCGCAAGGCCCGTCACCAGCGCGGGAACATCGGCGTTCAGCATCGCGCCACCGATCACCGCCGCGACGAGCAGCGCAGGCGCAAAGCCGAGCCAGTGCGCTGTGAGCCGTGCCGCCATGATCGTCTCGGGCGCGATGCCGCGCACGCGCAGCTGGTCCATCGTGCCGTCGGCGACGTCCTCGGCAACGAGCGTTCCCACCGGCAGCAGCGCCGCGAGCAGTGCCGCCACCCACAGACTGCCCGCGCCGACGCGCGCGAGCAGGGCGGCGTCCGGCCCGATCGCGAACGCAGTCATGCTCGCGACCATCACGAAGAAGACGAGCGGGATGAGGCCGCCCGCGCCGATGTCCACACCGCGGGAGACAAGACGCCAGAAGCTCACAGCGCCAGCTCCCGCGCGCCCGGCACATCGGTCTCGCCATGCGTCACCACGATCGCGCCGCCGCCCGCCGCAAGATGTGCGCCGATCGCCGCCGACAGGGCCTTGGCGTTCGCGGCATCGAGCCCCGCGCCGGGTTCATCCAGCAACCACAGCGCCGCGCCCGAGGCGATCACCCGCGCCAGCGCCGCGCGCCGTTTCTGCCCTGCAGAAAGCATCCTGACCGGCACGTCGCCGAGCGTTTCCAGCCCCAGCGCAAACAGGGCCTGCGTGTCATCCATTCGCGCCCACCAGCCGAGTTCCTGCCCAAGCGTGCGCCCCGGCTTCAAAGCGTTCTCATGCCCCAGCCAGGCGATTTTTGCCGGGTGTTCGATACGGCCCGCAGCGGGCGGAAGCAGTCCGGCGAGACAGCGCAGCAGACTCGATTTGCCGCTGCCGTTCGGCCCGGTCACGCGCAGCGCCTCTCCTGCCCCGACGGCAAGCGACAGGCCTTCGAACAGCAGCCGACCGCCGCGCACGCAGGCGAGATTTTCGGCGCGGATGAGCGTGTCCCCCATGCCCTCCGCCCTAACGGCTCGCGTCTGCGCGCGCTACTTCTTCTTGGGTTTTTCAGGCTTGATGCGCACGGTCGTCGTCTCGCGCAGCGCGGTCTCGACACCCGGCACGGCGAGCGCCTGATAGGCGCATTCGCCCACGGTCCAGCCGTAGGGGGTCTGCCGGAGCGCCGTCACCACGCGGGAGCCGGCGGGGGCGTCGATACGGCCCCAGTCGTCGGTGTTCAGGATTTCGTGGCGCGTGGGCTTGCCCGGGCCGGGCCAGATGTCGATCGACTCCGCGCCCTTGCCTTTCAGGTACTGGATCACCTCGATGCGCTGGAACAGCGTGCCGTCGCCGCGCGGCAACTCGCGGACGATGCCGTCGATCACCAGCGCCTCGCTCGCCAGCAGGTATTTCGCGGCTTCGTCCGCATCCCGCTGCACCAGGATCGGGAGCACACAGCGCGCCGCCGCCGATCCGCTGAACCCGGCCGCCGCCAGAAAGACCGCGGCCGCTACCCAACGCTTACGCATTACGACCCCTCCATTTTCCCTTTTCCGGGAGTGTATCACAGGGGAGAGGTCGTTGCGATTCCGCATCGATTATTTGCGGCGCGGGCGGCCGAGCGCGAGGCCGGCAAGGCCGAGACCAAACAGCGCGAGCGCCGCCGGTTCCGGCACGTCTGCGGTCGGCGTTTCGACGGCGGGCAGGATTGCTGCGACCTCGGGAAGCGCCGCAGCCCACACGCGCACGGCGTTCCACGTCTCGGCGACGCCCGAGAAGCGGTCCTCGACGCCGGTGTAATAGGCGTTCAGCACCCAGTCCGCGCCGCCCGTGCCGAACACGATGACTTCGGTCAGATATTCGCCGAAGTCGTAGACGAAGCTGTCGATGCCGCCGAGTTCGAAGCTTTCCGGGTTCCACGCGTCGCTGCCGCCGCTCCAGAAGGCCGAGAAGTCGGTGAGTTCGTTCGCGGTGAGCACACCGTCGAGGTTCAGGTCTTCGCCCGAAAAGCTGCCGCTGACGCTGGCGCCCGCGCCGTAGTCCTGCTCGAAATTGAAGCTCACCGGCGCGGCGTTCGCGCTGCCCGCGATCAGCATGGCGGCAGCGGAAAGGAAGAAAGCGCGTTTCATATACGGTACTCCTGTCTCAGATCTCGAAGCCGAAGAATCAAGAACCGTGCCAGTTGCGGAGTTCCGCCATCTTAATGATTAACGCGCCTTCCCCCTGTAAATCCCGCCGACGCTTTGCCGTTCATATTCCTGAATAAATTCAAAATACTTATGGTTAACAGTACGCAATCGTAACAATATTCAGCGCTTGCCGAGCGTGTCCGAGAAGAACTCAGCCTGATCGCGCCACAGCTGCTGCCATGCCGAGAAGCGGATCAGCCCGTGGGACTCGCCGGGCAGAAGCACGGTGCGCACATCGACACCCTGCCGCCGCAGCTTCTGCGCGAGGTCGACCGTCTCGCGCACGTCCACATTCATGTCGTTGTCGCCGCTGAACAGCAGCACGGGCGAGCGCCAGCCCGCCACCGCGCCGAGCGGCGAGGCCGCAAGCGCCGCCGCCTTGTCCGCCTCACCCACACCAAAGAACTTGCTGGGGTTGAGGTGCCCCGGCACCGGCGACGGCCAGCTCCAGTCGAACACGCCGTGGATCGCGGAGCCCGCCGCGAACAGATCGGAGTTCCGCGCCAGCGCCTGCCCGGTCAGCAGCCCGCCGTAGGAGCCGCCCCAGATGCCGATGCGCTTCGCGTCCACGTCGGCTCGCGCTGCGAGCCAGCGCCCCGCCCCCAGCACGTCGGCGTATTCGGAAGCCTTGCGCCAAGCCCGCCCGGGTGTCTCCCGGAAATCCCGCCCGTAGCCGACACCCGAGCGGTAGTTGAGCGCGAGCACCACATAGCCCATCTCCGCGAGCCGCCGGTTCATCGCATAGTCGTTCGCGTAATATCCGCTGAAGTGGAAGCCCGCGAACATCTGCCGCGTCGGTCCGCCGTGCACATAGACGAGCGCCGGGTGCGGCCCCTTGCCCTTCGGCAGGAAAAGCTGCCCCGGCACGCTCTCTCCATCCGAAGCCGCGAGGCGCACCTGCTGCGGCGCCGGCGCCGCGAAACTGTGGCGATAGCCATAATCCGCGGGCATCTCCGTATATGCCACCTTGCCCGTCGCACTATCCACGATGCGCAGCATGGCGGAAGCGTCCACCCCACCGCCCGTCACCGCGACATGCCGCCCGTCGCCCGCCGCGCTCGCCAGCGCCAGCACGACGTCCTTCGTCTCCACCACGCGCTCGCGCCCGCTGGAAACGGTGATGAGCGAGGCCTGCCGTGTATCGAGATCGCGGCAATTGTGGATGACGAACAGCGTGTCCGGCGCGGCAAGCTCGCTCTCCGCGACCTCGCATTTTTCGCCCGTCAGCGCACGCACCTTGCCGCCCGCCGTGCTCGCCGCATAGAGTCGCGCCCAGCCGTCTTCCTCGGCGCGGAACACAATGGTCTTGCTGTCGGACCAACGCAGCAGCCCCTCGTCGTCGTCGGAAATGAACGAGCCGCCGCGCGGCCCTGATTGCCACAGCGTCTTCGCTTTCCCGCCGCCCGCCGCCACCGTCTCGACGGCGACGGACTGATTTTCGAGATTGTCGTAGGTCACCGTATGCTCGCGCCCCGGCCAGCGAAGGTACGCAATGGACTTGCCGTCCGGCGAAAGCACCGGGTGGCTGAGCCGATCCGCCCCCGTTACCAGCCACTCCACGCGGTCGCTGCCGAGCGTATGGCGGCCGAGGAAGGACCAGCCGCCGCGATCCTGCACGAAGTAGAAGCTCTTCCCGTCCGCCGCCCAGGCGCGCTGCGCGAAGGCCGCGCCGCCGCGCACCAGCATCTCCGGCTTCGCATCAGCGGCGCCGGCACCAACGGCCACGGCCCACAGGTCCGCCCCGCTCCGGTAAACGAGCCGCGACCCGTCCGGCGTGAATTCCGGCGAAGCCCCCTCGCCGATCTTCACCGGCGTGGCACCGCCCGCACTGGAGACGAGCCACAGCGTCGCCTTCGGCGGCGTGATGAGGCTCGCCGGGTTATACCCGCCCGCCGCGAACCCCGTGGTGAAAGCGACCCACGCACCGTCGGGTGAAATCTGGATGCCAGTGATCGGCGTGCCGTCCACATCGCTTTGCGTAAACAGCGCCGTGCGCTTGAAGCCGGGCCCCGATGCGGCGAAGAGCTGCGTCTTGTCGCCCTGCTGCACCGTCCACGCGAAGGCGCCCGCGCGTGCCGCGCTGATCTCGGTCGCCATCGGGAAGGAGAGGAACGCCGTGTCGTCTTTGGCGGAGGCGGCAGAAGCCGCTGCCAGCGCTGCGACGGAAAGTACAAAACTGGAAACGAAAGACGAGACGCGCATGAACACCCCCTCCTGCTGAGCGAAGGGCGTGGTACGCGCGGAGGCTACCGCGCAATTCTCCCTTCGGGCGCTTTATGTCCCGATCTTATCCGAGCGAACCTGATTGGCAAATGCCTTCCGGGACTTCGCGACGATCGCCCCTCCGTCGTCGTCCCAGCGCATCAGCGAGAGTTTCATGGCGCGGGCGCGCAGGCGGCGGTCCGGGAAGTGGCGGTGCGGGTAGGCGTGAGAGTCGAGTCTGCGCCCGAGCCGGTGAATTTCTGACTCGTACTGTGCAAGCAGGTGCGGTTCGATGGCCGCGTCACGCCGCATGATGGCGATCTGCTCCTGGCGGAGGAGTCGGTTCAGGTCCATGAGGTTCCCTTCAGGCTGGCGGTGTCGTACGCCGATCAGGCGTATTGCAAGGCGTCGCGAATTTTGGCGCCGGCCGCTCTGGAGCGCAGCATGTCGATAGCGGCGCGGCATTCGACCTCGCTCCGATATCCGGAGGCCCGCGCCATAATCGTCCCGTTCGGCGCGCAGAAGCGCCAACGCCAGTCCCCACCGCAGTGTATGGTGGAAGTCAGCCTTTTCTCTTCCCCGCAATAGATCTCGAAATAGCAGACCGGCGTGAGGTTCAGTCTCAGTTCCGAATAACCGGTATCGCCGATCTCTTCCGGCGCCGGTTCCCCGCCAGCGAATGAAGACAGCGAATATGTTTCGCGTTTTACAATTGAAAGCACACGATTTCTCCCGAATGTGCAAGCGGGAGCATGGTGTCTCTCAGTCACGAGATGCTTGCGGCCGGAAATCGGGTGATAAAGACTGATATCATATTTTCCGATTCGCGGCGAACGCCAAATCAGGTCTGTGCCATCAACGCGGCATGTTTCCAGATTTCTTCCGGTCGGCCTTGTGGATGCGGCCGAGCTCTTCCGCATCGACTTCGAAGGCATAGGCCTTTCCCCCACGACGCACGTAGAGGAAGGCAGAAACCACTTTCGGTGATCCGCCGTCGTTCGGGATGGAATCCGTGTCCACCTCCACCTGATATTCGCCCGCGGGCAGCGTGCCGTCGACTCCGCCTATGGTGAAGGCGTTGGCGAAGGCCAGCGTCCAGCGTTCGGTCGCCTTCATTTTCCGGCGGCGGCAAGTTCGCGTTCCACGTCGCGGGCGAGCTTGGCGGCGCGCACTTTCTCCCCCTCCAGCAGGTTATGGGTGTGCTGCCGCGCGAGTTCGATCCAGCGATCACGCGCAAGGATCGCCTGTTTACGCACGTTCGTGAGCATGGCCTCGGCAATGGCGCGCTGGGCCTCGGCGATGCGTTCCTCGTAGAATGCTGTCTGGTCTTTCACGCCAAGGCTCTTTCGGTTGAGACCAGCTGTCAGCCGATCAGGTCATAAACGATCTGCCGAAGCTGCTGGCGCGTCAGCCCGCCGGGCTCGCGCCGCGCGCCTTTGGGGGGCGCTGTATTCGGCGTAGGTGAAGTCGTGCGGCGCGCCGGGTGCCGGCGTCCGTTGGTCTTGTAGGTTTGCATATCTGTCATTTTTCTTGGCCGCCGGTCAGGCGGCGTATTTCCGGTGAAGCGTACTGGCTTCACAGCCGTGGGGACGGCCCGGCGAACCTCGCCGGACCTCCCGCCAAGCGCGCGGGCGCTCAGGCCGATTTCAGGCTCACCGCACTCGTGCGGCCGCGCTGATCGCGCTCCAGCTCATAGCTGACGCGCTGGTCCTTATCGAGCGTCTCCATGCCCGCCATCTGAACGGCGGTAATGTGGACGAACGCGTCTTCGCCGGCGCCTTCCGGCGCGATGAAGCCGTAGCCCTTCTGGGCGTTGAAGAATTTTACAGTGCCGATAGGCATGTCTTTGTCTCAGTATTCAAATCATGATCGTACCCGCGCACCACATGGCGGCGGGTGCCGAGAGGCCGGTGTTCTGAAAAGGGGTGCCGGAGCGCCGCAATCCGTCGCGCGCAACGTCAGCCTCGCTTATATAGCGTATGCGAGGTCGATTTACAATGTCGAGGCGGGATCAATGCTCACGGCGTAGGTACGCAGTGCTCTTATCGAACGTGGAAGACAAGGGGCTTGTTCAACGCTTACATCCTGATGAAAATTGTTTGGAAGCGGCCTCAACCAAAACGGGTTTTGAATCCTCGTATCCGGAACATCCATTCATCGGCGAGCGAAGGGGGGCGAAATTCGATCTTAAAAACAGGATTGTGAGGGTCTTTCGTCGACATGATTAGCTGAGACTTTCCAGTACGTTCGACTTTTCTAGGTTTCGTGGACAAAGCTTGACTGGAGACTCGGAGGTTGATTCAAGGCTGTCTTTTGGGAGGCGGCGTT
>NZ_JBHTIK010000007.1:0-80058 GCF_042676985.1 Sphingosinicella xenopeptidilytica | reverse complement strand
ATCGCCGCGCGCGGATCTCCCGTCGCAAGCCAGTACGCATAGCCATGATTGAACAAATGCGCTTCATCGCGACCGTGTGCGTAGCACGTGCCGGCGGTGGCGCTGATCTGGCTCAGCCATGGGTAGTCGGCCGGAGCGCACCATTCGCCTTCATCACCCATGCTGTCGGCTTTGGAACTGCTACCTTCGTTGATGTAAGCCCTGTCCCCACTAAGCGGAATCTGGGGATCCCGAAGCATGTTGTGGTTTTCGGACCAGATCGCGAGGTTCGGAAGGCTCAGGCCGTAGAGCGTCTGGATGCGATTCTGTTCGGACGCTTCGTTGAAGACCGCGCTGTTCCCCGCAAAAGCCGCTGCGATCATTACGGTGTCGTCGCCGGAAATGAACCCGCGCGACGATCCATATTCGCCGCCAGCCCCGGTAATGGCATAGGCAATGGCGTTGTTCATGCCCGATTTGCCATAAATGCGCCCCGGAACGTAACCGATCTTGTTCTCGTCGGTCCGGTTGGTCTGTAACGTGGGAGATTTCGGCCAACCGGCGAAGGCCGCACTCGTATAAGGCAGCACACGCTTCGCGCTGACCGCGGTACGGAGCCGGTCCATGGACGGCGCGATCGGTTCGCCGTTGTCGATGCACTTCATGCTACCGTTCAGCACGGAGAGCGACGTTTCCACTCCGCTGACGGACAGCGCATAGCGGCGCTCGCCGACGGACGTGTCGTTCGGCACTGCATAGCGGACGATGCAGACGCTCCACCACGTCGGGCGGCTTGCAAGCCCGAAAAGATAGGCGCGGCCGCCGCTGACGGGCCCGAGATCGCTGACGGGCCATGTGCCGGTCGGGGTGGTGATCGTGTCCATCGCCGTCGCGGAAAGCCGCGCGCCAGCCACGGACACGCTGACCGGACCAGAAGGCATCGCCGGATCAGCCGGTGGAGGCGTCGGCGTGGGAGTTGGCGTCGGTGTGGGTGTCGGCGTCGGAGTTGGTGTCGGCGTCGGTGTGGGCGTCGGTGTGGGTGTCGGCGTCGGTGTGGGCGTCGGCGTCGGCGTCGGTGTGGGCGTCGGTGTGGGCGTCGGAGACGGGTCCGACGGGGCTGCCGTCGGCGGCGTGGTGCCGCCCGCATCGGTTTGCGTGCCACCAGAACTGCCGCCGCCACAGGCCGACAGAAGAATGAACGCGGACAGAAAAGCCACAGGCTGGCCCCGGCCGCGCAGACGCCCAGCAGAATAAATGTTCATTGACCCCAACGACCCCTCGTTGTGACCGCAAAATTGCGGATTTGAGGGGATTCTTGGGCGCCAACTCTAAACAAATGCCTAATACATCAAGTGTCGTGCGACACTTTGATGGTTAAGACAGGCGAAGTGATTGTAATTACGGAGTCGAAATGTCGGTTAATTTCCTATTTTCTTTTGTCCGCAACATTTCATCAACGAAGATTGGTCGCCGCAAAAGACCAGTTTATCGTATTCGTTAAGAAATCGTCTACGAAGTCGGGTCGGGCATTCTGGTAATCCAGATAATAGGCGTGCTCCCAAACATCGAGCGTGATGAGTGGGTTAAGCCCTTCGTGAACGAGCGCAGAGTCGGCATCGTGGGTCGAAATGATCTTGAGCCCGCCTGCGCCCTCCTGGCAGAGCCACGCCCATCCGCTGCCGAAATGACCGGTCGCTTCCGCCTTGAAGGCTTCGTTGAACTTGGAGAGGCCGCCGAAAGCCGAGTCGATCAGATCCTTCAGCTTGCCTTCCGGCCCGGTGGGCTCCGGCGACAACGAATTCCAGAAGAACGTGTGATTCCAGGTCTGCGCCGCATTGTTGAAGAGCGACTGATCGCCCTTCGCCTTCGCGGCGCGGACGATCTCCTCGATCGGCTTGTCCTCAAGCGGCGTGCCGGCGATCGCGGCATTGGTCTTTTCGACATAAGCCTTGTGATGCTTGCCGTGATGGAAATCGAGCGTGCGGGCGGACATGTGCGGCTCCAGCGCGTCGCGGGCGAACGGCAGGGGCGGGAATTCGATGGCCATCGTGTCTCCTCGGAGCGGAAAAGCAGGAAAGGTTTTCTGGAAAACGCAGAGAAACGCCCGAGGTTGCGTAGGTCAGGATGTCGCAGCCCGGAGCAGGCCGTGGCGGCGCATACAGTGCCTGAGCTGATCGTAGGTGACGGCGAGCGCCTCTGCGGCGGCGCGCTGGTTGTAGCGGCAGGTTTCGAGCGTGCGGACGAGAATGTCCCGTTCATATTCCGCCATCGCGGCGCGCAGGTCGCTGACCGCAGCGCGCTGCTCGGCGGCCGCGACTGCGGGCTCCGCGCCCGCCATCACGATCGATTGCCTCGGCCGCCACGGGGAGTCGAACGGATCGAACTGTAGCGCATCAACGGGCGTCGCCGGATCGCCCCAGCGGTAGAGCGCGCGCTCCACGACGTTCTTCAGCTCGCGGACGTTGCCCGGCCATGCGTAGGCGCGCAGTTGCTGGCGTACTTCGCGACTGAACCCCGGAAAGTCCGGCCAGCCGAGCTCAACGGACATGCGGCGCGCGAAATGGTTCGCCAGTTCCATGATATCGTCGGAACGCGCGCGCAGCGGCGGCAGCGTGATCACTTCGAACGACAGCCGGTCGAGCAGGTCGGCGCGGAAGCGCCCCTTGTCGACAAGCGCGGGCAGATCCTCGTTGGTGGCACCGACGATGCGCACGTCGACGGTGAGCGGCCGGTTCGCGCCGAGGCGCGTCAGCTCGCCATATTCGACGACGCGCAGCAGGCGCTCCTGCGCGGCGGAAGACAGCGTGCCGACCTCGTCCAGGAACAGCGTGCCCCCGTCCGCCTCCTCGAACCGCCCGCGGCGGGCCGAGGTTGCACCGGTGAAGGCCCCGGCCTCGTAGCCGAAGAGCTCGGCATCGATGAGGTTTTCGGACATCGCCGCACAGTTCATCGCGATGAACGGCTCATCCCACCGGAGACTGAGGCGGTGCAAACGCTCCGCGACCATCTCCTTACCGGTTCCGCGCTCGCCGATGACGAGCACGGGGCGGTTGAGCGCAGCAGCAAGGCTCGCCCGCTCGATCGCATCGAGCAGCTCGGTCGATTGGCCAACGAGAGTCACCGAGTCCTTCATTGCCAATATTTAGCAAATTTCCCCAATTTTTTGCAATACGCACATAGGGAAATTTCGCCAGTCTCCAACCGAAATATGCATAACGTATTGAAAACACACAAATCACAGCGTGCCAGAAAAACTGGCACAACCCTTGCTGAACATTGGGCAACGGATTTGAAAGCAACAGTTAAACACAGGAGGCATCAATGCTTACGCAGGCCAACAGCAACATGTTCCGGACCCTCTTCTGCACCGTCGGTGCGGTCGCGGTCAGCTCGGTCTTCCTCTTCGCCGCGGCGGGTCCCGCCCGCGCCGAAGCCCCGGCCAAGCTTGCCCAGGTCCAGATCATCCCGGTTTCGACGAGCGCCCCGATCGTTTACTGATCGGCCCGCAGCGTCTAGCGGCCGGAGCGGATCCCCCCCCACTCCCCTCCCGCTCCGGCCGCCACCTTCAACTTCAGGAGTTCAGACCAGATGGGCATTTTCTCGAGGACGCGCGACATCATCGCCGCAAACGTCACCGACCTTCTCGACCGCGCCGAAGACCCGGCGAAGATGATCCGCATGATCATCATGGAGATGGAAGAGACGCTCGTGGAAGTCCGCGCCTCCGCCGCCCGCACTATCGCCGACCAGAAGGAAATGCGCCGCACGATCATGAAACTGGATCAGGCGCAGGCGACGTGGGCCGAGAAGGCTGAACTGGCCCTGTCGAAGGGTCGCGAGGATCTCGCCAAGGCGGCGCTGCTCGAAAAGCAGAAGATGAGCGGCAACGGCGCCCAGCTGCAGGCCGAAGTCGATCTGCTCGACGAACAGCTCTCGCACTACGAAGGCGACATCCAGAAGCTGGAAAGCAAGCTTCGCGAGGCACGCACACGCCAATCGGCGCTGCTGTCGCGGCTGGAGACGGCGAACAACCGGGTGCGGATGCGCAGCCTGCTGCGCGGCCCGAAGGTGGACGAGGCCTTCTCGCGCTTCGATGTGCTGGAACGCCGCGTCGACTACGCCGAAGGCCAGGTGGACGCGCTCGCGCTCGGCGAGACGCGCAGCCTGGAGATGCAGATCGCCGATCTGCGCACCGACGATGCCGTCGAGGCCGAGCTTGCCGCGCTGAAGACCAAGATGGCCCAGAAGCAGGAGGGTTGATCCATGGCTGAAGCTATTGTCCCGCTTGTCGCCGTCATCGTCATCTTCATCGGTATGCCCTGGCTGTTCCTGCACTACCGGATGAAATCCAAGCAGAACCGAAGCCTTTCGATCGAGGACGAGCGTATGCTCGACGATCTTCACCAGGCGGCACTCCGCCTTGAAGACCGGCTGCAGACGATCGAGCGCATCATGTCGGTCGACAACCCCAACTGGCGCCACATCGCCGCTGGAAGCCCGGTCGGCGAGCGCCTTGAAGACACACGCACTGCTGAGATCAGGAGGATGAAATGAGCTTCGCACTCGACAAGAGAAACGCCATTTTCCTCGGCGTCTGCGCCGGCTTCGCAAAAATGACGAACACGGATGCGCTCTGGTGGCGGCTCGGCGCCGTCGTCGGCACCGTCGTCGGCTTCGGGCTGCTGCCGATCATCTACCTGCTCATCGCCTGGCTCGCCCAGCCGCGCACCGCCCATGACGCCTGATCCATACGCCTGATACGATCCGAAAACGGGAGGCACCGATGTCCAGCCGCACCAAATTCTACCTCAACAAGCGCGAAAAGAAGTGGCTGGGCGTCTGCGCCGGGCTTGCGGACTTCACGGGTATCGATGTGCTCTGGTGGCGCGTGGGCGCCGTTGTCGGCACCATCCTCGGCGCTGGCATCCTGCCCGTCGCCTATCTGGTGATCGGTTTCATGGCGTCGGACAAGCCGTCGGAATTCTACGGCGAAAGCATCACCGATCAGAAGTTCTGGCAGAAGGTGCGGGTCGCGCCGAGCCGCTCGATCCGCGACGTTCACGCCAGCTTCCGCGACATCGACCGCCGCCTCGCCCACGTGGAGCGGCACTACACATCGCAGAACACCCGGCTCGCCGACGAGATCGACAGCCTGCGCTAGCGCGGCCAAGACAGGGGGGACATCAATCATGCCTGCCGAAGTCGGATTTCTGATCGGTCTCCTCGCTGGAGCCGCCGGCATGTGGCTGGTGCTTTACAGCCGACCCGCGGCAGCAAGCGAGCCCGCAGAAGCCGCCGCGGAGACGCCGGTGTTCAGCTTCGAGCGGGAACTGGAAACACGCCGCCTCGCCGCCGAGAACGCCGCGCTGATCACCCAGATGGAGGATGTGCGCGAACGACTGGCTACACTGGAACGCCTGGCGATCGACCGCTCCACGCGGCTCGCCGATGAAATAGAGGCCCTGCGGGCCTGAACAAGAGGGACAGGATCATGGACATCTTCATCTACCCCTATCTCCCCTGGATCGTCGGCGGCGGTTTCGCGCTGGGCGCGCTGGGCATCGCGGGCTGGGTGTTCACGACCTTCATGCGCATCAAGCACGGCTATCCGCTGGAAAACGCCTGGGGCATGGCGGTGCATCCCAAGGTTTCAACCGAAGCCCAGGAGCGCATCACGCTGCTGACCAATGAAAACGTCCAGCTTCGCGCCGAACTCGGCAGCGTCAAGGATCGGCTCGCCACGATCGAGCGCATCGTCACCGACGGATCCTTCAGGCTGGAAAACGAGATCGAACAGCTTCGCGGCAAGAAGAACTGAGCCTGCGCCAAGCCAACAGGGAAAGACCAAGCGATGCACGTGTTCGAAATGGTGGTTCTGATCGTTGCCATCTCGGTCTTCGGCAAGATCGTGCTTCAATACATGAAGCAGAGGGGCCGCGGACGGCCCGATGCCGAGCTCGAAAACGACCGCCTGCGCGGCGAGATCGGCAACCTCAAGGACCGCATCGCAACGCTGGAACGGCTGGCGACCGACAGGAGCCGGCTGCTGGCTGACGAAATCGACGCGCTCGGGCGCGATCGGTAGGAAGGAGTGATGGACATGCCCGGATTTGAAAGTCTGATCGTCATCACCGCCGGGGCCATATTGGGGCTCGGTATGCTCGCCAGCATCGCCGCCTGGTGCTGGAAGGGCTGGCTCGAACTGAAGCGCGCGGAACTCGGAAACGGTCGTGCCGTCGCGGGCCCGCCCGTCTCCGGCCGGATCGACGTCGCTGATCTCAAGGAACGCGTGCGCAAACTGGAAGCGATCGCCGCCGGCGTCGATTACTGACGCCGGCAACGCCGATCCTCAGTCGAACAGTTCCTCGAGGAAGGATTTCCGCTTTTTTCCATAGCCGTAGCCATAAGACTTGTTCTCGCGCGCATAGCGATCGTCGTCCCGCCGGGGCACGGGAATGCGCGGTACCTCGGACGGCGCGGCCTCCCGGGTGCTTCTCTCCAGAATCTTGTCCAGCTCGCCGCGGTCCAGCCAGACGCCCCGGCACTGCGGGCAATAATCGATCTCTACGCCCTGACGCTCGCTCATCACGAGCGGCACCTTGCACACGGGGCACGGCATTCCGGCGGCGGGGTTCGTCATCTGTGGGTCTTTCCTCCAGTGTGAATGCCAATCACATCGACCGGCATCGAGATGGCTCGATGCGGTCCGACATCGCAGATCGCCAAAGATGACGACCGCCAGAGGGGCCCGGCCCGCGCCTTCCAGATGAGCGCACGCCACCGCGCTTTCAAGACCCGCCAATCCCTTCGGCTTGACGCGGCGGTGCGGCTCGCCCAAGTCTTCGCCCGCAATGACACTGCCCGCCTTCGACACCATCCGCGACGATTTCGAGATCCTCGACGAGCCCGACGAGCGCTACCGCCTGCTCATCGACCTCGGCAAGGCGCTGGAGCCGATGCCGGACGCGCTGAAGACCGACGCCACCAAGGTGCGCGGCTGCTCGGCGAGCGTGTGGGTGTATCCGACCACGGCCGAGAAGGGCCGACTCCATTTCCTTGCCGACAGCGACGCCGCGATCACCAAGGGTATCGTCGCGCTGATCCTGACACTGGTGCAGGATCGCACGGCGGACGAGGTGCTGGCGATGGACATCGCTGCCGAACTCGCGCCGTTCGCGCTTGCGAAGCACCTCTCCTCGAACCGCACGCAGGGCATCCCCAACATGATCGCGCTGATCCGCGAAACCGCCGCGCGGCTCGCCGCGTGACGCCGATCCTGAAGCCCGTCGTCGATGGCTTCCTGCGGTTCCTGCCGCACGTGAAGGCGCTCGGCATCGGCTTTCACGGTATCGGCGACAACTGGGCGGAACTTGCCCTGCCCTACGCCGAACATCTCGTCGCCTATCCGGGCGATGACGGCACGCCCGGCATCATCGCCTCGGGCGCGATCTTCTCGCTGATGGATACGGTCGGCGGCATGTCGGTGATCGCGCAATCGAAGCGCCTGGTCCCTCAGGCGACGCTCGACCTCCGGATCGACTATCTGCGCCCGGCGGAACCCGGCAAGACCGTGATCGGACGTGCCGAAGTGACGAAGCTGACGCGCGCCGTCGCCTTCGTGAAGGGCATCGCGCACGACGGCGACGCAGACGACCCCTTGGCACTGATGACAGCAAGCTACATGTTCACGGCGGGCGCGAAGGCATGAACTTCGACACGCTGGTCCGCGAGCTTCTGGGCGCCCCCGACGAAGGGCCGCTGTCCTCGCTGCCCTACGCCCGCACGCTCGGCCTCAGCTACCGGCGCGATGCGGACGGGATCACGATCATCATGCCCTTCTCGAAGGCTCTGATCGGCGCGCCGAACCGGCTGCACGGCGGCACTGTCGCCGGTCTGCTCGAAATCGCCTCGATCGCGCAGCTCGTCCACGTCCTGGGCCGCGAGGAGACCTCACCGGGCGTGAAGCCCATCAACGTGACGGTCGATTATCTCCGCGCTGCCGCCTGCGAGACCACATATGCCGCCGCGATCGTCACCCGCATGGGCCGCCGCATCGCCAACGTGCGCGCGGAAGCTTGGCAGGGAGACCGGAGCGCGCCGGTCGCCGCCGCACACATGAACGTGATGCTGGTGCGGGAATAGCGCTCAGTCGCCCTTCCAGCTCTTGCCCTCTTCAGCGCGCCGCAGCACTTCATAGGCAGCCTGCACGGCATGGAACTGCCGCGCAGCCTCCTTGTTGCCCTGGTTGCGATCGGGGTGATGCAGCTTCGCGAGCTTGCGGTAGGCGCGCTTCACCGCCTCGAAATCGGCGTCGTCTTCCAGTTCGAGCGCGCGCAGGGCATCGAGTTCGCCGCGCGTGCGGCTGCCGTCGCCCGGGCCGGTCCACTGCCAGTGGCGCGCCTGCTCGAATGCCGTGTCGCCGCGCTCGGCCTGTTCGCGCGCGGCGGCCTCCTCCTTGGTCAGCCCCTCGAAGTAGTTCCAGCCCTTGTTGTATTCAGCGGCGTGCGTCTCGCAGAACCACCAGCGCTCCGGGCTGTTCGGCGACTTCGGCGCGGGCCGGTCGCCGGGGGCCGTGCAGCCGTGCCGGTCACACAGACGCACGTTCACCGCCTCGCGGGCGCTGCCGTAGCTGCGCCAGCGGGGGAACCCCCAATCGTCCTTGCGAGTCTGCCGTGCCACTAGCGCCCGCCGAGCTTGCCCGCCATGCCGATGATGTCGTCGAGCGGATTGCCGTCGCCGTCGAGATCAAGCATCGACGCAAGACCGCCGAGCCCGCCCTGCGATGCAGCCTTGCCGCCGCCCGTAAGGCCCCCGAGCACCTGCCCGAGCATCCCGCCCAGACCGCCGCCGCCCGCGTTCGCACCCGACTTGCCGCCCTGCTGCGCCATGTAACCGGCAACAGCCATCGCCAGCAGCGGCAGCATCTTCTTGAGGAGGCCGGAATCGAGACCCGTCGAATTCGCGGCCTGCCCGGCCACCGTGCGGCTCACGTCCTTGGACCCGAAGATCTGGCCGAGCACGTCGTTGCCCTGATCGGCGGGCGTCGCGCCCGGCGCGAGCACGGCATCGAGCAGCCCGCCGCCGCCAAGCCCGCCGAGCACCCCGGCCAGCCCTTCAAGGCCGCCGCCTCCGCCGCCTGCCTGCTTCTTGAAACCGCCGAGGATCGCCGGAAGCAGCGCGCCAGCACCGCTCGCCGCGGTCTTCTCATCGACGCCGAGCTGCTGCGCGATCGAAGACAGCGCACCTGTCTGCTGAAGCACCGATACCAAATCCGCCATGTCCGTCTCCTGTACGAGCCCCCGAATCCGCCCCGAATCCGCAGAGTACGCGGCACGATCCGCAAGCGCCAGTGACAGGCTTGCGACACATCTCGCCGAAAACGAAAACGCGCCGGCCGCGAAGGACCGGCGCACGTTCAGGTCTGCTCCGGCGTCAGGCCGCCTTGGGGGCCGCCTGCCGAACGCCTTCATCCACGTGATCGGAGAACTGGGCGAAATTGTCGATGAACAGCCCGACCAGCTTGCGGGCCTGCGCATCATACGCGGCTTTGTCCGCCCACGTTTCGCGCGGGTTCAGGATCGCGCTGTCGACGCCCGGCACCGCCGTGGGCACCTCGAAGCCGAAGAACGGATCGGTGACGAAGTTCGCGCCCTTGAGGCTGCCGTCGAGCGCAGCGTTCAAAAGCGCGCGCGTCGCCTTGATCGGCATCCGGTGGCCGGTGCCGTAGGCGCCGCCCGTCCAGCCCGTATTGACCAGCCAGCAATCGACGCCGCCCTTGGCGATACGCTCCTTGAGGAGGTTGCCGTAAACGCTCGGGTGGCGCGGCATGAACGGTGCGCCGAAGCAGGTGGAGAAGGTCGCGCTCGGCTCGGTGACGCCGATCTCGGTGCCGGCGACGCGCGCCGTATAGCCCGAGAGGAAGTGGTACATCGCCTGTTCGGGCGTGAGCTTCGCGATCGGCGGCAGCACGCCGTAAGCATCCGCGGTGAGAAAGATGATGTTCTTCGGCACCGGGCCGAGGTTCTTCTCCGAGGCATTCGGGATGAAGTCGATCGGGTAGGAGCCGCGGCTGTTTTCGGCGAGGCTGTTGTCGTCGAGGTTGATCTTGCGCGTGGTGGGATCGATCACGACGTTCTCGAGCACCGTGCCGAAGCGGCGCGTCGTCGCGTAGATCTCCGGCTCGGCCTCGGCCGAGAGGTTGATCACCTTGGCGTAGCAGCCGCCTTCGAAATTGAAGACTGCCGTGTCCGACCAGCCGTGCTCGTCGTCACCGATAAGCGTGCGCGAGGCATCGGCCGAAAGCGTCGTCTTGCCCGTGCCCGAAAGCCCGAAGAACACCGCGCTCGACCCGTCGCTGCCGATATTGGCGCTGCAGTGCATGGGCATGACGCCCTGCTCGGGGAGCATGTAGTTGAGGAGGCCGAACACCGACTTCTTCATCTCGCCCGCATAAGCCGTGCCGCCGATGAGGATCAGCTTTTCGGTGAAGTTGACCGCGATCACCGTCTCGGTGCGGCAGCCGTGGCGCGCCGGATCGGCGCGGAAGCTCGGCAGGTCGATGATCGTGAACTCGGGCACGAAGCCGGGAAGCTCAGCGACGCCCGGACGGACGAGCAGCGTGCGGATGAAGAGGTTGTGCCATGCAAGCTCGTTGATGACGCGCACGCGCACGCGATACTCCGGCTGCGACCCGCCGTAGAGATCCTGCACGAACAGCGTTTTCTTCTCAGCCAGCGCCGCCAGGAAATCGGCCTTGAGCGCGGCGAAATGCTCGGGGCTCATCTTCTGGTTGCCGCCGTTGAACCAGATGTTGCCCTGCGTCGTCGCGTCCTCGACCGTAAACTTGTCCTTAGCGGAACGCCCCGTGTGCTTGCCGGTCTTCACGACGAACGCGCCGTGCTCGGAGAGGAGGCCTTCCTCGCGCGCCACGGCCTTTTCGATCAGCGGGGCGGTGCCCAGGTTCCAGTGAAGTTCCGCCCCGGTGGTAATGCCCTGTTTCTCAAGGGTGAAGGCGGGAATCGGGGACGCGGTCATGATCACTCCTCAAGGATTCGGGCGGGCGCTTTTGCGGGAGCCCCTACACGATTCGCGCGCGATACGTCAAAAAATGCAAAGTTGGCGTTAAACGCGATCCGGTTTGCGCCGCGATTCTCGTTGGTTTAGTGGAGCATTCCATGTCATCCGCGCCCGCAACGATCGCCCTTGTCGACGACGACCGCAACATCCTGACCTCGGTCTCGATCGCGCTGCAGGCCGAGGGCTATACCGTCCGCGTCTATTCGGACGGGGCGAGCGCGCTGAAAGCGCTGACCGACAATCCGCCCGACCTCGCCGTGCTCGACATCAAGATGCCGCGCATGGACGGGATGGAGCTGCTGCTGAAGCTGCGCGAGAAATCGAACCTGCCGGTGATCTTCCTCACCTCCAAGGACACCGAGATCGACGAGGCGCTCGGCCTTGCGATGGGCGCGGACGACTATATCGGCAAGCCGTTCAGCCAGCGGCTGCTCATCGAACGCATCCGCGCCGTGCTGCGCCGCGCGCAGAACCGGGCCCAGCCTGTGGGCGAAAGCCCCGAGGAAGAAGAGGCCCGCACGCTGACGCGCGGACGGCTTTCGATGGATACCGGCCGCCACCGCGTGACGTGGGACGGCAGGGAGGTGCAGCTCACCGTCACCGAATTCCTGATCCTGGAAACACTGGCGATGCGCCCCGGCTTCGTGAAGTCGCGCGATCAGCTGATGGACGCCGCCTATCAGGACGACGTCTACGTGGACGACCGCACCATCGACAGCCACATCAAGCGGCTGCGCAAGAAGTTCCGCGCGGTCGATTCGACCTTCGAGGCGATCGAAACCCTGTATGGCGTCGGCTACCGCTTTGACGAGGAGTAGCGAGGGCGGACGCGACGACACGCAGCTCCGGTGGTCGCGTGGCTGGTCGCTGACGGCGCGCATCCTTGCGGTCAACATGTTCGCGGTGCTGATGCTCGCGGGCGGCATCATCTACCTCGACAGCTTCCGCGAACGGATGCTCGAACGCCGCGCCGAGGAAGCCGGTGTCGCGGCGGACCTGATGGCGGCAGCGGTCTCGGAACGGATGCTGCAGGCGCCGAACCGGCTCGCCCCGATGCTGGAGCGTTTCGGGAAGACCACCGATGCACGGCTCCGCATCTATGATCGGCAAGGCGCCCGCGTGCTCGACAGCTGGGCACTCACCGGCCCCACCTTCACGCTGCGCGACCCCAACGCGGAGCCGCTGCGCAAGGACGTTGCGCGCTTTCTCGACCGGCTGATCGAAGGCGCGGTCGGCGCGCGGCAGTTCGCACGCTTTGCGGAGCCCACACCCGATATCCGCAGCGCCTGGCCAGAAGCGGAAACCGCGCTCGCCGGGAAATCGGTGGCGACTGCGATCCGCTTCGCGCCAGACCGCACCATCGTGATCACCGCTGCCGCCCCGCTCGCGGACGGCAGCGTGCTCCACATGACGATCGACGCGCGCGACGTGACACGCGGCGTGCGCGACGAACGGCTGACGCTGTTCGTGATCTTCCTTGGCGTGCTGCTGCTCTCGCTGCTGCTGTCGAGCTTCCTTGCGCGCACCATCGTGCGCCCGCTGCGCCGCCTCGCCATCGCCGCGCAGCGCGTGCGGCTGGGCCGCGCGCGCGAGGTAACGATCCCGCGCTTCCAGAAGCGCCGCGACGAGATCGGCGCGCTTTCCCGTACGCTTTCGGACATGACCGCCGCGCTCCGCGCCCGGATCGACGCGACCGAGGCCTTCGCCGCCGATGTCGCGCACGAGATCAAGAACCCGCTCGCCTCGCTGCGCTCCGCCGTCGACGCGATGGGGAACGTGAAGGACCCGGAGCTTTCCGCGCGGCTGCTCACCGTGGTGCGTGACGACGTGCAGCGGATCGACCGGCTGATTTCCGACATTTCCGACGCCTCGCGTCTCGATGCGGAGCTGAGCCGCGTGCGCTTCGAGCGCATCGACCTCGGCGTCATGCTCGCGACGCTGATGAGCATTTACGAGACGCAGCCGGCAACCGCGGGCGTGACGCTGGCGTTCGCGCGGCCGCAGTTCGGATCAGCCGTGGTGAACGGTGACGGCAGCCGCCTCGCGCAGGTCGCCCGCAACCTCATCGACAACGCGATCAGCTTCTCGCCCTCCGGCGGCCTCGTGCAGGTGACGGTGGCGCGCGTTGGCGAGCGCGTGCTGATGCGCGTCGACGACGACGGCCCCGGTCTGCCCGCCGAGGGCATCAACCGCATCTTCGAGCGCTTCTATTCGGAGCGGCCGGAAGGCGAGGCCTTCGGGAAGCACTCGGGCCTCGGGCTCGCCATCGCCAAGGCCATCGTGGAGGCGCACGACGGCACCATCGCCGCCGAGAACCGCATCGAGCGCGACGAGGTGAAGGGCGCGCGCTTCACCGTCAGCCTGCCCGCCACGCAATGACGCGCATTCACGCCACCGCTGTTTCCATCGGCGGCAAGGCGGTGCTGCTGACCGGCGCGTCCGGAGCGGGGAAATCCGATCTCGCGCTCCGGCTGATCGACCGGGGCGCCGTGCTCGTGGCCGACGATCAGGTCGAACTCACCGTACGGGAGGCGCGACTGTTCGCTTCGCCGCCGGCCACGATCGCGGGCCGAATCGAGGTTCGCGGCGTTGGCATCGTGACGAAAGCCTTCGCCGAAAACATGCCCGTCGCGCTCATCGTGGACCTCGATGCGGTGCCTGAGCGGCTGCCGGAAGCGCAGATGCGCGTGCTCAGCGGCGTCGCCGTATCGCTTGCCGCACTCGACCCGCGCGAAATCAGCGCACCCCTCAAGGTCGAACTGCTCTTGAGCAGTTGTCCAACAGCACTAGATTAGGGGGCATTATGGCCAATGCCGATCCCGACGCCCCCCGTGCGCCTTTGCTGCTCGTTACCGGCATGTCCGGTGCGGGGCGCTCGACGGCGCTGAAAGCGCTTGAGGACAACGGCTTCGAGGTCGTCGACAACCTGCCGCTTTCGCTTCTGAAGCGCCTGCTGGCGGTGCACGACAAGACCCTGACCGGTGGTGATTCGGACCGGCCGCTCGCGGTGGGCATCGACGCGCGCACGCACGCTTTCGATGCGGAATCGGTCGTTTCTCACATCAAGACGATGCGTGAGCGCGGCATCGATGCGCGCGTGCTGTTCATCGATTGCGCGGGCGGCGAGCTTGTCCGCCGCTTTTCGGAAACGCGCCGCCGGCATCCGCTGGCGCTCGACCGGCCCGCCGCCGACGGCATCGCGCGCGAGCGCGAGGTGATGGCGCCGCTGCGACGCTGGGCCGACATCGTCATCGATACCACCGATTTCAGCGTCCACGACCTGAGGCGCACGATTCGCGAGAAATTCGCCCGCCACCGGCGCGGCGAACTGACGCTGACCGTGATGTCCTTCGGATTCGCGCGCGGACTACCGCGCGACGCCGACATGGTGTTCGACATGCGATTCCTCGCCAACCCGCACTGGCAGCCGGGTCTCCGTCCGCTGACCGGAAAGGACGAAGCCGTGGGGCGCTATGTTGCTGCCGATCCGGCTTATGTCGATGCTTTTGAACGGATTTCCAGCCTCGTCCTCTCGCTGATCCCCAGCTACCGGCGCGAGGGCAAGGCCTATCTCACCATCGCCATCGGCTGCACCGGCGGCCGCCACCGGTCGGTTTTTGTTGCCGAACGCCTTGCCGAGACGATAAGGGCCGCCGGCTATACGTTGAACATCGTGCACCGCGACATGAGCGGGCACAGCGAGGGCGTGGAGGCCGAAGGCTTCGCGCTCCCGGATCATGGAGAGAGACTGCCCGCATGATCGGTATTGTGCTGGTGACGCACGGGCGGCTTGCGGCTGAGTTCGTCGCGGCCATGGAACACGTGGTCGGCCCCCAGAAGAACGTCGCCTCGATCTGCATCGATGCAGATGACGACATGGAGGTGCGCCGCGCCGACATCGCGAGCGCGGTGAAGACGGTGGACACCGGGCGCGGCGTCGTTATCCTCACAGACATGTTCGGGGGGACGCCATCCAACCTTGCGATCTCGCTGCTTTCGGGCGGCCATGTGGAGGTCATCGCCGGGGTCAACCTGCCGATGCTGATCCGCCTCGCCAGCGTGCGCGGTGAAATGAAGCTCGCCGAGGCGGTGGTGGCGGCGCAGGAAGCGGGCCGCAAATACATCTCGGTCGCATCGAAGATTCTGGGAGAGGTCGCCTGAGCGACGATACGGACGGCGTTCCGCTCGGCGACGAGGTCGCCGTCCGCCAGCGCGTGCTCATTCGCAACAAACGCGGTCTCCATGCGCGCGCCAGCGCCAAGTTCGTGACGCTGACCTCGGAGTTCACCGCCACGGTCACGGTGGAAAAGGATGGCCAGCGCGTCACCGGCACCTCGATCATGGGCCTGATGATGCTGGCCGCGAGCCCCGGCGACGAGATCGAGATCATCGCGAGCGGCACCGACGCGGACGCCGCGCTCGCCGCGCTCGTCGGCCTCGTCGAGGACCGCTTCGGCGAGGAATAATGACCCGCCGCATCACCAGCTTTTCCAACGAGACGATCAAACGCATCCGGTCGCTGGAACAGAAGAAATTCCGCCGCATAGAGAACCGCTTCATGGCGGAGGGAATGCGGATCGTCGCCGAGGCGGCGGAGGCGGGGCGCATCGCCGAAACGCTCGTTTTCGCGGAGGACCTCGCGGAGCACGCGCTGCTCCGGCGGCTCATCGCCCAGTGCGAGACGGCGGGCGGCGAGGCGATCGAGGTGCCGCGCGAGATCCTTCACAAGATCACCGGCAAGGACAATCCGCAGGCGCTCGTCGGCGTGTTTCCGATCCCCGAGGCGCGACTAGAAGACCTCGACCGGAATTCCTCAGACGTCTGGACCGTGTGCCAGTCGCTGAAAGACCCCGGCAACCTCGGCACGATCCTGCGCACGAACGATGCGGTGGGCGCGGGCGGGCTGATCCTGCTCGACCAGAGCTGCGACCCATGGTCCGTCGAGGCCGTGCGCGCCTCGATGGGAGCGCTGTTCACGCAGCCGATCGTGCAGACGACCGGCACGGCGTTCTTCGAATGGCTGCGCTCCGGCCCCGCTATGCTCGTCGGCACCAGCCTGCGCACGGACCACGACTATCAGGACGTCCGCTACGAAGCGCCGACCTTCATCCTGATGGGCAACGAGCAGCACGGCCTGCCGGAGGGCTACGAAGCCGCCTGTGACGTGCTGGTGAAGATCCCGATGCGCGGCAAGGCTGATTCGCTGAACGTCGCCGTCAGCTGCGCGGTGATGCTCTACGAAGTGCTGAACCAGCGGCGGCGATGATCACTCCGCCGCGAGCTTGGTAAGCGGCCGCGGCTCGCCGGTGACGCGCGGCAGTTCCTCCACGGTTTTGGACGGTGCGGCGATGGCATGCTCGCGCAGCCGATGCGCCGAGGTCATCACCTGGCTTTCTAGGCTGCCGACCATCTTGTTGTACGCCGTATTCGCCGCTTCGAGATTCCGGCCGACCTTCGCGACATGCTCGCCCATCGTCGCCAGCCGGTCGTAGAGCTGCTTGCCGAGCTCGGCGATGGCGCGCGCGTCGGCGCTTGCCCGCTCCTGCTGCCACACCATCGCCACGGTGCGCGCAATCGCGATGAGGTTGGTGGGCGAGGCGAGCAGCACGCGGCGCTGGAACGCTGTTTCGAACAGCTCCTGATCCGCCTCCAGCGCGGCGGCGAGGAAGTTCTCCCCCGGCACGAACATGATGACGAAATCGAGCGTGTCGCCGAACTGCTCGGAATAGCTCTTCTTCCCCAGTGCATCGACATGGACGCGCAGGTTGCGGGCGTGCGCGAGAAGATGCGCGCGCCGCGCGTCCTCGTCCGGCGCGTCGAGCGCGTCCTGATAGGAATTGAGCGAGCACTTGGCGTCGATCACCAGCACGCGCTCGCCGGGCAGATGCACCACGGCATCGGGGCGCTGACGTCCGTCTTCCGTTTCCACCGAAACCTCCTCGGCAAAATCGACGTGCGGCGACAGGCCGGCCATTTCGAGCACACGGCGCAGCTGATGTTCGCCCCAGCGCCCACGCGCCTTGGGCGCGCTGCGGAGCGCATTGACGAGCTTCGCCGCCTCACCCGAAACGCGTTCCTGTCCCTGCTTCACCTCGGCGATCGCATTGTGGATGGCGCCGTAGGCGGTCGCCCGCGCCTCTTCGATCTGGCCGAGCTTCTGCTCGTACTTCGCCAGCGTGTCGCGCATCGGCTGAATGAGCTTGTCCATCTCGGCGCGGTTCTTCTGAAGCCCCTCTCCGGCCGCCTCGCGGTGCCGCTTCAGCGTCTCCTCGGCAAGCTTCACGAACGTCTCGTGACTCTTCGAAAGCGATGCGCTGGCGAGCGTGTCGAAGCGCTGCTGCAGGTCCGCTTCGCGTTCGGCGAAGGCCCGCTCGCGTTCGTCGGCGCGGCTTTTCAGCTCGGCGAGCGCGACACTGTCTTTCCTGAGTTCAGCAATCTCGGCCGTTAGCCCGTCCACGGCCGCCGCGCGCTGCTCGGCGAGCGCCTTGTCGGTGCGCAGCGCTGCCACCGCATCCGCCAGCCCGTCCCGCTCGGCGCGCAGCGAATCGCGTTCGGTGCGCAGCGCCGCCTTGTCGCGCGCCCAGAGCAGCCAGCCGAGGCCGCAGCCGACGGCCAGCATCGCAAGGCTGACAATCAGGGCGAGAGGGGTCATGCGGCGCGCCTTCGGACGTGAACAGATAGGGAACTGCATTGCTAGCGCAATTGCTCCCCGGACGCAAAGACCTTGCATCGAAAGCGCTTTGGCGGACAGGATGCAGCGGGAGGACGGAGCGGAATGAGCGCAGTCGAAATCGTCGCCGAGGGCCTAGAGTTTCCCGAAGGGCCGGTGTGGATGCAGGACGGCAGCGTTATCGTCGTCGAGATCGCGGCGGGCCGCATCACGCGCGTGCTGCCGGACGGCCGCACCGAGGTGATCGCCACGCCGGGCGGCGGACCCAACGGTGCCGCAATCGGCCCGGACGGCGCGCTCTACGTGTGCAACAACGGCGGCTTCGAGTGGATGCGCCAGGACGGGCTGCTGATCCCCGGCCACATCGCCGCCGATTACACGACCGGACGCATCGAGCGGATCGACCTTTCGACCGGAAAGGTCGAGCGGCTCTATGCCGAGTGCGACGGCCGCGCCCTCTCCGGCCCGAACGATATCGTGTTCGACGCGGATGGCGGTTTCTGGTTCACCGACCTCGGCAAGATTCGCGAGCACGCCACCGACCACGGCGGGCTCTACTATGCGAAGGCCGACGGCTCCCGCATCCGCTGCGCCGTCTACGGCCCGAACATGAACGGCGTCGGTCTCTCGCCCGATGGACGCACCGTGTATACGGCGCTCACCATGGAGCGGACCGTGCTTGCCTTCGACATCACCGGCCCCGGCGAGGTCGCGCCCTCGCCGCTCGACGCGCTGCCGGGACGGGTCGTAACGGCGTTCGGTGGGCACACCCTCCTCGATTCGCTGGCGATCGACGCCGACGGCAACATCTGCGTGGCGACGCTCGTCGCGCAGCCCGGCATCACCTCCGTCGATCCCGCCACGGGCGCGCAGACTTGGCGGGACTTCCCCGACCTGCTTTCCACCAACATCTGCTTCGGCGGCGCGGACATGCAGGATGCGTGGGTGACGCTGTCCTCCACCGGCCGGCTCGCGAAAACGCGCTGGGACCGGCCCGGCCTGAGACTTGCGCACTATGGCTGAGGCGGAGGCCCCCGCGGAGGGCCGGATCAGCGAGAGCGAGACGGACGAAGGGCGCACGGTACACCTCTCCGGCCGCATGACGATCCGCTTCATCGACCCGATCTCGCAGCGTCTGCGCGCGCTTGAAGCCGATCCCGAGCCGCTTACCGTCGATCTCGCCGACATCGAGCGCATCGACACGGCGGGCGCGTGGGTGCTCTATCGCACGCGCACGGCGCGCGAGGCCGCGGGCCTCCCCTTCCGGCTGACGGGCGCAAGCGACAAGGCCGAAGAGCTGATCGAGCAGATCTGCTCGCATACCCAGCCGACCAAGATCCGGCCAGACCCGCTGCCGGGCTTCATCCGCACGCTGGAAAAGCTCGGCGCTTGGATCACCTTCGCGGCGACGACATTCGGCGGTTTCCTCGCCTTCCTCGGCCTCACGCTCGTTTCGCTCGGCAAGGTGATCGCGGCACGGCGGGCCTTCCGGTGGCGCGCGTTCATCAACCAGTTCGAGGCGGTGGGCGTCGCCTCGCTCGGCATTATCGGGCTGATGAGCTTCCTTGTCGGCATCGTCGTCGCGCAGCAGGGCGCGGTGCAGCTGCGCCAGTTCGGCGCCGACGTGTTCGTCATCAATCTCGTCGGGCGCATCACCTTCCGCGAGCTTGGCGTGCTGATGACCGCGATCATGGTCGCGGGCCGCTCGGGCAGCGCATTCGCCGCGCAGATCGGCTCGATGAAGCTTGCCGAGGAGGTGGACGCGATGCGCACGATCGGTATGCCGCCGATCGAGGTGCTGGTGATCCCCCGCCTGCTCGCCGCCGTGCTCGCGATGCCGCTTCTCGCCTTCTACGGGTCGATGCTCGGCATCCTCGGCGGTATGTTGCTGACGTGGGTTTCGCTCGGCATCCCGCCCGCGACGTTCATTCAGCGGCTTCAGGAGGTGGTGCCGCTCACCGACGTGTGGGTCGGGCTCATCAAGGCGCCGGTGTTCGGGCTCGTCATCGCCGTCACCGGCTGTTTCCAGGGGATGCAGGTGCGCGGCAACGCCGAGGAGGTGGGGCTTCGCACCACGGCTGCCGTGGTGCAGGCGATCTTCCTCGTCATCGTGCTCGATGCCTTTTTCGCCGTGTTCTTCTCGGCGATCGGGTGGAACTGATGACGGGAGCAGACGACCGCCGCGGCCCCGTGATCCGCGTCACCGGCCTTCGCAACAGCTTCGGCGACCAGGTGATCCACGAGAACCTCGACCTTGAGGTCCGGCGCGGCGAGATCATCGGCATCGTCGGCGGATCGGGCACGGGCAAGACCGTGCTGATGCGATCGATCATCGGGCTTCAACGCTACACCGCCGGCGAGGTGGAAATCTTCGGTCGTCGCGTCAGCGGCCTCGGCGAGCTCGAGGAGCTGGAGCTGCGCCGCCAGTTCGGCGTGCTGTTCCAGAACGGTGCGCTGTTTTCCACGCTCACGGTGGCCGAGAACATCGAAGTGCCGATGCGCGAGTTCTACCACATCGAAGACGCGCTGATGGACGAGATCGCGGCCTACAAGATCGCGATGGTCGGCCTGCCCCCCGATGCCGGCCCCAAGCACCCGAGCGAGCTTTCGGGCGGCATGAAGAAGCGCGCCGGCCTTGCCCGCGCGCTCGCGCTCGACCCGCGCCTGCTTTTCCTCGACGAGCCCACGGCGGGCCTCGATCCGATCGGCGCGGCGGCCTTCGACCAGCTCATCCTGCAGCTTCGCGAGACGCTCGACCTCACCGTGTTCCTCATCACGCACGATCTCGACACGCTGCACACGATTTGCGACCGTGTCGCGGTGCTGGCGGACAAGCGCGTGCTGACGGTGGGAACTATCGACGAACTTCTGGCTTTCGATCATCCGTGGGTTCAGGAGTATTTCCGGGGTCCGCGCGGACGCGCCGCGCTTGCGAGCGCTGCAGCAGGGGGTTGATTTTGGAAACGAGAAGCAATCACGTTCTCGTCGGCGCCGTCGCGATCGCGCTGTTCATCGCCGCGTTCCTGTTCATCCTGTGGATCGCGCGCGTCGACACGTCCGACAGGCAGAAATACGACATCTTCTTCCGATCGGTTTCCGGGCTCGCGCGCGGCAGCGCGGTCAACTACTCGGGCGTGCCCGTAGGCACGGTCCAGGAAATCCGCCTGATGCCGGAAACGCCGAACTTCGTGCGCGTCCGCATCGAGATCGACGAGGGCGTGCCGATCCTGCAGGGCACGGTCGCCACCATCGCCAGCGTCGGCTTCACCGGCGTTTCGATCGTCGAGCTGGAAGGCGCCATCAAGGGCGCGCCGGCCATCGACGAACCGGGGCCCTACGGGGCGCCGGTGATCCCCACGAAACCCGGCGCACTCGGCCAGCTCCTCGATTCCGCGCCGCAGCTCCTCGAGCGCATCAGCACGCTCACCGCGCGGCTCAACGAGGTGCTGAGTCCGCAGAATCAGGATTCGATCGCCGGCATCCTCAAGAACACGAACACGATCACCGCCGCCGTCGCCAGCCGCGACGGCGATATCGCAGAGGCGGTGACGGAGATTCGCGCCACTATCGCGGAGACCCGCAAGACGGCCGCAGCGCTCGCCGTGCTGGCGGACAGCACGAGCAAGCTCGTCGATGCCGAGGGCAAACCGCTCGTTGCCGATCTCCGCAAAACGCTGCAGCACGCGGATACGGCGCTCAGCGAACTGGAGGCGACCTCCCGCGCCGCCCGCACCGGTGCGGAAGCGTTCAATGCGCACACACTGCCAGAGGTGAACCTCCTTGTCGGCGATCTCAGGGAGATGTCGCGTTCGCTCGGCGCCATCGCCGCCAAGCTCGACGAAGACCCGGCGGGCGCCCTCGTCGGTGGCCGCAAGCTGCCGGAATACAAGCCCGACGGAGACAGGAACCGATGAAACCAATTGCTACCCTTGCCGCCCTGCTGATCGCCGGCTGCGGCCCGCTGGTGCAGATCGGCGGCGCCGGAGACCCGCCGGAGTCGCTGCTCACCGTCCAGGCCAACGTCGGTGAGTCCGCGGCCCTCACCGGCAAGCCCCTGCTCGTAACGGTGCCGAGCGCGCCCGGTGCGCTGCGCACGCTGCGCATCCCGGTGACGACGGAGGCGACCGAAATCGCCTATCTTCCGAAGGCGAACTGGGTCGAGCAGCCGGTGGTGCTGTTTCAGCGCCTGCTCGGCGAGGTGGTGCAGGCGCGCACGGGCCGTCCGGTGATCGACGAACGCAATGCCGACATCGTAGGCGCACACCGGCTTTCCGGGCGGCTGGTGGAGTTCGGGCTGGATGTGCGCGGCGCGGCGCAGGTGCGTGTGCGCTACGATGCCGTATTGTCGGCACCCGGAACCGGCTATGTTGCAAGCCGCAGCTTCGCGGCGACGCGGCCGGTTGGCGCCGAGACGGGCCCCGCCGTCGCGCGCGCGCTCAACGAAGCGGCCAACGAGGTCGCCGCGAACGTTGGAGACTGGGCGGCATCGCAGCCGTAACGATCCCCGGGAACCGGCGCGGCATGTCGCAGGTTTAAGCGGGTGGCAGGACTTTGAGGGACAGACATCATATGAGGAAAGAAGCGCAGCAGGCCTTGGGGATCGCGGTGAGCACGATGGTGCTCGGCGCCTGCGTGACCGGCCCCGGAACGAGCGCGAGCGCACAGAAACCGCGCCAGATCAGCGCCAGCGAACGCGCTCAGGCCGCGCAGGCACACCCGGAGATTCTGGCCGAGTTCGGCGGTGCCTATGAAGGCCCCGGCACTGCGATGGTGAAGCGCATCGGCAAGGAGGTCGCCGTCCGCTCCAACATTGCGTCTGCCGAGAACGAATGCACGGTGACGCTGCTCAACACCACCGTCGTCAACGCCTTCGCGATCCCCGGCTGCTACGTCTACATGACGCGCGGGCTGCTTTCGATCATGAACAGCGAGGCGGAGCTTGCCTCCGTGCTCGGTCACGAAGTGGGCCACGTCGACGCACAGCATTCGAAGAAACGCCAGAACGCCGCGCTCGGCAGCGGGCTCGTCTCGATCCTCGCCACTGTGCTCACCGGCAGCAGCCAGATCGGCCAGATCGCCGGGCAGCTCGGGCAGGCGTGGACGATGAAATACTCGCGCGATCAGGAATACCAGTCCGACGACCTCGGCATCCGCTACATGACGGCGGCAGGCTACGACCCCTATGCCGCGGCGGAAATCCTGCAGTCGCTTGGCGATCAGGAGGCGCTTGAGACACGCATTCGCGGCCAGAACGAGGCCGCGCAGATCCCGTCATGGGCGCGCAGCCACCCGCTGACCGCCGCGCGTGTCAAACGGGCCTCGCAGAAAGCGGCGGCGACGGGCGTGAAGCCCGGACAGCTGAAACGGGACGCCCCCGATTATTACGCGGCCGTCGACGGTATGCTCTACGGCGACGATCCGGCGCAGGGCTTCGTGGAGGGGCACAAATTCGCGCACCCGATCCTGAAAATCGCCTTCGAGGTGCCGCAGGGGTATTATCTGAACAACGGCGCGGCGGCGGTGACGGCAACCGGCGGTCAGGCGCAGATCCAGTTCAGCGGCGGCAAGCTCGGCGACGGCGACAGCCTCGATTCCTACATCTCCACGGTGTTCCAGGGCGTTCTCGGCAACAACAAGGCGCAGTACACGGGCGTTCAGCGCACAACGATCAATGGCATGGATGCAGCAACCGCCACTGCGCGTGTCGCGACCCAAAACGGCAACCGCGATGTCAACGTCGTCGCGTATCGCTTCGGGGGCGGCAGCGGCTATCACTTCATCTTCATCTCGCCGTCGAACGTGAACGTCTCGGACGTCGTGAACACCACGGCGCGCTCGTTCCGCAAGCTGACGGACGCGCAGGCCGCCGCATTGCGCAAGCGCGTCGTTCAGGTCGTCACCGTGAAATCCGGCGACACAGCGCAATCGATTTCCCAGCGCATGGCCTTCGACAATTACAAGCTGGAACGCTTCCTCGTGATGAACAACCGCGAGGCGAACCCGACGCTCCGCGCGGGCGAGAAGGTGAAGATCGTCGTTTTCGGCTGACAAACGAAAAGGGCGCCGGGTTTCCCCGACGCCCTGTTCGTTTCGCTTGCGCGAGATCGACGCTTAGGCGTCGGTCATCGCACCCGCAGCGTTGTTCATCGTCTGGCTGATGGCGTTGCCCAGCGCACCCATGGCGCCGATGGCCGCAACCGCGATGAGAGCAGCGATCAGACCATATTCAATGGCGGTCGCGCCCTTCTCTTCCTTACGAAGCTTACGGAAAAACGACATTTCTTGTCTCCTATACCTAGTCCGTACGTACCGGGTTCCTCTGTCCCCGTCCAAGAGGTCAGCAATGCATCACTAGAGCATGGCTCTTGCCAATTGCTTAAAGCGGCTGGTGAAAATGCGTTAACTTTCGAAGCGCTTGTTCAAGGCCAAAAAAAACAGGCCCGGAGGCCTGTTCGTTTTTGAAGCCGTCGCCGCTATGGCTACGAACTGGTCTTCACATTGTTCTCGATCTTGCCCCACATGTTGGTGAGGCCGTTGCCGAAAGAGTTGAAGCCTGAGATGGCGCCAACAGCGATCAGCGCCGCGATCAGGCCGTACTCGATCGCTGTCGCGCCTTCGGACTCGCGAACCAGTTTGCGGATGAATTCGGGCATTGCCGCTACCTTCAGTTCAAACACGGATTCAGGACTTGCATTGTTGGTGCCGCTCCGTTCTAGCCGTCAGGCGTTAACAAATTCACACAAGCCGGACTAAGCGCGGGGTTAACCAAATGAATCCCCAAATAAATCCACTACCGATCCGCATGGTCGTCGCCGCCGCGCTCATCGACCGCGACGGCCGCGTGCTGCTCGCCGAACGCCCGGCCGGAAAGCACCTCGCCGGAACCTGGGAATTCCCCGGCGGCAAGGTGGAAGCGGGTGAAACGCCTGAGGCTGCGCTCATCCGCGAACTCCATGAGGAGCTGGGCATCGAGACGGAAGCCTCGTGCCTTGCCCCGGCAACCTTCGCCAGTCACGCCTACGAACATTTCCACCTCGTGCTGATGCTCTATGTCTGCCGCAAGTGGCAGGGCACGCCGCACGGGCACGACGGCCAGCGCCTGCGCTGGGAGCGCGTGAACGACCTGTTCTCGATCGATATGCCGCCCGCCGACCGGCCGCTGATCGGCACGCTCGCAGCGCTTATTTAAGCGGCGGTGCGCGCCCGGTCATCGTGACGATCTCGAGCTGGAGCGGATGCCGTCCGTCCGCCTCCGCCGCTGCTTCTGCCGCAGCATAGAACGCCGCAGCGTCGACGCGCGAAAGCGGCTTCCGGCTGCGCGCGTGAAGCACGTTGCCCTCCCCCATGCCGCGCTGATCAGCCAGCATGGACGCGGCGCTGCGATACCGCACGGTCTGCTGGTGCACATCCACCACCGGCTCGATGAAGCCCGCGCGCTGCAGCAGACCCGGCGCCTCGCGCGGATCGACCATCGGCAGAAACCGCGGCGAAACACCGTCGTAACGCGCCATCTCGGTCGCGAGCAGGCGCGCGCGCAGCGCCGCGAGCGACGCGCCGCCGACGAACGCCGCGAGAAACACGCCGCCCGGCTTCAGCACCTGCCGGATCTGCACCAGAGCGCCAGGCAGATCGTTGACGCCGTGCAGACTGGCCGCCGACAGCACCGCATCGAAACTGCCGGGCGCAAACGGCAGGCGATCCTCGTCGCACATCACACCATGCGCCATTTTTGCAAAATGAAAACCAGCATCGGCCGCAACGATTTCGCTTTCGGGCAGCAGCGCGGCAAGGCGCCCATCGTGCGACCCGAGATCGAGAATGCGCGGAAACGATGGTCCGAGCTCGGCAAGCCGGTCGGCGAGATCGGCGGCAAGCGCATCTTTCAGGAACGCGAAGCCCGCGAAATCGGGTGCGGCACGATCACGGGCGCGGCGGCGGGCGGTGCGGTCGAACGGTTCGATGGGGTCTGACATGCAGGGCACCTCTTGTCCGAGGGAGGCTGCAAGCGCAATGCCAGGCTGCTACGACATGCCGATGGAGAGGGCAGTCTTCCAGCTTCTGAAACGAACAGGCGCGGGTTTTATCGACCTGCTGCTGCCGCCGCGCTGCCCGTCGTGCCGTACGATCGTGGGCGAGGACGGCAGCTTCTGCGCGCCGTGCTGGTCGCGCCTCAACTTCCTCACCGCGCCGATGTGCGCCTGCTGCGGCCTGCCGTTCGCCTATAGCGCGGGAGACGAGGCGCTTTGCGGCGCGTGCATGGAAACGCCGCCGCCGTTCGACCACGCCCGCGCCGCGCTGGCTTACAACGCGGCAAGCGGCGGGCTCGTGCTGGCATTGAAGCACGGCGACCGCACCGCGCTGGCGCGCATCATGGCAGGCATGATGGCCCGCGCCGCCGCGCCGATGCTCGCCGATCAGCCACTCCTCGTGCCGGTGCCGCTGCACACGCGCCGCCTGCGCCTGCGCCGCTTCAATCAGGCCGCACTGCTGGCGCACGCGCTGGCCCGGCGCACCGGGCTCGGCGTGCTTGCCACTGCGCTCACCCGCGTGCGCGATACGCCGATCAGCCGCGGCATGTCGCGGCGCCAGCGCGCGGAGAACGTACGCGGCGCGATCCGCGTCCGCGCGGCGGCGCGTATCAAGGGGGCACACATCCTGCTGGTGGACGATGTGATGACGACGGGCGCCACTGCGGAGGCCTGCGCCCGCGCACTTCGCCGCGCCGGGGCAGCGCGCATAGATATTGTAACTTTCGCCCGCGTCACCCATGATACTGTCGAACAGGGCTGAAAAGAGCCAAAGGGATCGCAGTTTGTCCAAGATTGAAATCTACACGAAATTCCTGTGCCCCTACTGCACACGCGCGAAGTCGCTCTTGAAAGCGAAGGGTGCCGCTTTCGAGGAGATTGACATCACGCTGTGCGGGGACCGCCGCTCCGAGATGATCCAGCGCGCGCACGGTCGCACCACCGTGCCGCAGATTTTCATCGGCGGGCAGCATATCGGCGGATCGGACGATCTCGCGGCGCTCGACGCCGACGGCAAGCTCGATCCGCTACTGGCGCAAACCGCCTGAACGCCCCATATCCAGCCCCATGACGACACGCATCGCCATCGCCCAGATGACGTCCGGAACGGACTCCGCCGTCAACGCCGCCGCGCTCTCGAACCATGTGGAAGCCGCCGCCACGGGTGGCGCGAAAATGCTGTTCACGCCCGAAATGTCGGGGATTCTGGATCGGAACACCGCGCGCCTCTTTGCCAATGCACGCGGCGAGGAAGACGACGTCGCACTCGCGGCCGCGCGCGAGGCCGCGCGGAAGGCGGGCATCTGGGTGGCGCTCGGCTCGCTCGCGCTGCGCGATGCGCGCTATGCCGACCGCCTCGTCAACCGCAGCCTCGTGATCGACGACAAGGGCGAGATCCGCGCGCGTTACGACAAGATGCACCTGTTCGATGTCGAGGCCGCGCCCGGTGAATATTACCGCGAATCCGCGAGCTTCGTGGCAGGCGCAGGCGTCGCGCTTGCCGAAACGCCCGTCGGCACGCTCGGCCTCGCCATCTGCTACGACGTGCGCTTCCCCCGCCTGTTCGATGCGCTGAGCGGCGCCGGCGCGCAGGTGATCGCGCTCCCGGCCGCCTTCACACGCCCCACGGGCCGCGCGCACTGGCACACGCTGCTCCGCGCCCGCGCCATCGAAACCGCCTCGTTCGTGGTCGCCGCCGCGCAGACCGGCGAGCATGAGGACGGCCGATCCACCTACGGCCACTCGCTGGTGATCGACCCCTGGGGCGACATCCTGCTCGATGCGGGAGAGGAGCCCGGCCTCCACTTCGTCGAGATCGATCTTGAACGCATCGCGGACGTGCGCCGCCGCATCCCCGTGCTCCAACACCGCAGGGACATCGCCGCGCCGTGATCGTCTTCGACCTGAAATGCGGCGAGGCCCACGTCTTCGAGGCGTGGTTCGGCTCCTCGATCGACTATGAGACACAGAAGGAACGTGGCCTTCTCGCGTGCCCGCTGTGCGGCAACGCCGAGATCACCAAGGCGGTGATGGCGCCCGCCGTTCCCGCCAAGGGCAACACGCGCGCGGATGCCCCACCTGTTCCCGTGGCAGGGGGCGACTACGCGCGGATCAAGCAGATGCTGGGCGCGCTCGCCGACCTGCAGAAGAGCATGATCGAAAGCAGCGAGTATGTCGGGGGACGTTTCGCCGAGGAAGCGCGCGCGATCCACTACGGCGAAACCGACGCACGCGGCATCTACGGCGAAACGAGCGCTGACGAAGCCGCGCAGCTTCGCGATGAAGGCATCGAAGCAATGCCGCTGCTGTTCCCCACGCGCACCGGCCGCACCGACGCTTGATATTTTCGCCCGCTGCCGCCACTGATGCGAGCGCAGTGCCCCCGTAGCTCAGCAGGATAGAGCGACGGTTTCCTAAACCGCAGGCCAGAGGTTCGAATCCTCTCGGGGGCACCAATTCTGTTGTCCCGCAAGCGGCGGGCAGCCGCATCCGCGGCCTTGGCTTTCCTCGCATAAGCTCGGGCGGCCGGTCGGCCTAGCGAACCCTGACGGGTTCGAAATTGGCCGGTTTTTGCTGTCTCGAACAGTCGGCGACCACACGCTGCTTCGGCTGGTTTCAAACAGGGTTTGGTGAGCGGATCGACGCTTTCGATGCGGGCTCAAGATTCCGCGGAATCTCGCGGCGGGGCGAGGAATACGACCAGCCGTTTTTTCAGAAGGACCGGCCGAGTCTCGGAGCCGAAACCATATATGGGCATCGCCGGAAAACGAAGTTAGAGTTTGTTAACAAACGCCGGTCAATACTCTGGGTCAAAATACCAGTTTTACAGAGTGGCAGCAGGCAGGATTCGGGTCAAAAAAAGACCGAGTTCAATAATAATAATTTCGCGATCGGGTCGAAGCATGAACAATCTGGGTCTAACGGAAAGTATCAATCCGAGTGAGACCTTTGACGTTCTTGAAAATCCTGTAAACAATGAAAGTTATCACGGGATTAACGCTAATTGCAATTTTCCGGATCGCGCGGAAAAATTACAGCCGGGCAAAATAGAACGCCGCAAAAAAGCCCGGGATTTCGCCAAGTATTCGATCAGACCGCTCAAAATCGGCGATGTTGCCCGCGCGATGAAAATCGCTGCGGACAACTTCAGCGGCGAGGTCGGCCTCGTCGCGCGCAGCTATCTTTGGCATTTCGCGCGCAAAGCCGGCTTCCCGCACATCACGTCTATGTGGGCGAAATGGGAAGTCCATATCGAGGACGCAGGCGAGACCGTGACGCTCGATCTCCTGTCCTCGTTCGTGCATGGCCGCGACGTCGCATGGATCGATCTCGCTTCTCAGCCCGAAGCCGCGGTGGACCTCGCCATGGCAGCGATGCGCCGCTGGCCACGTTTCCACCGTCTGCTGGTCGTTCGCCTCGAGCGCGTTCACGCGCCGCAGTTCCTGGCTGCCGGCTTCCGCATCGCCGGCCATATTCCGGACGGGCACGGCGAACATATCTACCTGTATGCCGAGCGGAAAAGGCTCATCGACCCGCTTCAGCCGGTGGTGCGGCTTCGCTTCAGCGGTCGCCGCAGCGTCTCTTCGGACTGCGAGTTCAGCGTCGTGGAATGCAGCGGCTCGATCATCGGTCTTACCGGCATCTACGAAACGGAATTCTGGCGCGACGTCACGTGGGGCGCCTGGGGCGCCATCGATCCGGCACGCGCGCGGCGGGACGCGGTGTTCGAAACGCTGCGCCTGACGGAAAACCGCGCCAAACAGAACGGCGCGCGCTGGTTCTGCCTCGAAACCTCCGATTGTGAAAAATACCGCCACGCCCGCCGCATTTACGAGCTGTATGGCCTGCGGCCGCTGCTGACGATCCCGAATTTCTACCTGAACGACGACGGCAAGGCCGAAAAGTTCATCGTGTATGGCAAGCCGACAAGCGACGACATCGCGCGCGCGCCGACGATGGTGTCCGAAAGGGCTTGACGGGCGGCCTCTGCCCGCGTCCCTCTTCCGGTTCTGTTTGAGGATGAGCGGGGGAGGACGGTTTTCATGCACTATCTCTATCTTGCGGGCGCCATCGTTGCCGAAACGATCGGCACCTCCGCGCTCAGCCAGACCGCAGGGTTCACACGGCTGACGCCTACACTCATCGTCCTCGTCAGCTTCGCGACGTCGTTCTACCTGATGTCGCTGGCCCTCCAGAGCATTCCCGTAGGGATCGCCTACGCCATATGGGCAGGCGTCGGCATCGTGCTTATCACCTTCATCGGCTGGGCGTTCCTGAAGCAGACGCTCGATGCGCCGGCCTTCGTGGGCATAGCCCTGATCCTCGCCGGGGTGATCGTTCTCCGGCTCTTCTCCCGCGCCGCCGTGCATTGAGCATCATTTCGGACGCCTCACCGCAGGTCGTCGGGATTCTTTACAATTTTCGGAACGCTTTTTTCGCCGCCGGAACGGACGGCCCGTTAGCCTCGGAAAATTAACCCTTTCTTCACGCATAGCGCAAATGGCACGCGACTTGCTTTCCTGATTTTCGGCTATCAGTTCTCAGGAGGCGTACAATGCGCAACAAGGTTCTCAACAAGGTTCTGCCCGCGATGGCACTCGTCGCCGCGGCCGGAATGTCCACGGCTGCGCAGGCAGCGCTCGTCAACACCTGGTCCTACGAAGTGACCTCGGTGTTCTCCAACCCGGTTTTCGAAGCCAGCGGCTCGGGCTCGCAGCAGATCAGCTCCACGCGCATTCAGTGGGGCCCTTCGAGCGTCAAGAGCGCCATCGGCGTCACCGACACGCCGACTGACGGTTTCCTTGACACCAACGGCACGTGGAGCCTCGCTGATCAGTATTATCACGAGAACCGCACGCTTCCGACCGGCACGAAGTCGCTGCTCAGCACCGATCTGTCGATCACGATCGCACTGACGCCGTTTGATCCGGCCGGTAGCGCGCTCGATCCGATTGAGCACACGTTCAACATCTCGTTCATCGAGACGCCGAACGCGGGTTCGGGCGGCAAGTGTGCCGATGGCGGTGACGTTGGCGTCGGCATCAATGCTGCAGGTTGTGCCGACATCTTCGTGCTCGACTTCGACTTCGGTCAGTTCGACTTCTCCTATGACGGCGCCAACTACTCGCTGTTCATCTTCGAAGATCCGGACACGGCAGGAACGCTCGGCTTCCTCTCCGACGAAGCTTGCGCTTCGGCCGGTGTGGCCGCTGGCTGCTTCGGCTTCCTGACGGAAGAAGCCAAGACGACCTTCGCGCAGTTCGTGCTGTCGATCGAAGGCCGCGAAGTTCCGGAACCGGCCGCGCTTGCGCTCTTCGGTCTCGGCCTCGTCGGCCTCGGCGCCACGCGCCGCCGCCGCAAGGCTGCCTGAACGCCGCACAGCGTTTGAATAACGAAAGAGACCCGGTTCATGAGACTGAGCCGGGTCTTTTCGTATGTGTGGACCAATTGCAGCCGATCTTCAGTGATCAGCCCTGCTTCTCGACGAGCTTTCCGGCAGATGCCCTGGAGTGCGTCATCTCCAGCCAGTGGCCCCGGTAGCTTGAAAGATCGAGGGCGACCGGCACTGCGAGGTCGAGCGGTGCCTGTACCGTCAATGACGGCGAGAGCAGGCCGAGCGCTCCGAGAGCCAGATCCGCCTCTTGCCGCGCGACGTAGACCCGGCAATCCGAACGAAGGCCCGCCAGTACGGAAACGAAGGCCTTCGAACGCGCAAAACGGCCATCGATCATGATCGTGCCGCGAGCACCGACGCGTGCAAGCGCGAAATCCGTCAGCAGGGCCGCATAAAGCGCTACAGCGGCAGCGCGCGCTACCGGATCCCGGGGCGGGTTCTGCCATGCGCCCGACTGCTTCGCGAAGGGGCCGACGCCCGGCACGAATGTCGGCAGGATCATCGAGCCTCGGGACACGCACTCCTGCAGCGCGGCCATGATGCCGTCCTCGTACTGGGGATCATCGATCCTGATCCCTTCGCCGCATAGGATTTCGACTTCGCGCCCGCCCATGAAGATCAAAGTCGGAACCGGCAGCGCATTGACATCGACGTTGACGACGCCGCCCTGGCCCAGCGCCGCGAACGCGGACTGTGCATCCCTGCTCGACCGCATCGTGACGAACCATGTGCCCGTGGAAACGATGGATGCATCGCGGTCGCGGATTTCCGGATGCATCCGCGCGGCCAGCAGCGCGGCATTGGAATCGTGGAGCCCGGCATGGACCTGCGTATCCGCTGGAAGACCCGTGGCCGCGCTCCATTCGGGAAGCAGTGTCCCGACCACATCCCCGGCACGGCAAAGAGGCGCAAGGCGCTGCGCCCATCCACGCCGCACGGCCATGGGCGAGGGCGTCTTGCCGAGCGGCGACCACAGATCGGTATGCGCGCCGAGGCTGGTGACTTCCGACACGGCGATACCCGTGAGCCGCCATGCCCAATACTGCGGCCAGGGGACGATCACCGCGTCGCCGGCGAAAAGATCCGGAATACGGCCTTCCAGCGCGTGAAGCTGCGCGCCAAGATTGAGCCCGCGATCCATCGCCGGAGAGCCGGTTTCGCTGAAAGCATCCCGGTGGACGCGATAGGCGTCAAGGATGTCGGCGGGCAGCTCGGCTTCATAATCCATGGGCGCGGCGACAAGCTCCCGGCCCCGGACAACCGCGCAGGCTGCCCCGTGCGCGATCGGAATGATCGCGGAGATGGTTCCCATGCGCGCAAAATCGGACAGGCTGGTGCGTAACCACGCCTCGATACCGTCTATATCGAGACAGGGATATCCGTTGGCTTCGGCCTGCCGATTGGAGTGTCGGGTCCGTGCCAGTTCCTGGCCGTCCCGGGTCCACAACGACGCCTTGCTGTGGGTCTTTCCGATGTCGATGACAACGACCAGACCAGCCATATCCCTCCCCCACACATCTTTCCGACAGCCTGTCTGGACAAGCGACGATCATCGCTATAAACAATCAAATCAAATCTAAAACAAGCAAAATGCGTCAAATCCTGGAGGAACCCTTGGCAGACAAGCCTTTCTTGCCCGAGCAGATTGCGGACCACAATGCACGGCACATCGCGGCCCTGACGGACGAATACGAAGCGCTCGGCCGTGCGCTGGGAAGGCGCGGCATCGACATCGACGGCGTGAAGGCGAAGGTATCCGGCTTCTCCCTCGCCCTGCCCACCTGGGCGACGGGACGCGGCGGGACGCGCTTCGCCAAGTTCCCGATTCCGGGCGAGCCGACCAACATTCACGAAAAGCTCGCAGACTGCGCCGTGGTGCAGCAATTGAGCCGCGCCGCGCCGCGCGTGTCGCTGCATTTCCCGTGGGACGGGGCGTCCGACTATGTTGCGCTTCGCGAAGAGGCCGAGGCGTACGGGCTTGGTTTCGATGCCGTTAATTCGAATACCTTCCAGGATCAGCCGGGTGCTGAGCACAGCTACCGCAGCGGCAGTCTCGGCGCGGCGGATACCGCCGTGCGCGCCCAGGCGATCCGCCACAACATCGATTGCATCGAGATCGGCAAGACGCTGGGATCGAAGGCGCTCACGGTTTGGGTCGGGGACGGCTCGAACTTCCCGGGGCAGCAGGATTTCACGCGCGCGCTCGACCGGTACATCGAGGCCACGTCCGAAATCTACAGCCGCCTTCCTGACGATTGGCAGCTACTCCTCGAACACAAGATGTTCGAGCCCGCCTTCTATTCGACGATCATTTCGGATTGGGGCTCCTCACTGATGGCGGCGCAGGAACTCGGCCCCAAGGCGAAGTGCCTCGTCGATCTCGGACATCACGCGCCGAATGTGAACATCGAGCAGATCGTCGCCCGCCTGCACCGCGTCGGGCGCCTCGGCGGCTTCCATTTCAACGACAGCAAATACGGCGACGACGACCTCGATTCAGGATCGATCAACCCGCACCAGCTCTTCCTTGTTTTCAACGAACTCGCGGAAGCCGAAGCGCGCGTGCCGGGGCCGACACCGGCCTACATGATCGACCAGTCGCACAACGTGACCGATCCGATCGAAAGCCTCCTGTCGTCGACGGAGTCGATCGTCAGCGCATTCGCCAAGGCCGCGCTGATCGACCGCGATGCGCTCCACGACGCGCAGGATCGCGACGATCCGATGATGGCATTCCAGGCACTCCGGCGGGCGTACCGTGTCGACGTTTCGGCCATCGTCGCCATGGCCCGTATGGAGGCCGGTGGCGCGATCGACGTGCTCGAATTCTACCGCGACAGCGGATGGCGCGCGCGCAAGGCGCAGGAGCGCAAACCGGTCGGGCTCGGCGCCGGGATCGTATGAGCGATAGAGTCTGATCGTTTGGAATGGAAGCGCCGCGCGCTTCCATTCCAAACCTGAATCAGTCTCTAATCATCAGCTTAGACAGCGATTCACGTTTCAGGCTGAAGAAGCCTGAAACGATCGCGGCCTATTGCCCGGCGCGGGCGCTGCTTTGTGCGAGGCGGTATTTTTCCGCCTCCCACCCCGCAAGCGCCCGCGCTTCCGCATCGGGAAGGAAGACGACCGAGGCATCGGTCGGAACCCTGAGCAGCATGTCGATGACCCACGCGAGGATATCGTCTGCGCCCGCGCGCAGATCGTTCCTCACGTAGCCGCCACGGCCGGGCGCAAGCAGAACCGCCGGCGCACCTCCATAGAGGCTTCGATACTCGGACAGGACGGCCTGGAACTGGCCATTCGAGGGCAGATGTGCTGCGGGTCCGCCAAGGAAAACCACCTGATCCGGCGCGAGCGCGCCGCCGCACATTATTGAGACCAGGCGCCGATCCATCGCCACCCGACTGAGCGACTCGTCCCAACGGTAGCCGGGGACGGGCGACGGCTGCGCAGCCGGTGCAGCGGGCGGCGCCTGCAGCGGGAACGCGAGATCACGCTCCACCTCATGCAGAAGATCGGCGGCGGTGGCGGGAGATTCCGCGGCAACGACAAGGCCGTGATTCTGCAGAACGAAGACGTTCGGCCTGTCACCGCCGGATGCCGCCGCGTGCGCGATCATGGCGGCGAGTTCGGCCCCCGGCCGAACATAGGGGATGAACGCACCGCGCCAACCCGCTTCGCACGCCTTCAGCCGCTCCGGGCCATCGGCGAGAATCGAGAGCGTCGTTGCATTCAACGAATGGACATGGAGCACCACAGGGTGCGGCAGGACGGCGTGGAGCGCGGTTTCGATCGAGGGCTTGAGATGCTGCGTCGCCGAATCATCGAGCCGCGCGCCGTCCAGCGCCTGCCCTGCGGCGTCCGCCAGCCGATGCCGGACGGCTTCGAGCGCCAGCGGCACCATGATATCCTTGGCTTCCGCATCTGCCAGCCAGCAGCCCGACGCCTTTACCCAGAGCGTGCCGTCTTCCTTCAGCGAGACATTGCCGCCCGCGCCCTGCACGATGGCGCGGTCCGCTCCGAGACGCGCGGAAACCGCGCACAGTTCCCGCCAGAGATCGCTGCGGACCATGGGCCTCTCGAACGTTTGCGTCAGCGTGTGAACGCCTGCGCGTTGCCGGCATCGACGTTGATCATGTTACCCGTGGACTTGGAAGAGGCTTCGGACGCGAAAAACGCAACCGCCTCCGCAACGTCTGCCGGAAGCACATCGCGCTTCAGCAGCGAACGGTTGCGATAGTGAATCTCAAGCGCCTCTCCGGCATCGATCCCGTGCGCGCCCGCGCGCTCCTGCCGCCACTCGCCGTCCCAGATCCGGGAGCCCTGGATCACCGCATCGGGATTGACTGTGTTGACGCGGATTCCAAGCGGTGCGCCTTCCAGTGCAAGACAGCGCGCGAGGTGCAGTGCAGCGGCCTTCGCAGACGCGTAGGCCGAGGCGTTCGTTGCTGCGGCAATGCCGTTCTTCGAACCGATGAACACGATCGATCCGCCACCCGATTCACGCATCAGGCCGAACGCGGCGCGCGCAGACAGGAAGTATCCGCGCGCAAGCACATCGTAATTGCGCTGCCAAAGCTCGATCGAGGTTTCCTCGATGGCCGCGGAGGAGGCAATTCCGGCGTTCGCAACGAGGATGTCGAGGCCGCCGAAGGTCGCGACACAGGCGTCGAAAGCGCCTTCGACCTGTGCTTCATCCGTAACGTCGCAGGCCGCATAGCGCACCAGATCCCGGCCGTAGCGCTGCTGAAGATCCGCGTGCACGGCCTTGACCGCTTCGGCGTCGCGATCGAGCAGCATCACGCAGGCGCCGTCTGCCAGAAGCCGTGCGGCTGTCGCCGCGCCGATGCCGCCGGCACCGCCGGTGATCACGCCGATCCTGCCCGCGAGCGGACGCGGCGGCGGCATTCTGCGCAGCTTCGCTTCCTCAAGCGCCCAGTACTCGATGCCGTAGGCTTCCTGTTCGGGAAGGCCAACATAGCGGCCGATGGCCTCGGCGCCGCGCATCACATTGATCGCATTGCCGTAGAACTCGCTCGCAAGCCGGGCGGTCGTGCGATCGCCGGCGATCGCGATCCGGCCAATGCCGGGGATCAGCACGATAACGGGGTTGGCGTCGCGCATCGGGGGATCGCCCGGCACGGCGCAGCGCGCGTAATAAGCGGCATAATCGGCGCGATACTGCTCCACGGCACCGGCGAGATATTCATGATCGTCGAGACGGGCGGGATCGAGAACCAGCGGCGCGATTTTGGTTCGCAGGAAATGATCCGGGCAGGAGGTGCCCAGCGCTGCAAGGCGACCGAAATCACGCGCGCAGACGAACTCCATGGTTTCCGGATCATCGCTGACGTGCATCACCTTCGCGCTGCCGGTGCTGACGAGACCGCGCAGCCGGGGCATCAGTGCAATCATCGCGGCGCGGCGTGCATCCGGTTCGCGCGGCTCCACCACACGGCCGCCGAACGCGACCTGCGTTTTCATGGATTTATTGAGATGGCTCGCCGCATCGCTGATGAGCCTTACGGTCCGCTGATAACATGCACGCGCATCGTCGCCCCAGCAGATGAGACCGTGCCCGGCGAGGACGACGCCTTCGAGATCCGGGCTCGCCTGAACAAGATCGCGCAGTTGCAGGCCAAGCGCAAAGCCGGGCCGCTTCCAGGGCAGCCAGCCGATGCGGCCGCCCCAGATTTCGCGTGTGGCCGCCTCACCGTTCGAAGATGCCGCAAGCGCGATAAGGGCATCGGGGTGCACATGGTCGACGTGCGCGAACGGGAGATAGGCGTGAAGGGGCGTATCGATCGATGCCGCCCGAGGATTGAGCGCGAACGTGCAGTGCGGGAGATAGCCGACCATCTCGTCTTCGTGCTCTCTGCCGCGATAAAGCGCCTCGAGCCCGAGCAGCCGATCGAGATAGAGCGTCGCGAAGCCATCGCGCTTCATCGAGCCGATGTCACCGCCCGATCCCTTCACCCAAAGCACCGTGACATCGGCGCCGGAAAGCGGATCGACACCGGGAAGTTTTCCGGACGTGTTGCCGCCACCGAAATTGGTGATCGTGAGATCGGCGCCGAGAAGATTTGAACGATAAAGCAGCAAATCTTCCGGGGACATTCCAGAAGCCACCGCATCATCCCAACGATCGGCGGGGATAGCAAACGGCAGTGCCGCGAAATTTTCCGAGGCAGGGCGCTCGCTCATGTCGTTCATCGACTTCTTTCTACGTCTTCGAATGTGCGTCCCGCATATCAAATGCCATTGCCACATTCAATCGTTTTCGATAGATATTGATCATATTTTATCATCATCCTGAGCGTATGGAGACGGAAAATGATCGCAGCTTCCGTCGGCGATTACCGCGCGATGGCGAGACGGCGACTGCCGCACTTCCTGTTCGAATATATTGACGGCGGCTCCTACGCCGAGGTGACGCTTCAGCGAAACCGATCGGATCTCGAAACGCTGGCGCTGCGCCAGCGCGTGATGCGCGACATGTCCGGTCTCGATCTCGCAACGATCCTGTTCGGCCAGCCTCTCGCCATGCCGGTGGTGCTTGGCCCGGTCGGGCTTGCCGGCATGAACGCGCGGCGCGGCGAGGTTCAGGCATCACGCGGGGCAGCAACGGCCGGCGTGCCGTTCTGCCTCTCCACGGTTTCGGTATGCCCGATCGACGAACTGCGCGCGGCCAGCCCGGCACCGTTCTGGTTCCAGCTCTACATGATCCGCGATCGCGGCTTCATGCGCGACCTCCTGGCGCGCGCGGACGCGGCAGGCTGCCCGGCGCTCATCTTCACTGTCGACATGCCGGTGCCCGGCGCACGCTATCGCGATGTCCGATCGGGTCTCGCCGGCGCGCCGGGCCTGTGGGGCGCATTGCGGCGGTTCGCGCAGGCGGCGATGCGGCCGGACTGGGCATGGGATGTCGGTATGATGGGACGCCCGCATCACCTCGGCAACATTGCGCCCGTGCTTGCCGGGCGCACGGGGCTGGAGGATTTCTTCGCGTGGATGCGAGGCAATTTCGACCCGGCGATCCACTGGTCCGATCTCGATTTCATACGCGCCGAGTGGAAGCGTCCGCTGATCATCAAGGGCCTCCTCGATCCGGAGGATGCCATTGCCGCCGCAGACGCCGGTGCCGACGGCATCGTGGTATCGAACCATGGCGGCCGCCAGCTCGACGGCGCGCTATCGACGGTGGCGGCACTCCCCCCGATCGTCGAGGCCGTCGGCGAGCGGCTGACCGTGCTGGCCGACGGCGGAATTCGATCCGGGCTCGATGTGCTCCGCATGATGGCACTCGGCGCGCGCGGTGTGCTGCTCGGTCGTGCCTGGGCCTACGCGCTTGCCGCACGCGGCGAAAGCGGCGTTGCGCACATGCTCTCGCTGATCGCGCAGGAAATGCGCGTGGCCATGACTCTGACGGGATGCCGACGAGTGGAGGACATCGGTCCCCATTTGCTCGCGTAAACGCGCGCAAATCAAAACCTTGGGAGGGTTACGAAAAATGCAGACGCAACTGACCGATGAAGACATCCGCTTTTACCGCGACAACGGATATATGATTCGGCGAAGCTTTCTCGATGTCGAGCAGGTCGCCGAACTGCGAAGCAATGTGCTTGCCGCGATCGCGGCGATGCCCGGCAAGCGGAAGATTGCCGGCGTGGGCGCCGATCTTGTCGAGGGCGATGCCTATTATGACCGGGTCTTCACCCAGCGGATCAATCTCTGGCGGCTGAGCGACGTGGTGCAGCGCTATATGCAATCTCCCGCGCTTGGTGAAATGCTCTGCAAGCTCGAAGGTGTGGATCGCTTCCGCCTGTGGCACGATCAGGCTTTCATAAAGGAGCCGTTTGGAAATCCGACCGCACTCCATATCGACAATCCCTATTGGTCTTTCCACTCGCGCCAGTCGATATCGATCTGGATTGCGCTTGAGGATGCCACGCTGGAAAACGGCTGCCTCTGTTTCCTTCCGGGCAGCCACAAGCTCGCGCGCTACGACAACATGTTTCTACGCGATGAGTTCGGCGCGATTTTCGATATCTATCCCGAGATGAAGGATATCCAGCCCGTACACGCCGTGATGCGGGCCGGTGATTGCAGCTTCCACAACGGGCTGACCGTGCACGGCGCAGGCGTGAACATGACGACAGGACGACGGATGGCGATGTCCTGCGCATACATGCCCGACGGCGCCGTGTTCAACGGCCAGCAGAATATCCTGCCCGACAGCTATTTCGCGAAACTCCGTGTCGGCGATCCACTCGACAACGACGAACTCAATCCGCTGATCTGATCCGTGCCTGCGCGCGGATGGCGTCGATCAGCACCATGTTTGCCGCTGCATCCGCGCCGCCGGTAAGCGGCTGTGCTTCGCCGCGCAAAACAGCCACCACGTGATCGAGCTGCGCGGCAAATGTCGTGACGGGATCGACATCGAGCCGCGTACGCGTGCCGCTGCGTTCGAGTACTGCGTCAGCGCCGCGATGGGGCATCAGAAACCCGCGCACCATAAGCCTCCCCGACGTGCCGTTCAGGATGATGCCGCTCGATGGCGCAGACGTGCGCATTGATGCATGCAGAGTTGCGCGAACGCCCGATGCAAAGCTGAGGCGTGCGGCAACCGCCCGGTCCACACCGCGCTCAAATGCCATCCGCGCATCCGCGACCTTCGCGTCGCCGAGCAGCGAACGCAGGGCGTGAACGGGATAGCAGCCGAGGTCCATGAGCGCGCCGCCACCCGCCGCCACCGACCAGCGATGCTCGCCCGCATCTTCCGGTATCGGATACCTAAGCCAGGCGCGCGCTGAGACGACGCGCCCGATCGCGCCATCCGCAACAAGCGCCTCCAGTGTCCGGAACAGCGGATGATACCGGTAGTGAAACGCCTCGATCAAAGGGACACCTGCGCGGCCGGCCGCAGCGACCATGGCTTCGGCCTCTTCGGTATTCAGCGCAAACGGCTTCTCGCAGAGCACAGCCTTCCCTGCGCGAAGCGCACGCTCGGTCCATTCGCGATGCAACATCGGCGGCAGCCCGATGTAGACGAGGTCGATATCCTCCCGTGCCAGCATGGCATCATAGCTCGCCGCCCAGAAGGGAATTTCATGGGTGTGCGCAAAGGCCTGCGCGCGCTCGGCATCACGTGCGGCGATGCAGTGCACTGTGATGCCACTGTGGCCGCGAGCAGGCGTAATGATTGCCGGAACCGCGATGCGGCCGGCGCCGAGGATGCCGATCCGGATCTTTCCAGTCATGGCTGCGCCGCGGTGAAGCGAACATCGAACTGCCGAAAAGGCTCCAGCGGTCCGGCCTCGAACGTGATCTGAGCGCCTTCGTCGTACCATGCGAGACTGGTGCCGTCGGGAATGCTGGTCACGCTCGCGCAGGCCATTCCGTCCGGCACGGCCACCCGAACCGGGGCGGCAGGCACTGGAAGGGCCGGAAACTCCGCCGGATAGGCGAGGAGCGAAATCCGCAGATCATGGTCCCCGCCGGAAAACGCCGTCATCCACACGGACGGATGCGTTTCGACGGAAACGCGCGGGGCGCTGGGCATCAGACTGCGGATCAGACTGATGAACAAATCTTCCTGATCGGGCGCCTGCATGGCCTCGATGTCGGCCGCGCTGTAAACCACGACACCAGACCCGATCACCTTGCGAAGGATCGCAGGCGTTTCCGTCGTCGTCCAGGGCGGCGACGAATGGATGCTCGCCCAATTCGTGTCGCTCGCCGTACCCCCCGCCGGGTATCCGTAGGGCAGACCGATCACTGCGAGCGTTTCCGCATCGTCCGAACGAACACGGGTCGCTCCGGTCCGCGCGTCCGGCCCGCGCCAGTGTGCGATGGGGCGCGATGCGCCCTCCGGCCGCGTGTCGATGACATATACGAGCCGCCCCTCGAACGCGCCCGTGCGCGTGCAGCCGAACACGTGGGCGAGGCCAGGGTTCTGCCGCGGGCCGCCATGTACGTCGTAAAGCGAGGTGTCGCGGCTTGCATAAAGACGGCCGCCGCCTGCGACATAGGCGCGGAACGCCGCACATTCCGCTTCGCTCATGCGGATCGCATTCGGAAGCACGATCACCGGCCAACGCTGCAGTTCATCGATGTTGGCAGCCGACAAGACGCCGAACGGAATATGCGCGCGTTGCAACGCACGGCAGGCGCCGGCGAGCGCATCGAAGTGCGGATAGTCGGGAAGGCTGCCGGCAGGCGCGGCCTCCAATGGGATCGGCCCGACCGCGGGATTGAACCGCGACAAGTCACTGAAGTAGAGGCCAACATCTTCCACGGGAGCATCTGCAGACCGCGGAAACGCGGCAGCGGCGGCGAAGCCTGCCTTGATACGATCAATAACGGCGGCATCCAGCCGACCGTCGGGGTCGATGGCTGCGATGGCGAGGAACGCGGCGTTGGAGGCCGCAGCCGCAAGCGCCTTCGTTTGCATCTCGGGAATCGGCCGCAAGCGTGTGTGTTCGATGAGACTCGTCGCAACCGTCGTCATGAACTCCGGCGGCCGGCTTGGCGACAGATTGAGCATCAGGCGGGTGATGAGCAACTGTTCGGCCCGGTCCCCGTAAAAATCCCCGCCGAGGAAATCATGCCCGGCGACGGACGCAATGCTGATGCCCCGGGTCCAGTTCGAAACGGCAAGCGCGAAGTTGTGATAGACGTCAGCGTCCGACTTTTCCGCTTTTACCCAGTCGCGGAGCTGAATTGTCCATTCCGCAAGCCAGCGTTCACGCGCCGCCTGGAACCGCGTCCACGCCGGATCCGACCAATCGACCATCGAGGGGATGGCGGCACCATCATGTTCCCGCGCATACCGGGAAACGCATGATGGGCAACGGCAAACGCCATTCCACCACATCATGTCGAAGAACACCGCATCGACATCGTAGCTGCAGATTTCGGCGATCTGCGATTGAACGAACGCGCGGTAGCCTTCCGCATTCAGGCAAACGATACCGTAACGTTCGCGCGGCAGAATACCGACCGTCGCGGCGGCGGCCGGTTGCAATCGCCAGTCCGGATTCTCGGTCCAGACCTGATTATTGAAATTGACGCTGTAGTAGGCGCAGACTGGCAGGCCATCAGCGCGAAGCGCGGCAAGCGTCTCTCCGGCGAGATCGCGGTCACGCGCCGCGGCGTGACGAACACCCGTGCGCGTCGGCCAATAGCAGAGCCCGACATGGCTCTGGAAATAGAGCATGACGCCATCCGCGCCCATTTTTCGCGCCGCCTGCGCGATGGCTGCCGGATCGTAGTTCGCCAGAAATCCCGCATCCCAGTCCGGGATATGCATGTCGACCAGCAATCGGTGACGACTGTCGCGATACCGCTTCGCAGAAGGTGCTGTCACTGCAGCGTGCCACCGATATCCGGCGCATCGGGGTCTTCTTCCGGCCCGAAATAGCGCAGGATCACCAGCGGTTCGGTCGCCGAGAGATTCTCGTATGTCACGCCCGCGCGCGCCGCGGTGTGACTGACGAAAACCTCATCCTCGGTGAGTTCGTGGAAACCGATCATCGCGGGCGAACGAACCGGCAGGTTGTTCACCGCGCCGCGACCCTGCACAACGATCAGGCTCGTCGCGCCCGGCTCGGTGATCGTGCAGCGGCACCCCGGATCGACGGTGAGTTCCCGCGCCGTGAACCACTGTCTGCCCTTGACGCGCCCATACACGACCCAGCGATCCGCATAGCCTGCCGCACGCGTATCGGAGACGAGCACGGGCTCGAGATAGTGGTTGCGCTTGAAGTTCGGATCGACGTTCGATTCCCAATCGAGCTGCTCGACGAGGTGGTCGAGATCGTCGGCGCGCGCGGGGGCGACATCCTTGACCAGAAGGTCTCGGGGAACGGCACGCCCTTCGCAGAGGTTCTGGTACATGCCGAACACGTCCGATCCCCATTGCGGCTCGTACGTGCAGAGCGAGCCCGGTGCGTGCAGGATGCCCGGCCCGACGAGCCAGCCGCTTCCGGGCCGGAGACGGTACGCCGCGGAGAGATCGAGAATACCGTTGTCGCCCTCCTCCCAGCGCGCCAGCGCTGCGCGGACATCAGCCTTCGTCGTCCCCGGCACCAGGCCGAAAAAGGTGTGCGGAAAGGCATTGTCGACCGCGTTGTGCTGCGGCGGGAAATAATAGCCTTCAGGTTTGCCTTCCTGACCCACAAGGCTTGCGTGATACGCATCCTGGTGCATGTGGAGCGGGATCGGACCCATATTGTCGAAGAACTTGGAATAGACCGGCCAGCGCCCATAGGTCTGCCACAGGCTTGGTCCTATCAGGGTTTCCCCGCGCGCGGCGACGGCATCGCGAAGCGTGAAGCGGTGTGCGCCATCGACGACATAGCTGAGCCCTTCGTCGTGCACGCGGCCCTCGTTCGCCGCTTCAGTCGTCGAACCGAACCAGCGCTCGTCTATCCCACCCCGCGAAAGTCCGAACGCATAAAGATCACGCGGATCGAGCTTCAGCCGGCGGCCGGGATGCAGGAAGGAGCGCGGGACCCAGCAGGGTGCCAGCCGCAACAGGCCGCCACCCCGCTCAAGCGCCGCGTCAACCGCGCCGCCGATATCGCCTTCGAGAGTCCGAAGCGCGCGAACATCACGCGGTTCAGCGGCAAGATCCAGCATTTATCCCTCCCCAGGGCCATCCGAGCTCAGAGCCTGACGAATTGAGATGGAAGCGAATACGCGTCCATCTCAATCGTGGATCAGTCTCCATTCTACAGCGATCCGCGGTTCAGACTGAAACAGCCTGAACCGCGGATCGCAGCCTAGAACTTCACCCTCGCTCCAACCGTAAAGTAACGGTTGTCGAGATCATAGAGGTTGGGAGGCGTCGGGAAGCCAAGACCAGCGGCGAACCGATTGCCGATGAACGGCGGCTTGCGGTTGAAGAGGTTGTTGACGGTTCCGTAAATTTCGAAATCGCCGCCAAGCCCCTGCACCTTCATGGTCGCGGTTATGTCGGTGTAGAAAACAGCACCGATCTTCGGCTTCGCGAAGACCTGCCCCGGAAGCGGCGGCATCTGGGTGATGCTGCCGATGTACCGCTCCTGCACGAACAGGCTAAACGCACCGATCGTGTAGTCGAGGCTCACGTTGCCGCGCCACTTGGGCAGCGAAAGCTGGTTGCCCGTGTTGTAGAAGCCTGCCTGCTGCGTCTTCACGCCGCCGACAGTATCGATGTAGTCGAGCGTCCGGCTGAACTGCGCACGTGCCCCTAGTTCACCACTTCCAATCTCGCTGCGATAGGAGAGATCGAAGTCGATACCGCGGGCGAGGCGGCTGTTCAGGTTGATCTGCTGCAGCACGATCTGCTGGATCGCGCTGGTGGACGGATCACGCGTGATGAGCGAGCACGCGACCGTATCGCCGCGCTGACACGCATCGAGAGTTCCCTGAGACGTTGTCGCGCTCAGTGCCCCGCTGATATCGATCTCGTAATAGTCGACCGAGCCAGAGAAGCCGGGAAACCACGACGGCGTGTAGACGAAGCCGACGGTCAGCGTATCCGCCTTTTCGGGTTTGAGATTGGGATTACCCTGTGTGCGCGTGACTGCGATGACGTTGGTTTGTCCGGTCAAGGGATCGGTCAGGCCCGGCTGGAAAGCATTGACCGGCCCTGCAAACAGTTCGAACAGGTTGGGCGCCCGGATGTCGCGCGAGCGCGCGGCACGGATGCGGAGGTCCTCGAACGGCTTGTAGGAAAGACCGATCTTCCAGGTCTCAACACCACCGCTGTTCTTATAGTCGGTGTAGCGGAAGGCCGCATTGAGATCGAGTTCCTCGGCCAGCGGCGCATCGCGCAGCAGCGGGACGAGCGCTTCGATGAACCCTTCCTTCACGTTGTCGCTGGCGTCCGCCGTACCGAAGTTACCCTGGTTCCAACCACCATAGCGGCACGTTGCGAGCGTTGGGCAGAATGAACCGGGGAAGCCGCGGATGCCCGTCGCCTGGATTTGGCCGAGCGCGATTTCATTCGACTTTTCGAGCAAGCTGCGTTCGCGGTATTCCGCACCGAGCGCGACGGAAACCGGTCCTGCCGGGAGTTCGAACACCTCTCCCTGAATTTCGGCGGCGAACACATCCTGCGTGTTCTTCACGAACTGGCTGCTCGTGCCGAAAGCATAGGCCTTCGAAGCTTGTGAAGGCGCGCCTTCACCGAACAAATTCATCGGCACGCATCCCGGAAAAGCTCCGGGGTTTGTAAGCGTGACGTTGCAAACAATATTCCCACTTACCGGATCGACGACGGCATCAGCGGCAGCATAAAGCTTCGCGAGGTTCGAGACGTTGTGGACGCGGCCCTTCAGGCGTGTCTCGCCGTGGCCATAGGAAACAGCCCAGTTCCAGGCATCGCCAAGCTTGCCTTCCAGGCCGAGATTCACGTCGAAGGTGTTGTTGACATAGTCGAGCCGCATGGGCCCGATATCGCGGTTGAAACGCGCGAGACGGAACGACTGCACGCCCGCCAGGTCCATCTGCTGGGCAATGGCGGCGGGTAGATAGGCATTGTTCCGGAAAATCGTGTAGGCGGCGGCACCTGACCGATGATCGGCAAGCACATCACCCTCGGTTTTGGAGACGCCTGCGTTGACGCGGACATAAGCTGTCAGATTATCTGAAAAGTCGTAGGATAAGCGGCTGTAAATCTTCTGCGTTTCCAGAGATTGCGCCGGGTCCGCGAGATTGTTGAGAATGCCATCGCCTCCGACGGAGAATGCCGGAGAACCCGGGATTGCCGTACCGAACTGGAACGCATCGGAGGCACCACCGGTGAGAAACTTTGTGCCCGCAAGCGGCGCACCGGCGTTGGCCACGGGGAGCCCCGCTGCGTTGATGATCACGCCGCCATAAGTCGAAACATTATGCCGGGCACCCCCAATTGTTTCATACGGGGTGGCCGCGGTTCCGTTGCCGGCAAGGAGAGCGCCCCGCCGCGACGTTGGACGATCATTCAGCGAAGAGATACCGCCGATCCGGAAGTGCTCCACGCCGATCACGAAATGGCCGCGCCCTTCACTGAAGCTTGCGCCGCCCGCGATGCCGAGCTTCACGGTTTCGTCATCGCCATAGTTCGAAATACCGAACTGGCCGTTTGCCTTGATCCCTTCGAAGCGGTTGTCGATGACATAGTTGACGACGCCGGACACCGCATCCGAGCCATACGCCGCGGACGCGCCGCCGGTCACCACATCGACACGCTGGATCAGCAATTCCGGCAGCAGGTTGACGTCGACATCGCCACTTTCGCGCGTCGGCACGACGCGGCGGCTGTCAAGCAGCACGAGCGTGCGTGTGGTGCCGAGACCGCGCAGGTTCAAGTAGTTGCCAACCGAGGAGACCTCGCAGCAGAACGTGCGGCTGCGCGATCCGGAGAATTGCGGCAGACGGTTGAGGCCATCTGCAATGCTGGTGGGCACGGAGAGGAGGAGATCCTCGGTGGTGGCGACGGTGACAGGCGTCGGCTGATCGTAGCCGTCGCGCTGAATGCGCGAACCCGTCACGAGGATGACGGCGTCTTCATCGGCCGCATCAGTTGCCGACGCTTCCTGCGCATGGAGAGGCGCCGCTGCAAGAAGGGCACCCATCACAAGACCCGTGCCCGTCAGGAGACGTGCAACGTTCGATGAAACAGTCCGAGTCTTCATTGGCATTCTCCCCCTTGGATCAATAAGGATGCCTTTGTCGGCATCTTCGATTCTCATTAATGATGACAAAAAATGATTATTTCAATGAGAAAATGCGCATTGCGAGCCTCAAATTTTCATTTTGTGTCATTTCGGCAGATTGGCGGATATCACCGCTGCGCGTTAATGCGTTGAATAAGACGGAAAATGCAGGTTAAACCATAACAATGAGCCATGATGGCTTGTTTCACGATCATTTGTGGTCGAGATGAAGCGGGAACACCGGGAGAGTTTGCAATGCACGCGGCACAGCGCGAGCAGCTGATCATCGAAATGCTTGTCGAGCGTGGGTTCGTGTCATTTCCCGAACTCGACAAACGGATCGATGCCTCGCCGGCAACCATTCGCCGCGATCTGGAAAAACTCGAGAACAGCGGCCGAATCATTCGCGTACGCGGCGGCGCGCGCCTTGCCCGCGCGGAGGATGTGGAGCCGGACACCGGCCACCTGCGCGGCGTCCCCTTTCACGAGAACCTCTCCCGCAACCGGCCGGCAAAAGAGGCGATCGGCCGGGCGGCGGCCCAGCTCTGCCGCAGCGGCGATTCGATCATCATCGATGGCGGCTCGACGACGCTGCAGATGTGCCCCTATCTCGCGCCGCTCAGCCTGCATGTGCTCACCAATTCGCTGCATATCGCGTCGGCACTCCTGCCGCAGCAGAACACCAGCATTTCCGTGCCCGCGGGGACGGTTTTCCGCGAGCAGAACATCATTCTTTCCCCTTATGAATCCGATGGCACGGAAGGCTACCGGGCCTCGCGCATGTTCATGGGCGCCTCCTCGGTCGGCAGCCACGGCGTCATGCAGACCGATGTTATTCTGGTGCAGGCCGAACGCCGGCTGATCGGCCTTGCCGACGAACTCGTCATTCTCGTCGATTCCTCCAAGTTCGAAGCACCGACCGGCCATGCCGTATGCAGCCTCGCGGACATCGCCGTGCTGATCACCGACGACCGAATCACCGACATCACAGCCCAGATGGTCGAGCGGAAAGTCGGCAAGCTGATCGTAGCCAGCAATTAACGCCGACGATTTCCACGCTCTTTTCTGATCATTCTTGACGCATTTTGATTGATCCCTATGCTGAACCCATAAGATCGGCCACGGGGCAGCGATCACCGGGGAGGTTTGGGGATGGATCCGGCAAGTGGGCTTACCAGGCGTGTCGGCGTGGGCTGGGCCATCGGCGAGCTTGGCATCGCGACATATATCGGCATCACCATGTCGTACCTGCTGTTCTACCTTACGCAGGCGCTCGGCATCTCTCCGGTCTGGGCCGGCCTTGCCCTTCTGATCCCCCGCCTGTGGGATGCACTGATCGACCCGCTCGTCGGCGCGATTTCCGACCGGACCCGAAGCCGCATGGGGCGCCGGAGACCCTATCTTCTCGTCGGCGGACTGACCTTCGGCGTGATGTTCGCGTTTCTCTTCCAGGCGCCTGCGGACGCTTCGGAGGGTGTGAAGATCGCTTACGTGATCGCGCTCTATCTGCTCACCAGCACGGCCTTCACCTTCTACGACGTGCCCTATTCGTCGATGGCGGCCGAGATGACGACCGACTATCGCGTGCGCACGCGCCTTACCGGGTTCAAGATGGTCGCCGCGCGCATCGGCATCCTCGTCGCCGTGATTGCGGCGCCGCTCCTCTTCAACAGCCAGGAGACACTCGTGCACGGCTTCGCCGTCATGGGCATGGTTGCAGGGGGCTATATGGTGCTCTCCGGTCTCTGGGCATTTTTCGCGACGCGAGACGCGCCGCAGATCGTTCGGCCGGCGGAACCCTTCGACCTTCGCGCCGAGTATCGCGCGCTGCGCGAAAACCGGCCCTTCTTAATCCTCTGGACCACGTTCCTTTTTCAGAATTTTGCGATTGGAGCCTCGGCCACGACGCTGATCTATCTCGTCATCTTCGTGATGAAGATCGATGCCGCACTGGTCGGCGCCATGGTCGCGACATCGGCCGTCGGCGCCATGGTCGCGACGCCGTTCTGGGTGCGCGTCGCGCAGTACGGAAAACAGAAAGCCTATGCCGCGGGCATCGTCGGTGCCGCCACGCTCAGCCTGCTCATGCTGTTCATGCCCGCGGGCCTGCCGGCCGCGCTGTTCGTCGCGCTGTTCCTGATCGGCCTCGTCGATGGCGGAACGCAGCTGTGCCCGAATGCCATGGTGCCCGATACCGTGGAATATGATGAAGAGCGCACCGGGCAGCGCCGTGAAGGCGCGATCTTCGGCACGTGGCTGCTTTGCCGCAAGCTCGGCATGGCGATGGGCGCCTTCATCGCGTCGCTCTTCCTCTCAGCGTTCGGCTTCGTGGCGGGTGCTGACGCAGCCGCGCAGGGTGAAAACGCGCTGCTCGGCATTCGCCTGTCCTACACGCTGGTGCCGTGCGTGCTGTGGGTCTGCGCCTTCTTCGTGCTGCGCGCCTACCCGCTGACCGAAGCGCGCTTCGAGGAACTCAAGCGCAACATATCGGCAGCGCGCGCGGCAAGGGAAACGGCCTGAGCCGCTAACCGGCTCAGGTGACGGCGTTCAGGATCGCCTGGAATTTGCCGGGACGATCGGTCTTTTCAGCGAGCGTGAAACCCGCAGGCACCGAAAGGCCCGGCGTGCACGTTTCCGGATGCGAGACCTCCACGACAACCCGTCCTTCCACACGCTGCCATGCGACCGCGATCGGTCCCTGCACGGTGGGGATGACGCCGGATGCCGAACTCAGACCTGCGACATCAGGCGCGACAGCGAACGTGCGATAACCCGGCACGATGGGTGACACGCCGAGGGCCTGACGCGAAAGCTGCGCCGTGCCCGTGGCCGAGAAACCATGACAAAGGCTCGCGCCCGGATGAAAGCTTTCCCACAGCGTGGTCGTGCCGGTTTCCAGCATCGGTGAAAAGCCGCGCCGCAGATCGTTCAGCACCCATGCCCAACATCCCGCACGGGCAAGACCCGCATAGACGAAATGCTGAAAGAAGCTGTTGGCCCGAACGATATCGACGTCGGGATCGAAAGGGTCGCCTTCGGGTACGATCGGCGGCGCTGCCGTCAGCTTCAGCTTCGCGCTGTCGGTTATCGCATCCACGATTTGAGGCCAGCGCGTCTGCGGCCCGATATCGAACAGCAGGGCAAGAGCGTTGGCGTGCTGCGAAATGCGCGAACCCTGAACGCCGCTATCCGGATCGACGGAGTCCACATAGACACCCCGCGCCGCGTTCCAGTGGCGCGCGGCGAGCGCCACCGCGGTCATGTCTGCCATCTCAATGCAGCGCGCCGCGAGGCGGGGGCGCTCAGTCGCCTGTGCCATGCGCGCGAGCGCGCGCAGTGCACCGACCTGAAGCGCATTGAAGGCAAAGGCCTCGCCGCTTCTGCCGATGTCGGCCCATTCGATGAAATGCCAATGGGGAACGTGCGCAATCAGCCCCAAAGGTCCGCGGTGCCGGGCGCACCATTGCATCACCCGCTCCAGCCCCGGCATCAGGGCTTCAATCGTCGCCTCGTCGCCGCTTTCCTGAAAATAGCGCTCGGCACTGATCAGCCAGAGCAGCGAATTGTCGGGGATGGTGAGTGCTTCGGCCGGATTGTCGCCGGGCGCGAACATGCGAACGAGCCCGTCGCCGCGCTGACTTTCGCCGGCCTGCAGCAGGAATTGCCGGTGCAGCGGATAGACGGAGGGGCCGATGGAAACGGCGGCGACATCGAACTGCACGACCCCGTCGCCCACCCATTGGCGCGCCTCGCGGCCCGGGCAATCCACCCAGGCGTCGTGCATACATTGGCGCACCGTATAGCGCCCCACATGCCACAGGCGCTCAAGAAACGGGTCCGAACAGGAAAATGCGCCCGCTTCATCGGCCGCATAATCCGTGCCCACCGATCCGAGGCGCAGGATATCCACGCCGCCGGGCGCATTGCGGACCACGACCTGCATGGCACGCACCGCCGTCCAGTTGAACCGCTCGAAGCGTTGGCGTCCGGCGCGCGCCGTGTAGCGGAAGATATGCGCGCAGCCGAGGTGGCCTTCCGAGCGCAGGCCGTCGCCTACCCTGCCCCGGCCATACTCGCCCGGCAGTGCTTCCGCGACGGCGACCTCGATGATTTCGCCGCCCTTCGCATCGATCTCGATGAACGGTCGCCCGGCATGATACGGATCGAAACGCACGAGGATCGCCGTGTCGCGCCCCGGGTGCGTCCAAACGCGCGCGCGGCTCTCGTCGTCGCGAAGCATGGCGGGCGCATCCGAAACCAGCGCGGGGTCCGAGGCTTCCAGCTGCTCCTCGTAAAGACGCTGGTTCACCGGCAGATCGGGCCGCGGCAGCACCGGGCGCACCCATTCGACCTGCGTGGGGGCGTGGACGGTTTCCTGTTGCTGCGCGAGTTCCGAGCGCTGCATGGCAGGAAACGGCCTCACCTCCCCCCAACCGCGCGCGGCCTCCGATCCCTCGGGATGCGCGATCATCAGGTGCGCGTGCGGCCATGCGCTGTCATCAAAACCCGGCTGCGTCCATGCGGGATCGAGCAGCCGCGCATCGAAATCTTCAATGAAATCCTGGCCCCACCCCGCACGCGGCGCATCGCGGCGCCATGCGCCGGCTTCGGTCATCCGCCAGCGTTCATCCGCGGCGGCATACCATTCGCGCTGCGCCGCCTGACCCAAGGCCGAAACATGCAGCGCACCGTCGCCGAACACAGGCTGCCAGTGCCCGCGCACGGTTTCATACCACGCGAGGTCGATGCCCGGCACATGCACAAGCACGGCCACGATGTTCGCGCCCGGCAAGAGCGCATCGGACACATCGATTGCGTCGTAGCGGGGATACGCCGGATTGAAGCGAACGGGGCCGCGCGCAATCGGCCTGCCGTTCAGCCACAGCCGATAGCGCCCGTCGACGAGCACCCGCAACTCCGCGCCTGTCAGATCTTCGGGCGCATCAAGGACGCCTCGCGCGAGAACCCAGCGATTGACGCCTTCGTCCTCGCGCCGCGTCGGCGTTCCGCGCAGCGTCGTGAACCCCGCTGCGTGACGGACGGGCTGGTCGGCAAGCCAGATGAAGTTCGGCGTCATCGCTTCAGCATGACCGCAATCGCCGCCGCCGTCTCTTCAAGCGCGGTTTGCGCAAGGCGCGAGATCTTGACGTACTGCGTGAAGCCGTGGATCGCGCCTGCATAGGCCTTGTGCTCCACCAAAACGCCGGCCTTGCCAAGCGCTTCCGCGAGCAGAAGACTGTCGTCTGCAAGCACGTCCATGCCTGCGTGATTCATGAAAACGGGCGGCAGGCCGGCAAGATCGGCCTTGAGCGGAACAGCGTGCGGATGCCTCGGGCCATCCGCAGGTCCGGCATAATTCTCCCAGAAATAGCGCATCGAAGCGAGCGAAAGCCCATAGCGCCCGTTGCCGAAACAGCGCACGGACGATGTCGTCTCCTGATCCGAATAGGCGCCATACTGCAGGGCGAGGCCGCACGGCTGCCGCCCACCGGCATCCCGGAGTCTCAGCGCCGTTCCAAGCGCAATATTGGCGCCGGCGGACATGCCCGAAAGCACGATACGATCCGGGTCTGCATCCACCGGCGTCCCTATCGTTCCCATGAGACGAAAGACGGCTTCTCCATCTTCCAGCGCCGCAGGAAATCGATGTTCGGGCGCGAGGCGATAATCGATCGAGAGCACCGCGAAACGCCCCGCGCGCGCCATCCAGCGCAGCGGCGCATCCTCGAGATCGAGATCCCCGATCGTCCAGCCGCCGCCATGGAAATGCACGACACACCCATCACTGTCGCGGCTGTCCGGTTCGTAGAGACGAACCGGAATCGCTTTTGCTCCCGACGCGGCCGGGAGCGTGAAATCCGTAACACGGCGCAACTCAACCGGATCCGCATTCCACGGCACGAACTCCGCCTTGGCACGCACGCGCATCTGCTCCGGTGTCACGGAATGGAGCGGCGGCCGCAGCGCCATCTTTTCCCGCGCCGCGAGCACGATCGGAACGAGGTCGGGATCGAGGCGGTCATCCCAGTCGGCGTCCGAGACTTCCGGACCATGCTGCATGATTTCTCCTCCCCCGAGACCAGATCGCAATCAGCACCTTGACTATTTTTCGATCTATTTCAATCATAATCAATCACAAGGATTCGATATGCGCGCCATACACACGCTTCTTCTCGTTACCGCCGTACTCGCTGCGCCGATCAGCACGGCCGCTGCCACGACCTCGCCGCCGTTTCGCGAGGCCGTTCGGGCCGGGGATATCCTGTTTCTCTCGGGTCAGCTTGGCACCGCGCCCGATGGCTCCGGGCTGGTGCCGGGCGGCTTGCCGGCGGAAGCGCGGCAAGCAATGGGCAATATCGGCGCGATCCTGGCCCGGCACGGGCTCGGCTTCGGCGACCTCGTCAAATGCGTGGTGATGCTGGCCGACATCTCCCGCTGGTCTGAATTCAACGCCGTCTATCTCGCCTATTTCGGCGAAGCGCCGCTTCCCGCGCGCAGTGCGTTTGGCACCAATGGTCTGGCATTGGGCGCCGCTGTGGAAATCGAATGCACCGCGCAGATTTCGGCCTCGCCGAAGAACGGAACCACACATGAAGAGTGACGACCACGGATGGACGCGTCGCCGCGCACTGCAGAGTCTAGCGGCCGCCGGAACCGTGTTTCCCGCGACCGGCCGCGCCAGCAGCACAACGCTGAGCCCGGATCAGATCGAGGCGGGCCGCGCCTTCCTTCGCGACCATGTTTCCGTAGACGTGCACGCCCACCCCGGCCGCTTCTTCCTGCGCGGCGTGACCATGCCGTCACCACGGTTGCAGGCCTACGGCGCACCATTCGAGATCGAAGCCGCTGCGGCAATGCGCGACGGGCAAGTGAGTTGCGGCTTCTTCTCCGGCGTCGCCGACATGTCGCTGCTGGAATTCACGCCCGAGCGCGGCCTTCACGCCACACGGGATTTCCAGCCGGGCGAGGCCTGGGCCGACTACACGCGGCAGATCGGAACGCTGAAGGCGCTCGTTGCATCGGGGGGTACGGTCGACGGCCGCAGTGTCCGATCCATCGCAGAAGCGCATGAGCGCCGCGCGGTGGCCGCGACTTTTGCCATCGAAGGCGGCGACTTCATCGAAGACCGACTCGACCGCGTGGCGCAGGCCTATGCCGACGGTGTGCGGTCGATCACGATCGTTCACTATCACGTCAACCAGATCGGCGACATCCAGACCGAAACCGATGTGCATGGCGGCCTCACGCCGCTCGGCCGCGACATCGTACGCGAGATGAACCGCACAGGCATCATCGTCGATGTCGCGCACGCGACCCTCGCCGTCACGCGTGATGTTGCGGCCATCACCGAGCGCCCGCTTCTGCTCTCCCACAGCAATGTGACGGCCAGGAATGCACCGCCGCATCCGCGTCTCGTGACCCCGGATCACGCGCGGATCGTCGCCGAGACGGGCGGCGTCATCGGTTCGGTTCCCTCGGGCATCAATCAGTCCAGTTTCGAAGACTGGATCGAATCGATCCTGCGGCTCGTCGATACGGTCGGCATCGATCATGTTGCTATCGGGACCGACATGGATGCCAACTACCGCCCGGTCTTCACCGATTACCGGCAATGGCCCCTGATCCCGGCGGCACTGCTCGCAAGGGGCATGAGCGCGGTGGAGACCGCCAAGGTCATGGGCGGGAATGCGCTTCGTCTGATGGAGGCCCAGACCGCAGAGCGGGGGAAGCGATGAAAACGGATGTCGCGATCGTCGGCGCCGGGCCGGCGGGCTTGCTGCTCGGGCATCTGCTTTGCGCGGCGGGGATCGCCGTCGTCATCGTGGAGAGGCAATCTGCGGCGCATGTTCTGTCGCGCATTCGGGCGGGGGTTCTGGAAACCACGACGACCGATATCATGCGTCAACTGGGTCTCGACCAGCGGCTCAAGATCGAGGGGCTGCGGCATGAAGGGTTCCACCTTTCCTATGGCGCGCGGTCGATCCGGATCGATATTGCTGCGCTCACCGGCAAGCATGTGACGGTTTACGGGCAGACCGAGTTGACGCGCGATCTGATGGACGCCGCGCCGCAGCGGGGCCTCGAGATTCTTTATGAGGCCGCAGATGTCTCGCTTCACGACATCGAGACGGCTGCGCCCCGCCTGACGTTTCATCGGAACGGGTCCGCGGCGATGCTGGAGAGCCGCTTCATCATCGGATGCGACGGCTTCCACGGGGTGTGCCGCCGGGCGATTCCCGCAGGCGCCGGACGCAGCTTCGAGAAGGTGTATCCGTTCGGCTGGCTCGGCATCCTTGCCGACGTGCCGCCATGCGATCCCGAACTCATCTATGCCAATCATGCGAACGGCTTCGCGCTGGCCTCCATGCGATCGGAGGCCCGCAGCCGCTACTATGTGCAGGTGCCGTCCGACACCAATCTCGAGGACTGGCCGGACGACCGGGTCTGGGATGAGCTCGCGATCCGGCTCGGCCCGGACGCGGCGGCGGGCATGACACGCGGCCCCGCCATCGAAAAATCAATCGCGCCGCTGCGCAGCTTCGTGTTCGAACCCATGCGGCACGGCAACCTGTTCCTTGCCGGGGACGCGGCCCATATCGTCCCGCCGACGGGCGCCAAGGGCCTCAACCTCGCGGCCTCCGACGTCACTTACCTCGCCAGCGCGCTCACCGACTTTTTCCGCCACGGACAGGAAGCCGCGCTCGCGCTTTACCCGGACCGGGCACTGGCACGGGTATGGAAATCCGAGAGGTTCAGCTGGTTCCTCACCAAGCTCATGCACAATTTCCCGGACGACAGCGCCTTCGATCGGCGAATCCAGCACGCCGAACTCGATTACATCGCGAGCAGCAAGGCCGCGCAGACCGCGATCGCCGAGAACTATGTAGGCCTGCCCCTGTAACCTCAGCGTGCCTTGCCCACCCCGAGGATCGCTTCGCCGGGGAACAGATTCGCGGCGAGCTTGCCGCCATCCACCACGGGCTTGCCGTTCACCAGAACGTAGCGGATGCCGCGCGATGCCTGCATCGGCTTTTCGAAGGTGGCCGCGTCGGCAACGGCGGCGGGATCGAACAGCGTGAGGTCAGCGTCGGCGCCCACCGAAACGCGGCCCTTCTTCGCCATCTGTGGAGAAATCCCCTCCAGCCGCTGCGCCGGCATGATCGTCATCTTGCGGAGCGCCGCCATCAGATCGAGCGTGCCGCGTTCACGGACATAGCGACCGAGCACGCGCGCAAACGTGCCCGCCCCGCGCGGGTGCTCGCCGGAGGTGAACCACGGCATACCATCCGATGCGATCGAGATCACAGGTTCAGCGATGATCTGATCGACCACGTCTTCGGGAATCATGTGGATCACGACCGCGGCGGTGGGCTGCTCGCGGCGATAGCGTTCGAACGTTTCCTGCGTCAGCCGCTCGCCGGTCGCCGGCCACTGAAGGTTCCCGTAGCCGATGCCTGAGCGTTCCTGCCAACCGTCTCGAAAGAACTCCGATCCGATCAGCGTGCTGCCCGCCGTGTAGGGATAGGCTTCCGAGGTGATATCGAGGCCGCGCGCCTGCGCACGCTTCACCATGTCGATGAGGACCGGCGTATCCTTGAGGCCTGTGGAATGCAGGTGCACGATCTGCAGCGATGCGCCGGTGACGGCGGCATTAGCGATCACCTCCTGCACCACCGCGATCGGCACGCCCGGCGCCGGATCGAGCGGACGGCTGCGCACGTGGACGAAAACCGGCGCGCGCGTTTCCGCCGCGGCCTTGAAGATATCGTAGATCTCGCTGCGACCGGCGCCGGGCGTGTATTCGATGCCGAGGCCGTAACCGAGCGCCCCCAATGCAACCTCCCGGTCGAGCGCGGCGACGATCGCCTTCTGCTGCTCCGGCGTCGCCGGCGCCGTGTAGGCCTTGCTGTCTGCAACAACCATGGCGTTCGTGGCGCCATGGCCCTTGCACGGCGTGTCCGCGATCACTTCCATGCGCGCGCATTCGTGTGAAGCGGTCGCGCCGAAGTTGATGAGCGCGCGGCCGCGAAGCGCGCTGATGAACGCCTGCACCGGCATCGCGCCGCCTTCCGCGTCGATCGCGGTCGTGACGCCGTCCAGCGCCTGGAACTGCTGGCCCTTGTCGTGCTGGCCGTGTGCATGGAGATCGACGAAGCCGGGCGCCACGACGAGGCCGCGCGCATCGATCCGGCGCTTGCCCTTGAGCGGCGCGGCGGAGATTTCGGCGATGCGGTTGCCGGTGATGCCGACGTTGGCGATCTCGTCGCGCCCGCTTGCGGGGTCCATCACCCGCCCGCCGGAGATCACGACATCATAGGTTTCGGCAAAGGCCGGTGCCGCGAGCGCGGCAAGCGCGGGCGCCAGGAACAGTGCAGCTTTCATTCGGCCCTCCCTCAATTTGCGAACAGGAAATAATCGCGCACCGTGCGCGCGATTTCGGCAATGGCGCGCTCGCGATCGGCGACCGGCGCCGCGCTCGCCTTCACATAAGCGGCGATCACGATGCCCGTGCCATCAGGCAGGCTCACCATGCCGACATCGTTCACCGTTCCGCCGATCGTACCCGTCTTGTGGGCGACGGTGGTGCCGGGCGGCATCTGCCCCGGCAAGCGCGCCTCGCCGGTGCGGCAGCGTTCCATGATGGCGATGAACGCCTTCGTGCTTTCGGCCGAAAGCGCCTTTCCGGCGAACATACGGGTGAGCAGCGTCGCCATCGCCGCCGGGCTCGCCGTGTCCTTGGCATCGGCATCGAACGCCGCATCCGGCAACGCACCCTTGGTGAGAAGCGAGGGATCGGCCTTGGCCGCCGTTTCGAACGCCGCTTCCAGCGGGCCTTCGCCAAGCCGGAAGAAATCACGCAGCAGCCGGTTCGTATCCCGATCGACGCGGATCGCGCCGACGCCCTGCGCACGCACCCACGCCGTCACCGCCTCCGGGCCTCCGGCCGCCTTCATCAGCACGTCGGTCGCCGTGTTGTCGCTCTGCGTCAGCATCAGTTCGAGCAGGTTGTGGACGGAAAGGCTGACGCCGGGATGGATAAAGCGATCGGCGATCACCTCCGACGGCGACATCATGCTCTGCGGGACGTCCAGCATCGCATCGAGGCGGAGCTGACCCTTGTCGACCATGTCGAAGATCTTGCCCGCAAGCGGCACCTTGAACGTGCTTGCCATCGGGAACGCCGCGTCGGCATTCAGCAGCACGCGCGGCCCCTTGCCGTCCAGCCGCCACGCCGCGATGCCGACGACGCCGCCCGCACCTGCGGCGAGCCGTGACACTTCCGTGTCGACGACCTTCGTCGTCACAGGCGCTGCCGCCGCTGCGGGCTGACCCGTGCTCAGCGCCGCAAAGGCCAGCGGCAAACACAGCCAGCGCATGGCGTTCCGTTTCATCATTTCCCTCCCTCTTGGAATTCGAAAGCCGCGCAGTTGTCACGGCAAATTCTCTATCTGGGACAATGATGGCAATATTCTTCGATTGCAATACGATATGAAAATACGGTCCTGATGTGTCAAAATTGGGAAGCGGCGACCCGCTATCGGACGCCCGCAGCCTTCACGGCATCGGCGAGGACAGGCTGCATCCGCGCATAGGCGCCGGCGTTCGGGTGCAGGCCGTCTTCGGTATAGTTCGCAGGCAGGCGGCCTTCGGCATCCGCAAGCCCGCCGTAGTCGGCAAAGGCGTAGCCGCGTGTCTTCGCGAACGCCTGCAGCCACGCGTTCGCCGCGTGCCACGTTTCCGGATCACGGCGGCCGCCGTCGCGCGCGACGTCGAACGGCGGAATGCTGCCGAGCACGACGCGGATGCCGCGCGCGGTCGCGATATCCGCCATCGCCGTTACGTTGCTGCGGAGACGCGCGAGGATGGCGGGCGCCGCATCGGCATGGCTTCCGGCGTGGACCCGGAGATCGTTGGTGCCTGCGAGGATCACGACGACGGCTGGCGAGAGCGCGGCGACATCATCCTCGAAGCGCAGCAGCATCTGGCTGCTGTTCTGCCCCGGGATGCCGCGATTGACCCATGTCGCGCCGCCGAGCCGGGGAAGCAGCGCGGGCGTCCAGTGATAGGTGATCGAATCGCCCATCAGCACGACGCGCGGCTCCGCACCCGGCGCTGCCAGAAGCGCCGCGTTGGCGGATGCATAGACGCCGGTGCCTGCGATATCGCCCTGCTGCATCATCCACTTCGCGGCGAAATCCTGCACCGTCATCGCGGCGACGGGATTGGGCTCCGCATGGGCGGACACGGCAAGGATCGCCGAGATGGCGATGGTGCAGGCGCTAAGCCGCATTTCGGACGAGGCGGCTTTCCGCCTTCGCGCGCCGCGCGCGTTTCTGCCTTCGCGCCGAGAGCCAGAGCCAGACGCCGCTGCCCGCGAAGAACACGAGCGAGAGACCAGCCGCGAGCACGACGAGACGGCCGACAAGCCCGCCCGCCTTGCCGGTGTGGATCGTGAACAGCCAATCGTAGGCGGTATTCATCGGCGGCAGCGCGGCGGGCTCGTAGCGGCCGAGTTCGACGCCTTCGTAGGCGTTGTAGAAATACTGGCGTGTGGCGTTTGGACGGCGCGACGTTTCATCCTGGAAATAGAGCGCGACGACCTGCCCGGCGTCACCCGAGAAACGCACCTCGCGCAGCGGCAGCGGTCCATGCCGCGCGCGCGCATCGGCGATCAGCGTATCGACGGGACGCAGCGGGACCTGCGACAGCGCAACCTCGAACTTCGGGCGCGGCACGACGGGCAGATAGGGCTGCAAGGCGGCACGGTGAATGAGCAGCGCGCCCGTGACGCCCGACATCACCAGCACGATGCCGATCGCCGCACCGATAGCGCGGTGCGCAGTGCGCACGGTGCGATCCGCGCCCTGCCCCGTGAGGATGCGGAAGCCGGACTTCAGCCTGCGCCGCCCCGGCCACCAGATGATGATGCCGAACACGGCAAGGAAGATGAGCGCGACGCCTTCGACGGTTACGATGATTTCGCCCGTTTTGCCCGCTAGCAGCGTATCGTGGAGGTGAAACAGCCACTCGGTGGGCCAAGCGGCATAGCTGCCCGCGCGCACGATCCTGCCGCTGTAGGGATCGACCGCGACCATCCACGGCGCATCGTTTGCGCGCATCACGAATATCGCGGCGCGCGTGGGATCTTCGGAAAACCGAATGCGCTGCAGCGTCGCCTGCGGCGAAGCTTCGCGCACCGTATCGACCAGCGTCTGTACCGGCAGCGCTTCGCCGGGCGTGACGACGAGCGCGGGATGGATGATGCCCTCGATCTCCGCACGAAACACGAGGAGCGTGCCGGTGAGACCCTGCACGAGGAGCAGCGCCGCGAAGGCGAGGCCGACCCAGCGATGAAGCTTCAGCAGCGTGGTGCGCGTTCCGGGCGTCATGTCACTTGGCCGAATAGGCTTTGACGAGGCGGTAGAGGAACGCCCGCGCATCCATCAGCGCGGTGACGCGGATGCGCTCGTCGAGGCCGTGGACACCGTTGCCGTCGGGATCGCGGAAAACGCCGGAGATGCCGTAGGTGGGGATGCCCGCCGCGTTCAGGAAGCGGCCGTCGGTTGCGCCGCTGCTGAGGCTGGGGATCACCGGCACGCCGGGCCACATCTCCGCCGCGATCGCCTCCACGGGTTTCATGATGCGCGCATCGAGCGGCGGCGCGGGCGGTTGCGGGCCGGGCTCGGCGGCAAGGCCGATCTCGACCTTCGAATCGCCCGCGACTTCATTGAGACGCGCGCGCACGGCATCGACGGTTTCGCCCGGCATGATCCGGCAATTGACGTTCGCCTCGGCGTGCTGCGGCTGCGCGTTGGGCGCGTGACCGCCCGCGAGTTGCGTAGGGATGCAGGTTGTACGCAGGAACGCGTTCCACAGCGGGTTCGCGGCGGCGATGCGGGCGAACGCGGCTTCGTCGGCCGTGCCGTTCCCGGCGGCGGCGAGATCCTTTGCGGTCTGCCCCGCGTAGAGCGCCGACGTGCGGCGGAAGAAGCCCCTGGTGGCCTCCGTCATGTTGACCGGGAAGCGGTAGCGATCGATGCGCGCGACGGCAGCGGCGAGGTGGCCGATGGCATTGTCGTCGGTCGGGCGCGCGCTGTGGCCGCCGGGCGCCGTTACGGTGAAGGTGAAATCCTGATAGATTTTCTCGCCGATCTGCACGCCGAACGAGATCGGCTTTCCGTTTTCGTCGAGGTTGCCCGAACCGCCTTCGTTCACCGCGAATTCGGCTGCGAGCGCGTCGGGCGTCTTCGCCAGAAGATACTGGACGCCGTTGAACACCGAATCGGTTTCCTCACCGCAGGTGAGCGCCAGCTTGATCGTGCGCTTCGGCCGATAGCCCTCTTTCTTGTAGCGGATGAAGGCATCGACGAACGATGCCGCCATCGCCTTGTCGTCGACCGCGCCGCGCGCATAGAAATAGCCGTTCTCCTCGACGAGCGTGAACGGATCGCGCTTCCAGTCCGACCGCTTCGCCTCGACGACGTCGATGTGCGCGAGGAGCAGCATCGGTGCGAGCTTCGGGTCGGTGCCCGCGATGCGCGCGACGAGATTGCCCTGGCGCGGGAAATCCGGCGGCACGACGACCTCGACGTCGGCCTTGGCATAACCCGCCGCCGTGAGCCGCGCCGCCATGCGCTCCGCCGCGAGCGTGCAGCTGCCGGCGGACAGCGACGTGTCGGTCTCGACGAGTTCACGGTAGAGCGCACGGAAATCCGCCTCGCCTGCGCGCGCCAGGTCCGCCTTCGGCGCAGCAAGCGCCGCCTGGCCGAACGAGACGCACGCCGCCACCACGGCAACACAGGGCAAACGAACCACCCGCACTCTCCCTCCACCAACCGGCCGACGCGACGCTAGGGCCATGCAGCTTTCACGGTCCTGTCGCATCAGGCGCCGCCGGCCGCCAGGTCGCGCGGGAAGTCGATCACGACGCGGAGGCCGCCGCCCGCACGATCCGTAACGGCGATGCCGCCGCCGAGCGCGGTTGCAAGCTCGCTGACGATCGCAAGGCCGAGCCCGCTGCCTTCGGTGTGCTCACGGTCCAGCCGCCGGAAACGCTGGAAGATGTGCGCCCGCATCCCCGGCGGAATGCCCGGCCCATCGTCTTCCACGACGACGCGCACGCCTGCCTCCTCGGCCGTGACCCAGAGCCAGACGGTGCCGCCGCGCCGGTTGTAGCGGATGGCGTTGTCGACGAGGTTCGAGATCAGCTCGCGCGCGAATTCGCCGACCGTGCGCACGGCCGCGCTGCCCTCCGCATCGAATTCGATCTCGACACCGGCTGCGAGCGCAGCCGGGACATGGTCTTCCGCGACCGACCGGGCAAGCGCCGCGAGATCGACATTGCGCGCGAGCCGCATGACGTTCTCGCGGTTGCCCTCGGCGCGGGCGAGCGCGAGCAGCTGCGTCAGCAGCCGCTGCAGGCGCACGGTCGCTGTGTCGATGTCGGCGAGCGAGGCGCGCCCACCCTCGGTTCCCGTGCCCTCGCGCTTCAACACCTGAAGATGCGCGCGCAGGATCGACAGTGGTGTCCGCATCTGGTGCGATGCGTCCGCCGTGAAGCCGCGCAGACCCTCCACGGCATTTTCCAGCCTGAGCAGAAGCCCGTTGAAGGCATCGACGAAACTGCGCAGTTCGGCGGGCACCTGCTGCAGCGTGAGCGGTGTGAAATCGGTCGGCGAGCGGCTGGCGATGCCCCGGCGCACCTCGGCGAGCGGCACGAGCCCCCAGCGCACCGCGATGGGCACGAGCAGGACGAGCAGACCGACGATCAACGTTTCGAGCACGAGGAGCCCGGCCAGCATCCGCGAAGAGAGGCTGTTCCGCGCCTCGAGCGTCTCCGCGACCTGCACGACGACGGGCGCCTCGACGCGCGGTACGCGGCGCACGATCGCCGCCACGCGGATCGGCGCATCGCGATAGGCCGAATAGGCGAAGGTGATGTCATCTGTCCGTGCCGGATCGGTCTTGATCTGGGGAAGATCGGGATAGCCCGTGAGCAGTTCCCCGCCGACGCGCACGCTGTAGTAAACATTGTCGCGCTCGTCGTTTTCCAGCATCCCGAACGCGGACGGCGGCAGATCGAGCGTGATCTCGCCATCCTCGAGCGCCAGCGTATCCGCGATCGAACGCGCCGAGGCATCGAGCAGGCGGTCGTTCACGCTTTCGACGATGCTGTTTATGATGAGCGCGCCGCCAACGCCGAGCACCAGCGCAAGCGCTGCCGTCGGCACGATCAGCGCGACGAGCAGCCGCGCGGTCAGCGAAACGCGAAGATTACGTCTCAGCGGCAGGCGTGTTCTCCATCACATAGCCGAGGCCGCGCATCGTGCGGATCGCCGGCCCCTGCGGACCGAGCTTGCGGCGCAGGCGGGCGATATAAACCTCGATGGCGTTCGGCGCGACCGCCTCATCGAAGCCGAACACCTCGGCGGCGAGCCGATCCTTCGAGACGACCTTGCCGACGCGGACGACGAGCCGTTCGAGCAGCACCCATTCGCGGCGGCGCAGATCGATCTGCTCGCCCGACACCCAGATGACGCAGCGCGACCGGTCGATCTCCAGATTGCCGACGCGGATGAGCGGCGAGGGGTCGGAGGCGGGGCGGCGCAGCAGCGCGCGCAGCCGCGCGCCAAGCTCTGCGGGCTCGAACGGCTTCAGCAGATAATCGTCGGCACCGAGATCGAGGCCCTTCACCCGGTCTTCGAGCGAATCGCGCGCGGTCAGCATCAGGATCGGCACGCGGCAGCCGCTGGATCGTAGCGATTTCAGCACGTCGAAGCCGCTCATGTCGGGCAGGTTCACGTCGAGCGTGATGACGGCGTAGGGCTCGTCTCGCGCCATTTCGAGCGCGGTCTCGCCATCGGGCGCGGGATCGACCGAATAGCCCTCCCCGCGCAGCGCGGCCGTCAGCCCGCGCGCGAGCGCCTCGTCGTCCTCCACCAGCAAGATCCGCGCCATGCTTCCCTCTTTGACAGAATGGCGATCGACCCGCACATTGCGCGCACTATGCGCGTGATCGGGCCGCTTCGCAAAATTCTGTGCTTCGTTCCCCGGCGGCGCGCGCTATTGCTTCTGCCTGCCGCATTCGCGCTGATAGCAGCGGGGCAACCGCGAGGCTATCCCCGCTCCTACGCCGACACGATCGCCGCGGCGCGGCGCGAAGGCACCGTCGTCGTCTATTCGACCACCGACCGGCACGAGGCCACGGCTGCGCTGAACGCGTTCCGGAAACGCTACCCATTCCTGCGCGTCGACTACCGCGAACTGGAATCCCCGACGCTCTACAACCGCGTGATCGCTGAATCGCGGGCGCGGAAACCGACGGGCGACCTCATCTGGAGCTCCGCGATGGACCTTCAGATCAAGCTGGTGAACGATGGCTATGCGCAGGCCTATGCGTCGCCGGAAAAGCCCTATCTGCCGAACTGGGCGATCTGGAAGAACGAGGCATGGGGCGTAACCGCGGAGCCCGTGGTGATCGCCTACAACAAGCGCCTCGTGCCCGCGAAGGATGTGCCGCGCACGCATTCGGCGTTCGAGCGTCTGCTGCGGAACAAAGCCGCCTTCTACCGGGGCCGAGTCTCCACCTACGATCCGCGTCTCTCCGGCTTCGGCTACCTGCAGCTGACGCAGGATTACCACGCAAGCCGGGATATCATGTCGCTTGTCGGTGCGCTCGGCGCGGCGCGCGTGCGGCTGCATACCTCGAGCGGACCATTGCTTGCCGACATCGAAAGCGGGCGCAGCCTGTTCGCGTACAATACGCTCGGCTCCTATGCGCTGGAGCTCGCCACGCGCAATCCGGACATCGGCGTGATCATGCCGAGCGACTACACGCTCGTCGTATCGCGCATCGCGCTCATATCGCGCGAGGCACGGCAGCCCAATGCGGCGAAGCTGCTGCTCGATTTCCTGCTCTCCCCCGAAGGGCAGCGCCATCTGGCGCGCGCCTACATGGCGCCTTCGCGCGAGGACGTGGTGCCGCTTGCCGGCAGCAAACCACCCGCCGCCGCTGCACGGCCGGTGAAGCTCGGCCCCGCGCTGCTCGCGAACCTCGACCGTATCCGGCGTCAGCGCTTCCTCGCCAATTGGCAGGCTGCACTCGACGCCGAGTGAGCGCTCAGGCGTACCAGGGGAAGAGGCCGAGCAGCAGACAGGTGAGCATGAACACCGCGCAGGCACCGAGCGCCCACTTCATCGTGAAGCGCTGGTGGTCGCCAAGCTCGACGCCCGCAGTCGCAACCAACAGATAGGTTGAGGCGACGAGCGGGCTCAGCAGATGAATCTGCTGACCAACGAGCGAGGCGCGCGCGATCTCCATCGTGGTGATGCCGTAATACTCCGCCGAATGCGAGAGCACCGGCAGCATCCCGAAATAGAAGGCATCGTTGGAGATCAGCACCGTGAAAGGGATGCTGACGAGCGCAGTGATCGGCGCCATGTAGGGGCCGAGCGCATCGGGGATGATGCCCGTTACAGTGTTCGCCATCGCATCGACCATCTTGGTGCCCGAAAGCACGCCGGTGAAGATGCCGGCAGCGAAGACGAGGCCTGCGGTCGCGAGCGCATTCGAGGCGTGCGCGGCGACACGCTGGCGCTGCATCTCCACCTGCGGATAATTGACCATCGCTGCGATCGCGAACGCGACCATGAACAGCACCTGCAGCGGCACGTCGCCGAACAGCAATATGCCCATGAGCACGGCGGTGAGCGCGGCGTTGAACCAGTAGAGGCGCGGGCGACGCGTGGAGGGCGTGCCGTCGCTGTCGGGCGTCGAGAGATCGAGCTGGCCGGGCAGCGGCATCGCCACGCGCTCTGTGATGCCGAGGCGCTTTCGTTCGGCGCGGCCGAGCATCCACGCAGTGAACAGCACCCAGCAGACCGTGGTGAGCACGGGCGGGATCAGCGACAGGAACAGCGCGCGCGGATCGACGCCGAGCGCGATCGCCGCGCGCGAGGTCGGCCCGCCCCACGGCACGAGGTTCATCGCCGCGACCGCCATGATGAGAATGCAGGTGAGCACGCGCACATCCATCTTCATGTGCTTGTAGAGCGGCAGCAGCGCCGAGAGCGTGATCATGTAGGTGGTGGTGCCGTCGCCATCGAGCGCGACGATGAGGCCGAGAATCGCGGAGCCCATGGTGATCCGCAAGGGATCGCCGTGCGCAAGCTCCACGACCTTGCGCGTCAGCGGATCGAAAAGCCCGGCATCGATCATGATGCCGAAATAGAGGATCGCGAAGAGCAGCATCACGCCCGTGGGCGCGATATCCCGGATGCCTGCGAGCATCATCTCGCCGAGGCCCGCCGAGAATCCCGCGATCAATGCGAACGCGGTCGGCACGATGATGAGCGCGATCATCGCCGACAGCCGCTTCGTCATGATCAGGGTCATGAACGTGGCGACCATGCCGAAGGCGAGAATGGAAAGCATCAGCCGGCGGTCCCCCTCAGTGCCCGCCGACGTGGGGGCAGTCCCATTGTTTGCATCATCCTAGGCGCCTTTGTCTTTCACGAAGCTGTCAGTGATGCGCGAAGCATCAGCGGCAGCAGACCGCCCGCCTTCAGCACCCGCACCTCGGCGCCCGTCTCCACCGCCGCGCGCGCCGTGAAAGCGCGGATGCGGCCGTCTGCATACAGCACGCGCACGCTGCACGGCGCGGACGGCGCCAGCGCATCCTCCGGCATGTCGATCTCGATGCGATCCCCGGTGCCGAGCGAAAGCGATGCCGGGCACACATCGGCGGGGAGTTCCAGCGGCAGAATGCCCATGTTGCAGAGGTTGGAGCGATGGATGCGTTCGAAGCCCACGGCAAGCACGGCACGAACGCCGAGGAGGTACTGGCCCTTCGCCGCCCAGTCGCGCGACGAGCCCATGCCATAGCGATCGCCCGCGACGACGACCACGGCCTCTCCCGCCGCCGCATAGCGGGCAGCGGCCTGCCAGAGCGGCAGCACTTCGCCGCTCGGCGCATGGATTGTCGACCCCGCCGGGATATCGGGGCCAAGCAGATTGCGAACGGACGGGTTCGTGAACAGCCCGCGCAGCATCACCTCCCAATTGCCGCGCCGCGCGGAGAAGACGTTGAGATCGTCGGCACGCTCGCCGCGTTCGACGAGCCAGCGGCCCGCTTCGCCGCGCACGGGAATCGCGCCTGCGGGAGAGATATGATCCGTCGTGATGTCGTCGCCCAGAACGAGCAGCGGCGACGCTGTGTAATGGCCCAGACGCGACTGCGCATCGCGCGCGACGAAGGGCGGGGGCCGCAGATATGTCGAGGCCTCATTCCACGGGTAAAGCGGTCCCTTCGACGCAGGAAGCGCCATCCAGGTGGCGCTGGCTTCGGCGGCGGCATAGGCCGCATCGAAATCGGCGGGATTCGCGGCGGCGGCAAGCGCAGCATCGATCTCGCCTTCGGAGGGCCAGAGGTCGCGGAGGAAGACGGGCGATCCGTCAGACGCGGTGCCGAGGGGATCGGCTTCGATGCCGATATTGAAATCGCCTGCAAGCGCATAGGCGACGACGAGCGGCGGCGGCGCGAGATACGAATCGCTGACCGCCTGATGCACGCGGCCGGGGAAATTACGGTTCCCCGACAGCACCGCGACGGGCTTCGCGCCCTCTGCCATCAGCGCATCCATGGCGGGCGACAACGGCCCGCTGTTGCCGATGCAGGTGGTGCAGCCGTAAGCGACGATCGCGAAGCCGAGTGCTTCGAGCGGCGCGCGCAGCCCGGCGCGTTCGAGGAGCGCGGCCGCCGTGGGCGAGCCGGGGGCGAGGCTGGTCTTCACCCATGATGGCACGGAGAGCCCTCGCGACGCAGCCACGCGCGCGACGAGACCTGCCGTGACGAGCAGGCGCGTGTCCGACGTGTTCGTGCAGCTGGTAATCGCGGCGATCGCGACCGGGCGACGCTCCGCCGAGGCCACCGTCGCGGCGCGTGCGATCCGGTCCTGCGGGCGATGCGGACCGGCAAGGCTCGGCACGACGGCATCCAGATCGAGATCGAGGGTGAGATCGTAATCCGGTGCGGCATCCGGATCGAACCAGAGCTGTTGGCGGCGCAAATACGCCTCCGCCTGCCGCACATCATCCTCAGCGCGGCCCGTCGCACGCAGATAGGCAATCACGGCATCGTCGGGCGGGAAATACCCCGTCGCGCCGCCGAACTCGGGCGCCATATTCGCGACGACCGCGCGTGTGCCCGCCGATAGCGTCGAGACGCCCGGCCCGAAGAATTCGACGAAGCGGCCATCGAGACGCACGCCACGCAGCATTTCCGTGACGGTGAGCGCGAGGTCCGTCGCCGTCACACCGGGCCGGAACCGCCCTGTGAGGCGCATACCGACGACCTCCGGCACGCGCAGCGTCACCGGCATACCGAGCATCACGCTTTCGGCTTCGAGCCCGCCGACGCCCCAGCCGAGTACGCCGATGCCGTTTATCATCGGCGTGTGACTGTCCGTGCCGATCAGCGTATCCGGAAACAGCCATTCGCGCCCCTGCCATGTCTCGCGGCTGACGACGGTGGCGAGGCGTTCGAGATTGATCGTGTGCATGATGCCGGTGCCCGGCGGATGCACATGCAGCGAGGGGAAGGCGCTATCCGCCCACTTCATCAGCCCGAAACGCTCGGCATTGCGCGCCATCTCGGCGGCGAGATTGGCAGCGAGCGCGCCGCGTGTGCCGTAGCTGTCCACCGCGATGCTGTGATCGGTGGAAACATCGACGCGAAGGCCGGGCACGATCCGGCGCGGGTCTCCCCCCTCCGCGGCGATCACCGAACGCATCGCGGCGAGATCGACGAGCGCGGGGCCGCAGGTCGTGTCATGCATCAGGAGGCGCGTGGGCACGAAGGGCAATTCGATCGTCCGGTCGCCGCGTTCCAGCCACTCTACCGCGGCATGATCGGCATCGGCGTCCACCGCGCGACGGCGGAGCAGGTTCTCGGCGAGGATGCGATGCACCCACGGCATACGCTGCAGCCGCGCGCCGAGCGCGGAGGGGAGGTCCACCATCATCGGCGGCCCAGCCCGCGAATTCATGCGGCCCCTGGCGCCTTGCGCGCGAGGAACAGCGGAATCCGGAAGCGGCGCTCGATCACGCCGCCGAAGCCCTGTTCGCCGACCGCCTCGATCCCATCCAGCACGCGCGCGCGCATTGGCGGCGCCATGCGGCGGATCATCGAGAAGGTCGCGTAAAGTGCGCGCATCTCCGCCGCGGTCATCCGCACCGTCATTTCGTGCATCTGGTGCGCGGCGTGCATGAACCCCGCCGCGCGCAGTTCGGCGAGGCGATCGTCCGTCCATAGCGAATAGTGCCGCTGCTCCGGTCCGCGCAGTGAGGGCGGCAGCTCGGCATCTTTCAGGAGCGGCAACACCGCCCGGCTGAACGGATCGGCTTCAGGATCGTGAAGCACGGTCCACCACATCGCCCATACGCCGCCGGGACGCAGCAGATCACGCACCATCGAAAGCCCGCGCGATGTATCCACCCAGTGGAACGAGGTGGCGGCAACGCCGAGATCGAAGGCCTCTGCGGACAGCCCCGCGTCCTCAAGCGGCGCGTTCACGACACGAACGCCGCCACCCAAACCCGCAAGCTCTACGGCAAGCACGGGATCGGGTTCGACGAGCGTGAGCGAACCGACATCCGCTGCGATCAGCCGCCGGCTCGCCTGCCCCGTCCCGGGTCCGATCTCGAAGACATCAGCGCCGGGCACGAGCGTGCCTTCAGTGGCAAGTGCAATATATAGCGATTCTGGATAGTGCGGCCGTGCACTGGCATAACCAGCAGCATCCGCGCCGAAGATGTGCCGGCCGACAAGCTGGCTTTCGGCGGTCATCGTTCGCCGTGCTCTTCGTCGATGCGGGTGGTGACTCCCGTCGCAACAATCGTCCGCGTCGCGTCGATCGAGGCGTAGGTCCAGAAGATTTCGAGCGGATCGCGGTCCGACACGTTGCGGAAGAAGTGCGGCACGCCCGCGGGAATCCACGTCAGGTCACGCGGGCGCACATCATGCTCATCGCCGTCGATATGCGCGCGGCCCGTACCCGAAAGCACGAGCACGCTTTCCTCGCAATTGTGGATGTGGAGCGGCACCGCGCAGCCGGGATCGATGACGGTGACGCCGTTCAGCATCTGCCGCGAACCGACCTTCGCCGTCACCATCGGGCGCGTGCGTATACCGCCGCCGCGATCCCGAACCACAAGCGTTTCCGGCCGGAGCAGCGCGGCGCTCATCGCTGCCCCCGCACCCGGACCGCGTTGCACACGGCCTCGCCGAATTCGGCTGTGCCGAGCGTGCCGCCGATATCGCGTGTGCGCGTGGCAGGATTGTTCAGGGCATCCTCGACGGCCGTTTCGAGCAGCGCGGCGGCGGAAACGAGATCGCCCCGCGCGTGCTTCCGCCCCAGCCAGTCGAGCAGCATCGCCGCCGAAAGGATCAGCGATGTGGGGTTGGCGATCCCCTTGCCCGCGATATCGGGTGCGGAGCCGTGTTGTGCCTGCGCTACGCAGATCTCGTCGCCGGCGTTGATCGATCCGCCGAGGCCGAGGCTGCCGCTGAGCTCGGAGGCTTCGTCTGAAAGAATGTCCCCGAACATGTTGGTGGTGACGATCACGTCGAACCGATCCGGGCTGCGGATGAGCAGCGCGGCGGCGGCATCGACGATGACCTCCTCCAGCTCCACGTCGGGGAATTCGGCGGCGACCTTCCGCACTTCGCGCAGGAACAGCCCATCCGACAGCTTCAGCACGTTCGCCTTGTGCACGGCCGTCACCTTCTTCCGGCGCGTGCGCGCCAGAGCGAATGCGGCGCGTGCGACCCGGGAAGCGCCTTTCGCGGTGATCTTGCGGATGGAGAGCGCCATGTCCTCGTCGGGCATGAACTCGCCGCTTCCCGCGTGCATATTGCGGTCGGAATAGAAACCCTCCGTGTTCTCGCGCACGATCACGAGGTCCATAGGTTTCGGCAGGATGGTGAGATCCGGCCGCGAACGGCACGGCCGGATATTGGCATAGAGCGCGAAGTGCGTGCGCAGCGCCGCCGACGGGTTGATGCCGCCCACCTCACGCGGCGGATAATCGAAATGCGAGACAGGCCCAAGGATGACCCCGTCCACCTCCGGTATGCGTTCCAGAACACCGGTTGGCAGTGTCGTGCCGGAGTCGGCCAGGCTCGCAAAACCGATCGCACGCTCCTCGATCGTGATCGGCGTGCCGCATGTCTCTGCCAGCACCTCCAGAACCCGGCGCGTTACAGCGGAGATTTCAGGACCGATGCCGTCGCCGGGGAGCAGGAGGAGATTCATGGCACTATCCGTTACAGTCGACATGCACCGGCCGGTGTCGCCAGCAGGAGGACACCGGCCGGAACGTGATCGCGCAACCTGCGATCAGAAGATGTTCGCGGTGAGCGAGAACTTGATCACCGACGGCGCACCGAAGGCGAGGTAGTTGCTGCTCGTGGATGCGAAATACTTCTTGCCGGTGAGGTTCTGGGCGTTGATGCGCGCGGTCATGCCTACACCCCCGATCTCGAAGGCGTACGATCCGCCAAGATCGTAAACCGTGTATCCCGGAACGAACAACGAGTTCTGCGGATTGATCGCGCGCGCGCCCGTGTAATAGGCGCCCGCGTTGATCGCGAGACCTTCGACGAGCTGCGTCAGACGATACTCCCCGGAGACCGACCACTGCGTCTTCGCCGTGTTTTCGATGCGATTGCCGACAAGTGCAGCGTTCGAGGTCTCGCCCTGTTTCGCACGCAGGAACAGCGCCGAACCGTAGAGCGAAAGTTCCGGCGTGATCTCGCCTGTAAGGCTGAATTCGAGACCACGATACGTCGCTTCGCCGTCTTTCACGAAGAAGTTCGCATCGTTGACGTAGGTCAGTTCGCGCGTGATGTCGAAGTAGGCGGCCGTGAACAGCAGACCCTTCTTCGGCTCGATCTTGATACCGCCTTCATACTGCGTGGAGTTGCTGGCAGGCAGGATTTCACCGGCATTGTTCGCGGTAAGCGGCGCGCCGGGCGTCGATTCGAGACCTTCGATGTAGGTCGCGTACGCGCTGATCCATTCCTTCGGCTTGAATACGAGGCCACCCGAAAGCGCCACGGGCTTGTCCGAGAAGGTTTCGATCGACGGACCGGCAACCGTTTCCTGCGTTTCCTTGTAGTCCGACTTGCGGATGCCGAGGAGGACGCTGAACATATCGTCGTTCACGCCGCCGAAACGCATCCGATCGAAAGCGTAAAAGCCGGTGTCCTTGATCGATGTATCACGCGTCGCGTTGTAGGCCGTCGTTCCGTCGAACCGGACATCAGCAAGATCGATCGGATCGTAGGCACTCTGAAGGCAGGTTGTCGTGAGACCGAGCAGCACGCAGTTCGCGCGCGTCGCCACAGAACCCGTGCCGACCCGCGCAACGGTCGACGGCGAATACTGACGACGAATGTTCTTCGAGGCGCCAATCAGGAGCTCGTGAACGATGGGCCCCGTCGCAAACGTACCGGCAAGCTCGATGCGGCCGTTCTTGTTGCGGTAGAGCTGTCCATCGGCCGCGTTCATGGTGAGCGTGCCAAGGCCCGTCACCGGATTGAAGTTGCCGAGCGTGCTAAAACGGCGATCACGTTCGAGATAGGAAATACCGCCCTCTGCGACGATCTCCCAGGCCGGCGTGAACTTCCACGCCACACGACCGAGCACGTTGGTCGCGTCGGCCTTGTTCATGAAGCCCCTGCTACCGGGATTACTGGACGCTTTCGGTAGCTGCGGAAGCACGGTGAGCAGGCTGGCAGCAGCGGTCGGCCCCTGAATAACCGTCGGTTCCGTCACTTCCTTCGAGATATGCTCGACATCGAGGTTGATGCGAAGATTGTCCGACGGCGTCAGCTGGAAGGCGCCGGACTGGAAGCTGCGGCGGCCCCACGTGTTGTCGATGCCCGAATCGACAGTGCCGTAAGCGACGTTGCCGCGCACGCCGAGGATGCCCCACGTTCCACCCGCATCGATATGACCCTGTACCTGGCCATGATCGTTGCCGTTCACCGAGACGGCGAACACCGGATCGAGCGTCGGGCGCTTCGTGGTGAGGTTGATGATGCCCGACGGCGTCGTAAAGCCGTAATAGAGCGCCGACGCGCCCTTCAGCGCTTCGACGCGCACCTTGTTTTCAAGCGGCAGGTCGATGAGGTTCACGATCGGCAGCGAGCCGTTCAGGCGGTAGTTGCCGCGGTTTTCGACCGGGATGCCGCGGATCGAGAGGTTGTTGTAGACCGTGGGGCTCGTCTGCGAGCTGGTGACGCCCGGCGAGTTGCGGAGCGCATCGAGGATGCTCTGCGCCTGCTGAGATTTCAGCACCTGCTCGGGAATGACGCTGACAGTGAGCGGCGTATCGATCTGGCGCGCGCCGCGGAAGCTGCCCGCCTGCACGAAATCCGCGCTGTAGCTGTCCTTGCGATCGGCGGTGACGACGATTTCCTCAAGCGCCAACCCCGATTGCGTATCGGATTCGGCCTGCTGGGCCATCGCCTGACCGGCTGCCGCCATCGCAATTCCGCTGACGCCGAGTCCGGCGATCCATTTCCACTTCGTGGCCATTCCTTGCACCCCTTTTTTCTCCGCCCGAAGGAGAGCGGCAGTTTCCCCATGTTCGGACGCGCACGATCGGCACGCCACGACTCGTTTCCCGGCGGGCCGCAAGGCACGGCCACCGGTGACAGGCTGACGATAGTCCGCATAGCTGTCACAAACCTGTCTCGCCTGTGTCGCCGGGACGACAGCTTGGCGACAGACAGGTTTCCTAGTCTAATATTCGAGGACGGCATCGCGTGCCGGGGGAGACAACATTGAAAACAGCGGAAACCTTCAGCCTTTCACGGCGCCGCTTCACCGGATTGACACTTGGCGGCGCCGGGCTGCTCGCACTGCCGAGCCTTGCAGCGTGCGCACGGATTTCGGCGCCGACCGTATCCCTCGTGGATGGCCTGCCCCGCGCCCGTCCCGAAGCGCACGGCGTCGATCCGCAGGCAATCCTTGCCTTCCTTGACGAGGTGCGCGGCGCCGGGCTGGAGCTGCACAGCTTCATGCTGTCGCGCGGCGGCGACGTGATCAGCGAAGGATGGTGGGCGCCCTACCGCGCCGACCGCCCGCACATGATGCACTCGCTTACGAAGAGCGTCGCCGTCTCGGGCGTCGCCATCGCGATGGACGAGGGTCTCTTCGGCATCGACGACAAGGTGATTTCCTTCTTCCCGGACGAGCTTCCGCCGATCGTAAGCGAAAACCTCGCCGCGATGACCGTGCGCGACCTGCTGACGATGCGCACCGGCCACGCCGAGGAAATCTCCGGCTCTGTGTGGCGCCAGATCAAGACGAGCTGGGTTGCGGAATTCTTCAAGGTGCCGGTGGTTCACAAGCCGGGCACGCGCTTCGTCTATTCGAGCGCGGCGAGCTTCATGCTCTCCGCCATCGTCACCAAGCTGACCGGCCAGACGCTCCGCGACTATATGGAGCCGCGCTTCTTCAAGCCGCTCGGCATCACCGGGCTCAGCTGGGATGTCGGCCCCGGCGGCATCAACCCGGGCGGCAACGGCCTCACCTGGAAAACCGCCGATGCGCTGAAGCTCGGAATGCTCTACGCGCAGAAGGGCCGCTGGAACGGTCAGCAGATCCTCTCCCCCGCATGGGTCGAGGCGGTGAGCAAGCCGCAGGTGGCGGAGGGCGAATACAGTTATCAGTGGTGGATCGGCGCCAACAAGACCTTCTATGCGGTCGGCCTGTTCACGCAAATGTCGATCGTGTTCCCCGATCACGACGCCGTGCTCGCCGTCACCGGCGCGATCCGCAAGAGCGAGATGCTCTCCCCGATCGTCGACAAGCACTTTCCCGCCGCCTTTGGCGCCGCGAGCCTGCCGCCCAGCAACAGCGGTTATGCTGCGCTTACGGAGCGCACCCGCACGTTGTCGCTGCTTCCGGCGCTTCCCGCCACGACCTCGCCTGTGGTGGCACGCATTTCAGGCAAGCAATTCAGGGCGAGCGAAAATGCCGAGGGCATCGAGAGCCTCGGTTTCACCTTCGAAGAGGGGCGCTGCCGCTTCACGATGCGCGATGCCCGCGGCGAACACAACGTCGACGTCGGTCTCGGCCGCTGGATCGAGGGTAGCACGAGCGTAACCGGCAACAAGCTGCACCACCAGTATCAGCCGGATTCGATGGTCGTCGTCGCGGGCGGGCGCTGGACCGCGCCGGACACGTTCGAGATGATCTGGCAATTCGCGGAAACCGCCTTCCGCGACACCGTCGTGTGCCGCTTCGATGGCGACACGATGACCTTCGATCGCAGCGTCAACGTGAATTCCGCGGCGCTGTCGCTTCCCACCGTCCACTCAAAGCTGGTCTGAACATCATGATCCTGATCCTGTCGCGGCCGCTTAAGGCCATCCGCACCCTTGCCGCCGCGTTCGCGATGCTCATGCTTTGCGCCGTCAGCCTGCCGACCGCCGCGCACGCGGAAAGCGGCCCGAAAAGCCTGCTGATCACCTACAAGAGCACGGCAGCGAAGCGGCCTGCGTTTCGCCAATATCTGGAAGGCGCCGGAACTCAGCGTTTCGAAGCCTTGAAAAAAGCGGGCAAGATCGCCGACTACCAGTTCCTGTTCAACTGGTACAACGACACGCTGACCTGGGACGCGATGGCGATCATCCAGTTCAAGGATTATGCCGACGTCGCGGAATGGAAAACGCTGGAGCGCACGTCGCCCGGCGGGCTCGATGCGAAGGGCCTCGCGCTCGGCGAACCGGAGATCACCGTATCCGCCGATCTCCTGTGGGAAGACGGCGCCGCAGCGCCGCGTGCCAGCGGCCGCGTGTTTTATGTCATTCCCTACGAATATCGCGAACTCGCCGAATACAAGAAATACGTCGACGGATATGTGATCCCGCAGGTGCAGGGCTGGATGCGCGAAGGCATTCTTTCGCGCTACCGCATCTTCCTCAATCGCTATCCCGTCGGCGCCTCGTGGGATGCGCTGTTCGTCTACGAATACAAGGACATCGACTCCTTCGGAAAGCGCGAGCCCACAATCGCCAAGGTGCGCGAACCGCTGCGTAAGCAGCCGGAATGGGCTGCGCTCAATGCGATCAAGCAGCAGATCCGCGCCGAGAGCGAAAACGTGATCGCGGACGATCTCGCCGGACGTTGATTCACGCCACATTTCGCAACTGACATTTCCCTGACGCCTGCTGCCGGACGCGTGTCAGGTGCGTTCCGGCAAAAGCCCCCCGTCATCATCACAAGGGGCTTTTGCGAATGTTTTTGTGTTCTCCTTCCCGCTGGACGCTTGCTGCCGTTCTATTGATTTCAACGCATACCGCCGCCGTGGCGGCTGACGCGGGCAGCAGCGTGACGGCGTTCGAACCCGATTACTTCGCAAGTGCGCAGCCCGTATCCGCGCTCGACATCGTGAAGCTGGTACCAGGCTTCCGTCTCGAAGAAGGCGACAGCGAGCTGCGCGGCTATTCCGGCGCGGGCGGCAACGTCCTCGTCGACGGCCAGCGCCCGACGAGCAAGGAAGACACACTCGAAGACGTGCTGAAGCGCATTCCGGCAGGAAGCGTGGAGCGCATCGAGCTGATCCGCAGCGGCGCGGGTTACGACATGCAGGGCTACACGCTGCTCGCCAACGTCGTGCGCAGCCACACGCAGTCGCTGAGCGGCCGTATCGAGGGCACCTACGCGAATTACCGCCACGGCTATGACGCGCCGCGCCTCGCCGGCGAACTCCGCCATGTCGCGGGCGGCCACATCCTCGACTTGTCCGGTGCCATCTATCGGGACATCGACGACGAGCACGGCTTCGGCAGCCGCAATCGCTACGCCGAGGACGGCACCCCGGTCCGGCTCGGCGTTTACGGCCAGCCCGAAGGCGACAACATCCGCGAAGTGCTCGGCAGCTATCAACTGCCGCTGGCGGGCGGCACGGCGCGCGTGAACGGCCTTTACAAGATGAAGAAGATGTTCGCGAACATCGGCGAGGAAGTGATCTTCCCTACGCCCTATGACGCGTCCGGCACCGAACGCGTGAACACCGAATCGACGGAAATCGGCTTCCACTACGACCGCGCGGTCGGCGCACGTAGTCAGATCGAACTGCTCGCGCTACGGCGGACGACGGGAATCAACGGCACCGACAAATCGTTCGCGCCGAGCGGCGACGACGTGACCCGTGAAAGTTCCGACGCGAGTGAGACCATCCTGCGCGGCGTGCTGCGCCGGAAGGCCGGAAACGTCTCGCTCGAAGGCGGCATCGAAGGCGCGCTCAACATCCTCGACAGCCACAGTGCGCTCGAAGAGGACGGCGTGGACATCCCCCTCCCCGCCGCCAACGTCCGCATCGAGGAAAAGCGCGCGGAAGCCTTCTTCACGGCGGCGTGGCATCTATCGAGCGCACTGACGGTGGAGGCAGGCAGCCGCTACGAAACCTCGAGGCTGACGCAGAGCGGCGACAGCGCGCTCAGGAAATCGCTGTCGTTCATCAAGCCGCGCCTCCTCGTGCGGTGGGCGCCGTCGCCGCAGGACGAAATCCGCGCGCTCTTCGAGCGCTCGGTCGGCCAGCTCGATTTCGCCGACTTCGTCAGTTCGGCGTCGCTCACGGGCGGCACTGTCACCGCGGGCAACAAGGATCTGGAGCCTGACAGTCTCTGGCGTAGCGAACTCGCCTGGGAACACCGTATCGGAAAGGGCTCGGTCGTGGTCACCGCCCGGCACGAAGCGATCAGCGACGTCGTCGACCGCATCCCGGTCTTCACCGACGAGGGCGTTTACGACGCCGTGGGCAACATCGGCAGCGGCCGTCGCCAGGAAGTGCAGTTCGATTTCAACCTGCCCTTCGATCCGCTAGGGCTGGCGGGCGTCACCCTGCAGGGCAGCGGCCTCTGGCGCCATAGCCGCGTCACCGATCCGGTGACCGGCGAGCGGCGGCGTATTTCGGAAGATCTGCCGATCGAAGCCAAGGTGAGCCTGACGCACGATATCGCGCGCTGGCACACCCGCTGGGGCATCAACTACGTGCACGCCGAGAAGGAAACGACGTTCAAGATCGACGAGGTCGAGATCGACCGCGTGCCCGACCGCGTCGACGCCTTCATCGAATACAAGCCGGATGCCGCGTGGACGCTGCGGGCCTTCGCCAAGAACCTTACGAACAGCCCGGTGATCCGCACGCGCAGCCTCTACACAGGGCTGCGCGGATTGTCTCCGATCCGCCACATCGAACGGCGCGAACTGAACAGCGGACCCTATGTGGGCTTCACGATCCAGCGTACGTTCGGTGGATGAGCACCCATGCAAGCTTCCTGACAGTTGCGTTCCTTAAGGTCGCCCCGATCATCTGGAGGGGGACGCGGACTATGCGGTGGAACATCTATGCCGGAGTGGGCCTTCTGCTGCTGCCGATGGCGGGATTCATGCCCGCTGAAGCCGCCGAGCGCTTCCCGTCCCCCGAGTGCGAGACCTATGTCGCCTACGACCGCGACATGGTGCTCCCCGGCTATCTCATCGCCTCGAAGACGGGTGCGAAGGTCTGCGTTCCCTTCACCACCGTCGGTGCCCGTCCTCCCGCGGACTACAAGGGTGATTTCTATGTCGACGAATTCGCCGACGAGACGCTCCGTGCACGCTGGCTTCAATGCAAGGCTGATCCGGTCTGTTCGGCGCGGGTCTCACCCGTCGTAAATGGCCGCAAACCGCCCAACCGCGAGCATCGCATCACCGATCCGCATCATCGCCACCTGCTCGGCAAGATCAGCGAAGGCGCAAACCTCGACCTTGCCGTGATCCGGCGCCCGGCGTTCTTCGCGCAGGCGCCCTATCGGGAGCCGATCGCCGCGGTCGAGGCGAAGACCTATACCGTTGAATTCACTGCCCCCGCCGAAGCGCACGAGCGCATCCACAAGGGCATCGACACGCCGGTGAAGCTGCGCGGCTGGTATATGCAGGGGCGCGGCGTACCGGGCGCGAAGGGCCGCAAGGTGCGCGCGCTCATCGTGATGAGCGGCGGCGGCGGCACGCGCCTCACCGCGATCGATCATCCCGAGGACCGGCTTTACAGCATCCATATCGAAACCGGGAAAACCGCGATCAATTCCTTCCCGAACACACGCACTGGATCCCCCGGTCAGGCCGGGTGGCGTTCAATGATGGCGATGTTCAATGCGGCGGGCTTCGACGTGCTTGCCTACGACCGGCGCGGTGTCGGCGTTTCGAGCGGCTACAGCGACACCAACACGTTGCAGCAGGGCCGCGATCTGCTGGCGGCGCTCGCCAGCCTCCGCTCGGGCGAAGGGATGCGCGCCCTGTCGCCGAAGGGCAAGCTCTACGCGGGTACCGACGCAGCGCGCGCGCTGCGCGGCAAGACCGCCGAACTGCCGACGCTGCTGCTCGGCAATTCGCGCGGCACGATGGCGAGCGGCTGGGCGATGACGATGAACTTCGACAAGGATTGCAGCTACGACCTCGTCGAGATCACCTGCACGCCACCCCGCCGCGACCCTTCGATCAAGGGTGCGATGCTGATGTCGGAATTTACAAGCGGCCCCGGCTTCGTTTCGGCAACACCAACGCCCGAGGACGAAGAACGCGGGCTCGGCAAGGATCGCGGCCTGTTCATCGGCGCGAGCCAGATCGAGCACAACATCGTGTTCTTCCCCGGCTCGGCGATCCTCGCAGGCATGAAGACATGGCCTGCCGCTTTCTTCGCGCGCGGGCTTTGGGACTACGCCGCCAGCCTTGAAGGCACGATCACCTCCTACGACCGCGTGGCGGGGCTTAAGGAGCTTGTCGTGGTGCGTGGGCCGCACCCGTTCGAAACATGGCCCGAGGCGGAAAAGACACGCGTCCGCGAACGCCTGCGCGCTTTCGCTTTGGCCGCGATCCGCGGCGCACACGATGTACCCGGCGCGCGCGCATGGACGACGATGAAAGAGCTTGTCGCGACGACCGAAGACGTCTGGGAACCGTCGTCTGCACCGCGTCCGTGATCTCCTGCGGCGATTTCGCGGTAGGCACCGGAGAGGAAAAAACGCTAGACTGAAAACGCGGAGGTTCAGTCTATGCAATTGATTATCAACGGCAAAAGGCACACCTATGACGGTCCTTCTGAGATGCCGTTGTTATGGTATGTGCGTGACCTGGCGGGGTTGACGGGAACGAAGTTCGGGT
>NZ_JBHTIK010000006.1:0-67829 GCF_042676985.1 Sphingosinicella xenopeptidilytica | reverse complement strand
CAACGCCATCCATGCCGCAACCGGTAAACGCATCCGATCACTACCCATCAATGATCAAATACAAAACTGAATGCCCGAGAAACACCTGACCCGTGTCGCCACCCCCGGCTGTGTGTCTCGCCGGGGACATCCATAAAATAAAAAAGGATTGGAGAAGATTGATGCGTCCCTATTTTGCTGCGGCCCTCTCGCTGGCTGCGTTCCCCGCATTTGCCTCGGAAGGTCACCTTCCGCACGGCCACACGCACAGCCGGGGCGAGATCGACGAGAGCCATGGACCGTTGCTGCTTCAGGCGACCTATACGGGCGAGGTGATGTCGAACGCCTCCGGCGGTATCAAGCGCGGCAGCCGCTATCTCGACAATCTCGACATCGTCGCCGAGGCCGACCTTGAGGCGATTGCCGGATGGAAGGGCGCGAGCGTCCACGTCTATGGCCTCTACAACAACGGCAAGTCGTTCAGCGAGCTCGCCGGCGACGCGCAGACGGCGAGCAATATCGAAACCGGCGTGCAGGCGTTTCGGCTCTACGAAGCGTGGATCGAGCAGAAATTTGCAGGCGGCTCGCTGAAGGTCGGCCTCTACGATCTCAACTCGGAGTTCGACTCGCTTGATGCCTCCGGCCTGTTTATCGGCAGCCCGCACGGTATCGGCACCGATTTTGCCCAGACAGGTGAAAACGGCCCTTCGATTTTTCCGTCGACATCGCTCGCCGCCCGCATTGCGATCGAGCCTGCGGAAGGCTGGGTGGTGCGTGCCGCCGTGCTCGATGGCATACCCGGCGATCCCGATCGCCCGAAGCGCACGGCCGTGAAGCTGGGCAACGGTGACGGGGCGCTCCTCGTCGCCGAGATCGAGGCGCCTCTGCCGCATGGACGGCTTCTGTTCGGCGGCTGGAGCTATACGGCACGTTTCGACGATCACGCGGGAAACAGCGACCGCGGCAATGACGGCCTTTATGTGCGCGGTGAAACCGCGCTGTTCGAAGAATCAGGCGATCCTGCGCAGGGCCTTGCCGCCTTCGCCCGGCTCGGCATCGCCGACGGGCGTTTCAATACGTTCGGCAGGTTCGCAAGTGCCGGCCTCAATTACACGGGGCCGTTCAAGGGCCGTGACGAGGATCAATTGGGCTTCGCGGTTGCCGCGGCGTTCACTGGGGATGCATACAAACATGCTGTTCCGGCGGATAACGCTGAGGTCGCCTTCGAACTGACCTATCGTGCGCCTGTCGCATCGTGGCTGTCACTTCAGCCGAGCGCGCACTACATCATCAATCCCGGCGCCGATCCGACCGTGCGCAATGCACTCGCCTTCGGCCTCCGGGCAGAAATCTCGTTCAACATTCTGGGCTGACATAAAAGCCCGGCCTGCGCTGGCGCAGGCCGGGCTTGTCGTTTTCGCATAGAGACCAGCGTCGTTGAGGATGGGTGCGTGCTGAGCACCCATCCTCAACGATCAGGCTCTAGAAGCGGGCGCGAATACCGACGTAGAGTTTGCGACCGATCACGTCGTAAACGCTGCCATTGGTTGCGGAGTTGGAGATGAAGTCAGCCGGAAGAATCGGCGGCGTGCGATCGAACAGGTTGTCGACGCCCGCGTAGATTTCCGTGTTCGAACCGAACAGGTTGTCGAGTTTGTACTTTGCCGACAGGTCGACGTAGACTACCGCCCCGACGTTGTTCTCCTTCTTCGACAGCTGTTCCGGTCCGAAGGTCACGTCGTAGACGCCGCCGTCGATGTAGCGGGCCTGCACGAAGGCACCCCAGCGATCAGCGTCGTAGCCAGCCGAAAGGGTCGCCTTGAAATCGGGCATGCCACCGGCATTGCGCCCGCCGACTTCGCCAGCAACGTCGAGAAGTTCACCACCGGTCGGCGCGATCTTCTTGTGGATGAGATACGTCGCCACCGCACCGAGGTTGAGCGTGCCGTTGCCAAGGCCAGTCGCATAGCGTGCCTCAAAATCGAGACCGCGCAGCTTGTATGTGCCGAGGTTCAGGTTCTGCTGGCGCACTTCGATGAGTTCGTCGTCTTCGTCCAGCGTGACGAATTCGCACATCGCCTCTTCACCGCGGAAGCAGCGATTGACGATATCCTGTGCGCCGAGCGAACCGATCGCGCCCTTGAGATTGATATCCCAGAAGTCGAGCGACGTGCGGAAGCCGCCGAGCGTGACGACCGCACCGATCGTCTTCGTGGTGGCGCGCTCTTCCGTCAGGTTCGGATTGCCCGAGAGCGGAGTACGAACCAACTCCGTGCCGCTGCCCGGAATGAACGGATTATTGAGATTGCCGAACAGCAGCACGGTTTCGACGAAGGTCTCACCGATGCTAGGCGCGCGAATATCGCGAGAGATCGTACCGCGGAAGCGCAGGTAGTCGGTCGGCTCGAAAACAAGACCGGCCTTCCAGGTGACCACGTCGCCAACCGTCGAGTAGTGCGTGTAGCGCGCGGCGGCGTTGAAATCGAGGCTCTGTGCACCATCGATAAGCGGGACACCGACCTCGGCGAACGCTTCGGTCACGTCGTACTTGCCGCGCAGCGGTTGCGCGTTGACGATGAGGAACTCCTCATTGTCGTTGGGCGCGTTCACCGTGCGGTTCAGCTTCTGCGTGCGATGCTCGGCACCGACGGTCGCGACGATCGGACCGGCCCAGCCTTCGAATGCTTCGCCGCCGATTTCAGCCGCGAAGACCGACTGCTTGATGCGGGTGTCCGAGATGCCGGTTCCGGTGATGTAATCGAGCGCAGCCTGGCTCGGCGAACCCTTGCCGAACAGGTTGATCGGCACGCAGGCAGCATCATTGTTGAGCGGATCCGCGTCGGCATTGACGCCGCACACGATGTTGCCGCCAACTTCTACAGCATTCGCAGCCTTCGCGAGATTGCCGGGAAGCAGGTTGTTATACTGCTTGTTGCTGAAATCGGTCTGTCCGTACTGGGCCGAGACTTCCCATTTCCAGTTTGATCCGATCTCGCCCTTGAGACCGCCCACGAAGCGCATGTTTTCGGTGACCGATGCCGATGTGATCGGATCGATTTCCTCGAAAGTGCGGTACAGGTCGAAGGGCGTGTTGAGAGCTGCGACATCAGCCGGGAGATAGGCGTTGTCGGGCTGGATTTCGATCGCGCCGAAGCTGAAGCCGTTGACCAGGGCACCGCGCGACTTCGAACGGGCAAAGCTGGCTTCACCGAACAGCGTAACGCTGTCCGAGACCTCGTAATTCGCGGCAGCGAGCACGTTGAACCGCTCGGTCGGAACGACAAGCGCGCTGTTGTTGCCGAGCTGCGAACCGCTGCCGCCGCCCATGAACGTGCCATAGACGTCACCGAGCACGCGCGTGCGCGCAATGCCGTCCGGGAAGAACTCGAGGTTGCCCGCGGCTCCGCCCGGAAGCGTCACGCCGTTGGGGCTGGCGATGAACAGCGAAGCATTATCGATGAACATATAGGTCGGGATGCCATCGCTCGGATTGGCGCTGTCTCCATCGGTATCGAGCGGATTGGAGACGATCGCCGGGCTGCTACGCTGCCACTTGCGCGCGGACGCCTTCGGGATGCCCTTGTTGTCGTCGTAGTCGGCAGCGATCAGGAAATGACCGCGACCTTCAGCGAAGGCTGTGCCCCACGCGCCGGACAGGCGGAAGTTCTGTGCATCGCCGCGATCAGCAAGACCGTATTGCGCGTTCAGGCGCAGTTCTTCGAGCTTCTCATCGTAAATCAGGTTGACGACGCCCGAGATCGCGTCCGAACCATAAGCCGCAGAGGCGCCGCCCGTCACGATTTCAACCTGCTTGATGGCCAGCGACGGCACGACGTTGAGGTCGATGTTCTCGAACTCGTCGAACGGGGTCGAGCGACGGCCGTTGACGAGCACGAGGTTGCGGTTGGGGCCGAGACCGCGCAGGTCGACCACGTTCACGCCGTTCTGGCGGCTGTTGAGCGTGGTGGAGGACGGTGTCAGCGTGCCCGTGAAGGCCGGAATTTCGTTGATGACGTTGGCGACGTTTGTCGTACCGCGCTGGTCGATAAGCTCGGTGCCAAGCGCCAGGACCGGGGTCGGCGCTTCGAAATTGCCCTTGAGGCGCGTGCCCGTGACCGTGATGATCTCGGAATCGGCGTCCGTGTCTGCCTGCGCGGCATCCCCGGCCGACTGCGCCAGCGCCGGAGCCGCGACGGCCCACAGCGCCACACCAGCCAAGCTCTTGAATTTAGACCTGAATATCATTTGAATTCCCCTCTTATCGCGCTCGGTTCCACCGAATTTTTCAGCGAGATGGAAAGTGATATCGCATTCCTGATTGGAAATAAAGCAGCCTTATTAGAGATTTTTCTAAAAATAAGGCTGCCATATTCCGCAAATGAAATGATTGCAGAGGCCGTTAATCACGCGGTGAAACGTCATGATGAGGCCCATGTCCGGCATGGGCAGAGAATCCGGCCCCTCAGAGGCTGAGGCTGTGCGCGTTCAGCTTGCCATGCGTGAAGATCGCATGGAGGACCCGGTCCTCGCAGGACGAGATCATCATCAGCGTATGCTTGCGGATTTCGTCGGTCTGGTTGTTCTTCACGAGCTCCAGCAGGCTTTTATGCTGCTCCCACGGGTAGGGCATGGACTTGGTGAGCTTGATGTAGATCCAGTAGATCCGCATCGTCGTTTCCTCAAGCTGCCGGATCCAGCTGATCAGAAGCTGGAACTGCGTCTGCTGCGCGATATAGACGTTGAACTCCCGGTTCGCCCTCAGAAGCCGGAGCGCATCCTCGTCGTTCAGGATGGGGCCTTCGTGGAAGATCGCGTCGTTCCGGCGCTTGAATTCAGCCTCCTCGATCTGGGGCGAGATCATCGAAAGGATGCTCGGCTCCATCATCTTGCGGATCGTGAAGTTCTCCTTCACGTCGCGCAGCGTGAGCGGCGCGATCCGCGTGATCCGCGGCGAGTTCGAAACCATGAACTGCTGCGCAGTCATCTGCTCCATGGCGTTGCGCGCCGCCGTGCGGCTGATACCGAACATGCGCGTCAGGATGTTCTCTGAAACCTTCTGGCCGGGCGCGAGGCGCTGCATGACGATCGCATCCATGATCCGATCGAAAACATCGAGCGAGTCGGTCTCCGTGTGTTGATCTGCCATCTTCGTCCTGAATCGGGTCTCCACGGTTGCCCAAGTGGTACAGCCGGGAGGGATCAAGTCAAACAGGCACCGCATTCGCGCCCGCAAGGGACGCGGCCGGGACGGGCGCCCTGCCGGTTCGTCTATTGCGCGATCGCCGCGACACGCCTATCGCGTGACAAAAGCGGGCGATAGCGCCTTGCCGCCGCCGACATGTGTCGCGGAATGCACAAGCAAGAGAGCATGATTTTCAAGAACATTCCCGCGCTTCTATCCGAAGCGCTCGTAACACGCGGCTACGCGGCGCCCACCCCCGTGCAGGCCGCCGTGCTTGAAACCGAGGCCGAAGGGCGCGATCTGATCGTTTCCGCGCAAACAGGGTCCGGCAAGACCGTGGCCTTCGGCCTCGCCATCGCGGCGGATTTGCTGGACGATAAGAGCATGGCGCTGCCGGCCGAGGCCCCCCTCGCTCTCGTCATCGCACCGACGCGCGAGCTGGCACTTCAGGTAAGCCGCGAGTTGTCATGGCTCTACGAAAGCACCGGCGCGCGGGTCACCACGTGTGTGGGCGGCATGAACCCCTCGCTCGAGCGGCGCGCGCTAGCGCGCGGCGCGCAGATCGTCGTCGGAACGCCGGGCCGCCTTCGCGACCATCTCGAGCGCGGCGCACTGGACCTCCGGGCTCTCGCCGCCGTCATCCTGGACGAAGCGGACGAGATGCTCGACATGGGGTTCCGCGAGGACCTGGAAGAGCTGCTCGACGCCACGCCGCAGGAACGGCGCACATTGTTGTTCTCGGCCACCATGCCAAAGCCGATCGTCGCACTGGCGCGCCGTTATCAGCGCGACGCGCTGCGCATCTCGACGGTCGAGGAAAATCGCGGGCATGGCGACATCAGCTATCAGGCTGTCGCAATCGCGCCGTCCGATATCGAACATGCCGTCGTCAATCTGCTGCGCTTTCACGAGGCGGAGACCGCCATATTGTTCTGCGCGACACGCGACAATGTACGGCATCTGCACGCGAGCCTGACCGAGCGCGGCTTCGCGGCGGTGGCGCTTTCCGGCGAGCACAGTCAGAACGAGCGAAATCAGGCGCTTCAGGCCCTCCGTGACCGGCGCGCGCGCGTCTGCGTCGCGACCGATGTCGCCGCGCGCGGCATCGACCTGCCTGGCCTGTCGCTCGTCATCCATGTCGAGATACCGCGCGATGCGGAGGCGTTGCAGCATCGATCGGGGCGCACGGGCCGGGCCGGCAAGAAAGGCACCGCGATCCTGCTGGTGCCGTATCCACGGCGCAGGCGCGTAGAGTCCATGCTGCGCGGTGCGCGCATCGCGGCGGAGTGGATCGCGCCGCCCTCGGCCGATGAAATTCGCAGCGCCGATAGCGAAAGGCTGCTCACCCGGCTGCTCGCGCCGACCGAGATTGCGGACGAGGACCGCGCGCTCGCCAGCCGGCTGCTGGCGGAACGCAGCCCCGAGGAGATCGCTGCCGCGCTGGTGCATGTCCACCGCGCAGCCCTGCCTGAGCCGGAGGAATTGCTGGCGGAGAACGGCACACCCGGCCCGCGCGCCCCACGCGACGGCTTCGAAGGCAGCGCGTGGTTCCGGCTGAACATGGGCCGCAGACAGAACGCCGATCCGCGCTGGATTCTGCCTTTGCTCTGCCGCCGGGGCCATGTCAGCCGCACCGATATCGGCGCGATCCGCATTACCGCGAACGAGACTTTGTTTGAAGTGCAGCAGGCGGCCGCCGCACGCTTCCTGAGCATGGTACGATCCCCGGCGAACGAGAGCGACGACGATGTGGAAATCGTGCCCATCGAGGGGCAGCCGCGCGAAGCAGCACGGCATAACCGCCGCAATGCCGACAATCCCGGGTCGGGGCCGTCGCGACCACATCGCCCGAAGCCTTCGCACGGTGCCGGTGAACGTGGTGCCGATGCGCGTGGCGCGCGGCATCCGGGCCGCAAGCCGGGCGGCAACACGAAGCACGGCCGCCCCCGGTGACGCAGATCCTCGTCGACGCCGACGCCTGCCCGGTGAAGGACGAGATATACAAGGTCGCCTTCCGTCACGCAGTGCCGGTGACGATCGTGAGCAACAGCCCCATCCGCACCCCCGCGCATGAGCTGATCAGCCGCGTCGTCGTCAGTGACGGCTTCGATGCGGCCGACGACTGGATCGCCGAACGCGCAGGTGGAGCCACTGTCTGCATCACAGCCGATATCCTGCTCGCCGATCGCTGCCTGAAGGCGGGCGCGACAGTCATCGCGCCGAGCGGCAAGCCCTTCACCGCCAATTCCATAGGGAGTGCGGTTGCCACCCGGGCGATTATGGCTGACCTGCGCGCCAACGGCGATGCGATCGGCGGTCCGCCCCCGTTCAGCAAGGCAGACCGTTCACGCTTCCTTTCGGCACTGGACGAAGCGCTCGTCCGCCTGAAGCGGCAGGCCTGAAGACCGCGCTATGTTCAGCCGGGTCGCACGGCGCGTCTGATACGGGCCGGCATTGAATGAACCGGCGTCTTCCCCTGTTTTTTCAGGCCTTTTCAAAGCAAAGTGTTCGGGCCACTATCCTCCATATCATGGGGAGACGCCTATGCGTTCGTTGCTGGTCGCGCTGCCGTTTCTGGTTTTGACCGAACCGGTATTGGCCGAAGGCTCACAGGGCGACCTCGCGGTCACCATCTACAACAACAATATCGCGCTGGTGCAGGATGCGCGCACGCTGAGCGTCCCTGCGGGCCGCAGCCGTCAGGAATTTCCGGATGTTTCGGCGCAGATCCGCCCTGAAACCACCAGCCTTTCCGGGGCCGGCATCGCGATCGTCGAGCAGAATTTCGATTACGACCTGCTCTCGCCCGACAAGCTCATGGAAAAGGCGGTCGGCCAGACGATCACGATCGTCCGCACCAATCCCGCCACCGGCGCGGAAACGCGCGAGCAAGCCCGGGTTCTCGCGGCGAACGGCGGGATCGTGCTTCAGATCGGCACGCGGATCGAGGTGTTGCGGGACGACGGCCTTCCCGTCCGCGTAGTCTTCGACAAGGTGCCGGAAAACCTGCGTGCACGCCCGACGCTTTCGGTGACGATCGAAGCGGCGCGGGCCGGGTCGGTGCCGACGCGCCTCTCTTATCTTACCCCCGGCCTCGGGTGGACCAGCGACTATGTCATGCTGTTCGACGAGAAGACGGGCGCGGCGGACATGCAGGGCTGGGTGACGCTGACGAACAATACGGGCACGACCTACACGAATGCGCGGACGCTGCTCGTCGCCGGTAACGTGGGCGGCGGACAGAATCGATTTCAGGCACTTGGCGGCCGGCTCGATCAGGCGGGCACGGAAAGCGGCACGCGGGAAAGGCTGGGCGATTACTATCTCTATCCGCTCGCCGAACGCACGACGATCGCCAACGCGCAGCAGAAGCAGGTGAGCTTCCTCGATGTGAAAGGCGCGCCGGCGCGCAAGACCTACGAATTCGTCAACGGCTGGCTCGGCAGCAACGATACGCCGAGAAGCGCCCTTAGCGTCATCAAGTTCTCGACCTCCAAGCAGGGCGGCCTCGGCGATCAGCTGCCCGCCGGCACGATCCGTGTCTACATGCGCGACGCGCGCGGGGACCCGCAGTTCATTGGCGAAAGCCGGATCGATCACACACCGATGGGCTCCTCGCTTGCCGTGCCCACGGGCGACGCCTTCGATGTGAAGGTGAAGACCGTGGTCGAAGAGCGCAAACGGCTCTCCGACAGGCGCTGGCAGACGGTGATGCGCTACACGCTGACCAATGCCCGGGCGGAACCGGTGACGGTGGATGTGCTGCAGGGCGGCCTGTGGGGCGACGTGCGCATTCCTGTGCAGAGCGTCCCCGGCAACAGGGTTTCGGCAGACCGCATGGAATGGAAGGTGCCTGTACCCGCCAATGGCACCGCCGAGCTGACCGCAACATTCGACACGCGGTACTAGCGCCCGTGCGCGTGATCGCGCCTCTCCTGCTGCTGCTCGGCTGGGCCGCGCCCGCCTCGGCCGCGACCGTCGTCTCCCGAGAGGTTTCCGACGTTGCGGTAACGATCTACCGCGCGCCGGGCCGCGGCAGCGGGGCGCTCGATCGGAATTGGCCGGGCGGCTATGCGCTGATCAGCGAAACACGGACGATCACTATCCCGGCCGGCGACAGCACCGTGCGCTTCGAAGGCGTTGCGGAAGGCCTGCTGCCCGAGACCGCGATCGTCACGGGTCTTCCGGAGGGCGTCCGCGAGAAGAACCGCGACGCGCGGCTCGTTTCACCCGCCGGGCTGGTGGACGCCTTCCTTAAGCGACGCGTCACGCTCCAGCGTACCAATCGTCAGACCGGCAAGGTGACCGAACAGGATGCGATCATTCAGGCCGGGCCGAATGGCGGCGTGATTGTCCAGACGGCGGAAGGCTATGAGGCCCTCAGCTGCTCCGGCCTGCCCGAGCGGATGCTCTATCCCGAAATCCCCGCCGATCTTTCGCCGCGCCCAACACTCTCCGTGCTGACGCGCAGCGACCGGCCGGTGACCGCAACGGTTCAGCTCACTTACATGGCACAGGGGTTCGACTGGTCGGCGAGCTACGTTGCCAGGGCGGATGCGGATAACGGCAAGCTCGCCCTGTTCGCCTGGCTCACCCTCGCCAACGGCGGGGCACAGAGCTTTCCGGACGCGCGGCTGCAGGTCGTGGCCGGGCAGCCGCGCAGGGAGCGCAGCGCGCGGCCGCTCAAGCCATCGAACCCCGCGCTGCATCTGAAATGCTGGCCCATGGACACGACCAGCACGCATCCCCGGCACGTTTTCAACCGCCTGCCCTGGCCGCAGGAAGAAGAACGATTCTATGAAGCCGCCGCAGACATCATCGTAACCGCACAGCGGCGGGAACGGTCCGCCCTCGCCGCGCCGCCTCCACCGCCGCCGCCTGCTCCCGTCGCGATGGTGGCGGAGCAGGAGGATCTCGGCGATCTGAAACTCTACCGCGTGCCGGAACGCGTGACGGTCTCGGCGCAGGGGCAGAAGCAGGTCGCGATGATCGAGAAGCCTGCCGCCGTGTTCGACCGGTTCTATGTTGCAAACGTTTCTTCCGGATCGGCGACTTATCAACCGATGCCTTTCCTGCTGCGCAGCAAAAACAGCACCGAGAAGGGATTAGGCCTGCCGCTGCCTGCCGGTGCGGTCACGATTTTCGAGACGAGCGAGGGGAACGATCTTCTGGTCGGCAGCGCCGATCTCGCCGATCTTGCCGTGAACGAGCGTGTCGAGTTCCCGATCGGACAGAGCCCGGATGTGCAATGGCGGCTGGTGAAGGGTCGGGAGACCCGGAAGCGACAGGATTGGCGCGTCGATCTCACCAACGCGAAGCCTGTTCCGGTTCGTGCCGAAATCATCGTGCCCTTCGATCTTGCGGAACGCCTGCCGGGAATCGAGCGGGGCCAGGGTGGCTGGGTCTTGCCGGTTACCGTGCCGGAGAACGGCTCAGCCTCACTCTCCTACACTATAAAGCTGGAGCGGCCTCGCTGAGCTCTTCGCTCAGTCGGCATCGTCATTGGCAGGCTGCTCAATGTTTGCGACCAGAACCTGCTGAACATTTCTGACATGATCAGCAATCGATTGCACGGCTTCGTCCACGGCACCCACGGCGATAAGATCCACGATGCGGCGGTGCTGGCTGATGGCCTCCGCCATACGCGCACGCGATGAAGGCAGCCTGTGCCGGAGCGCGCGCATCTTGAGCGCGAGTCGCGAATAGCTTTCCAGCAGGTAGCGGTTGCCGGAGAGTCTCAGCAGCGTTTCATGGAAACTCGTATCGAGCGCTTCCACCGTTTCGAGATCGCTCTTTTCCACGGCAATGGCGGCCTGGGCGACGATCCTGCCGAGCGCCACGATGAGCTTGTCGGGATCGGACTGCATACCGAGCCGTAGCGCATCGGCTTCGAAAAGGCCGCGCGCAATGCAAATTTCGGCGATCTCTTCCGCATCGGGATTGAAGACATAGGTACCGCGCTGCGGGCGCACTTCCACAAGGCCTTCGCTTTGCAGCTGGAGAAGCGCCTCGCGCACCGGCGTGCGGCTCGCGTTGAGTTCGAGCGCGATCTCCTTGTCCGATAACTGCTCACCGGGTTTCCGTCGCCCCTGAATAATCCAGTCGCGGATCGTCTGCGTGATCGTCGTCTTGAGCAGTGAGCGCGGCTCGCTGGGTCCGTCTGGCACTGATTGGACGCTCATCCGTCTGAAGTCTCCGTATCGCACCTCGACGATAGGGCGCGGGCCGCCGCAAGTCGATACTGCCGGTTCGTGGCCGCCGTCATTGCGGGCCGCCGTGACGGGCGAACCAGCCGAGCAGGATGTTGATTTCCGATACGCGGTTGCTTGGATAGCCTTGAATCTCGTGGGCTTCATCGGGGTAGCGCACAAGGGCCGCTTCGATCCCGCGCAGCTTCAGCGCCGTATAGTACATCTCGCACTGGTTGATTGGCGTGCGCCAGTCTTCTTCGCTGCAAACAAGAAGCGTGGGCGTCTTCACGTTACCGACAAGGGAGAGCGGCGAGATCGACGTGTAGTGAGCTCCGTTCGTCCAGGGGACGCCGCCCGCCCAATGCTGCGTGTAGATCGCGGGGTTGTCGGAGAGCAGGCTCCACGAGGTGTAGTCGACCACGGGGTACTCGCTCGCCGCGGCGCGGTAGCGATTGGTTCGGCCGACGATGTAAGCGGTGAGCGTTCCGCCGCCCGAACCGCCGGTCACGTACATGCGGTCCTTGTCCACGAAGGTCAGGGCAGCGAGATAGTCGGCCGCGGCTTCGAATTCCGGATAGTCCGCGCCGGGGAAAGCCTTGTCCGTCGCCTGCGCGAACGCCTCGCCGTAGCCGGTCGAGCCGCGCGGGTTGATGTAGGCGACGACGTAGCCCTTTCCGGCCATCACCTCGTGGCGGTAGTCCCAGCGCGGGCCGAAGTAGAGATGCGGGCCGCCGTGGATGCTGAGGATCAGCGGATATTTGCGGGTGGGATCGAAGCCGGGCGGTTTCACGAGCCAGCCGGCGATCTCCACGTTTTCGACCTTGAACGTGAAGGGTTCGATGGTGGACGGTGCGCGGGTGCTGAGGAAATCGTCGCTGAGACGAGTGATACGGTGCGTACCGGGTTTTCCGACCATGCCGGCGGCGACGTCGCCGGGGGTGCGTTCGTCGGCGGTGGTGATGACGAAGGCGCCGTTCGGGGCAACCGAGAAGCCTGCGCCCCAGACGTAGGCGAGCGCCCAGCTTCCGAGTTTTTCGGCGATCGGCCGGATGCGCCCGTCGAGGCCGAAGCGGGCGAGGCGCGAGATGCCGCGGTCGTCGTAGCTCGCGAAGACGGCGCGGCTGTCTGCCGACCATTGCAGACCGCTGACGGGTCGATCTAGCGGCGCCGAGAGGATTTTCATCGCGTCGCCGCCGGCCGGCACGACCGCGAGCTTGGGGTCCTGATGATTGAGCGGGCTGCGTTCCGTTCTGAGGAAGGCGAGCCAGCGTCCGTCCGGGGAGATCGCGCCGCGGGCTTCTCCGCCGGGCAGGCTGGTCAGCTGCTGAACGGCGCCGCTTTGCGTGTCGACGCTGTAAACATCGCTCTCGCGCGGCGTGTAATCCGCTTCGTGCGCCGTATGCGCCGAGGTGACGAGGAAGCGGCCGTCAGGGGACCATGACAGGGTCCCGGCGACGCCGAGCGGCCCGCCGAACAGCGCCTCGCCGTGCGTGAGGCGGCGCACCTCGCCGGTGGCGACGGTGGCCACGAACACGTCGTGTGTCTCGTTCCCGATGAGGCCCGCGCCGTCGAAACGGAAACGCAACCGCTCCGTGATGAACGGCTGCGGCTGCCAGTTCGCGCCCTCCGGCGGCTTCTCGACCGTGCCGAGCGTCGGGGCCGGCGCGGAGACCTTCATGACGAAGGCGATGCGTGCGCCGTCTGGCGACCATGCGATGCGAGAGGGATTGGCCGGCAGCGTCCCGATACGACGCCTTGTGCCGTCGGTGGGCGAGAGGACGTAGATCTGGCGCGCCTCGTCGGTGGCGTCCGAAAGTGCGACGAAGGCGAGCGCGCGCCCATCCGGCGACCAGCGCGGTTCGGCGACGTCATCCGCCTCACCGCTTGCGGCGCGCTGTGATTTGCCTGCGAAATCCGAAAGCCAGAGCTGACTGCGATAGGTGTCGGCCTTCGGGTCCATCCATTCCTTGAGATAGGCGACCGTTTTCCCATCCGGCGAAAGGGCCGGGTTCATCGCATACGCGATGCCGAACAGGTCGGTCGCGCTGATGGGCGGCTTGGCGAATGCCGTTGAAATCGCGGCAGCGGTCAACGCTGCGCCGATCATGATCGGCTTTGCTTTCTGAAATATCACGTTTCTCACCCCTACCCCGCAGGCTCCATCCAACACCTGAATCTTCATGTTGTTTCATCTGATATATTTCTTTACGGTCCCTGACGAGAGGGAATGCGGACCGCAAGGATGCGCGCAAGGGAAGGGACAGAACACCCGTCATGACAGGCCAGGTTTCCATTAAAAGACGGCACCTCGCGGGCATTGTGATGGGCAATGTGCTCGAATTCTACGATTTTACGGTGTTCGGCTTCTTCGCGCTGCAGATCAGCCGCAACTTCTTTCCGACCGACGACGCGTTCAGCGGGCTTCTGCTCGCGCTCGCCACCTTCGGCGTCGGTTTTCTCGGCCGCCCCGTGGGCGCGCACTACATCGGGCGCTATGGCGATAGGGTGGGCCGCAAACCGGCGATGCTGCTGAGCTTTTCGCTGATGGGCGGCGCGCTGCTGGTGATCGCGTTGACGCCGCCGCATCACATGATCGGCGTTGCGGGCGCTGTCATCGTCGTGATCGCCCGGCTGGTGCAGGGGTTCGCGATCGGCGGCGAGGTCGGGCCGACGACCGCGATGCTGATCGAGGCCGCGCCGCGCGGCCGGAAAGGCATGTATGGCGGCTGGCAGATCGCGAGCCAGGGCATGGCGATCCTGCTCGCCGGAGGCGTCGGCCTTACCATTTCATCGCAGCTGCCGCCTGCGGACGTGGACGCATGGGGCTGGCGCGTGGCGCTGCTTCTGGGCGCCGCATTGCTGCCACTCGGCTTCTGGCTGCGCCGGACGCTGCCGGAAACCCTGCCCGAAGACGTCGCGGCGGCGGATCATCAGCCTTCGCAATCCGCAAGCCTCAGCTTCATTTCGCTGGGGATCGTGCTGATCCTTTCGGGCACGGTGGTCAACTACACGCTCCAGTACCTGACGACCTACGCGATCACGACGCTGGCGCTCGATCCGGTGACGGCGTTCGCCTCCACCTCGGTTGTCGGCGGATGCCTGATGCTGTTCGGCCTCGCGGGCGGTTTCCTGTCGGACTTCACCGGCCGCAAGCCGATGGTGATCCTGCCGCGCATCCTGCTGCTTCTGCTCGCCTATCCGGTGTTTTCGAACCTTGTGGCGGCACCAAGCGAGCAAGGCCTGCTGATCGGTGCCGCGATGCTGGCCGCGCTTTACGCGCTCAGCACGGCAGCCGCGAACGTCAGCGTCGCTGAAGGGCTGCCGCGCGCGCAGCGCAGCCGGCTCTATGCGCTGATCTACTCGATCGCCGTCGCGGTTTTCGGGGGCACGACGCAGTTCATCATCGCGGCGCTCATCAAGTGGACGGGCAATCCGGTGGCGCCAGCCTGGTGCATGGTGGCCGCCAGCATCGCGGCGATCGCGGTTGCCTTCGCGATGCGCGAAACGGTGGGCGAACGCCGCCGCTTCCGCGCGCCGAAGGCGATTGCGGAGGGCGCCGGCGCTTGACGGTTCAGACCGGGAGGAGCGCCTCGGCGAGCGCGCGCCAGTAGCGCACGCCGAGCGGCAGCACCGCATCGTTGAAATCGTAGCGGGCGTTGTGGACGCTGAGACCGTGGCGCCCCTCGATGCCGTTGCCGACGAGCACGAAGCAGCCGGGCTTTTCGGTGAGGTAGCAGGCGAAGTCCTCGCCGCCCATCGTCGGCTCTTCAAGGTCGACGACGTTCACCTCGCCGACAAGGCCCACCATCACAGCGCGCGCCTTTTCGGCGAGCGCGGCGTCGTTGATGAGCGCCGGGAAGCCGACTTGATAGTTGATCTCGGCCTGCGCGCCGAAGCTTGCGGCCACGCCCTGCGTGATCTGGTGGACGAGCGCTTCGGCCTGCTTACGCGCGGGTTCACTCAGCGCGCGGACCGTGCCCACCATTTTCACGTCGTCCGCGATGACGTTGAACGCCGAGCCGCCCATGATCTCGCAGACCGATACCACGACCGGTTCGGCGGGGCTGAAGAAACGGCTGGAGATGGTTTGCAGGGCACCGATCACCTGCGCCGAGACCATGATGGGATCGATACCGAGGTGCGGCCGTGCCGCATGGCAGCCCTTCCCGACGATCCTGATCTCGAACCGGTCGGCGGCCGCATAGATGACACCCGGCTTGATGCCGAAGCTTCCGGCCGCGATGCCGGGTCGGTTGTGGATGCCGAAGATCGCCTCCATCGGAAACCGCGCGAACAGGCCGTCGCGCATCATCGCGAGCGCGCCTGCGTCGCGGTGCGTGCTGCCCGGCACGGCCATGCCGAGCGCCTCTTCGGCGGGCTGGAAAACGAGGTAGATCGTGCCCGCGAAGTTGCGGGTGGCGCAGAGTTCGCGCGCGGCGCCGAGCAGCATGACCGTGTGCCCATCATGCCCGCAGGCGTGCATCACGCCGGGGTTTTGCGACGTATGCGCCTCGTCGCTGTCTTCATGGATCGGCAGCGCGTCCATGTCCGCCCGAAGCCCGATGGCGCGGTCGCCCGGCTTCCCTCGAACCACGGCGACAAGCCCGGTGCCGCCGATGCCGCGGTGGAGTTCATCGACACCGAAGGCGAGCAGCTTTTCGGCAACGAAGTCGGATGTCTGCAGCTCGGCAAAGCCCAGCTCCGGGTGGGCATGGATATGGTGCCGCCAGTGAGCGAGCTCCGAAGGGGCGGTGCGCGCGTCTGCCGTCATTTCCGGCGGGTTATGGCACAGATCACGTCCTCGATCACATTTTCCGCCATCGCATAGAGCTGATCCGCCGTCCGGTTCTGCACCGGGTGCGGCACAAAGATCGAGGCGCCATCGAAGCCGATCGTTTCGCACTGACCGGCGAAGGCGCTGCGAAACTCTTCGGTGAGCACGCTGACGCCGGGCACGCCGCGCGCATCGAGATCGTTGAGGTCGTGGGTCGAGCAGGACGTGCAGGAGCCGCAATCGGAAAGCGCGACGACGACCACGTCCGCCTCCTCGGCGATCTCCTGAAGCATCTCCACGGGTGCGGTGCGCGTGTTCGTCGGCTTCTTCCAGCGCTTTGTGGCGACGCCGCGTTCCGCGAAAAGCTGTTCCAGCCGATCGATGAACTCGTCGCCGCGCATCTTGCCGATATCCATCAGCGCCACGGTGATATCATCGAGCGACCACGGCGGTGTACGGCGCGCGCGGCGGACGGGCGCGGCTTCCGCTGTCGGGTCGCGAAGCACGGTTGTGGTGCTCACAGGGCGATCCTCCTTGTCACGGGTTGCGATTCGTAGCGGAAGCGGCCGCCGGTCCAGCCGCCGCAGATCGCCGAATACAGGCCCGCCTGCCCGCCTGCGCGCACGATGAGCAGGCCTTCGGGCCAGAACTTGCTCACCATCTCACCCGCGCGATCGGCAGCGATGCCTTCACCGACGCCCTGCGCGCCGAAAACCAGCTCCGCGCCCGGGCGGACCATTTCCGCGTGAAGTTCGGCCGTGATGCGCGCGCGGTCCCACCCCGCATTGCGGAAGATCGCGTAATGCTCCGGCGAGAGGACAAGCATGGCGTTGGTGAACTCGGCCAGTTTGGGATGCCCGACCGCCAGCAGGGACATGGCGAGCGATTTCGCCATCTGTTCGGGCGTGGCGGAGCGTTGATCGACGACGCCCTGAATGCCGTCCCCCTGAAACAGCGTGACGGCATTCTCCCCGCGCTCCAGCCCGCGCGCGACCGAGAGCGGCTCCCAGCTCGGGTCCGTCTCGTCCTCCGCGAAGCAGAACGTGTATTTGCCCGGGCCGCCGAGCGTCGACCGGTCGAGATCGCCAGGTATACCGCCGCCGACGTTGCGGATAATGAGTTGCAAGGCCCGGCCGATGGTCGCGTTGGCGCGGTTGCCCTGGCCGAGCGCGTTCATGCCCCAGTTCATGCCGATGCGCTTCGCTATGGGTCCGTTCACGACGATGATCGGCCCCGAAAAGCAGGTCGTGCACAGCAGCCCGTGCATGGTGAAGACCGGCTCCAGCGCGGCTTCGACCGCGGCAATCACGACCGGCATATATTCCGGCTTGCAGCCCGCCATGACAGCGTTGATGGCGATTTTCTCGATCGTGACGGGCGAGAGATTGGGCGGGACGCGCCCGACGACTTCGTGTTTGTCGCGGCGGGTGCCGCCGAGCATCCGCAGGATCCGCTCGTCGGTGGGCGGGATAATCGGAAGGCCGTCCGTCCACCCGCGCTCGAAGGCCGCCTCAAGCGGGTCTTCGAAGCCGGTGATCACGATCTTGCGGGATTCGAGGCCGGAATCGCCGAAACGGGCGACAAGATGCTCATAGACCCCCGGCTCGCGGCTTTTCGAACCGCAGCCCGGCTGGAACGCGCGCAGATCCTCGCCGAGATCGGCAAGCCCCGTGATGCGGCGCCATTCCGCCCGATCCCAGCCGAAAACCCGCTCCGCTTCTTTGCCATCCGCGAATTTGAGCAGGGTGGGCGTGACTTCGATATCGTCGTGAAAGGACTGTTCCAGCGTCGAATCGTCGATGGCGAGCGGGGAGAAGAAGGCCGGATCGTCCTGCACGAAAACGGTCGCCTGCCCCGTTTCAACGAGCCGCGCGATCAGAGGCTGCAGGAGAGTGCAGGTTTCGCAGGCTTTTTTCACATATATCTTGAACGAAACAGCGCTTTCCATGACGTCGTGCGCTTTGTCTTCCACCCCAATGCCCATTCCATATTCCATTGTAATGAATGATATTTTCTTGATTGAGGCGATTTTCGGGAAGCACGCCGTCAGGGTCAATAAGATATATCAAAATCAAATTCTCTGAAATTTCCTAGCATCTGATTGACGTGTGTTCAACTGATATATAAGCTGCAACCAACGATTAGAGCTAAAGTTGGCAAAGAGGGGGTGAAAATGAGGGAATCCGGAACACTGAAGGTGGGAACGGCGCTTGCGACAGTGCTCGCGGGGCTAACGGCGGCGGCGCCAGCCTGGGCGCAGTCGGCAGAAACAAGGCCTGTCGCGTACGAAGAGATCGTCGTCACCGCGACGCGGCGCGCTCAGGCCCTCTCGGACGTTCCGCTCAGCATCGCCGCCTTCGATCAGGAGATTTTCGACAAGAAGGGCGCCAAGTCGATCGAGGACATGGTGCGGATGACGCCCGGCCTCAGCTTCCAGCAGGACACCGGCGGCTTCACGCAGCAGATCGCGATCCGCGGCATCAAGTCCAACGTCGGCGCGCAGACGACGGGCATCTACATCGACGGCACGCCGATCCAGGTGCGCTCGCTCGGTGTCGCCACGACCAACTTCTATCCGACGCTCTTTGACCTGGAGCGTGTCGAGGTGCTGCGCGGACCGCAGGGAACGCTGTTCGGCGCGGGCTCGCAGGGCGGCGCGATCCGCTTCATCACACCGCAGCCGTCATTCGACGGCAAGATGGACGTCTATGCGCGCGGCGGCGTGCAGGTCACCGAAGGCGGCGGGGTCGGCTACGAGATCGGTGCGGCGTTCGGCGGTCCGATCAGCGAGAACGTCGCGTTCCGCGTGAGCGGCTACACGCGGCGCGACGCGGGCTATGTCGACCAGATCAATCGCTTCAGCGGTGATATCGTGGACAAGAACATCAACAGTCAGCAGCGCACCTCGATGCGCGCGGCGCTCGCGTTCAGGCTGAGCGACGAACTGACCGTCACGCCGTCGTTCTTCATGGAGATAGACAAGGCGGACGACCGCGGCTTTTTCTGGGAGAGCTATTCGGATCCCAAAAAGGGACGTTTCCTGAGCGCGTGGAACAAGCAGCCTTTCAAGGATGAGGTGTATCTGCCCGCGCTCAATATCGAATGGAAGGGCGAGGCTGTCGAGGTCATCTCGGAAACCTCCTACTTCCGGCGCAACTTCCGGCGCTCGCTGGATTTCTCCACGTACACGCCGCAGTTCTTCGGCATTCCGCTCGCGCCGTTCGACTATCAGTCGGAAAGCATCCTGACGCCGAAGCAGAAGCAGTTCACGCAGGAATTGCGCGTGCAGTCGGCCGATCCCAACGCGCGGCTGAAATGGGTGTTCGGCGCGTTCTATCAGCGCTCACCGTTTTCGAACCTGCAGCTCGTCGTCGACCCGCAGCTTCCGGCGCTGACGACCTCGCAGGGGTGGACGATGCTGAGCTTCTGGGGCAGCAACCTCATCGGGGACCTCAGCTTCAGCGGCGATACCAATGCGCTCGACAAGCAGATCGCGGGCTTCGGACAGATCGACTACGAAATCGTCGACGGCCTCACCGCAACCGTCGGCGCGCGGTATTCGAAGACCAAGTTCAGCTTCACGAACGTCGGCCGGGGTCCGCTCTCGAACGGCGCCACGACCAGCGGCAAATCGTCGGAAACGCCGTTCACGCCGAAGTTCGCGCTGTCCTACAAGCCGGGCGCGGGCGATCTCGTCTACGCGAGCGCCTCCAAAGGCTACCGCATCGGCGGCGCCAACCGCACGGCGCTGCCGCCGGTCGCCAACTGCCTCGCGAACCTGCAGCAGCTTGGGTATGATTCGGTGCCGCCGACCTTCAAGTCCGACACGCTCTGGACCTATGAACTCGGCACCAAGAACAGCTTCGCGGACGGCCGCGTGCGTGTGGAACTCACCGGCTTCTATTCGCGCTGGAAGGACATCCAGCGCAGCGTCAGCCTTTCGGCGTGCGGGGGCAGCTTCATCGGCAATGCCGGCGAGGCGGTTTCGAAGGGCTTCGACTTCAGTGTGGGCGCGCAGCTCTCCGACAGCGTCTCGCTGAACCTTGCCGGCGGCTATACCGACGCCAAGCTCGACGAGACGATCTTCGGCAGCCGCAACACGTCGACCACGCCGCCGACACCGCGCACGATCGTATCGAAGGGAGATTCGCTGGGTGTTCCCGCGTTCACGCTTTCCGCGGGCGCGCAGTACGACGGGACGCTGATGGGCAGGGATTTCTATGTGCGGGCCGACTATGCCTACACGTCGAAGGTCTCCGGCCTTACGCCCGGCCGCAACCCGGCAAACGTGCTCGCCTATGATCCCGACCTTGTCCGCGACGATGCCGTGAGCCTCGTTTCGCTCCGCACCGGCATGCAGATCGGCGACGCGGACGTCTCGCTGTTCGTCGACAACCTGCTCGATCAGGCGCCGACGATCAGCCGGTATCACGAAGCGGTCGGCATCGACGCGTTCTTCCAGACGACGGTGCGTCCGCGCACGTTCGGGCTGACGGTGACCTACCGGCGCTAGATGGGATTTCGCTGATGCGAAACCAGTTGACCGGCGGGTTGCCGCTGCGCGGACTTTTCACAGCCGCCGCGCTGCTGCTGCTTTCCGGTCAACCCTCCCTGCCCGCGCTGGCAGACGATGGCGCGGTGCTGGCCCTTGTCGGCGGAACGGTATTCGACGGCACGGGCGCGCCGGCGCGGCAGGCAACGGTGATCGTGGCGGGGGACCGGATCCGCGCGGTCGGCCCGCACCTCGCAGTACCAAAAGGGGCAACGATCATCGATGTGAGCGGCAAGGCCATTCTGCCGGGGCTGTTCGATCTTCACACGCATTGGACACCCGAGGGAGAGCCCAGGACGACGCCGCAGATCGCCGCTGCGTATGTGGCCGCGGGGGTAACGACGGTTTTCGATTTTCACCAGCAGCCCGAAAGCTTCGAACCGCGCCGGAAATGGCTTGCCTCGCTCATAGCGCCGCATGTCCAGTTTGTTGCGCGGATCAGCACGCCCGGCGGACACGGCGCCGCGTGGGGCGATCAGAACACGACGACCTGGATCAACAGCCCGCAGGCCGCGCGCGCAGCCGTGGAAAGGCTAAAGCCCTACAAGCCCGATGCGATCAAGATCTTCACCGACGGCTGGCGCTACGATCTGTTTCCCGACAACAGCAGCATGGACGAGAAGACCCTGCACAGTCTTGTCGCGGCCGCCCACCACGCGGGCTGGCCTGTGCTGACACACACGGTGACCGTGGATCGCGGCCTCGCCGCGGCGCGGGCGGATGTCGATGTCATCGCACATGCCTTGCAGGATCGGCCGATCGACCGCGCGGCCATCGGGCAGTTTTCCAGGCACGCCACGGGCCTTGCGCCGACACTCGCGGTATACGAGCCGGGGAAGTACGCGCCGGACGCGCCGTTCGACGAAAAGCAAACCCGCCAATTCGCCCGCAAGTTCGAAACGGCATCGCACAATGTCCGGAAGATGCACGCCGCCGGTATCCCTATCGGCGTCGCGACGGATTCTGGGATGACCAACATCCGCCACGGCGTATCGACGCAGCGTGAACTGGAACTGCTGGTGCAGGCCGGACTCTCTGCATCCGAAGCGCTTGTCGCGGCAACGTCAACGAGCGCGCGGCTGGTGAAGCTTGATCATGACCGCGGCACCATCGCGCCGGGGCAGCGCGCGGATCTTCTGGTGGTGGATGGAAAGCCGTGGCAGCGGATCACCGATATTTACCGCGTGAACAGGGTGCTTATCGACGGGCGCCTGATCTTCGGCGAAGGCGCGCCCGGCGTTTTGCAGGAGACTGCCGCCACGCATCTGCCCCCCGTTTCCGTGCAACCGCTGATCGACGATTTCGAGCGCCTCGATGGTCGCACCGCGCTCGATACCGTGCGCCTCGACACCTTCGATGGCGGCGTTGATCGCTCGTCTCTGATCACGCAGATCGTGCCGGGCGGCACGAAGGGCCACATCCTGCAACTTGCAGGCCGCATGTCCGCGAAAGATGACGCGTTTGTCGGGGTGATCTTTCCCCTGTCACGCGGCTCCGTAGCGCCCGCCGATCTCAGCGGCTATCGGGGTTTGCGTTTCGATCTGAACGGCAAGGGACCGTTCACGGTGCGGCTGTATGGACCGGGTTCGAACTGGGCCGCGACCGTCGAGGGCAGCGCCGATTGGCAGACCGTCGATCTTCCCTTCTCGCGATTGGAACCCGAGACCGGCCGCCATGTAACGGCGCGCGCATGGGATGCCGGCGCGATATTCCAGGTGGAGATCAGCGCGACGCGGCCCGGTGGGTATAGCGTGTCGATGCAGCTTGATAATATGGCCTTCTATTAGGGCCGTTCGCCTTCACCGATCCGATCGGGGTCACCCTCGAACGTCACACCTCGAATGTCACGCCCTGCGCCAGCGGCAGGCTGGTGCCGTAGTTGATCGTGTTGGTGGCGCGGCGCATGTAGGCCTTCCATGAATCCGAGCCCGATTCACGGCCGCCGCCGGTTTCCTTCTCGCCGCCGAATGCCCCACCGATCTCGGCGCCCGACGTTCCGATATTGACGTTGGCGATTCCACAATCGGAACCGCGCGCGGAAAGGAAGCGCTCGGCCTCCCGCATGTCGGTGGTGAAGATCGACGAGGACAGGCCCTGACTGACGGCATTGTTGAGCGCGATGGCATCCACAAGATTCGTGTAGCGCATCACATAGAGGATCGGCGCGAAAGTCTCCTGCAGCACCGGACCTGCCTGAGAGGCCATCTCCACCATGGCAGGGCGGACATAGGCGGCATCGGGCCAGCCGCCGATCTCGACACGCTCGCCGCCCGTCACGATACCGCCCGACGCGGCCGCCGTTTCCAGCGCGCCCCGCATGGACTCCAGCGCCCGGCCATCGATGAGCGGCCCGACCAGATTGGTCTCGACGAGCGGATTGCCGACGCTGACCGATGCATAGACGGATTTCAGCCGGGCGACGAAGCCATCGTAGATCGTCTCGTGCACGAACAGCCGGCGCAGTGTCGTGCATCGCTGACCCGCCGTTCCCATGGCCGCGAACGCGACCCCGCGCAGCGCGAGATCGAGATCGGCGCTGGGTGTGACGATCGCGGCGTTGTTGCCGCCCAGCTCCAGAATGGCGCGGCCGAAGCGGCCGGCGAGCCGCTGGCCGACCTTCCGGCCCATTTCAGTGGAGCCTGTCGCCGAGACGAGCGGGACGCGCGGATCGTCGACCAAAGCCTCCCCGACTTCCCGCCCGCCGATCACGAGCCCGGCGAGGCCATCGGGCGCGCTCGAGCGGACGAGGACGCGGTCCAGCAGGGCCTGAACCGCGAGTGCCGAGATGGGCGCCTTTTCGGAGGGCTTCCAGACAATGGCGTTGCCGCACACCAGCGCGAGCGCGGCGTTCCACGCCCACACGGCAACGGGGAAATTGAACGCGGAGATGATCCCGGTGACGCCGAGCGGATGCCAGGTTTCCATCATCCGGTGATCCGGACGCTCGGTCGCGATGGTGAGGCCGTAAAGCTGGCGCGAAAGACCGACGGCGAAGTCGCAGATATCGATCATCTCCTGCACTTCGCCGAGACCTTCCGATGCGCTCTTGCCGACTTCGATCGAGACCAGCCGGCCCAGTGCCGCCTTGTGGACGCGGAGTTCCTCGCCGAGCAGGCGGACGAGTTCGCCGCGACGCGGCGCGGGCACATCGCGCCAGAGCAGGAAGGCCGCGTGTGCGGCACTGATCGTAGCCTCCACGGCCTTCGCGTCATGAACAGCAATGGAGGCGACCTCCTCGCCGGAGATGGGAGAGTGCACGCGCAGCGGACCCTCGGCGATGCCTACGCCCAATGCCGAGAGAAGATCGGCGATTTCTGCCTTGAGGTCCAAACCGTTGGAAGCCATTGCACCCTTCTCCGTGTTCAAAATCGCTCGCCCAGCGCGTGCGCGATGCACGCGCCGTGCTCGTAAATCTGCTCGCGCACGCGGCGCAGCGGCATGTGCGCGAACGGCGTTTCCGGAAGCGGCAGCGCTTCGCCGTGCAGCAGATACCGCGCCAGCGCCCTGCCGAACACCGTGCCGGGCGCAATGCCGCGGCCGTTGTAGCCCGAGATGCCGAGCACGCGGCCCAGCGTGTGAAAGCGGGGCAGCGCATCGGTGGTCATGCCGATCGTGCCATACCATTCATATTCGAAATCGATGGGCCCAAGCTGCGGGAATATCCGCGCGAGCGTACGTCGCGCCCAGTTTCGGTGCGCGGCCTTCGCTGCACCGCGCAGCGCACCGACGCTGCCGACGACGAGGCGCCCGGCGGCATCCAGCCGGAAGGAACTGAGGATCTGCCGCGTATCCCACGCGCCCTGCTTTCCGGGCAGGACGCTGCCGAGTGCGTCTTCGGAAAGCGGCGCTGTGGCCAGATTGAAATAAGGGAGGCCGGCTAGCTCTGTGCGTACCTCGCCCCAAAGGGCGCCCGTATAGGCGTTGGTAGCGCAGATCACATGTTCGGCGGTCACGGTGCCCGATGCGGTTTCGAGGCGCATGTGCGGGCCCCGTTTGGCGCAGGCCGTGACGGGGCTGGCTTCATGGATCACCGCGCCCGCCGCGATCGCCGCCGCCGCGAGCCCGCGCGCGTAGGCCAGCGGCTGGATGGTTCCGGCCCGCGCATCGAGCAGCGCCGCGCCGTAGACACCGCTGCCGATCGCGGCACGGGCTTCATCCCCGCGCAGCAGCCGTACCGGCGCGCCGCGCGCGGCCCACTGCGCATGGCGGCGTTCGAGATCGCGTTCGCCACTGCGGCCCACGGCGCAGTGCAGCGTGCCGGTGCGAACCGGTTCGCAAGCAATGTTGTGTTGGCCGATGCGTTCGAAGACGAGGCCGGGGCCTTCGCCGAGCGCACCGACAAGGCGCTCGCCATCGTCCGCGCCCATCCGGCGCACGACCTCGTCGGGCGGCAACCACAGGCCCGCGTTGACGAGACCGACGTTGCGGCCCGAACCGCCGTATCCGATGCCCGCAGCTTCGAGGACGACGACGCTGGCACCGGCTTCGGCGAGATGCAGCGCCGCCGACAGGCCCGTGTACCCTGCCCCGACGATGGCGATGTCGGCGCGCGTATCGCCGATGAGCGGCGCGGTTCGCGGCGGCGGCGGGGCGCTTGCCGCCCACAGGCCGTGCGACAGCGGATCGCGGTCCACGGTCACGGCGCTTGCCACCGCGCCAGCAGCAGTTCGGCGGCGGCGAGGTCTTCGAGCGCGAGGCCGACGGACTTGAACAGCGTTATCTCGTCGTCGTTTCGGCGGCCTTCAGTGCGGCCGGCGAGGATGTCGTCGAACAGCTTCACCTTGGCCCGGTCCACGAGGCCCGCTGCGATGGGCTGGGTGAGATCGCCCGCCGTTTCCAGCGCGCCGGGTCCATCGGCGACGATGACGGCGCGCGCGGCGAGCGCATCGTCCGCCTCGCGCATCGACGGCGTGAAGCCGCCGACGAGGTCGATGTGCGTGCCGGGGCGAACATCCGCGCCGTAGATCAGCGGCGCGGTGGACAGAGTCGCGACGCTGACGATGTCCGCCGCGCGCACGGCCTCCCCGAGATCCCGCACCGGCTCTGCGGGAATCCCTTCCGCCGCGAGGCGCGCGGCCATGGCATCCGCCGCTTCGCGACGCCGGCCCCAAACCATGATCCGCCGCGGGCGAACGACCTCGGCATAGCAGCGGCAAAGCGCGTGCGCGACCTGCCCGGTCCCGGCCACCAGCAGAACCGATGCGCCGGGCCGTGCGAGCGTCTGCGCGGCGAGAACCGAGGCCGCCGCCGTGCGTCGCTCGGTGAGCGCGGGGCCGTCGATGAGCGCGCGCGGCTCGCCCGTCGCCGCGTCGAGCGCGACATAGAGCGCCCGCACCGCTCCGCCCGGACGCGCGGCGAGCGCGGGATGTACGGTCACCAGCTTGACGCCGATGAGGCCGCCGGGATTGACGGCGGGCATGACGAGGAGATGCTGGTCGCCCTGTTCGCCGTAGCGGATCGCCATGCGCGGGGGCGCGATCGGCGGTGTGATGAATGCGGCCCGCAATGCATCGACAAGCGCGGACCAGGGCAAAAGCCGGTCCACGGTCGCGGCATCGAGATAGGGGATCGAACTCACAGCAGGCGGATCCGCAAGATCGGGATTTCGGTCGAAAGCAGTTCCTGCGCTTCGGCGGCTTCGAACAGCCTGTCAAGCACATCGAACCCCTCCACGAGTTTTCCGAACGCTGGGAACCCCTGTCCGTCGGGCTGCCGCGCGCCGCCGTAATCCAGCGAAGGCTCGTCGCGGCGGCAGATGAAGAAGCTGTGATAAACCGCGCCCGGCGCGAAGCGCGCGAGGGAGATCGTGCCGCGCTCGTGGCAAAGGCCGGTTTCCGCCGTGGACTCGTGCCGCAGGCTGGGTATGGGCGCCACCTCGGGCTGCCGAACACCGCCCTGCACCACCTCGATCGTCACGGGCTGATCGTCGTCCTGATTGGCATCGGTCGCGATGCGGTAGAAGCTCGTTCCGTCAAAAAGGCCGGCGGCGACGTCGCGCAGGAAATAGCCGGCGGTCTCGGGCGCGCGCGCCACGTCGACATGAACGCGCATGTCGCCAAGCGGCGTGCTGATCAGAACCCGGCGATCGGCGGCTTCACTCACGCGGGGAGCGCATTCTTGTGCACCGCGCCGTCCTTCATCACCATCACGAGCGCCTCGGGCCGCCCGAGGATGCCGATGTCCGCAAGCGGATCACCATCCACCACAATGATGTCGGCCAGATAGCCCGGCCGGATCGCGCCCAGCTCGTCCGCCTTGTTGATGAGCGCGGCGTTCACCGATGTCGCCGAACGCAGGATGTCCGCCGCGCGCATCACCTCGCGGCGCAGCAGGAACTCCTCCGACTGATGCGCCATCAGCGGCCCCAGCAGATCGGAGCCGAAGCCGATGCGCGCGCCGCTCGCCTGCAGCAGATCGAGCGAGTGCAGCGCGTGCTTCTCCACCTCCACAGTCTTCGCGAGGCTGACTGGGGACAGGCCGAGCGCCGCACCCTCATCGATCAGCTTGCGCAGCGTTACCAGGGTCGGCACTGCGTAGACATCCTCTGCGCCCGCCACGGCAAGTGCTGTCTCCTTGTCCAGCATCGTCGCGTGTTCGATCGACCGGACGCCCGAGCGGATGCAGCGCATCACCGCATCCGCCGTGTGCGCGTGCGCCATCACATAGGTGCGGCGCGTCGCCGCCTCGTGCACGGCGGCGGCGATCTCCTCGTCGCAATACTGGGCCATCCAGTAGGGATCGGAGGGCGACGCAACACCGCCGGAAAGAAACAACTTCACCTGCGTCGCGCCAAGCCGCAACTGCTCGCGCGCGGCCTTCCGCACTTCGTCGACGCCGTCCGCGAGCATGGTCAGCGAGCCGCAATAGGCGCAGCCGCATTCGATGCCCGAACCGCGCATGTCGCCGTGCCCGCCGGTCTGGCTGAGCGCGAGGCCGGAGTAGAAGAAGCGCGGCCCCCGGATCAGCCCGCGTTCGATGCCCATGGCGAGCGTGATATCGCCGCCCGCCGCATCGCGGACCGAGGTGAAGCCGCGCTGCAGCGCCTCTTCAAGCGCACGCCGCGCATAAAGTGCGCGGAGGCCCGGGCGCATACGATCGAGCGTGCCGAGGTTCACCTCCGCCGCATAGGCGTGGAAATGCGCGTCGATCAGCCCGGGCATCACGGTGCGGCCGCGCACATCAATCACGCGCGCGGCATCGCTGGCTTGGGGCTGCTCGTGGATCTCCACGATGCGCCCGGCGCGGATCACGAGGCTGCGCCCGGGCAGGAGCGTATCCCCCACACCGTCGAAGACGGCGCAGTTGTTGAGGATGAGGGTCACGGTGCGTCCGTTCCGTTCAGCCCGGCAGGCCGCCATAATAGCGTTCCGCCTGCTCCTTGGTCAGGAAGCCGTTGCGCAGGTCTTCGGCGATCGCCGCCTTCGGGCGCGCCTTCGGATCGCCCCAGCCGCCGCCGGTCGCCGTCACCATGCGCACCACGTCACCCTTGGCGAGCTTCGCGCCCGTCACCTTGCCGTGCACCTCGCGCGTGCCGTCGGCGCGGATGATGTCGAGGTGGTTGGGCGATCCGTCGCGCCCGCCGGCCATGCCCCAGGCCGGGTACTTGAAGCGCCCGAAGCTGCCGGTGACCGTGAAGTCGTCGGTGCGCATCCGATAATCGAGTACGACGCCCTTGCCGCCGCGGAATTCGCCGTGGCCGCCGTCTTCGTTGTGGAAGGCGTATTGATCGACATGGACGCCGTAGCGCGCCTCGGTGATCTCGATGGGCACGTTGTAGGTCTCGCCGTCGGCCGCCGCGAACTGTCCGGATTCGCCGTCCTTACCCGTGCCGCCGCCCCAGCCGCCGACGAGCGGCTGCACGAGGATCGTATTCTTGCCGCTGTCGGCATGTGTGCCGGCGAAAACGACCGAGCAGACCGACAGCATGTGCCCGGCGCCCAGCCGGTCCGGCACATGCGGCGCGAGCGCGCGCCAGATGAGATCGACGCCGTACATCAGCGTTTCCCAATAGGTCGAAACCGGCGCGGGCCGCTCCGCCGTGAACACCGTCTTGTCCGGGCAGATGATCTCTATGGGGCGGAACGAACCGCTGTTCGCGGGCACCTGCGGATTGGTGATCGCCTTGAAGATCAGACGCACCGCGGAGGTGAGCCCGGTGCGCGAATTGTTGATCGGCCCGAGCGTCTGCGGCGCGCTTCCCGAAAAGTCGGCGATGAACTTGTCGTCGGTGATGGTCACCTTCACCATCACTTTCAGCGGCGTGTCGCTGCGGCCGTCGTCGTCGATCAAATCCTCGGCGAAGAATTCGCCTTTGGGGAGGCCGGCGAGCTCGTGCTTCACCATCGCCTCACCATAGTCGAGCAGCTCGTCCTTCGCGCCCAGCACTGCATCATGACCATATTTGTCGAACAATTCACGCACGCGGCGTTCGGCGACGCCGTTCGCCGCGACGCCCGCCCACATGTCGCCGACGCTTTCCTGCGGCACGCGGATGTTGGCGATAATGATGTCGAGGATGTCCTGGCGCAGCGTGCCCGCATCGATGATCTTGCAGATCGGCATCTGGATGCCTTCCTGGAAAATCTCCGTAGCGTTCGTCGAGAAGCTGCCCGGCACCGCGCCGCCGACGTCCAGCCAGTGCGCCTTGTTCACCGCGAAGGCGACGAGCGTGCCGTCGTGGAAAATCGGCGTCGCGATGCCGAAATCGGAAAGATGCGTGCCGCCGCCCCGGTAGGGATCGTTGCCGATGTAGACGTCGCCTTCGCGAATGCCCGCGTCGCCGAACTTTTCGAGGATATCGCGCACGAAGCTGTCGATCATCGCGAGCAGCACGGTGGTGCCCTGCCCCTGCGCGATCAGCTCGCCCTTCGCATCGGTGATGCCCACCGAGAAATCGAGCGCCTCGTAGATGATCGGGCTCATGCTGGTCCGCGCCATTGTCAGGAACATCTCGTCGCCGATCGCGACGAGCGCGTTCTTGATGATCTCGAGCGTATAGGGATCGGTTTTCATGGAAGGATCCTTCAGCCGTTCAGATGGACGTGGAGGTTGCCGTAGTCGTCGACGACGACACGCCGGCCGGGGGTGACGACGAGCGTCGCCGCCGCCTCCTCGACGATGCAGGGGCCGGTGAACGCCATGCCCGGTTCCAGCCGGTCGCGGTCGTAGATGCTCGCCGCGTGGATACCGTGCTCGTCGAAATCGACCGTACGCTCGCTGACGATCGCCGTCTCCGGCGCCTTGCCGGTGGCGGTGAGCTTCTCGGGTTCGTGCTTCGGCACGTCGCCGAGCGCGACGAGATGGAAGTTCACGATCTCCACCGGCAGATCGAGGCGGAACGTGTATTCGCGCTCGTGTGTGGTGTGGAAACGCTCGGCGGCGGCAGCGACCGTCGTCGCGTCGAAGGCGACGTCGGGCAGTTCCACCTTCACGCTGTGCTCCTGCCCGAGATAGCGCATGTCGGCGAAACGCTGGAGCCGCAGCGGCAGCTTGCCCGCCCCGGCCTCGGACGCGAAGCTCGCCTTCGCGGCGTCCGCCATCTCCACGAACAGGCTTTCGATGCGCGCGCTGTTCTCGACTGCGAGCGGCACCACCTGCGTGCGGACGAAATCGCGCCGCATGTCGGTCATCAACATACCCCACGCGGAGAACACCGACGAATTGGTCGGGACGATCACCTTGGGAATCTGCAGCTCCTCGGCGAGCATCACCGCGTGCATGGCGCCGCCGCCGCCGTAGGCGACGAGCGTGAACTCGCGTGGATCATAGCCCTTGTTGAGCGACACGAGCTTCAGCGCGTTCACCATGTTGGCATTGGCGATGCGGATGATACCGCGCGCCACAGCCGCCATGTCCCCGCCGAGCTTTTCGGTGAGCGGGGCGAAGGCCGCCTTCACGTTCTCCATGTCGGGTTCGATCTCGCCGCCAAGGAAGTTCGCGGGGTTGATGCGGCCGGTGACGAGGTTGGCGTCGGTCGTCGTCGGGCGCGTGCCACCGCGCCCGTAGGCAGCCGGACCCGGCGAAGCGCCCGCGCTCTCGGGACCGACATAGAGCCGCCCGCCCTGATCGATACCGGCGATCGATCCGCCGCCATTACCGATCTCGACGATCTCGATGACGGGCGTACGGATCGGATAGCCCGGATTGGTGCGCGACCATTCGATCCGGTATTCGGTGGTGATCCGCGTCTTCGCGTTCTCGATTAGCGAGCATTTGGCGGTGGTGCCGCCGATATCGAGCGCGATGATCTTATCTTCGCTTAGCAGGCGCCCAAGGGCGGCGGCGCCGAGGACGCCGCTCGCAGGTCCGGATTCGACCATGGCGATTGGATTGCGCACCGCGCCTTCCACCGTATCGATGCCGCCGTTCGACTGCATGATATAGGGCTGATGCGGGTAACCGGCGGCCGCGAGACTGCGGCCGAGCGTTTCGAGATAGCGCTTGGCGGCGGGATGCACATAGGCGGTGAGCACCGCGGTCGACGTGCGCTCATACTCGCGCCATTCGCGCGAAATCTCGTGCGAGGCGATCACGGAAACCTCCGGCCAGCGCGCGCGGATATAATCACGGGCGATGACCTCGTTTTCCGGCGAAACATAGGCGTGGAGGAAGCAAAGCGCGATCGCCTCGACACCCTCCTTGCGGAAATCCTCCAGAATGGGATCGAGCCCTGAAGGATCGAGCGGCGTCATCACATCGCCGAGATAGCTGCTGCGCTCATCGACCTCGCGGCGCAGATAGCGCGGCACGAACGGCTCCGGCTTCTTGAAGGCGAGATTGAACAGATCGGGCCGGTTGCCGCGCGCGATTTCCAGAACGTCGCGGAAGCCCTTCGTGGTGATCAGGGCGGTTTTGGAACCCTTACGCGACAGCAGCGCGTTGATGACCACGGTGGTGCCGTGCGCGAAGAAATCGAACTGCGCCGGATCGAGCCCCGCCTTGGCGACGGCGTTCATCACGCCCTGATCGAACTGCGGATAGGTCGTGTCGGTCTTGGCGGTCCGCAGACCCACCACCCGTCCGCTTGCCTTGTCCACATCGTAGCAGACGAGATCGGTGAAGGTGCCTCCAACATCGGTGGCCACGCGCATGTCTGTACTCCCGAACGTTCAGGCGCGCCGCTTCAGGCGTCGCCGATGGTGAGCGTAAATATCCGTGTATCGGCACGGACATGGAAGAAGTGCGGCTCTCCCGGCGGAACCATGACGAGATCGCCTTCGCTGAGCCGGGCAATTTCACCGCCGCTTTCGAGATCGAACGAACCCGAAAGAATGAGCGAGATTTCGGTCACGTCGTGAACGCTGAATCCGTCCTCCGGAACACGAAGCCCGGCCGCGAAACTCGACACGAGCGTCTGGCAGCGCACATTGCCCCGGGCACTTTTGTGATCCACGAGATTCAGAAGCGCTTCGGTGGCGAGGATCGCCGGTACGACCTTCACGCCGAAGGCTCCGGTTCCTCGCTCGGCGGGAACAGCACAGGCGTGCCGACCCACAGCACCTTCACCGGTTCATCGCCGCGGTTCTGCATCGAATAGCTGTGCCGCGCATCGAAGTGCAGATTGTCCCCCGGCCCCAGATCGAAGCTTTCCTCGCCGACCTCGAAATGCAGCTCGCCCTCCAGAACATAATAGAAGGATTCGCCGTCGCGGTGGACGCGCGGAAAGATCGGCCCCGGCGGGATGATGAAGATGAAGCTGTCCATCTTCTGGTTCGTATGTCCGGCGCTCAGCCGGATGTACGTAACCGGGGAATCGATCGGGTAAAATTCGGGCTCCGCCGCCCGGTGCATGATGTTGTTGGTTTGGGGCGGCGCCAGAAAATAGCTGATGTTGACGTCAAGCGCCTGCGCGATGCGCGACAGCGACACGATCGACGGCGTCGCCTTGCCGCGCTCGGCGAGCGATATGAACGACACCGACAGGCCGGATTGCATGGCCACCTCGTTGAGCGTGAGGCGCAGCTTCTTGCGGCGGTTCCGCAGAAGCTCGCCGAACGACATCATCGGATCGCTCGTCGGCGCCGGGGCACTTGCTTTCACCATGGTTTTCCGGCTTTCCACCTGTTCCTGTTCCACCCCAAGGCCGCTCAGAACGTCTTGATGACGTCGATACCGTAGCTGCGCGGCCGCGCCTGGAAGTTATAATCGGGCACGACGACCTTATCGTAGTATTTCTTGTTCGACAGGTTCTTGCCCCACAAGGACGCGCTCCAGCCGCTGTCGAGGCTGATGCGGATCTGGCCGTTGAAGAGGTCGAGCGCGTCGCGGACCGGCACGCCGATCGCGGTGCCGCCTTCGTGGAAGTAGGTCTTGCCGCGGTGCTCCCAGTCGCCGCGCACCAGGAGGCCGAGCCCGTCGCCGATGTCCGCCGAATATTGCAGCGACAGGTTGCTCTTGAACTTGGTGATGTTGGGAAGCTGGTTGCCGACCGTCGCGGGGCTCACATCGTACTTGCGGATTTCGGAGTCGATGTAGCCGACACCGCCGATCAGTTCGAAGCCGGCCGGTAGCAGCGCGCGGAACTCGAACTCGGCGCCGGTGATGCGGGCCTTGTCGATGTTGTTCACGATCTGCGCGTTGACGGCGCCGTTGAAGTTGAAGACCTGCAGGTCGTCCGCCTCGGTGCGGAACACCGCACCGCTGATCGACAGCGCACGCCCGAGCGGCTGCGCCTTGAAGCCCGCCTCGTAATTCTCCGACACTTCCTTGCGGAAGATCGCGTCGGCGACGCGCGTGCCGCTCGACGGGTCGAATTCGGTGCCTGCCGCATTGAAGCCGCCCGAACGGAAGCCCTTTGCGTAGCTGACGTAGAACGAAAGCGTCTGCAGCGGCCGGTAGTTCACCGTGAACTTCGGCTGCCAGGAATCGAACTTTTCCTTGCGCGTGCGCGGATCGGTAATCGGCCGCCAGAGGCCATCCAGCCGGTAGGCGTCCGGCCGCGGGTCCGTCTGCTCGCGGTGATCGGCGTCGTAGCGCATGGCGGCCGAGAGCTCGAGCGTATCCGTGAGGTCGTAGTTCGCCTGAACGAATGCGGCGTAGGCCTTGTCGTCGTTGTTCTCTTCGAAATAAGCGCGGGTCTGGTTCGCCGTCGCGGGATCGAAGTCCAGCTTGGGAATGATCCCGAAGCCCTTGTCTTCCTGTGTCGCCGTGACGAGATCGCGCTCGCGCTTCAGGAAATAGGCGCCGACGATGTAGCGGAACGGCAGTTCGGACGGGCTCGTGAAGCGAAGCTCCTGACTGAAATTCTGCTGGCCGTACACCTGGAACGTCGTGTTGAACGCCGCCGTGAAGAACGGCGTGCCGCCGCCGAGTCCGCCGAACGTGATCTGCGGCGTCGCGCAGGCATAGGGCGTCGAGAGCGGCGCGGTCAGCTCGAAGCAATTCTGGTTGTCCGAATAGTCGTAGCCGTCGAATGTCGTCAGCATCGACACGTCGTCATAGGACGTGATCGACGACAATGTCCCCGCGCCCGTTTCGTAATCGACCTTGAGCGAGACGTTCTTGAGGACGCGTTTGTTGTAACCAAGGTTGTTGCTCGTCGGCGCGATCACCGTGTTCGCGACGCCGTGCGCGTCGGTGATGACAGTGCCGCCGCTGGCATTGCTCGAACGCACGAAATAGGCGGCGCCGCCCGTCGTGCGGCCATAATGCCCGCGCAGATCGAAGGTCAGCACGTCGCTCGGCTTGAACAGCAGCTTCAGATCGCCGGTGAAATTGCGGAAATCATCGACCTTCCTGTCGAGGAAGGTGTTGGTGATCCAGCCATCGGCCTGACGGTGCGAGATGCCGGCGCGGAACAGCAGCTTGTCCTTGACGATCGGGCCGGAGACCGAAGCCTCGGCGCGCGTCGCATCGCCGTTTCCGTAACCGAAGGCCACGCGGCCTTCGTATTCGTTGGTCACCGGCTTGGTGGTGATGTTGATCGCGCCGGCGATGGCGTTGCGCCCGTAAAGCGCGCCCTGCGGGCCCTTCAGCACCTCGATCTGTTGGATGTCGAACAGTTCCTGATTGAACTGGAACGCGCTCGTCTGCAGCACGCCGTCGACGGAAACCGCGACAGGCGTTTCGCCGTTCGGCACCTGCGTCACGCCGCGCACCACGAGGTAGGTCGTGCCTGCATCCTGCGCGGTGTTGAAGGTGACGTTCGGTGTCAGCGCCACGAAATCGCCGGGGCGATCGATCTTGGCGTTCTCGATCTCCTTCTCGCCGAACACGGAGATCGACGCCGGCACATCCTGAAGCGATTCCGAACGCAGGCGCGCGGTGACAATGATCTCCTCGACCGCAGGCGTCTCCTGTTCCTGCGCGATGGCCACATGCGACGTTCCGCAAAGCATGGCGGTAGCGGCCACGCGGTACACGACCCCGACTGATGTCTTCATTGAGACCCCCTCTTGTTGATTCCCATTCCCGTTGGAATCAACTTCTCAGGATCAAACATTTACGTCAACTCAAATTTTGAGTATATAAAAAATATGCACTTAGCCCTCAAACAGGGCTCGGGCCTGAAAAAAACGTCATGAAAATGGAAATGACGGGAAAGCGCGCGAACCGACACAGCGGAGGCATGTGGCCGCGCGCAGCCACGTATACGTCAGCGGGGAAGCCTCAGCCTCCTACAACGCCTCGATAATCGTGACGTTTGCGGTTCCTCCGCCTTCGCACATGGTTTGAAGCCCGTAACGCCCCTTTTCAGCGCGGAGCGCATGAACGAGCGTCGTCATGAGCTTGGCGCCGCTCGCACCAAGCGGATGGCCGAGCGCGATAGCGCCGCCCCGAGCATTCAGCCGGGCAGGATCGGCATCCATGCTCTGCCGCCAGGCGAGCGGGATGGAGGCGAAGGCTTCGTTGACCTCATAAAGATCGATCTCGCCGATGGTGAGCCCCGCCCGCGCGAGCGCACGGCGCGTCGCCGGGATCGGCTCTTCGAGCATGATCACCGGATCGCCTGCTGTGACCGTGAGATTGTGGATGCGGGCGAGCGGCGTGAGGCCATGCGCCTTCAGCGCGCGATCGTTGACGACGAGCACACCGGCCGCACCGTCGCAGATCTGGCTGGAGGTGGCCGCCGTGAGCCGACCGCCCTCGCGCAGCAGCTTCACCCCGCCGATCGATTCGGGTGAGGCGTCGTAGCGGATACCCTCGTCGCGCGCGTGCAGCACCGGGCCTTCCGGCGTTTCGATGGGCAGCGGGAGAATCTCGTCCGCGAACGCACCCGCCTCGGTGGCGGCGGCGCCGCGCTTGTGGCTTTCCAGCGCGAAGACATCGAGATCGTCGCGGCTGAAACCGTATTTCGCCGCGATCATCTCCGCGCCGGTGAACTGGTTGAATTCCTCGACGCCGTAGCGCGCCTTGATCCGCGAGCTCCACGGACCCACGCCGAGCCCCGCTTCCGCATGCAGCCGAAAGTTGGAGCCCATCGGCACGCGCGTCATGCTCTCGACGCCGACGGCGGCGACGATGTCCTGCGTGCCCGACATCACCGCCTGCGCGGCGAAGTGGATCGCCTGCTGCGACGAGCCGCATTGCCTGTCCACCGTGGTCGCGGGGACGCTGTCGGGCAGCTTCGAGGCCATCACCAGATTGCGGGCGAGCGCGAAGCTCTGTTCGCCCGCCTGCGTGACGCAGCCGGCGATCACATCATCAATGGCGGCGGGATCGATGCCGCTGCGGTCGACGAGCGCGTTCAGAATCTCGCCGCCCATGTCCGCCGGATGCCAACCGGCAAGCGCGCCGCCGCGCCGGCCACCAGCGGTACGGACCGCCGCCACGATATAGGCTTCCAAGGCTGGTTCCTCTCTACAGGCTTTTCAGGGATTCAACGGTGTAGGGACGGATCGACGCGGTATCGCCGGCCCGAACCTTGGCAAGCCATTCGGGATCGGCGAGCAGCGCGCGGCCGACGGCGATCAGATCGAAATCGCCGCGCTCCATCATCGCGAGCAGGCGGTCGATGCCGGTGCCTTCGGTGCCCTTCCCGGCGAAGAGCGTGGCGAGGAGGTCGTCCTTGAGGCCCACGGACCCCACCGAGATCGCCGGCAGCGACGACAGGCGCCGGACCCACCCGGCGAAGTTCAGGTCCGAACTTTCGAACTCGGGCTGCCAGTAACGCCGCTGCGAGCAGTGGAAGATATCGACGCCCGCCTCGACGAGCGGCGACAGGAAGGCTTCGAGTTCCTGCGGAGACGCAAGCATCTTCGTGTCGAAATCGTGCTGCTTCCACTGCGATATGCGCAGGATCACCGGAAAATCGGGCGACGTCGCCGCCTTGATCGCGCGGACGATATCGGCAGCGAAGCGCGAACGCTGTGCGATGCCGCCGCCGTAGTTGTCGGTGCGGCGGTTGGTATCCTGCCAGAAGAACTGATCGATGAGATAGCCGTGCGCGGCGTGCAGCTCGACACCGTCGAAGCCCAGCCGGAACGCGGAGGCAGCCGCCGAGACGAACGCTTCGACGACGGCATCGATATCGGCGAGCGACATCGGCTCGGCGCCCTTCCACGGCATAACGCCGGGCCCGCCGACCATGCCCGAGGGGCCGACCTGATCGCCCCGGAGGCCGCCCTCGCCTTCGAAAACGCCTTCGACAGGGGCCGGCGCGATGAGGCCCGCGTGCCAGAGCTGCGGCACCATGCGCCCGCCCGCCGCGTGCACTTCGCGAATGACGCGCGCCCAGCCGTCCAGCGCCTTCTCACCGTGGAAACGCGGCACGTTGTCGTCGATGGACGCGCCGGCATGATCGATGAACGTGCCTTCGCTGATGATGAGCCCGACGCCGTTCTCGGCGCGGCGCCGATAGTAGCGCGCCACATCGGGGCCGGGGACGCCGCCCGGCGACAGCGAGCGGGTCATGGGCGCCATCACGACGCGGCTGGAAAGATCGAGCGTGCCGTGCCGGAACGGCCGAAACAGGACCTCGGCGGCGTCCGTCACTGTCCGGCCCAAAGGTAATGGGCATTGCCAGGCTGCAGGTGCCCGAAACGGCCTTCAACATCGGGAAGCCCGAGCACATCCGCCGTGCCGCCCGTGCGCGACGGATCGGACTGGAGCTGGCGACGGATTTCGAGGCGGCCGATCTGGTTGCGATGCACCTCGTCCGGTCCGTCCGCGAGGCGCAGCAGGCGCGCGGTCGCGTAGGCGGCGGTGAGCAGGTGATCAGAACTGGTGCCGCCGCCGCCGAACATCTGGATCGCCCAGTCGACGATCTGACAGGCGGCTGTGGGCGCGGCGACCTTGATCATCGCGATCTCGGACTTCGCCACCTTGTTACCCACCGTATCCATCATCCACGCCGCCTTCAGCGTCAGGAGGCGAACCTGCTCGATCATGATGCGCGCGCTTGCAATGCGTTCGAGCGTGACGGTCTGCCGGGAGAGCTCGCTGCCGAACGCCACGCGGCGGTCTGCGCGCCGGCACATGCGTTCGAGGATACGCTCACAGAGGCCAATGAGACGCATACAGTGATGGATGCGGCCCGGCCCGAGGCGGCCCTGCGCGATCTCGAAGCCGCGCCCTTCGCCGAGCAGCATGTTGCTGGCCGGAACGCGCACGTTCTCGAACACCACCTCCGCCGCCCGGTCCGGCACGCCGTAGAAGCCGAACACCGGGAGCGGCCGGATCACGCGGACGCCGGGCGTATCCTTCGGCACGAGGATCATCGACTGCTGGCGATGACGATCCGCGCCATCCGGATCGGACTTGCCCATGAAGATGATGATCTTGCAGCGCGGATCGGTGGCGCCGGTCGTGTACCATTTCCGGCCGTTGATCACGTAGTCGTCGCCGTCGCGGATGATCGAGCTGCCGATATTGGTCGCGTCCGAAGAGGCGACCTCGGGCTCCGTCATCGCGAACGAGGAGCGGATCTCGCCGGCGAGGAGCGGCGTCAGCCACGCCTCGCGCTGTTCCGGCGTGCCGTAGCGCCAGATGGTTTCCATGTTGCCGGTGTCGGGCGCCGAGCAGTTGAACACTTCGGGCGCCAGCAGCGAGCGGCCCATGATCTCGCAGAGCGGCGCATAATCGAGATTGTGCAGGCCCGCGCCAAGTTCCGCATCGGGCAGGAACAGATTCCAGAGCCCGGCCTCGCGCGCGATCGGCTTCAGCTTTTCGACGATCGGCAGCACCGCCCACGGCCCCAGCCGTTCCGCTTCCGAATAGAAGGTCCATTCGTTCGGGTAGATGTGCTCCGCCATGAAATCCTCGAGGCGGGCCTTGTAGTCGAGAACCTTCGGGGACATTTCGAACATAACGGGAGGAGCCTTTCAGGGCGCGGGAAACGGATTGCGGCTATTGGCGCGCGGAGGTGCCGCCATCGATGACGAGGACGCTGCCGTTGCAGTAGGATGCCTCGTCGGAGGCGAGATAGAGGCAACCGTTCGCCATCTCCACCGGCGTGCCGGGGCGGCGCATCGGCGCAAGCTGATCGGCCACGACGGGATCATCGAAGATGCCGACAACCGACGCCACCATCGGTGTATCGATGAAGCCCGGCGCGATGCAATTGGCGCGGATATTGTCCTTCGCGTAGCTGACGCAGAGCGAGCGCGTGAGATTGATCATGCCCGCCTTCGCCGCCGTGTATGCATGCGCCGCCGAGAGCCCGAGCAGACCCGAAATGCTGGTGACGCCGACGATGGCGCCGCCGCCCGCCGCGATCATCTTCGGCAGCACGGCGCGGGCCATCAGATAATAGCCATCGAGATTGATGCCGATCACCTCGCGCCACTTGTCGGGCGCGGTATTGACGGTGTCGTTCATCGAGCCGGGACTCTTTTCCGCCCAGCTGTAGCCGACACCGGCGGCATGGACGAGAATGTCCACCTTGCCGAACGCCGCAATGGCCGCCGCGACCACGGCATCGGCGCTTTCATCCTTGCTGAGATCGGCGACATGGATGGCGCCCATGCCCGACGGCACATGCGACAGGCTCTCCTCCAGCGTGGCCAGCGTGCGGCCGGCGCCCAGCACCTTCGCGCCCTCTTCGGCGAAGCGCTCCATGCACGCGCGGCCGACGCCGGTTCCGGCGCCGGTGATGATCGCGACCTTGCCGTCCAGTCTTCCCGCCATGATCCACTCCCCAAGATTGGCGCCCGGCCGTTTCCCGGCGGGGCATGGTTTGCATTCTTTCGGCCGATCCCGGTCAGGACCAGCCTTTTCGGCCCTTCCCGCCCACAAGACCTGCGGCAACCCGCGTTTTCAGCAGCGGGCGCGGGCGAAAGCGTTCGCCATAGGCATCGAACATGATCTCCTGCGCCGTGAGGCACAGGCTGGATGTGGTCGCATCCATCAGCTCGAACGGCCCGAGCGGATGGCCGAGCCCAAGCTTGCAGGCGGTGTTGAGGTCGTCGACGCTGATCACCTCCTCCTCGACGAGGCGCACCGCCTCTATGAGGAAGACGTGCAGCACGCGGTTGACGGCGAAACCGGCGACATCCTTCACGCGGATCGGCACCTTGCCGGTGCTTTCGGCGAGCGCATAGGCGGCCTTCACCGTCTCCTCGGCCGTGTCGAAAGCCGGGATCACCTCGACGAGCTTCATGCGGCTGACCGGGGAGAAATAATGCATACCGATGACATGCGGGCGCCGCGCTTCCGACACGCGCGAGGCGAGAACCGAGATCGGGATCGTGGAGGTGTTGGTGGCGATCATCGCGCCCACCGGCAACGTCTCGTCGAGACGCTGCAGGATATCCGCCTTCACCTCGAGGTCTTCGAACACGGCTTCGGTGGCGATTTCGCAGGCCTTGAAGTCCGCGATATCGACCGTGGCGCGGATACGGGCGGGCGTACTTTCCGCCAGCGCCGCATCGTAGAAGCCGCGCGCAACACCCTTCTCCAGAAGGCCGGCGATTCGGGTCACCGCGCGGGTGAGCGCCCCTTCGTCGCGGTCGAGCAGCAACACGGACTTGCCGGCAAGCGCCTGCACGAGCGCGATTTCCGCGCCCATCAGCCCAGCCCCCACGACGCCTGTCGAATGTTGTTGCACAATCCGCCCCAATAGCCAATGTTGTATGACAATATCGTTTTCTTGATCGCTTGAAACCGATCATGCAAGCGAAATATGACCCGGCGACGGGCACGACCTTTGTGGGAGGAAGCATGGCCGAAGCCACCGCCGCGGCGGTTACCGTGGAACGCATCGCCGACCATATCGCGCTGGTGACGCTGCGCCGTCCGGAGGCGCGCAACGCCGTGAACGCGGCGGTGACGGCGGGCCTGAGAGATGCGGTGAGGACGATAGAAGGCGACCCCGACATCTGGGCCGCGATCGTGACCGGCGAAGGCGGCAAGGCGTTTTCGGCAGGCGCGGACCTCAAGGCCGTCTCGGACGGCGGCATGAGCGGGCTCGTCGATCCGGAATGGGGCTTCGCGGCCTTCGTCCACGCCTCGCGCGACAAGGTTTGGATCGCGGCGGTGGACGGCGCGGCCATGGCCGGCGGTTTCGAGATCGCGCTGTCATGCGACATGATCGTCGCCTCGGAAGACGCGCGCTTCGCGCTGCCCGAGGTGAAGCGCGGACTGGTGGCGGCGGCGGGCGGCATCTATCGCCTACCGCGCACGCTACCCCGCGCGCTCGCGTTCGAACTCATCGCGACGGGCGAACCCATCGACGCCGAGCGCGCACTGGCGTTCGGCCTCGTCAACCGCGTGGTTCCGAAGGCGGACGTTTTGGGCACGGCGCTTGATCTCGCACAGCAGGTCTGTGCGAATGCGCCGGTCGCGGTTCGCGAAAGCCTGAAGGTGGCGCGGCGGGCCTTCGACGAGACCGATCCCCGGCTTGGCGCGCTCAGCCTCGCCGCGCAGGACGTGATCATGCAGACGGAAGACTTCGCGGAAGGACCGCGCGCGTTTATCGAGAAGCGCGCACCGCGCTGGGCAGGACGCTGATCTGCAATGTATTTACCAGAGAAACGCAATAGAATAGGACGCGCCAATAGCTTGGCAGCGTAACAAACCGATGAACAATTGAGCCAGGCCGGAAAGCGAAAGACAAGGCGATGGGGTTGCTCGCTCAGAAAAAAGCAAAGCGCAGCGCGGCCGAGCCCGAAAAGGCCGCCGCCAGCGACAGCGCAAGCTCGCCCGACAAGGTGGTGGATGCGATCCACCGCGGAATCCTCGCCGGCCGCTATGTTCCCGGCCAGAAGCTGATCGAAGCCGATCTCACGCAGAGCCTTGGTGTCAGCCGGGGGCCGGTGCGCGAGGCGCTGAAGCGGCTGGACGCGGAAGGCGTCGTCGAGCTGACCCGCCACCGCGGCGCCTATGTGCGCTCGCTGACCCGCATAGAGGCGGTGGACCTGCTGGAAATCCTGGAGCTGCTGACCAGCTTCATCGCACGCATCGCCGCCACCGCCGTGGCGCGCAAGCGCACGATGGGTGAGCAGAACGCGCGCGAGCTGGAAGAAGCCTTCCATCTGCTGGAGCGCTTCAAGGACCCCACGCTGGAGAACGCGGCCTTTCTGGAACAGCGCAGCCATTTCTATGACGCGCTGATCGCGGTGGGCGAGAATTCCCAGATCCAGTCGGTGATGCCGATGATGCGCATCCACCTGCTGCGCCTGCAGGTGCAGCCGTTCTTCAACTCCGAGGACCGGCAGGACCGGCTGAACGAATATGCCGCGATCACCGTCGCCGTGCTCGGCGGCGACAAGGCCGGCGCGCAGAAGGCCATGCGTTATCACATGACGCATATGCGCCAGCGGATCGCGCAGCTTCCCGACGAAGCCTTCGCCCGAGGCTGAAATCGCCGACTATTCGAGCAGGGTTTCGCGCAAGGTTTCGATATCCTTCGGCGACAGGCGCAACACGGCGTCCGCATAGCCGGTGATATCGCCGTATTGCCGTGTCAGCTCATCGAACATCGCGCCCAGATAGGCCGGATCGGCATCCAGGATCGGCGACCAGAGCGCTTCCGATGACGCCAGCTCCTGCCCAGCATAGGCGAGGAACATCGCGCGCGTCAGTGGCCGGGCAGCATTGCTACATGCGAAATCGGCCATGATCGCATCGTGCTCGACCCCCAGCAGCGCGAGCAGAAGCGCCGATGCGACACCAGTCCTGTCCTTTCCCGCTGCGCAGTGGAACAGAAGCGGCGTGCGGCCCCGCACGATGTGGCCGAACAGCACCCGGAAAGCCTCCGCCTGCGCGATCGGCATCGTGCGGTAGATATCGCGCATGGCATCGCTTCCCGAAGCGCCGCCAAGGCACAGATCGAGCAGCGGACGGGGATCGCCCAGACTCTCCGACGCCATGCGCCAGTGGGGAATCGCTTCGAGCGGCGGAGGCGTCGGTCCATGCAGACGTTCCGGGTCCGAACGCAGATCGACGACGAGCGAGAGGCCAAGCCCGAGAATCGCCTCCACCGCGGCAGGCGAATAACGTGAGAGACTGCCGGAACGAAACAGAAGGCCGGCCTTCACGCGGCGCCCGCCAAACCCCGGCTTTCCGCCCAAATCCCGCAGATTATAGGCCCCTTCGATCATCATCCACACCCTTCTCTCAGCATCACTCGACATCAAGATTGCGCTACAATTTTGTTTTTTGAAATAGCCCTAAGGGTTGACATGAGCACCCGTTCAGTGTTCAAATTTTGACGCAACGAAGATCAAGCCGCGGCTGGACATGCGGCGATGGGGAGGATCATGGCGGTACTTTACACGGACCGGGATCGATATGGGCGCGCGCCAGCATCTCCGCTCGTGGAGGCCGTGCAGAACAGCGTGCGCGATCTCGTGCGCCGGCGCTGGGCGGAAAGCGGCGACGACTGGTCCGACTTCGTGTTCGGCTCCTCCGAACGGCTGGTGACCAAGGCCGATATCGAAGCCATCGAGACGCGCATCCTCGCCACCGGCTATCGCTTCGCCTGGTCCTCGATCCTGTCACAGCGGGACCGGCCCGAGGCCTATACGTCGGGCGACGCCGGCGACAATCCCGATTTCAGTTTCGAGCATCCCGAAGCCGTCACCGAAGCCCCGGATGCCGAAGGCCGCGCACAGCGCGGCACTGGCGACAATGTGGTGATGCGCGCGAAGAACACGCAGGGCATCGCGCTCTATGTCCGCACCAGCGAGCGTGTCGTCGACCTGATGAAGAACGGGGTGCCCGAGGACAGCATCGCCATCATCGACGACAGCGGCGGCACGCTGACGGCGCCCATCCTGGAAAAATTCAAGGGCGTGATCTGCGCCGGCGGCACGGTCCGCTCCCACCTTGGCATCCTGACGCGCGAATACGGCATCCCCTGCCTGATGAACGCGCGGATCAGCGGCATCCGCAACGGTGACCGCGTCGAGATCGAAACGAGCGCCGCGGCGCGCACCGCCGAATCCTATCAAAGCGGCGTCGAGATGCCGGCCCGCGTCTGGAAACTCGCATGAACCGCCCGAGCTACGCCGATATCCTCGAGGCGAACAACCTGATGCAGTCCATCGGGGACGAGACCTACTGGCTGTGCCTGACGCGCACGGTACAGGAATCGAAGCTGTTCCCGGTTTCGGCCTACATCATGTTCTCCTACGTGAACGCCTTCTACCGCTACCCGTCGCTGCTGCGGAAGATCGAGGCGCGGATGTCCGCCGAAGAGATCGCCGACCGCAGCCGCAACATGGGCATCAAGATCCAGAACTCCCACATGGGCTGGTGCCTGCCGGCATTCTACCTGCTGGGGCGCGAATGGCTGATCTCGCTCGGCCTGCTACGGCCGCAGGACGCGCTGGAGGACGTGATCTACGTGCTCGATTTCTGGAAACGCTTCCAGCTTTCCTGGCACCGCAACAGCGGCCATCGCACCAATCGCGAATACGGCCACCGCGCGCAGATCCTGCCCGACCGGCGGCTGGAAATCTTCCGCGACGACATGTTTGCCTGCGAGCCGGGCGACGATCTGCACGCCGCCGCGCACGCCTTCATGGCGACGGCCTCGCAATACGGCTTCCTCGTGTCCTGCGAGAGCCGGATCAGCCTCACCAACTCCGGCCCCTACCGGATCGACGACCGCCACGAGATGCTGGTCCGCGATTTCATGGATATGGCTGAGTGTTCGCTGCCGTGGCTGGACGGTGTCGCAGCCGAAGTGCCGTACAATAATTTCACCGTCGCCATGTCGGTGCGCGATTGCCATTTCCACCTCGTCGACGACTGGGGCAGCTTTGAATCGACGCCCGGCTTCACCGCCGACAAACTCGCCGGTGTCGGTCTCTACACGTCCGATCCGCTCACCGAGGGCTTCGTGCCGCTCGGCATGGGCTCGCGCGAGGAATTGACCGAGACGTTCCGCGAACTGAACGACATCCTGAAGGATGCCACCAACAAATTGTGGATGCGCATGGCCGACTGGACGCGCGACCAGCTTCTTGAGGCCGGCGCGCTCATTTATTTCGCAGTCGTCAAGGACCTCGCCCATGTCGCCGGCGTGTTCGAGGTCGAGGACTGGATGGAGATCGATCCGCGTGCCGAACGGTTCCGGCCGCTGTTCAACGACGAATACGGCAATGTGGCGCTCGGCGAACTCGTCGCGGGCCTCACCTTCCCGAACCAGCAGGCCTCGCCATTCACGATGATGCAGCATTCGGACAGGCCGACGCGCATGTTGACACCGATTCCCTATTCGGTGCTGGCCGGTGAGGACTATGTGCCGACATCCGGCCCGATCCAGCGCGGCACGACGACGCTCGATCCCAAGGTCGATCGCTATTGCACCTCGCGCGGGCGGCTGACGCTGGCGGAATACAACCGGCTGGCGCAGGAGCATGTGCCGGAAGTCTGCTCCGACAAGTATCGCTACCTCTGCGAGACCTGGCTGAAATACAATGCGGATACGCCGCTGGCCGACGAACTCTACAAGGTGGAGCAGCGCCAGTCGCGGACGCTGAAGGATCGCGGCGTGCGGAAGGGCGAAGCCTGATGCAGGTCGGTTCCCTCATCCGCCGCGCGGCGATGCATTACAAGGATGCGCCCTGCCTCGTTGAAGACACGCGCATCGTCACCTTCCGGGATTTCGACAGGCTCACCGATCAGCTCGGAAATGCACTGCTTGCAACCGGCCTCAGACCCGGTGACCGGGTCGGCGTATTGTTGCCTAACGGTATCGATTGCCTCGTCGCTTATTATGCACTGGCGAAATCGGGGCTGGTGCGCGTGTCGCTGAACACGCGCGAAACGCCCGACAACCATGCCTACAAGCTCGCCGACAGCGGCAGCCGCGCGGTGATCTGCGGCGACGAGGAAATCGTTCCCGAGACGCTCGACTTCGTGTTCCGTCCCGACGAGATCGCCGAAATGACATCGACCGGAGCGCAGACACCCTGCGCCGTCGATCGCGATCTGGAAGCACCCTACCGGCTGGGCTACACGGGCGGCACCACGGGCAAACCCAAGGGCGTGACGCTGACCATGCGCGGTGAGACCGCCGAGCTTTCCGCCTTCCTCACCGATCTGATGCCCGAGATGCGGCAGGGCGACACGTTCCTCCACGCAGCGCCTATCGCCCACGCCTCGGGCGCGTTCTTCCTGCCGGCGCTCGTGCGCGGCGTGCGGTCTCTGGTGATGAAGAAATTCGATCCGGCTTCGTTCATCGCACTCGCCGAGGCCGAGCAGGCTTCGATGACCTTCCTGGTGCCGACCATGCTGGCGATGATCATGGAGCAGCCGGCCTGCGAAAGCGCCGACCTTCGTTTGCGCCGCATCGCCTACGGCGCCTCCCCCATCGCCGAGACGCTGCTGCGCAAGGGCGAGGCGCGCTTCGGCAAGGTGTTCGCACAAACCTACGGTCAGGCCGAAAGCCCGATGGTGATCACCTGCCTGAAACCCGACGAGCACGACCGCGTCGGATCGTGCGGGCGCCCGTTCACGACGGTGGAGGCCGGCATCGTCGACGACGACGACAATTTCCTCGCACCCGGCGAGATCGGCGAGATCGTCTGCCGGGGCACGCAGCTGATGGCCTATTACTGGAACCGGCCCGAAGCGACGGCCGAGGCGTTCCGGAACGGCTGGCTCCACACCGGCGACATCGGCCGCATGGACGAGGACGGCTTCTTCTACATCCTCGACCGCAAGAACGACATGCTGATCTCCGGCGGATACAACGTCTATCCGCGCGAGGTAGAGGACGTGCTGCTCGCCTACGACGGCGTCGTCGAGGCGGCAGTCGTCGGCCTTCCCGACGAGAAATGGGGCGACCGCGTGATCGCCGTCATCGCCGGCCGCGACGGGATCGACGGCGATGCCGTGCTCGCGTTCGTGAAGACAAAGCTCGCCAACTACAAGCAGCCGAAATCGATCGAGATCTGGCCGGAGCTGCCGAAAAGCGGCGCCAACAAGATCCTGCGGCGCGAGATCCGCGACACCATAGCCGCCCGCCCGATGGCGGCGGCGCAATGATCGGAACTGCCATGAGCCCCAGCCATCTCGTGCTCCACGGCCTTGCCATCAAAAAGCACGCCGACGCCGGCGACATCGCCGGGCTGATCGGCCTTGCCGCCGACGATACGGCGCGGCGCCTCGACGACGCCGTGGCGAGCGGACGTGCCGTGCAGGTGAACGGCAAGTACCTGCTGACGCCGCTCGCGCGCATCGCGCTCGAAAGCGACTATTCGCGGCACTATGCCGTCCTGCGCGGGAATGCGGATTTCTTCGCGGCCTATGAGGCGTTCGAGCGGATCAACGTGCAGCTGAAGGCGCTGATCACCGACTGGCAGACGATGGACGTGGGCGGACAGCGCGTCGCCAACGATCACAGCAACAGCGCCCACGACGCGAAAGTGATCGACCGGCTCGGAGAGCTTCACGAACGCGCGGATGTCATTCTCGGCAAGCTCGCGGCGGGCCTCCCTCGCCTCGACTATTACCGCCGCAACCTGCTCGCCGCGCTCGAGAAGGCCGAGGACGGCGCCATCGAGTGGGTCAGCGACGCGAAGATCGAGAGCTATCATACATTGTGGTTCGAACTGCACGAGGACCTGCTGCGCATCGTCGGCAGAGAGCGGGCGGAATAGGCCGATGGCGATCCCGCTTGGAGACTGGGTTCTCGCGCTCGACGGCAGCGCGCTGCCGGACAAGGCGCTGATCGGCGGCAAGGCGTGGTCGATCGCGCGCATGGGTGCACTCGGCCTCCGCGTGCCGCCGGCGTTCGTGATCACGACGCGGGCGTGCGCGCACTATCTTCACGAAGGATCGGAACCCGCATCGCTGGCGCGCGAGATCGCGGCGGGGATCGCGTGGCTCGAACAGCAGACGGGCCGCCGCTTCGGTGCTGGTCCCAATCCGCTGCTCGTCTCCGTACGTTCGGGCGCGCCGATTTCGATGCCGGGCATGATGGATACGGTGCTCAACCTCGGCATCACCGATGAAACTGAAGCGCAGCTCGCGGCGGAATGCGGCGACGCCGGCTTCGCCCGCGATACGCACCGCCGGTTCCTCGATCTCTATGCGCATATCGTACTGAAATCGGAGACCGCGCTCGCCGCGAACGGCCATCCTGCGGACTGGCGGAATGCCATCGCCGCCGGTGCCGGGGAATCCGTACCGGACGCGGTCGAGGAGCAGCTTGCGCGCGCGGTGCACGCGGTGTTCGAATCCTGGAATTCGCGGCGCGCGCGGCGCTACCGCGAGCATCACGATATTCCCCACGATCTCGGCACCGCCGTTGCCGTGCAGGCGATGGTGTTCGGCAACATGGACGAGAATTCCGGCACCGGCGTTCTGTTCAGCCGCAATCCCCTGTCGGGCGAACCCCTGCCCTACGGCGAGTATCTTGCCCGCGCGCAGGGCGAGGATATCGTTTCCGGCAAGCACACGCCGCAACCGCTCGAAGCGCTGCGCACGCACCTGCCCGACGTCCACCAGGAACTGCTCACCGCCGCAAGCCTGCTGGAGGACGCAGGGGGCGACGTTCAGGATATCGAATTCACGCTGGAAAAGGGCATCCTGTACCTGCTCCAGACTCGCGCTGCGAAACGCGCACCGCGCGCCGCCGTGAAGATCGCCGTGGACATGGTGGCCGAAGGCAAGATCGACCCTTCCGAAGCGCTCGCGCGCGTCTCCAGCGAACAGATTCGCACACTGCTGAGCCCGCAGCTCGCCAGCGGCGCGGCGCAGGGCGCCGAGATCGTCGCGCGCGGAGAGGCCGCTTCGCCCGGCGTCGGCACCGGCGTGGTCGTGCTCGATTCCGACGAGGCCGAACGGCGCGCCGCGAACGGCGAGGCGGTCGTTCTGGCACGCGCGACGACCAGCCCCAACGATCTGCACGGCATGATCGCCGCGCGCGCCATCCTGACCGAACAGGGCGGATCGACGAGCCACGCCGCCGTCGTCGGCCGCGCGCTCGGCCGGCCGTGCGTCGTCGGCTGCGGCGCGGGCAGCCTCAGCGCGCTTGCCGGTGAAACCGTCACCGTCGATGGCCAGAACGGCATCGTCTATCGCGGCGCGCTGGACGTGGTGACGCCGCACGAAAACGACGACGCGGCGCTGCGGCAGATCGCGGCCTGGGCCGCGCATCAATCGACGGTGCTGGTGACGAGCGAGCACAGCAACGGCGCGAGCGTCCGTTTCGACGAGAACATCGAGCAGACCGAAGCGCTGATCGCGGCGCTGGAACCCGGCGCGACCGTGGAAGGCGCGCTGTTCGCGAATGACGACAAGGCCGTGCGGGCGGTGATCGCGGCAGGCGCGGCGACGATCGTGACCTCTCCCGCGCTTCCGGCCCTTCTGGCGGCGGCGCAGGCCGCTGGCCGCGAATGAAAGGACAACAACGGGTGGGAAACATTTCCACGAACGATATCCAGTCGCTGATCCAGCTGTTCGAGAAGAGCGACTGGCGCGAGATGCATCTGATCCTCGGCGAGACCGACCTGTTCCTCAGCAAGGACCGGAACGCCCAGACGCAGATCTCGCTGACAACGGCGGCCCCATCCGTGCCCGCGCCCTCCCACCGCGCATCGGTTCCGGCGACGCCCGTGGAGACGCCCGATCCAAAGCCGCACGGTAGCAAGATTCCGGCCGGTTGGACATTGGTGAAGGCGCCGAGCCTAGGCACGTTTTATCGTGCGCCGAAACCAGGTGCGCCGATGTTCACCGAAATCGGCGCGCAGGTCGCCGCGGATTCGGAGCTTTGCCTCATCGAGGTGATGAAGCTGTTCACGACATTACGGGCGGGAACGCACGGCACCATCCGCGAGATTTACGCGAAGGACGGCGAACTCGTGGAATTCGATCAGCCGCTGTTCCTGATCGAGCCCGATGCCTGATACCGCACCATCAAACGGACGGCTGTTCGTCGCGAACCGGGGCGAGATCGCGCTCCGGGCCATTCGCGCCGCGCAGGCGCTCGGCATGGAAGCCGTGCTCGGGGTTTCGGCGGCGGACCGCGACGGGCTCGGTGCGCGCACCGCGAACCGCTGCGTCGTGCTCGGCCCCGCGCAGGCGCGCGATTCCTATCTGAATGCCGGATTGATCGTGCACGCCGCCGTCAGCACGGGGTGCACCGCGCTTCATCCCGGTTACGGTTTCCTCTCCGAACGCGCCGAACTCGCCGAACTGTGCGCACAGGAAGGCATTACGTTCGTAGGACCGACACCGGAATCGATCCGGCAGGTGGGCGACAAGATTTCCGCACGTGCGATGGCGCGTGCCGCGAACGTACCGATGACGAGCGGCACCGATGCCGTGGAAGACGTGGCACACGCCCTGAAGCTTGCCGAGGAAATCGGCTATCCCGTGATCACCAAGGCCTCGGCAGGCGGCGGCGGGCGCGGCATGGTGGTGGCGCGGAACGCCGAGGAGCTGGCGGGCGCCTTCGATCAGGCCGTGACGACGGCGCGCGAGGCCTTCGGCGACGGAACGCTGTTCATCGAACGCTATGTCGAGGTCGCCCGGCACATCGAGGTGCAGGTCATCGGCGACGGCAAAGGCGGCGTCGTGCATTTCGGCGAGCGCGACTGCTCGATCCAGCGGCGCTACCAGAAGATGATCGAGGAAGCCCCGGCGGCGATCCTGTCTCCGGCGGTGCGGAAGCGCCTTCACGAAGCCGCCGTGCGCCTGCTCGCCTCGATCAACTACCGGAACGCCGGCACCGTCGAATTCCTCTACGACACGACCACCGAAGAGTTCTTCTTCATGGAGGTGAACGCCCGCATCCAGGTGGAGCATCCCGTTTCCGAGGCGATCACCGGCGCCGATCTCGTGCAGGCGCAGCTGAGGCTCGCGACGGGCGCCGTGAAAGGCTTTTCCCAGAAGGATGTGCACACCGCGGGGCACGCCATCGAGGCGCGGATCATCGCGGAGGACCCCGACCGCGACTTCATCCCCTGCCCCGGCCGCATCACGCGCTGGGACCCGCCCTCGGGCGAAGGCATCCGCGTCGATACGGCGGTCGAAAGCGGCACGATGATCCCGCCCTATTACGACAGCATGATCGCCAAGCTGATCGTGCACGGGAATACGCGCGCGGAGGCAATCGACCGACTCGCCGCCGCGCTCGACGATTTCACGGTCGAGGGCATCGCCACCAACATCCCGCTGCTGAAGGTCATCGTGGCGCACGAGGACTTCCGCTCGAACACCATCAATACGCGCTGGCTGGAAACCGTTCTGCTTCCCGCCTTCCGCGCTGAACAAGGACGCTGAAAATGGCGCATGTTGAGTTTCTCGATCAGACCATCCGGGACGGGCAGCAGAGCCTGTGGGGCATGAGGCTTCAGGCCGGCATGGCGCTGCCCGCCGCCTCGTGGCTCGACAAGACCGGCTTTCGCGTCATCGATCTCACCGGCTCCAATCATTTCGAGGTGCTGATCCGGCATTGCCGGGAGAACCCGTGGGATATGATGGACGCGCTGGTGGAGGCGATGCCGCGCACGGTGCTGCGCTCGGGTATGCGCTCCAACGCCTCGGTGACGTTCCGCACGACGCCCGACGCGCTGATGGATGCGTGGATGCGCCAGCTCAACGTCCACGGCGCGCGGAGCTTCTGGATCTACGACGTGCTGTTCAACATCGACAAGATGCTACGGCTGGCGAAGGTGGCGAAGGAGTTCGGCTCGGAGGTCGCGGGCGCGATCATGTTCACGCTCTCGCCCGTGCACAGCGACGCCTATTATGCGGACAAGGTCGACAAGCTTTCGGCGTCCGACGATATCGACACGATCCTGCTCTACGACACGGCGGGCGTGCTGGAGAAGGAACGGCTTTCGACATTGCTGCCAGCCATTGTCTCGAAGGCACGCGGCAAGCCGATCGAATTCCACGCCAACAATATCCTCGGCCAATCTGGCAAGGCGTATCTCGACTCGATCCCGCTCGGCGCCACCATCCTGCACACCGCCAGCCGTCCGATGGCGAACGGCCCGTCGGTGCCCTCCACCGAAAGCGTCGTCGCGAACATCGAGCTGCTGGGACACACGCACAGCCTCGACAAGAGCCTGTTCGCGCCGGTCGCCGATCATTTCGAGCGTGTCGGCAAGGCGGCGGGTTTTCTCGTGAACCAGCACAACGAATACAACGTGCTTTCGACGCTGCACCAGATTCCGGGCGGCATGGTCGGCACGCTGAAGGCGCAGCTCGCGCAGCACAACATGTCCGACCGTTTCGAGGATGTGCTGAAGGAGGTCGCCGTCGTGCGCCGTGAACTCGGCTATCCGGGCATGGCGACGCCGTTCAGCCAGCTCGTCGGCATCCAGGCCGTGCTGAACGTCGTGAAGGGCGAACGCTACGCCATCATCCCCGACGAGATCGTCGAGTATGCCGCTGGCTACTACGGTGAGACCGTGGCGCCGATCGATCCGAACGTGCTCGACCGCATCATGGAAAGCCCGCGCGCCAAGGAAGTGCTCGACAATCCGCCCGAGCAGCCGACGATCGAAGAGCTGCGCAAGCGTTACGGCACCGACAATGACGATGAGCTGATCCTGCGCGCGCTGATGCCCGAATCCGATCTCCAGAAGATGCGCGAGGCGGGGCCGCTGAAGCGGACCTATCCGCTGCTCTCTTCGCCCGAGCTGGAGGAAGTGGGGCGGCTGATGAAACTCGCGAGCCTGCCCGTGGTGCAATTCAAGAACGCCGAGATGGCCCTGACACTGAGGCGCTGACGGATGCGCCGCGCCGTCATCGTCGACACCGTGCGCTCGCCGTTCGGGCGCGGGCGCGCCGGCGGCGTGCTCGACGGAATCCATCCCGTCGACCTCTATGCCAATGTGCTGCGCGGCCTTGTTGAGCGCACCGGCATCGATCCGGCGCTGGTGGAGGACGTGATCACCGGCTGTGTGATCCAGGTCGGCGAGCAATCGGGCAACATCGGCCGCCACGCCGTGCTTGCGGCGGGCCTTCCGGAAAGCGTGCCGGCGGTGACACTCGATCGCAAGTGCGGCTCCGCGCAGCAGGCGTTCGATTTCGCCGCGCAGGGCGTGATCGCGGGCGCCTATGATGCGGTCATCGCGGGTGGTGTCGAGATGATGAGTCTCGTGCCGATGCGCGCCAACCGGCTTGGCAAGGATACGGACGGCGTGCAGTTGAAGCAGCGCTATCCCGAAGGATTGGTCCGGCAGGGTATCTCCGCCGAGCTGATCGCCGCGCGCTGGGGAATCTCGCGCGCCGAGATGGACGCCTTCTCGCTGCGTTCGCATAGCCGCGCCGCCGCGGCGGAAGATGCCGGGCTGACGGCGCGCGCGGTCGTGCCGATCGACGTTCCCACGGCGGACGGCGTGCGGCGTGTGACACACGACGAGGGCCTGCGCCGGGATACATCGCTTGAACGCCTCGCCAATCTGAAGCCCGCGTTCGAGGACGACGCCATGCTGCGGCGCTATCCGCAGATCCGCTGGAGCGTCACGGCCGGCAATTCCAGCCAGGTGACGGATGGCGCCAGCGCGACGCTGATCATGGAGGAAGCGCTCGCCCGGCGGCTGGGCCTCAAACCCCGCGCGGCGATCACGCATTTTTCGGTTGCGGGTGACGACCCGATCCTGATGCTGACCGCGATCATTCCCGCGACCCGCAAGTTGCTGGCGCGCGCGGGCCTCGGCGTGGACGATATCTCGACCTTCGAGGTGAACGAGGCGTTCGCCTCGGTTCCACTCGCCTGGCAGAAGGATCTCGGCGTCGATCCGGAACGGGTGAACCCTTATGGCGGTGCCATCGCGCTCGGCCATCCCGTCGGCGCCTCGGGCGGGCGGCTTCTCGCCAACCTGCTGACCGCGCTCGAAGAAACAGGCGGGCGCTACGGCCTGCAGACCATGTGCGAGTCCGGCGGCATGGCGAACGCGACGCTGATCGAACGGCTGCAATGAGACAGGACAGATGACCACACGCAACGACTGGACCCGGCGGGAAATCGCTGCGCTGTTCGACATGCCGTTCAGCGATCTCCTGTGGGAAGCGCAGACGATCCATCGCCGCCATCACGACAGCAACGCCGTGCAGCGCTCCACGCTGCTGTCCATCAAGACGGGCGGCTGCGCGGAGAATTGCGGCTATTGCAGCCAGTCGGCGAGCCACGACACGGGGCTCAAGGCCTCGAAGCTGATGGATGTCGACGCGGTGGTCGCGGCGGCTGCCGAGGCGAAGGCGGCGGGGTCCGAGCGTTTCTGCATGGGCGCGGCATGGCGGAGCCCGAAGGACCGCGACATGGACGCGGTCGTCGCCATGGTGCGGCGCGTGAAGGCGCTCGGCCTTGAAACCTGCATGACGCTCGGGATGCTGAGCGACGACCAGACGCGCCGGCTCGCCGAGGCAGGTCTCGATTATTACAATCACAACATCGACAGCGCGCCCGAGTATTACGCAAACGTGGTAACGACACGCACGTATGACGACCGGCTGGAGACGCTGGAACGTGTGCGCGAGAACGGTATCGCCGTGTGTTGCGGCGGCATCATGGGCATGGGCGAAAGCCGCGCGGATCGCGTGGGCTTCATCCATGCGCTGGCGACATTGCCGGAACACCCCGCGAGCGTGCCGATCAACCAGCTCGTGCCCATTGCGGGAACGCCGCTCGGCGACATGCTGAAGGATACGCCGCTCGCACAGATCGACGAGATTGAATTCGTGCGCACCGTGGCGGCCGCGCGCATCGCCATGCCCGCTGCGGTGATCCGGCTTTCCGCGGGCCGCGAAAGCATGACAGACGCAGCGCAGGCGCTGTGCTTCCTCGCCGGTGCCAACTCCATCTTCACCGGCGACCGGCTGCTGACGACCGGGAATGCCGGCACCGACCGCGACGCCGCGCTGTTCGCCAAGCTGGGGATCAAGTCCCCAGTGACAGAGAAGGCGCCGACGGAGAAGACGGCAGCGGCGGCATGAGCGCCCGCCGCATCGAGGCGATCGTTTTCGATGTCTACGGCACGCTGCTCGATGTTTCCGCCATAGGGGTGAACGCGGATGCCGTCTTCCCCGGTCACGGCGCAGCCATCGCGGCGTTGTGGCGGCAGAAGCAGATCGAATACACGATGCTGCGCACGCTCGGCGATCGCTACGCCGATTTCCTGCAGGTGACGCACGACGCGCTCGGCTTCACGCTCGAGCAGCTGAGCCTTCCACAGGATTCAGGAACGATGGCCGCGCTGCTTGCCGATTATCGGCATCTGCGTCCGCATCCCGAAACACTGGCCGCGCTCACGGCACTTCGCGAGGCGGGACTCGCCATGGCGGTCCTGTCGAACGGAACCCCTGACATGTTGGAGGACGCGCTCGGCAACGCCGGCGTGCGCGATCTCCTCGATGCGGTCCTCAGCGTCGATCCCCTGCGCCGCTACAAGATCGCGCCGGATGTCTATCGGCTGGGAACCGACCACTTCGGCCTCCCGGCGAGCGCCATCCTGTTCGTTTCGTCGAACGGCTGGGACATCGGCGGCGCGGGCTGGTTCGGCTACACGACGTTCTGGATCAACCGCGCCGGCGCGGCGACCGAGCGGCTGGGCATCACCCCCGATTTCGTGGGCCGTTCCCTTGATTGTGTTCGCCGATGGGTCGGCGAACACAATCGCTGATGAGCACGCGTTAGTTCCCGGAGAAAAGACGTCCCTCGGGATTGGGAACATCACCTATCGGGAGCGCCTTGACGCCCTCGGGCAGAGGCCCGTCTTCGCTCCTGAGGTCGAGATGTATGGTGGAATTGATCTTCCAGAGACCATCCACCTTCTTGTACGTCTGATAATACACGGCCCATTGCCTGTGCTGCAGGCCGGGCTGGATGACGGTTCCCTTGGGGTCGCCCGGCTCATCCTTTCCGGAATAGAAGACGTACGACGCCTGCCAGATTCCGCGTGCGGTCGTCGGCGACAGGATTTCGATCTCCGCGCCGAAACTGTGAAAGAGGCTGTGCACGCGGCTCGACGTCATGCCTGTCGCGTTCAGATGGTCGTACCATCCTTCGGTACCGGCCACGACCTTGCCCAGCGTGCCGTTCCAGTAATCCGACTCTTCGGTGAACAGCGATGTCCAGCATTTCCAGTCGCGCTGGTTGATGCAGCGCGTGTAGCGCAGAGGTATCTGTCGAATTTCTTCAAGCGCAAGCAGCTTGTCCACGGGCGACATCTGCGCGAGATCCGGCGTCGGCTTGGCATCTCGGAACATCTCGATCGTTTTCTGCCGCCACGCGGCGGCATCAGGCGGTGTCTGCGCCATCGCGGCGTCTCCCCATAGCGCAAAGCCGATCAGCGCGACCTGCGTCATCCTTTTCAGCATTTCTCACCTCCCAAGAATTTATATGCGTAAAGCGCCTATTTCGCGCCGGCCCGGCTGGTGAACAGCGGCTTTGCCGAAGCGTAGACGCGGTCGCCGGTCAGATCGCCGTTGCCGTTGGCCATGTTCGCCGCCGCGAAGAAGGCGACATTGCCGACATTGGTTTTCGGCGCCGTCCACGTGAAGGTCCACGCATAGCCACCGGTCTTGCCCATGCCGGTGGCCTTGCCGCCGATGCTGCCGTGCTCGATATACTGCCGCCCGGCCGCGGTCTTCTTCTGCGTGGTCTTGTCGAGCGCCGCGAAATCGCCCGCCGCCGTATAATTGGGCGTCGAAAGCGCCGTGAGCTGGAAGCCCCAGCGCTTCGCCGTGGGATGCTTGAGCTGGAGCGTGATCGTATAGCTCTTCCCCGGCTGATACACCGGCGGCACACCCTGCAATTCGACGCGGCCGAGCCTGTCGGGATTCAAGGCATAGTCGATGTGACAGGACTGGCAGGTCATTTCCGGCTCGGCACCTTTCATGCCCGGCGCCCCCGTGAAGCCGGGAATCGGTCCTTCCGAATTGGCGAGCGCGGCGCCGGCCATCGTGACCGTCATCGTCGCGGCGAAAATACAGGAACGCAGACCATTCATACTATGAAACCTCCGCAAACGTTCTTTTCCCGAGCCGGGCGCAACCGCGAACCCAATCCTCGATCACAATCCCGTCGCCCGTATCCCCGGTCACTGATGCGCCGCGGGCTTGCAGCGCTTCGGCTGTCGCCGCGCGCAACGCCGGCGGCACCATGCTGCCCTTGCGGTGCACGAGCGTGACCGGCAGGCCGCCGAGATCGTCGCTGGGCAGTGCCCAGCCCGAAATCTCCGGCAGATAGCCATCGAAGGCGAGCACGCCGTCGATGAACTCCGGGATCACACCCGCGAGCGTCACCGCCAGCGCCGCGCCCTGATCCCAGCCGATCAGCAGGATCGGCACACCCGCCGGCACACGTTCCCGAACATCGTGGACGAACTGCTCCACCTGGAAGAGGGAATCCCCGAATGTCGCGGGCTCGGGCTGCGCCGGCCCATAAACGAAGAACCATGCGAAATGCTGGTTCTCGTCCGGCCCGTACATTCGGGGATTGAGCGCGCGCCAGGCCTTGGGAACGACGACCTGACAATGCGCCTTCAAACCTGAAAGCCACGCATCCGTATCGCGGCCGTCCTCTCCTTCCGGATGGAATGCAATGACGATGGCCTCCGGTGCATCCCGTTCCGGTTTGCTCTCCCGATAAACCAACGCCGCTGCCGTCACACCCGTACCTTCCACATCATCCTTAGACAGGATTCCGGCTGAACCCGGAATTTACGCGTCGTCGTTGATCGGCGCGGTCGCAAGGTGATTGCCCGCGATGTAACCAAAGGTCAGCGAGAGCCCGATGGTGGCGCCGCCGCCCCAATAAGCACGTCCCGAAGGCGAGGCGATGCAATTGCCAGCGCCGTAGAGACCCGGAATGGGCTCGTTGGCGATCGACAGCACCTGCGCGTTCTCGTTGATCATCGGGCCGCCGTTCGTATCGGCGCTGCCCGAGACGAGAAGGATCGCGTGATAGGGACCCTTGTCCGCGATCGGATACATCGTCTTGTTCGGCTTGTCGTTCGCCGCGATCGATTCCGGCCCGCCGAAGCGTTCATGCCATTGACGATCGTAACCGAACGAGCCTCGCGCGAAATCTTCGTCATTGCCGGTTTCGGCGAAGCCGTTGAAGCGCTTGATCGTGGCCTTCAGGTTGGGCAGGAAGCTCTCGTCGAGCTGGAAACCGCCGATGCGCGGACCATGCTCGGTCAGGCGCTTGCGGATCGCGTCGGCAAGCGCATCGAGCGTCGGCGCCGTGATGATATACGGCGCGGTCGCACCCTTCGGCGGCAGCGGATAATGGCCCTGCGCGTGATCATAGGCCCGCTGGTCGAGGATCTGCATCAAAACGAGGTTGGTCCACTCGTTCTTGTTCGGATCGTAGTTGAAATGCACCTCGCCACGGTCGCTGTAGGGCCGCTTCTCGTTGACAACGCGCTGGCCGTATTTGTTGACCATCACCATGCTGTCGCCGATGACACCCCACACGTCGGTTGCAAGGCCGGGAGTCTGCAGCACCTGATCGAGCACGAGCTGGAAACGCCAGCCGTTCTGCATGTTGCCGAGCTTCGCGCCGATGGCAGAAGCCATGTAGACGAGATCGCCCTGATTGGTCATCGGGCCACAGCTGCCGAACACGGGGCCGCGCTGGAAGTTGAGGCGAAGTTCCTCATTGAGCGTGAAGCCGCCCGATCCGAAGTGGACGCCCCGGCGCGCGCGGAACGAAATCTGCTTGTCGTCCGAATCCGTGGCGATCACGCCAACGACTGCGCCCTTGCTGTTGGTGACGAGCTTGGTGACGCGGTGCTCGAGCTGGATCGGCGAGCCCTTCTTCGCCAGCCAGTCACCCATCTGACGGATCGTGTCAGCGCCGCCGCCCGTGATGGTGCCGGGCGCGACATCCACCTTGGTCCAGATCAGGCGGCCCTGCGGTGCCTTGTTCTCGGGCGCGGCTTCCCAATAATCGTAGGAATCGTCTTCGCGGGTCTGGAGCGCGCCGAGCTTTTCGAAAAGTTCGACGGCGGGCGCGGCATTATCGTACATTGCCGCCATCTGCTTCACCGACAGCACCGGAATGCCGTAGTTCTCGGCGTTCACGTCGTAGAGCTGCGTGAACGAATAGCGCGCCATGTAACGGATGCAGTCCTCGCGCGGGTCCTGAATGCCCTTCGCGCGCATAAAGCGGTTGTTGGGAATCCAGTAGCCGCCGCCCGAGCGCGCGGTGGCGCCGCCGGCCACGGGTGCCGCTTCCAGCACTGCGACTTTCAGGCCGCGCGACACGGCCGTCACCGCGCCCGCGAGCGCGGCGCCGCCGGAGCCGACGACCACGACATCGACTTCATGATCCCACTTGCGCGGCGTGGCGCCCTGCGCGGCGCCGACGACAAGCGAACTGCCGCCGACGGCGGCGATGGTGGTTCCGCCCGCGGCGCGGATGAAGCTGCGGCGATCCACGCGGGATGGCGGACGTTGGCTCTTGCTCTCAGACATGATCACTCCCTCGGATGCGCTGTTCGTTCGACTATGTCGGCGGTGGTTCTCAGCCTCCGCTCAACACTTCGGCGAGATGCCGCGTGTCATTGTATTCCTTGATCTCGTGGATAAGGCCATCCCTGACCGTGAAGAGAAACTGGTAGCGGTTCTCGTAGGCCCTGCCCTTGTGCGCGCCGCGCGAGAGCGCCTCGATCGCCACCTTGTCCCGCTCGGCGGCAACGCCCGGCACGGCATTCGGCTGGCTCGGCTGATGGTTGCTGTAGGCCGTACGCGGGCCAAGCGCGTCACCCTTCAGCCGTTCATCGTCGAAGACCGTGAGCGAGAAATTCTGGAATCCGGCCGGGATGCCGTTGATCACCTGGATCGCAGTGGCGCGGTCCATGCCCGGCTTGGGGTCGCTCGTCGGCACGATCCAACGCACATCCTCCGCGAGCAGCTTGCCCGCGGCATCGCCGGCCCCCTTCGCCACCGCATCGAGGAAGGCGAGCGCGATCCGCGTGTTCGCGGCACGGTCGTCGTTCACCTTGGCGGCGGTATCGAGATAGTGCCGCGCTTCCAGCAGCTTGCCGTCGGCATCGAAGCGGTAGAGCAGGTGATAGCGGTTCTGCGTCTTGGTGCCGTCCTTGAGATTGATGGCCGACAGCATCTCGATGGCGACGCGGTCGTCCTGCACGGTCGTATGCAGAATACGGTAGGTGCTGCCTGTCGCATACCGATCCGCCTGATCCACCGTGATCCGCCGGATATAATCGGCTTTGTCGCCGCGGTGGAAGCGGTCCCACTGCGTGGTCGGCGTTACCCACGTGAAATTGTCGGCAAGCATTCCACCGAGTTTTCGGGCTCCGCCTGCCGCGTCGCTCCATGACTGCACCTGCGCTTCGATTTCAGCGCACGCGGCCTTCACGTTGCGCTGCTCGGCGCGCGTCAGTTCCGTCGTCGATGGCTTGCAGGGCTGCGTCTGCGGCTTAAAGGCCGCATGGGCTGGCACCGAGAGAAGCGCGGCAGCCAACGCGAGTGGCGCGGCCCTGATGATCCAGCCCCTGGTCATTTCCCGTTCTCTCTCCATCAATACAGCTTCGAGACAGCGTCTTTTGTCTGCGCAAAAGCCGCCTGCGTGTCGCCGTACTGGTTGATCCGCGCGATCTTCATGTCCTTGATCAGCAGCATGAAGTGGTAGACGTTGCTGTAGGGGGCGAGCGTGTTCGTCGTGCCGCCCGACGTCGCTTCCACCGCCACCCGTTCGCCCTGTATGACGATATTTTCGGGCTTCACGGTGAAATGAAGACCGCCGACCGCGTTCTGCAGCTTGTCGAGTTCAGCAACGGCTTCGGCCTTGTTCATCGACACGACGCCATTGCCGGCGCGACGGACTTCCCACGTCGCGTTGTCGGCAAGCATGTCGCGCACGAGCGCCGTGCCGCTCGACGACATGGCCTCGAAGAAGCGGAGCACTTCCCGCTTGATCGCCTGATCGTAATCCCAGGTATGGATCTCGCTATCCTGGAACAGGCGATACTCCTGAATCTTCCCGGCATCGTTGAAGAAGAAAAGCTGCTGGTAGCGGTTGGTGTAGGGCTCGCCGTCCTTGGTGTAGATGTCGGCGATCATTTCGGTCGCCACGCGGTTGCCCTGCGCCGTGGTCGCGAAGATTTCCACCTTGCTGCCCGGCTTGTACATGTCGAACTGCCGCTCGACCACGAGCTGCACGTAGGTCTCGCGCGTTCCGTACTGCTGGGCGGAGGGGTCGGCGACGGGCACGAACCATTTGAAGTCTTCCGCCTGAATCGCCTCCAGGCGCCGGCGGCCCTCGTCGGCATTCGCCCATCCGGCGACCGCGGCGGCCATCTGCTCGCACGCCGCCTTCACATTGCGGACTTCCTGCGGCGTCAGGCTCGCACCAGGATCCTCGCAGGTTCCGGCGGCCGCTGGCATAGCGCCCAGGGCGGCAATCGCCGCACCCAGAAATCCGGCGAGCGCCGTACTCTTCATGGTCAGCCTCATTCCGCCCCTTCCCGCGCTCATCCGATCGCCGTGGTGACGGCCTTGGTTTCGAGATAGTTGGACAGCACCGCCTGCCCCATCTCGCGGCCCCAGCCGGATTGTTTGTAGCCGCCGAACGGCAGCGATGCGTCGAACACGTGATAGCAATTGACCCACACGGAGCCCGCGCGAAGCTTGTGGGCGATGCCGTGCGCCGCCGCGACGTCGCGCGTCCACACGCCGGCGGCGAGGCCGTAGATGCTGTTGTTGGCTTCGGCGATCAGGCGGTCGTCGGCCTCCTTGAAGGGCATGGCGACGAGGACGGGTCCAAAGATTTCCTCCTGCACCACCTTCATGTCCGGCCGCGTGTCGACGAGCACCGTGGGCTTCACATAATAGCCGGCACCCTCGAGCGCCTCGCCGCCGCACAGAGCCCTCGCACCCTGTTCCTTGCCGGAACGCAGGAACCCCGAGACGCGATCGAACTGCACGTCGGAAACGAGCGGCCCCATCTCCGTGTCATCGTCGAGACCGCAGCCCAGCTTGATCTTGCCCGCCGCCGCGGCGATGCCTTCGACAACACGGTCGAAAACCTTCTCCTGCACGTAGAGCCGGCTGCCGGCGTTGCAGCATTGCCCGTGGTTGAAGAAGATCGCCGCGGTGGAGCCGGCGATGGCCGCGTCGATATCCGCGTCCGCGAGGATGATGTTGGGGGATTTCCCGCCGAGCTCGAGGCTGACCCGCTTCAGATCGCGCGCGGCGGCCTGCACAATGAGCTTGCCGACTTCGGTGGAGCCGGTGAACGCCACCTTGTTCACGTCCGGATGCGCGGCGAGTGCGGCGCCGGCGGTTTCCCCGAAGCCCGGCACGATGTTCACGACGCCGGCGGGTATCCCCGCTTCCATCAGGATATCGCCGAGCCGCAGCGCCGACAGCGGCGTTTCCTCGGCAACCTTGAGGACGACCGTGCAGCCCGTGGCAAGCGCCGGCGCCAGCTTCCATGCCGCCATCAGCAGCGGGAAATTCCAAGGAATGATCTGGCCGACGACGCCGATCGGTTCCGGCCGCGTGTAGGAGAAATAGTTGCCGGGCGCAGCAAGCGCCGAGATCGGAATCGTCTTGCCCTCGATCTTGGTGCACCAGCCCGACATGTAGTGGAACATGTCCGCCGCCAGCGGCACGTCCGCCGCGCGCGCCACGCTTGCCGGCTTACCGTTGTCGATGGATTCGAGCTGCGCCAGCTCGTGCAGATTCTCGAGGATCAGGTCGCCGACCCGGTGCAGCAGCTTGCCGCGCTCCGAGGGCGTCATGCGCGACCACGGGCCGCTTTCGAATGCCTTTCGCGCCGCGCGCACGGCACGATCGATGTCCTCCGCCGCGCCTTCCGCGACATTGGCGATGATCTTGCCGGTCGCGGGATCGCGAACCTGAAAGGTCTTGCCGGACGCCGCTTCCACCCATTGCCCGTCAATGAGCATGGGCCGCGTGCGCCCGATCCAGCCCTGCAGATGCGCGGTGAGGCGGGAGATGTTTTCGCTGACCGGGGTACCCATATCCATCGCTCTTCTCCGCGTTATTTTCCGTTTCGCCGCTCAGGCGGCCAGATCCACGATGGACCTGCCGCCGCTGAATTCCTCGATGCCCGCAATCCGGTCGCCCTGGAGCGTAGCGACCAGCGAGTGAACAACACCATCGCCCGACGTCACCTCGATCGAGGCCACCCCCTCTTCGGCGATCAGGCCTTCGGGTATGATCTCCAGCGTCAGAGTGCGCTTCGCCTTCGCGGCCTGCACGAGAGCGGCAACGGCATCGACATCGAGGCCGCCGGCACCGTCCGCGGGCAGCCAGCGGAAATTCTCCGTCACATGTACCTTGAGGGTCCGCGCGTCGCCCGAGCCAAGCGCCGCGATGAACGCGCGCACGGCACGCTCGCACGCAGCGAATGCGTCCGTCACGATGACGGCGGAGTCCATGTAAACGCGGTACTCCTTCACCTGCCCCTTGTCGTTGAACTTGAAGAGCTGGTGATACCGGTTGCGATAGGGCGAGCCGTCCTTGCGGACGATGTCCGAAAGCATCTCGGTGGCAACGCGGTTGCCGTGGGCCGTATGCGCGAAAATCTCCACCCGGCTACCGGGCTGGTAATTCTCGTGTTGGAACACGGTCACATAATCGATGTAGTCCTGCTTGCTCCCCCGCGCCTGTCGCGCCGGATCGGATGTCGGCACGAACCAGACGAAATCGTCGGCAAGCACGGCATCAAGACGCTGACGCCCTTCGGCACGATCGCGCCAGCCGGCCATCGCCGCGTCGAGCTGTTCATAGGCGGCCGCGACGTTGCGGCGCTCCTCCGGCGTAAGGCACGTATCGATATCCTGCTCGACCATCGTCTGTCCTCTGATGCCGTCCATCACACTTCGGGGAGGAATCCTCCGCGCACATACTCGCGGATTTCTGTGATCTTGCCGCCGATCACGCGGCCGGCATGGCTGGCCTCCTGCGGCTTTTCGGTCTTGATGACGAAATGATGCGTGGCGCTGAACGGTTTCCCGTCGCGGATATCCGTTCCCGAAACCGTCGCGCGGACCGTCACGTAGTTGCCGCGAATGATCGGGCTCCGATAGACCTCCTCGAAACCGAGGCCGGTCGTATTCGATTGGAGCCGTTCGATCCGATCGAGCGCTTCAGCCTTGTTCAGCGTGACGATATCGCCGCCGCGGGCGGGAAAAGACCAGGTTGCGTCATCCTTCATCAGATGACGCAACCCAAGAGTACCGCATGTCGACAGCGCATAAAGGAAATCGTCGGCGATTTTCTTCGTCGCCTTGTTGTCATCGCGAATGAAGATCGCGGTATCCATGTAAAGCTTGTAGACGGCGACCTTGCCCTGAGAATTGAACTCGAACAGCTGCTGATAACGGTTCGTGTAGGGCGTGCCGTCTTTCATCACGATATCGGAGATCATCTCCGTCGCAACGCGATTTCCCTCGGCAGTGACATCGAAAATCTCGACCTTGCTGCCGGGAATATAGTGATCGAACTGAAACTCAGTGACGAGCTTGATGTATTCCTCGCGCCCCTGCTTCATCTCCGTATGAGGATTGGAGGACGGCGTGAACCAGACGAGGTTTTCGTCCTGAATGGCCTCCAGCCGGCGCCGGCCTTCGGCCGCATCGCGCCAACCTGCCATGGCGGCATCCATCTGCTCACAGGCGGTCGCGACGTTGCGCCTTTCATCGGCGCTGAGTTCGCGGCCGCCTGTTGCCATTGCTCTCTGAAGCAGGTCGTCGACATCGTGCTGTATCATCCAACCATCCTTGCGAATGCCGACGCCTGCTTCATGCCCTCTCGCGACTATTCCTTCGATTTGAAGTCGGCCTGACCGTTCACGAGGTCGACCGGGAAGGAATTATGCTCGACGAGAATATACCAGCGCCCGTCGATCTTCTTGAGCCACGAGGTTGCACGGTTCGTGAAATCGACGAGATGCTGCAACTTGGGATCTTTCGGCTTCGCCGTGTAATGATCGAAGTGCATCGCGAAGGCGTAGTCACCAACGACCGTAACCTGAAGTTCGGTCGCGTCGCCCGTGCCCGAGCCCGGCTCGATCATCGAGAACCACAGCTTCCAAGTGTGCTCCGCACCTTCGCGTCCGTGGAAAGCGCGCGGCGTGCTGACATCGAGATAGATGAAGCCTTCGGGGGCGTAGGCCTGCGCTACGGCCGCCGCATCCTCGGCCTTCACCGCGGCCATCAGATCGGCGAACAGTTTGCGGATCGCAGCCTCGTCCTCGGCGGTCGATGCCGCTGTCGCCTTCTCCGCCGGAGCCGTCTCCGTGGGCGCCTGCGAGCAGGCGGCAACGGAAAGCAGAGCCCCGGAAAGTACGGCCAATGCCAGTCTCATCATGAAATCTCCCTCTTCAAATCAACTGCGGATGGAACCTGCCATCCCCTAGAAGTGTACACCGAAGGTGATGCCGTAGGTGAGCGGCGCGAGTGGATGACCCATCGCGCCCTCGCGGCGGACCGATTTCTGCTCGTTCTTCTCGTCCAGCAGGTTCTTGCCCCACAGCCGCACGTCCCAGTTGCCCGACGTCGGTGTGAACAGCAGCGATGCGTTCACGAGATTCTGGGAGGGCGACACGAGGTCGTTCTGGTAGTTGCGGTAGATCTTGCTCTTGTAGGCGTAGGACAGGGCCGGTGTGAAAGTGCCCATCGCGCTTTCCATCTCATACTGGATGTAAGCGAAGGCCGAATACTTCGGCGCATTGATCATCTGGTTGCCGGAGGCATCCCCGACAACTGTCGTGTAGCCGCCGCCGACTTCCGGAACATAGAACTGCGCGTCGGCATATTTCGTATATTCGGTGTCGAGGTAAGAGAACGCGAACTGCATCGACAAATTGTCGACGGGCGCGGTGTTCACTTCAAGCTCGAAGCCTTTCACCCGCGCCTTCGCGGCATTGGTCTGCACGGTCACGGCGTTCTGAACGACGTTTACCTGCAGATCCTTGTAATCGTACCAGAACGCGGCGGCATTGATCTGAAGCCGCCGATCCAGAAGATCGGATTTGATGCCGACTTCATAGGCCTGCATCTTTTCCGGCTTCACCGCCGCCGCAGCCGCGTTTCCGGTGTTGAACTGACCCGAGTTGTAGCCGGTGCTGACCGTGGCATAGGCCATGATATCGTCGGTGAAGTTGTGGTCCAGCGTGACACGATACGTCGGCTGGCTGAAGTTCTTCTGCTGATAGAAGACCGTGCCCGCAGTGCCGTTGACATCGGTGTGGCCATCGACCGTCCGCTTGTCGAACGTATAGCGGCCGCCGAGCGTGAGGTTCGTGGTCTCGGCCAGTTCGAAAGTGACCTCACCGAAACCGGCGAGCGAACGCGCACGGGTATGCCCGAACACCTCGATGAACGCACCGCCGACGGCCGTACCTTCGAGTTCGATCGGCGTGAAAGCGGCTTCCATATCAAGATAATAGAGGCCGACGATCCAGCGCACGCTTTGTTCCGCAGGCGAAAGCAACTGGAACTCCTGCGTGAAACCTGAAGCGTTCTCGAAAATATCGCCTTCGAGCGTTTCCAGAGCGCCACCGTCGGAGTCGTAGGCCCAGAGCGTGTCGACATCGGTATACGCCGTCAGCGAGCGGAAGGTCGCCGCGCCGAAATCGTGCGAGATACGCAGATTGAGCGACCACACGTCGGTTTCCGTGAACGATTCGAAGCTCTCGTTGACATCGTAGAAGCCCGCAGGCGGCAATGCGCCGTTGAGGCCCACAGTGCCGCGAAGCAGCCTGTTTTTCGTCGCCTCGTTGTGGTTGGTGAAATACTGGCCGGTGAGGATGATGTCGGTGTCCGGCGTCGGCGTCCAGCCGAGCTTGGCGCGGATGTCGAAGGAATCGCCGTCATAGGCGTCCGAGCCGGTGTTGACGTTCTTGCCCCAGCCATCCATCTGATTGCGATAGGCGACCGCGACATTCGCCGCGAGCGTGTCCGTAAGGGCGGTATTCCCGTAGAACTGCGCGTCGATCGTGTTGTAGTTGCCATAGCCGACGCTCGCATCGACTGCGGTATCCTGCGACGGATCGCGCGTGATGATGTTGATCACGCCGCCGTTCGCGTTGCGGCCGAACAGCGTGCCCTGTGGGCCTTTCAACACCTCGATGCGCTCGACATTGTTGAGGTTGAAGTTGGCCTGCAGCGGGCTGATCAGCAGCACGCCGTCGACAAACAGACCGACCGACGACTCGTTGCCGGCCGTCGAGATGATGGAGCCGATACCGCGAATATAGGGGCTGCCGGCCTTGCCTGACTGCCAGTCCAGCGAGGGAACCGCGGTCGAGAGCTCTTCCGTGCTCTGAACGCCGCGCGCTTCGGCGCCTGCGCCGGAAAGCGCAGAGACGGTGACCGGCACATCCTGGAGTCGCTGTTCGCGCTTCTGTGCGGTAACGACGATTTCCTCGACGCCGCCCGTGGACACGTTGTCGCCTGCCGCCTGCGCCAGCGCAGCGTGGGAAATACCGGTGAGCACAGTGGCTATCGCAAGCCGGGAAACGAGCATTCTGGTGCGCATGTTGATTCTCTCCCCAAAAATCCAGGGGAGGACCCGACCTCCCCCGCGTTTATTTCGTGATGGCTCAAGGCCACCCGATCTTTGCGTGCGACCATATCAAAGAAAATGACCTTGGCAAGAGTGATATGGCAAAATTGTGCTACAATCAGTTAGCACAGGTCTCTACAACGATACGCAGATTGGTGCATTTGTGCGGGTGGAGGGATACGATGCGTTTTCGGTTGAACGGCATTGCGCGGGAACACACCGGTCCTTCTGAGATGCCGTTGTTATGGTATGTGCGTGACCTGGCGGGGTTGACGGGAACGAAGTTCGGGT